>DASXPN010000148.1:0-13892 GCA_036493595.1 Acidimicrobiales bacterium | reverse complement strand
CGTCGAGCAAATGGGCCCACCTCGCGCCAGCGCACGACGGTCGCGATGACGAAGGCGCCACTGTGATCATGCGTGTATCCGCCGGTCGCTTGGGTGACGATCGATTCGCATCGCTCGACGACGACACCCTCATCACGCAGCTGTTGGACGAGGTCGCCATGACGAGCGACATCGATCCCTCACCTGTGGCAGTGCGCGTCAACCGGTGGATGCGGTCGTTCCCGCAGTACGAACCGGGTCATCTCGATCTCGTGGACCGCATCGACCGTGCGCTCGCCGAAGAGGCGCCGCGCGTCGTCGTCACCGGCGCCGCGTTCCGAGGCTTGGGCGTGCCCGCGTGCATTCGCCAAGGCCGGGAGGCGGCGACCCGTCTCGTCGAGCGCGGCGAGCGCGCTGATCACACGGACCGCGACGGCTCGTGATCACCCGAGCGCGAGTCACCGTTTTCGCACGCGCGGTCGTCGCCGGACTCCTCATCGCGGCATCGCTGCCGCCATGGGGATGGTGGCCGCTCGCGTTCGTCGGCCTCGCCATGCTCGACCGGCTGATCGCCGACCAACCCTTCTGGACCCGCTTCCGTCGGGGTTGGCTCGTCGCCGCCGCGCTCCTGTTCCCCACGCTCACCTGGCTCATCGACTTCACCGCGCCCGGCTATGTCATCGCCGCCGCGTACTACTCCGCCCTCTTCGGCATCGCCTGCATGGCCTGCCCGCCGAGCGCGCCCGGTCGCTGGATCGCACTACCCGGAGCGTGGATGCTGGCCGAGGTCAGCCGCGACCGCTGGCCGTTCGGGGGCGTGCCCGTCTCCCGCCTGGCGATGGGGCAGGTGGACAGCCCGCTCGTCCACATCGTCCGTCTCGGTGGCACGTTGTCACTCGACCTCGTGACCGTTGTGCTCGGCGTCGCGCTCGCGGCGGCATTCGCGCGCCACTGGCGGTTCGCGGCCATCACGACCGCGCTCGTCGCGATCGCCGTCGTTGCCGGGTTCGTCGCGCCCAACGGTCACGACATCGGTTCGATCAACGTCGCGCTCGTGCAAGGCGGCGGACCGCAAGGCACCCGCTTCTTCGAGACCGATCCGTCGGTCGTGTTCCAACGCCACGTCGACGCCACCGGCGACGTGAAGGCTCCCGTCGATCTCGTGTTGTGGCCGGAGGACATCGTCAACATCGAAGGACCGGTCACCGACAGCGAGGAGGGCGCGCAGCTGTCCGACATCGCCCGCGGGCTCGGCACCAACCTGCTCGTCGGCGTGGTCGAGGGCGACGGCGACCATTTCCACAACGCGCAAGTGGCGATCGACCCGAACGGCGACTTCGTCGATCGTTACGAGAAGGTGCACCGCGTCCCCTTCGGTGAGTACGTGCCACTGCGTGGGTTGCTCGAACCATTCGCGGGTAGCTCGCTGATCGCACGAGACGCGCTGGCGGGTACCGGCCCGGCGGTGCTGCACACGCCGGCGGGCACCTTCGGTGTCTCGGAGTCGTGGGAGATCTTTTTCCCCGAACGTGCACGCGCCGCGGTCAAGGACGGCGGTGAGATCCTGCTCAACCCGACGAACGGCGCCTCGTTCCACGGTTCGATCGTGCAGACGCAGCAAGTGGCCTCATCGCGATTGCGCGCCATCGAGACCGGTCGATGGGTCCTGCAGGCCGCGCCCACCGGGTTCTCGGTCATCGTCACGCCTGACGGAAAGGTCGAGCAGCGCGCCGGCATCAGCGAGCGGCGCGTGCTCGACGGCACCGTGCAGCGTCGCAGCGGGTTGACGATCGCAACGCGCGTCGGCGACTGGCCGGCACTGCTGCTCGCCGTCGCCCTGCTCGGCATCGGCTGGCTGGTGCAGCTCCGGTCGACCTCAGACCTCGAGGAGGATGGTGACGGGGCCGTCGTTGACCAGCGAGACCTGCATGTCGGCACGGAAGCGACCGGTGGCGACGCGCGCACCGAGCGCACGAAGGCGAGCCACGACAGCGTCGACGAGCGGCTCGGCGTGGTCGGGCCGGGCGGCGGCGATCCAGGACGGGCGCCGCCCGCGTGACGTGTCGCCGTACAGGGTGAACTGGCTCACGACCAGCACCTCGCCGGTCGTCTCGGCCACGGAACGGTTCATCACGCCGTCGTCGTCCGCCATGATCCGCAGGTTCCACACCTTGTCGGCCAATGCCGACGCAGTCCCCGGATCGTCGTCGTGGGTGGCCCCGACGAGCACGCACAGGCCCGCTCCGATGGCGCCGATAGTTTCGGCGCCGACCGTGACCCGAGCTTGGGTCACCCGTTGAACCACCGCGCGCACGAGCGCGGCAGCTTAGGGTCGAGGGGTGCTCGAGCTACGAGCCGGTGACGCGACGGCGACCATCGACCCGTCAGGCGGCGGCCGCGTCGACTCGCTGCGGGTGGGCGACATCGACCTCCTTCTCACCCCTCACGACGACCACGAGGGCAAGGGCCACTTCGGTGCGTTCGTCATGGCGCCGTGGGCGGGCAGGACGAGGCACGGCATCTTTCATTTCGACGGCGTCGAGCACCACGTCCCGGTCGAGTCGGGCGCGCACGCCATCCACGGCACCGTGCGCAACCGGCCCTGGGCGGTCGAGAGCGCGGACGTGCGGCGGGCGAAGCTGTCCTGTGATCTCGGGCCTCACTGGCCGTTCGCGGGATGGGTCGAGCACGTGCTCACCCTGCACGACGACCGGTTCGAGCTCGAGCTGTCGGTACACACCGCCGATGCGTCCATGCCGGCCGTGTGCGGTTGGCATCCGTGGTGGCGGCGCTCGCTGCCTGATGGACAGGATGCGACCCTCGACCTGCACGCAGGCGCGATGTATCGCAAGGACAGCGACGGCATCGCCGTTCCCGAACTGCTGCGTCCGCCCCCAGCCGGGCCGTGGGACGACTGCTTCACCGAGCTTGCCTCGTCACCTGCGCTGCAGTGGGGCGAGACTGTCCGGGTGGTCATCGAGACCGACTGTCCCGCGGTCGTCGTGTACGACCAGCGCGACGACGCCGTGTGCGTCGAGCCGCAGACCGCGCCACCCGACGCGCTCAACCACGACCCGTTCGTGGTCGAGCGCGACCATCCGCTGCGCGCGGCGACGACATGGAGATGGCGATGACCGCTGATGCAAGGGTTGGAACGGTTCAGGCTCTCTGGCGCTACCCGGTGAAGTCGCTCCAGGGCACCGCGGTCGAACGTGTCGAAGTGCGGGCGAACGGGGTCGAGGGCGATCGCCAGTGGGGCATCGTCGACGTGGCGACAGGCAAGGTCCTGTCGGCGAAACGCTGGCCGGCGTTGCTCGAAGCGTTCGCCGCTCCGGCGGGCAAGACCGACGTCACCGTCGCGCTACCCGATGGATCGACGTGGGACTCGTCCGACCGCGAGATCGACGCGGCCCTGTCGGCGTGGCTCGATCACGAGGTGCGGTTGTCCCGGCCGAGCCTCGAGGCGGGCACGGCCTACGAGCTGACGATGGACCCGACCGACGACTCGTCCGAGCCGTGGGACTTCGCGACCCCCGCCGGCAGCTTCGCCGACCTCGCGTCGGTCCACGTCCTGACGACAGCCAGCCTCGGCGCGATCCGGGCCGAGCATCCCGACGGTGACTGGGCGGTCGAGCGGTTCCGGCCGACGGCCCTGATCGACACCGGCACCGCCACGGGCTACCTCGAGGACGGTTGGGTCGGCGACCAGATCGGCATCGGCGACGCCGTGATCGACGTGTTCATGGCGACCCCGAGGTGCGCCATGCCGGGCCGCGCCCAGCCGCCCCAGCACCTGCCGGCGGACAAGAGCATCCTCACCACCATCCGGGACCACCACGACAACAACCTCGGCGTGTACGCCTCGGTGATCACCCCCGGCCCGGTCGCGGTGGGTGATCAGGTCCGTCCCACTTGACCGAACGGTCAACCGGCATGAAGGCTTGCCGCCCATGTACCCGGCGGACGACCAACCACTCCGAATCGCGTTCCTCGCCTACCGGGGCAAGCCACACGTCGGGGGACAAGGGGTGTACACCCGGCATCTGACCAAGGCCCTGGCCGATCTCGGCCACCACGTCGAGGTGCTCGGAGGTCAGCCGTTTCCCGTGCTCGACGACCGAGTCCCGCTGATCGAGCTGCCCAGCCTGGACATCTACAACGACTACTTCCCGATGCGGATGCCGGGTGTCTGGGAGCTGAAGCACTGGCCCGACTTCGTCGAGGTCACCTCGTTCTCGACCGGCACCTTCCCCGAGCCGCTCGCCTTCTCGATGCGGGCCTGGGATCACCTGCGCAAGCGCAAGAACGACTTCGACCTCGTCCACGACAACCAGAGTCTCGGTTACGGCCTGCTGCCCATTCAGCGCACGTTCCCGCTGCTCGGCACGATCCACCATCCGATCACGGTCGACCGAAGGCTCGAGCTGTCCCATGCCCGCTCGAGCTACCACCGCATGACGCTGCGCCGCTGGTACGCGTTCACGAGGATGCAGACGCGGGTCGCGCAACGGCTCGAGCGCATCGTCACCGTGTCCGAGTCGAGCCGGCACGACATCGTGAAGGACCACCGCGTCGCCGCCCATCGCCTCCACATCGTGCCGGTGGGCGTCGACCCCGACCTGTTCCGTCCGATCCCGGGCATCGAGCGCATCCCCGGACGCCTGGTCACCACGGCCTCGGCGGACGTGACGATGAAGGGCCTGCGCTACCTGCTCGAGGCCGTCGCGAAGCTGCGCACGGAGCGCGACATCAGCCTCGTCGTCATCGGCAAGCCCAAGGAAGGTGGCCGCTCGGCGGAGACGATCGCCCGCCTCGGCCTCACCGATGTCGTCTCGTTCGTGTCCGGCGTGTCGGACGAGCGCATCTACGAGATGTATTCGGAGGCGGAGCTGGCCATCGTGCCGTCGCTGTACGAAGGATTCTCGCTTCCCGCCATCGAGGCGATGTCGTGCGGGATCCCGGTGGTGTCGACGACGGGTGGTGCGCTGCCAGAGGTCGTCGGTGCCGACGGCGACACCGCGTTCCTCGTGCCGCCGGGGGACAGCGAGGCGCTCGCCGCGAAGATCCGCGAGGCACTCGACCACCCCGAGCTGCGGGCCGCGATCGGTGCTCGTGGCCGCCAGCGGGTCATCGACAACTGGAGCTGGCGTCACACCGCGACGCGCACGCTGGAGCAGTACCGCGCGCTGCTGGCCGAGACCGCTCCTCGCCCGGCCGCGGCTCTGCGGGTGCTCCCCTTCTCGTTCTCGCGCCCGGCCGGACGCTGAGGCCACGATGCTGACTGTCCGCTACGACTGGCTGGGGTTGTCGGCCGGTGATCTCGTCCTCGACCTCGGATGTGGCGCCGGCCGCCACGCCTTCGAGGCGTTCCGGCGCGACGCACGGGTCGTGGCCTTCGACTACGACGCCGGTGAGCTCAAGGACGTGAAGGCGATGTTCGGCGCGCTGGCGCAAGCCGAGGAGAGCTCGGAGCCGAGTGAGCGCTGGGGCGGGTGCACGAACGGCGACGCGACGTCGTTGCCCTTCCCGGACGCGACGTTCGACCGCGTGATCGCGGCCGAGGTGCTCGAGCACATTCCCGCCGACGAGCAGGCCATCAGTGAGTTGGCCCGGGTGTTGAAGCCGGGCGGCACGATGGCCGTCACCGTTCCGGCCTGGCTGGCCGAGCGCGTGTGCTGGGCGTTGACGGACGAGTACCACGCGCCGTTCGTGGCCGGCGGGCACGTGCGCATCTTCACCGAACCGGAGCTGCGTTCGAAGATGCGCGCCGCCGGTCTTCGTCCTGGCGCGGCGCACCACGCGCACGCGCTGCACGCGCCGTACTGGTGGTTGAAGTGCGCGGTCGGGCCGACCAACAACGACCACCCGGTCGTGCGCGCCTACCACGAAGTTCTTCTCTGGGACATCGCCGGGCGGCAGCCGATGGCGAGGTTCACGAAGCTGGCTGATCGGCTGGCGAACCCCTTCATCGGCAAGTCCCTCGTCGTGTATGCCCGCAAGCCGGAGACAGCAGCAACGTGACGTACCTACGCGATGTGACCGATGTGGTGACCTCGGCAGAGCTCGCCGCCACCGTCGACTGTGTGGCGGAGTGGCAGCTCCCCTCGGGGATGATCCCCTGGTTCCCCGGTGGCCACGCCGACCCGTGGAACCATGTGGAAGCAGCGATGGCGCTGGCCCTGGGCGGACATCGGGACGCCTCGGATCGCGCGTACGCGTGGCTGGCGCGCATGCAGCGTCCCGACGGCGCCTGGCACCAGTACTACCTGGCCGATTCCGTCGAGCAGGACAAGCTCGATGCCAACGTGTGCGCGTATGTCGCGACCGGCGTGTGGCATCACTTCCTGTTGACCCGCGACCAAGGCTTCGCGGAGACGATGTGGCCCGTCGTCGAGCGCGCCGTCGACTTCGTGCTCGAGCTGCAGCGGCCACGTGGCGAGATCATCTGGGCTCGTCACGCGGACGGCACGCCGTGGTCCTTCGCGCTGCTCACCGGTTCCGCGTCGATCTGTCTGTCGCTGCGCTGCGCGATCGCGCTGGCCGAGCACCTCGGTCACGAACGCCCCGACTGGGAGCTGTCGGCCGGGCGCCTCGCGCACGTCATCGCCCACCAGCCCGAGGCGTTCGCACCGAAGCACCGGTGGGCCATGGACTGGTACTACCCGGTGCTGACCGGTGTGGTCGGTGGGGCCGAGGGCCGCGCCCGGCTCGACGACCGCGCCTCCACGTTCATCATGGAGGGCAAGGGCGTGCGCTGCGTGAGTGACCGTCCGTGGATCACGGTCGCCGAGACCTGCGAGTGCGCGCTGTCGTATCTCGCGGTCGGCGAGCGAGACACGGCCGAGGAGCTGTTCGGCTGGGCCCACCAGTTCCGCCACGACGACGGCCGCTACTGGACCGGCACGGTCTTCCCGGACGAAGCCCGCTTCCCCGCGGGTGAGCGCTCGACGTACACGGCGGCGTCGGTGGTGCTGACCGCCGATGCGTTGGCCGGAGGCTCACCCGCCTCGGCGCTGTTCGTCGATCACGACTCCGTGCTGCCCGCGCTGCTCGACACGAGCGAGTCGGCGTTCGACCGCGACTAGGTGCTAGTGCTCGCGGGCAGGCGGATCGCGCGCAGGACCCGCAGCGAACCCGTCGCGCTGACGTCCTCGAACCGTCCTGACTCGAGGGCGCGGCAGTAGATCTCGTACGGCGGCCGTCCGCCGTCGTCGGGATCAGGAAAGACGTCGTGGATGAGGAGCAACCCGCCCGCCTGCACGTGCGGGGTCCATTGCTCGTAGTCACGATGAGCGGGCTCGGATCCATGACCGCCGTCGATGAACAGCAGCGCCAGCGGCGTTGTCCAGCAACGAGCCAGCACCGGTGAATCAGCAACGACAGCCACGACGGTTCCTTCGAGCCCCGCATCGTGGATCGTGCGGCGGAAGATCGGCAGCGTGTCCATCTTCCCGACCTCGGGGTCGACGAGATCGGCCTCGTGCCACTCCCAGCCCGCCTGGTTCTCCTCCGAGCCGCGGTGGTGGTCGACGGAGAAGAGCACGGTGTCGCGCGTGCGAGCGGCGGCGCCGAGGTAGATGGCGGACTTGCCGCAGTAGCTGCCGATCTCGAGCAGTGGCCCGTCCACGTCGAGCGAGGACGCCGCGTCGTGGAGCGCGAGACCTTCGTCGGGTGGCATGAAGCCGCGCGCGGCTTCCGCAGCGCGGCGCAGTCGATCCTCCATCTACCAGCTGTCGACGTGGAAGATCGGGTCGAGGTCGACGCGCGGCGCGGGCTTGAAGTCGGTGCCCTTCGTGAACGCGACCGGGATCAGCGCACCCTGGCTGATGGTGTCGAACGGGATGCCGAGAACATCGGCCGCCTCCTGCTCGAACATCATGTGCAACGTCGTCCACGACGTACCCAGCGCGCGAGCGCGGGCGGCGAGGCAGAAGCTCCACGCGGCCGGCAGCAGCGAGCCCCAGAAGCTGCCGCTGATCCATCCGGGCATGCCGTCGATCCGTCCCTCGATGCAGGGGATGACGAGCACAGGTGCCTCGCCCATGTGGTCCGCGAGGAACTCGGCCGAGCTGGCGACTCGCGCCTGCGTCGCGTCGCGATTCGGATCGCCGGTGGAGATGGCGCCCGCGTAGTTCGGCATGTTGCGATAGATCCCGAAGGCTCGGCCGTAGATCTCGCCGAGCGCCTTGCGTTTGCCGGCATCGGTCACGATCATCCAGTGCCAGCCCTGCTGGTTCGACCCGGTCGGTGCTTGCGTCGCGACCTCGACGCACTCCCGCACGAGCTCGAGCGGCACCGGCCGATCGAAGTCCAGCCGCTTGCGCACCGCCCGCGTCGTCGACAGCAACTCGTCCGGCACCAGATTCAGAGACGCACCCATCCCGGGATCGTCCCACGCCACCGGCGCTCGCCCGAAATTGCCGGCGCTACAGGGCGTTGGCTTTGGCGATTCCTGCCAGCCAGCGGGCGCTGGGCTTGGGCGTGCGCTCGAACGTGGAGCGGTCGACCGACACCAAGCCGAAGCGGGGGCGGTACCCGAACGCCCACTCGAAGTTGTCGAGCAGGCTCCAGTACGTGTAGCCGCGCACGTCGATACCGTCCGCGATGGTGCGCTGCACGCCTTCGAGGGCCTGGCGGGTGTAGTCGATCCGTTGCTCGTCGTCGTCGGTGCCGATGCCGTTCTCGGTGACGAGCAGTGGCACCTGACCACGAGTGAACTCCCAGGCCCGCCGCAACGTGGCCTCCAGCGACTGCGGGTAGAACTCGTAACCCATCGGCAGCACGGTCAGCCCTTCCTCGTTGCCGATGCCGCCGTCGGGCCCGACCCGCGTGCGCGAGTACGTCTGCACTCCGACGAAATCGTCGCCTTCGGTGCCTTCGAGGAACTCGTCCTCCATGCGGTGACGGATCTGGTCGCGCTTCGACTCGCCCCCTTCGACCGCCTGGTAATCGGACATGGACAACGTCAACCCGACCGGCACGCCGGGCACCGCCTCACGGATCGCACGCACCGCTTTTTGGTGTGCGTCGACGAACACGCGGTTGACCGAACGGCGCAACTCCACATCACGCAGCCCCGGCGGGAACACGCCGGCCATGTGTCCCATCGTCGACACGATGTTCGGCTCGTTGATCGTGCAGGCGCGACGCAACGACGAACCCAACCGTCCGGCCGCGTAGCCACAGAATCGAGCGAACGCGTCGGCGGTCGACGCTTGCGTCCATCCACCTTTCGCGGCGAGCCATCGCGGCGTCGTGAAGTGATGGAACGTCACCACCGGGTCGATTCCCGCCTCGAGCAGCGCGTCGCATTCCCGTCGGTAGTGGTCGATGGCCGCGATCGACCACTCGCCTTCCTCGGGCTCGATGCGGCTCCACTCGATCGAGAATCGGAAGTTGTCGAAGCCGAGGTCGGCACACAGTGTGACGTCGTCGGCCCACCGGTTCCACGAGTCGCACCCGTCGCCACTCGGCTCGACGCACCCCGAGCCGGGCGTGTGCTCCCACACCCACCAGTCGTTGTTCCAGTTGCCGCCTTCGATCTGGTGCGCAGCCGTGGCCGTGCCCCAGCGAAACCCGTCGGGGAATGGTGTCGACATGGCCGTGACCTTAGGAGACAGACGCCTGGGCCAGACTGGGCGGATGCCCCAGGCCGAGGTCGACGAGCTCGTCGCGCTGCTCGACCTCGAGGCGATCGAGGTCAACATCTTCAGGGGTCTGAGCCCCGACGAGGACCGCCAGCGTGTCTTCGGCGGGCAGGTTGCGGGCCAGGCACTCGTGGCCGCGGCCCGCACCGTCGATCCCGAACACGGTTCGGTCAACTCGTTGCACGCGTACTTCCTGCGTCCGGGAGACCCGAACATTCCGATCTTGTACGACGTCGACCGGCTGCGCGACGGTCGTTCGTTCACGACGAGGCGCGTCGTCGCCATCCAGCACGGTCGCGCCATCTTCAACCTTCAAGCCTCGTTCCATCGCCACGAGCCGGGGCTCGATCATCAACTCCCGATGCCGGACGTGCCCTGGCCCGACGAGCTGCCGACGTTCCGCGAGCGATGGGAGCCCTTCAAGGAGCGGCTCGGTACGTGGTTCGACCGTCCTCGCCCGATCGACACTCGCCACGTCGACTGGTCGCCCCCCGATCGCTCCGTACCGTTGCCGCCGTACCAGCGCGTGTGGTTCCGCGCCGATGGCCGCCTGCCCGACGATCCTCTGCTCCACACGTGCATCGTCACGTACGCGTCGGACATGACCTTGCTCGACACGACGTTGCTGCCCCACGGCGGACAGATCGCCGACGACAAGTTGATGATGGCGAGCCTCGACCACGCCATGTGGTTCCACCGCCGGTTCCGTGCCGACGAATGGCTGTTGTACGTGCAGGACACGCCGTCGACCTCCGACGCGCGCGGTCTCGCCCGCGGCCTCATCTACACCGAGCACGGTGATCTGGTCGTGTCGGTGACGCAGGAAGGACTCATTCGAGTCGTCCCGTGATGTCCCGAGACAGACGCATTCGGATCGGGCTGCTGCTCGCTGTCCTCGTGATCGCCGGCGGCCTCGTCGCCATCAAGCTGCACAGCAAAGAAGACCTGCCGGTGAACGGGCCGGTGCCGCCGTCGTCGATTCCGGCGCCGGATGCCGCGCTCGACGGACTGCAACTTCGGCTCACCCCGGTCGCGTCGCTGGACAGTCCGACCGCGCTGGCCGTCCGGCCCGGCGACGACAGCCTGTACGTGACCGAGCAGGTCGGGCGCGTCCGCCGCATCCGCCGCGCCGGCACTGACAGCGGCAGCAGCGGTGGCGGCAGCAACGGCTTTCAACTCGACGATCAACCCGTGCTCGACATCAGCCGCGACGTGATCGCCAATGGTGAGCAGGGTCTGCTCGGCATCGCGTTCTCGGGCGACGGTGCGACGATGTACGTCGCCTTCACCAACCAGCACGCCGATCAACAACTCGACGAGTTGACGGTCAAGGGCGACCAGGTCGACACGTCCACTCGCCGCACGCTCCTCGTCATCCCCGACTTCGCCCCCAACCACAACGGTGGCGGTCTCGTGACCGGGCCCGACGGCTACCTCTACTGGGCTATGGGTGACGGCGGCGGCGCGGGGGATCCGCATCACTCGGGACAGGACCCGCACGACCTGCTCGGCGACATCCTGCGCATCGACCCGACGAAGCCGGGCACCGACGCCAGGCCATACGCCATCCCGCCGGACAACCCGTTCGCCGACGGCAAGAACGGCGCGCCCGAGGTATGGCAGTACGGGCTGCGCAATCCGTGGCGCTTCTCGTTCGACCGAAGCACGCACGACTTGTGGATCGGCGACGTCGGCCAGAGTGCGATCGAAGAGGTCGACTTCCTCCCCGCGCCAGTGGCCGGCGGCCAGAACTTCGGATGGAGCGACGTCGAGGGTACGCATCCGTATCGCAAGCCCGGCCCGCCCGCCGGCGCGGTCCCGCCGATCTACGAGTACGACCACGGCAACTCACGCTGCTCGATCTCGGGCGGGTTCGTGTACCGCGGCAGCAACATCCCCCAGCTACAGGGCACGTATCTGTTCGCGGACTATTGCGACGGCAAGATCAACGGGCTCGTGCGCAACGCCAACGGCAGTGGCGGTGACGGCGCGGTTGCGCTCAACGATCTGCATCTGGCCGCCGGTGGCATCACCGCGTTCGGCGAGGACGCGAGCGGCGAGATGTACGTCCTCAGCCAGCAGAGCGGCGTCGCCCGCATCGACTCGGCGACGCCGCCGCCGACAACCGCACCGTCGACGACGGCACCGCCCACCACCGCCACCGTGGCTCCCGCGTTCCCCCCGACGTTGTCACCCGACCCGGGCACCGCGGCCGACCAACTGGTCGCCGCCGAACGTGCCATCCGCGATCCGGCCTCGACGCCACAGACCCTCGACGCCGCCGCGCACATCCAGCAGCTCGCGTACCGCAAGCTCGGGCGCGACCCGACGCTCGACGACATGATCCTCGGCAAGGCCGGTCCTGACGTCCACGACGCGATCGCGACCAATCTCGATGCGCGTCACGAGCTCGCCGCCATCCCCGGTGGAAAGTTGCAGGACAACCTTCCGGCGTGGCGCATCGTGGCACCCGCGCCGGCGGACGATCTGGTCGGGTACTACCACGAGGGTGAATCGCAGTTCGGCGTGGGTTGGAACTACCTCGCCGCCATCAACCTCATCGAGTCCGCGCTCGGTCGCATCCAAGGCTTCAGCTCCGCCGGCGCGCAAGGCCCGATGCAGTTCATGCCCGCGACGTGGGATGCGTACGGCGACGGCGACATCGACTCACCGCACGATTCGATCATCGCGGCGGCGCGCTATCTCGCCCACAACGGCTTCGCGGACGGCAACATCGATGGCGCGCTGTACAGCTACAACAACAGCGACCACTACGTGAACGCGATCAAGGACATCGCCGCCGTGCTCGCCGCCGACCCGACCGCGTTCGCCGGGTACTACCGGTGGGAGGTCTTCTATGTCACCACTGCGGGCGATGTGCACCTCCCCGTCGGCTACGAATCGCCCGAGCCGATTCCGGCGGCGGACTATGTCGCCGCCCATCCCCAGGAGTAGCTTGCGCGCCGTGCAACAGGGCGATCATGTCGACGACTTCGAGCTTCCGGACGAAACCGGGACGAAGCGCAGCCTCACCGAGCTCCTCGGCAAGGGGCCCGTGGTCCTGTTCTTCTACCCCGCGGCCATGACCTACGGCTGCACGAAGGAGAGCTGCCACTTCCGGGACCTGAAGTCCGAGTTCGAAGCGGTCGGCGCGCAACGGGTCGGGATCAGTGCCGATGCCGTCGAGAAGCAACACCAGTTCTCCGAGAAGCACGGGTTCGACTATCCGTTGCTCTCCGACCCCGACAAGACGGTGGCCGCCATGTTCGGAGTGAAGCGCGGGTTCGGTCCCAACAAGCGGGTGACCTTCGTGATCGACACCGATCAGACCGTGCTGGCGGTGATCAGCAGCGAGATCAGCATGCCGAAGCACGCCGACAAAGCACTCGAGGTCCTGAGCAACCGCGCTCGGTAGCGGTCCGCCGACGGAGTGACGCAAAAGCAGGGTTAGGATCCGGCGAATTCGGTTAGTCGGGACCTATGAAGTCGTGGACCGTCGATCTCGCCGTGCGGGACTGCCCCATCGTCCAGCTCGATCAGGCCGTCAACGCGGTACTTCGGGCATCGAGCCCTGAGGTCGCCGGATTCGACGGCGAGGCCATCGTCTCGGTGACCATCTGGGCCGCCGACTCACGGGCCGCGTTGCTGATTGCCGGTCAGCGCATCGCCAAGCTGCTCGAGCATCTCGCCCCGGAGGCATCGGTGACCATCCCCGCGCACGAGCTCGAAGCGCTGCCCAACGACCTGATCTGACACTCGACAGCTGACCCGCTTCGGGCGGCGAGGGGCGGGGTGCAACAGTACGCACCCATGAAGATCGAAGGTTCGTACATCGTTGTGACCGGCGCGTCGTCGGGGATCGGTGAGGCGCTGGCGCCGATGTTGGCGCAACGGGGGGCCGTCGTCGGTATCGCGGCGCGGAGGCCCGAACGGCTCGAAGCGACGCTGGCGCGTTGCCAGGAGCACACGCCCGAGTCGCGTATGTGGACGGTCGACCTGTCCGACGTCGATGCCGCCGTCCGACTGGTCGACGACGCGTGGGACGCATTCGGTGCGATCGACTGCCTCGTGAACAACGCGGCGACCGGTAAGCGCAAGCAGCTGTTGGATCACACCGCCGACGATGTCGAATCCGTCATGCGGACCAATTTCATGTCGCCCATCCGCATGAACCTGGCCGCGATCCCGAAGATGATCGATCGGGGCTCGGGCACGATCGTGAATGTCGCCAGCGGCGGCGGCCGGTTCGGCATCGTGCACGAGTCC
>DASXPN010000147.1:0-4398 GCA_036493595.1 Acidimicrobiales bacterium | reverse complement strand
CGATCGAGGAGCCAGCGCGCGTGGCCATCACCAACGAGAGCGACGTCTACTACGACCCCTACGACTTCGACATCGACGCCGACCCGCACCCGGTTTGGAAGCGCCTTCGCGACGAAGCACCGCTCTACTACAACGAGCGCTACGACTTCTTCGCGCTGAGCCGCTTCAACGACGTCGAGCGCGCCCTCGTCGACTGGGACACGTTCCGTTCGGGCCGGGGCTCGATCCTCGAGCTCATCAAGGCGAACATCGAGCTTCCACCGGGGATCGTCCTGTTCGAAGACCCGCCGATCCACGACGTGCACCGCGGGCTGCTCTCGCGCGTGTTCACGCCGAAGAAGATGAACGCCATCGAGCCTCTGGTGCGCGAGTTCTGCGCCCGCACCCTCGACCCGCTCGTCGACGCCGACGGCTTCGACTTCATCGCCGACCTCGGAGCCGAGATGCCGATGCGCACCATCGGCTTTCTGTTGGGCATCCCCGAACAGGACCAGGTGTCGATCCGGGACCGCCTCGACGAGGGCCTCCGCCTCGACGAAGGGGAGGCGCCGAGCAGCAAGGACTTCCACGCCGCGGCCGACATGTTCGCCGAGTATCTCGACTGGCGCGCGGAGCACCCCTCCGACGACCTCATGACCGAGATGCTCACGCGCGAGTTCGAAGACGAGACGGGAACCGTCCGACGCCTCACACGCGAGGAGGTCCTCACGTACGTCAACCTCATCGCCGGTGCCGGTAACGAGACGACGAATCGCTTGATCGGTTGGACCGGCAAGGTGCTCGCCGAGCATCCCGACCAACGACGTGAGCTCGCCGAGGACCGCTCGCTCGTGCCGAACGCCATCGAGGAACTACTGCGGTACGAGGCGCCGTCGCCGGTGCAGGCCCGCTATGTCGCCCTTGACGTCGAGTACTACGACCACACCGTCCCCGAAGGCAGCGTCATGGTGTTGCTCAACGGTTCCGCCAACCGCGACGACCGGCACTTTGCGGACGGTGACAGCTTCGACATCCACCGCAAGCTCGACCATCACCTGAGCTTCGGGTACGGCCTGCACTTCTGCCTGGGCGCGGCGCTGGCCCGACTCGAAGGTCGCATCGCACTCGATGAGGTGTTGCAGCGCTTCCCCGAGTGGGAGGTCGACTGGGACAACGCCAGGATGGCGCGCACCTCGACCGTGCGTGGTTGGGAGGCCTTGCCCGTGTTCACCTCGGTCGGTCGCTGATGCTGCTCGAGCTCAGCTCGGACCAGCAGTTCTTCCGCGAGACCACTGCGAAGTTCCTGGCGGAGTTCGCACCTGTCGACGAACTTCGACGGCGTCGCGACGATCCCGTCGGTTTCGACCGTGACTATTGGAAGCGCGGCGCCGAGCTCGGATGGACGTCGCTCCTCGTCTCCGAAGCCAACGGCGGTGGCTCGATCAGCGGCAGAGGCGTTGTCGACATCACGTTGATCGCGAACGAGTTCGGACGCGCGGCAGCGCCGGGACCACTCGCCACCACGAACGTCGTGGCCGCGGCGCTGAACGATGCCGGCACCCACTTGCCCGTGCTCGAGGGCCTGATCGCCGGCACCTCGATCGCGTCGTGGTGCGACGGCTTTGCCGACGACGCGTTCGCGATGCGAGTCGACGGCGACGAGATCGTGCTCGACGGGGTGAAGCGTCCCGTCGAATCCGGCAGTGAGGCCGACCACTTCCTCGTGACCGGTCGTACGGGCGACGACGGCCTCCGTGTGACGCAGGTGCTCGTGCCGCGGTCCACCGCGGGCGTCACGGTGGAACCGATGCAGACCGTCGATCTGACGCGGCGATTCTCGTCGGTGCGGTTCGACGGCGTGCGCGTACCTGTCTCTGCCGTCATCGGCGAGGTCGGTGATGGAAGCGACCGGGCGCAGCGACTGCTCCAGCTCGCACTCGTGATGCTCAACGCCGAGTCGGTCGGCGCGATGCAGGCAGCATTCGACATGACGGTCGAGTGGGCCTTCGACCGCTACTCGTTCGGCCGTCCGCTGGCGTCGTATCAAGAGCTGAAGCACCGCTTTGCCGACATGAAGTCGTGGCTCGAGGCCGCTCATGCCACGAGCGACGTGGCGGCGGCCGCCGTGCAAGACCGCTCCCCGGACGCGGGCGAGCTCGTCAGCGTGGCCAAGGCGTTCATCGGCCAGTACGGCGCTGAGCTGGTGCACGACTGCGTGCAGATGCACGGCGGCATCGGTGTCACTTTCGAGCACGACCTTCATCTGTTCGTGCGCCGCGTGACCTTGAACCGTGCGCTGCTGGGCACACCCATGGACCACCGCCAACGCATCGCAACCCTGGTGCTGGAGACCCCCGCAAGAGCGAGCACGACATGAGCGAGCGCCGCGAGGAATACCAGATCGAAGACGTCGAATCGTTCCGGCAGCGGGCGCGCTCGTGGATCACCGCCCACGTGGGCCATGGCGAGCCCAGGGGCGACATCGGCATGTTCCGAGTCATCCCGCAGGAAGATGAGCTGCGCCAGATCGCCCGCGACCGCGAGCTGCAGCGGCTGTTCTACGACGCCGGTTTCGCGGGCATCTGCGTGCCGACCGCATATGGCGGCCAAGGTCTCACCCCTGCGCATCAGCGAGTGTTCAACGAGGAGCTCGTCGGCTACGAACACGCGGGGCGGATCCAGCTCCCCACGATGACGCCATGCCTCGCCGTGCTGCTCGACTTCGGAACCGAGGAACAGAAGCAGCGGTTCGTCCCGCCCATCTTGAAGGGCGAAGCCATCTGGATGCAGCTGCTGTCCGAGCCGAGCGGCGGCTCCGACGTCGCCGGCGCGCTGACCACGGCGGTGCGCGACGGCGACGAGTGGATCCTGAACGGATCCAAGGTGTGGACGACCGGCGCGTGGTGGTCCGACTGGGGCCTGTGCCTGGCGCGGACGAACTGGGAGGTTGCGAAGCATCGGGGCTTGACGGTGTTCGCGTTCCCACTGCACGCAGAGGGCGTCGAGGTGCAGCAGATCGAGATGCTCAACGGGTCGAAGGAGTTCTGCCAGGAGTTCCTCACCGATCTGCGGGTCCCGGACGCCGATCGCATCGGCGAGGTCGACGACGGCTGGACGGTCGGGACGCGCTGGATGTTCCACGAGCGGATGTTGCAGAACTCGCCGCTCGTCACGATCCCCATGGGCGTGGTGCGCGGGCGCGCCGGATTCGACGGCGTCCTCGATGTCGCCCGCGACACCGGGCGCGTGAACGATCCACTCGTACGCGACCTCATCGGCGAGGCGCGCATGCTCGAGGTCGTGCGTGACCAACTGCAAGACCGCGTGTCGGAGGGCATCGCCTCGGGAGCGATGTCGGACCAGTCGGCCGGTATCGCCCGCCTGTTCCACGGCGTATCCGGTACCCGCATGAACACGATCGCGTTCGAGGTCGCCGGTGGCGTCGGCGCGGCGTGGACGGACGCCGACGGCAGCGCCGGTCGCGCCGGCCTCGACTTCCTCATGCGCCAGACCGCGCAGATCGGCGGCGGCACCACCGAGATGGCCCGAAACGTGATCAGTGAACGCGTCCTCGGCATGCCCCGTGAGCGCACGCTCGACCGCGGCGTCGCGTTCCGAGGCGTTCCCCGCGGTCCGACTGGGCGCACCAACTGATCCGTCACTAGGGTGCCGCCTCTAACGTTCGTGTCACGTGGGGGATGAATCGATGGGCCTGTTCGACGCCTTCAGCTTCAAGGGCAAGCGCGCGCTGGTGGTCGGCGGCGCCACCGGAATGGGCGCCGCGACTGCGGAGCTCGTACAGGACGCCGGTGCCGAGGTCGTCGTGATGGACCGCGCCGAAGTCACGCTGCCCGGAGTGAAAGCGATCTCCCTCGACTTGTCCGACAAGGCGTCGATCGACGCCGCCATCGCAGAGTGCGGCGGACCCGTCCATGCATTGTTCTCCTGCGCCGGTGTCGCCGACGGCACCCCCGGCATCGAGCGCATCAACTTCATCGGCCACCGGTACATGATCGAACAGCTGCTCGCCGGCGAGATGCTCCCGCGTGGGTCCGCGATCGGAATGATCTCGTCCGCCGCGGGCATGGGCTGGGAGAACAGCCTCACCGAGTTGCACGAGTACCTGGACATCAGCGACTTCGATGCGGCAGCCACGTGGGCGCAGGAGCACAACCACGCCGACTACATGTGGAGCAAGAAGACCATCAACGCCTACGTCGCACGCGAGGCCTTCGGTCTCCTGAAGCGGGGCATCCGCATCAACGCGACCATGCCCGGGCCGACCAACACCCCGTTGGCGCAGGCGAACAAAGAGATGTGGCTCGGCTTCGGGTCGGACTACCGCGGTGAAGTCGGTGTCGAGGCGTCGACCCCGCTCGAGCAGGCGTACCCGTTGGTGTTCCTCTGCAGCGACGCGGC
>DASXPN010000146.1:0-20343 GCA_036493595.1 Acidimicrobiales bacterium | reverse complement strand
GTGACCGCTCGCGCGAAAGTCGAGGCATGAGCACGGCGACGCTGTCGACCTTCTTTGCCGTCCTCTGCCTCGTGTGCTGGGTGGCAGTGGTGGCGATCGTGGTGCTCGCCGTCGTCGCTCGCCTGCGACCGGACTCGTGGGCGGCGGTCACGCTCGAGGATGTCGCCGATGTCGCTCTCTGGCTTGGCTGGCTCGTCGCCGCCGTCACGACCGCCGGCAGCCTCTACTACTCGCTCGTCGCCCACTTCGAGCCGTGCGAGCTCTGCTGGTATCAGCGCATCTGCGCGTACCCCCTCAGCGCGATCCTGCTCGTGGCCGCGATTCGACGTGACCGCCGGGTATGGGTGTACGTCCTGCCGCTCACGATCGTCGGAGCGATCATCGCCACCTATCACACGCAACTGCAGGCATTCCCGTCGCAGCAGTCGTTCTGCAGCACCGTCACCCCGTGCACGACGCGGTACGTATGGGAGTTCGGTTTCGTGAGTTTGCCGTTCGAAGCCCTCGCCTGTTTCTGCTTCGTCACCGCAATGGTGCTCGTGGCCCGGTTCGTTCCGGCGTCGATCGATGACGAGTTCGACGACGATCACGAAGTCGACGCCATCGACCCGCCCCATCAGAAGCTCGGCGTGCGATGAGTGCGTCCCGATCGACGCGTACCCCCTCCGGGTCCCGTCGGCGCGAGGCGGCGCGGCGCAAGCAGCAACAGCAGCGTCGTCGGCGGACAACCTTCGTGGTCGTCGGCGGCGTCGCGATCGTCGTCGTGATCGCGCTGCTGATCGCCACGATGGTCGGGGGATCCTCGTCCGGTCAGACCATTCCGACCGGTCAGGCCGCGGCCGACATCGTCCAAACGGTGACGTCGGTGCCGTTGAGCACCGCCGCGCCGATCGGGTCGGGCTCGGTGACCGCCAGGCCGAAGAAGTTGACCGGCGCGCCGCTGACCCAGGACGGCAAGCCCGAGGTCCTCTTCATCGGCGCGGAATACTGCCCGTTCTGCGCGACCGAGCGATGGGCGATGGTCGTCGCGCTGTCTCGCTTCGGGACGTTCTCGAACCTCGCGTTCACCGAGTCGACCGGCAACGATGTGTATCCGAACACGCCGACGTTCACGTTCCGGGACGCGACCTACACGAGCCCGTACATCGACTTCGCTGCGGTCGAGACGGCTGACCGGTCGGGCAACCCGCTGCAGACGCCGACCTCGGACCAGGCGGCCACGTGGCAGGCACTCGACCCGAACCGTACGATCCCGTTCGTCGACATCGGCGGCGCGTACTTGATCAACGGTGCCACGTTCGACCCCGCCGTCCTCCAGGGCAAGTCCGCGAGACAGATCGCGGACGCACTCGGCGACCCGAACAGCGCAACCGCCAAAGGCGTGCTCGGAGCGGCGAACGACATCACGGCGGCGATCTGCACGACGACGAACAACCAACCCGCCGACGTCTGCAACGCAGCCCCGATCAAGGCGATCCAAGACCAACTCGACTGACCAACTCGGCCGACCAACTCGGCTGACCGTCGACCGCTCGCCCCGGCACGCCGCCGCAATCACCCGTGGCGGGTGATCCGGGACTGGCTTGAGCGGCGAATACTCGGGCGGCAGGTTGTCTCGGAGACAGGAGACGGGATCACATGAGCGTTCTGGTAGTGATGACGGTGCCGGGCGATACGAAGGCCTTCGAATCGTTCATGGCACAGAGTCCCGATCGCGTCAAAGCCCTCACCGAAGAGGCGAAGGCCGCGGGCTGCGTCGGGCACCGCTTCGCCGTCGGCGAGGGTGAAATCGTGGTCGTGGACGAGTGGGGCACTGCCGAACAGTTCCAGGAGTTCATCTCCTCACCCGACCTCCAGAAGGTCATGGGAGAGATGGGCGCGCAGGGTGAGCCGCAGATCACGATCGCAGACCCGAAGGGATTTCCCGGCGAATTCTGAGTGAGCCGCGGTCGGTCTACGGTCGACCGCGTGGCTAAAGGGAATGCCAGCGAGGGTCGCGGGCGACGCCGGCGCGGTCGGTTCGGTGTCGACGAGGTGGTGGCGGAGGTCGAGAAGGTCGTCGAGCCCGGGCTGCATGCCGCTCAGCACGTGGGCGGGTTTGTCGAGGGAGATGTTCTCGTCCCGGCGTGGCGGCGCGTCACTCGTGGTGAACCGCGCTGGCCCGTGGCGATCGGGGTCTTGTGTGCCATCGGCATGCAGCTGGCGTTGCCGGAGCGAGTCACGTTTCGCAATCAGTGGGTGCTGGTCGCGGTCGAGCTCGCGATGCTGGCGGTCCTGGTCGCGGCGAATCCTGGTCGCATCGAGTTGCCCGCCCGGTGGCTCCGGAGGGTCAGCATGGCGCTCATCGCCACCATCAGTGCCGCCAACGTCCTTTCGGCTGGGCGTCTGATTGCCAGTCTCCTGAGGGGCGGCGAAGAGAACGCGGGTCCCCTGTTGCTCATCGGCGGCGCGATCTGGCTGACGAACGTGATCGCGTTCAGCTTGTGGTACTGGGAGCTCGACCGAGGCGGCCCGGTGGCGCGGGTGCAGGCGACTCGTCCGTACGCGGATTTCTTGTTCCCGCAGATGCAGAGTCCCGAGCTCGCGCCCCCTGACTGGGAGCCGGCATTCGTCGATTACCTGTACGTCTCGTTCACCAACGCGACCGCTTTCAGCCCAACCGACGTCCTGCCGCTGACTCGATGGACCAAGCTGACGATGCTGTTCCAGTCGGCGATCTCACTCACGACCGTCGCTCTGGTCATCGCTCGCGCCGTCAACATTCTCAAATGACCGGCGTCCCTCGCGACGACAGTGGGTCAACGCATCGGTGAACGCCTGACAGACTGCGGCGCGTGGGCGAGACGCTGTTGCGACTCGACGAGGTGACCAAGCGGTATGGGCCCGTGACCGCGTTGGACGCGATGACCGCGGAAGTGCCGCGCGGCCTGGTCGGGGTGGTCGGCGCCAACGGTGCGGGTAAGACGACGCTGTTCCGCATCCTGCTGGGGCTCGCACGTCCGACGTCCGGCTCGGTCGAGGTCGGTGGTGTGTCCGTCGCCGGCAACCCGGTCGCCGTCCGGTCGCGGCTCGGCTACATGCCCGAGCACGATTGCCTTCCACTCGACCAGACCGCAGCAGACGTCGTTGCCACGCTGGGCGAGATCGGTGGACTCCCGGCGCGAGCGGCGCGCCAACGCGCGTCGGACGTCCTCGATCTCGTCGGACTCGACGAGGCACGGTTCCGCCCGATCGGCGGGTTCTCCACCGGCATGCGCCAGCGGGCGAAGCTCGCGCAGGCGTTGGTCGGCGATCCCGAGCTCGTGCTCCTCGACGAGCCGACCGCGGGCCTCGACCCCGGCGGGCGCGAGGACATGCTGGCGATGGTGGCGCGGCTGGGCACCTTCGGCATATCGGTGCTGATGGCGACCCACCTGCTCGACGACGTGCAGCGGGTCTGCGATCACGTGCTGATGATCGACGCCGGTCGGCTGGTCGTGTCCGGGCCGACCGAGTCACTGCTCGAGCGCACGGGCATGGTCACCATCGACGTCGGCGGACACGATGCGGCGGAGGTACTGGTCAGAGAACTGGTGGCGCGGGGCATGAAGGCCGAGCTCGTGGACGCCACCGTCGAGGCACAGGTCGATCACGACGACGATCTCGATCGCGTGCGTGACGTCGTCGCCCAACTCGGGTTGCCGCTGTACCGACTGGCCACTCGGCTGACCTCGCTCGACGAAGTCTTCCTGCAACGCGCGGCACGCCAATGACGACCACTGCGTCGTCGCCACCGCCCTCTGGAGCGGGCGCCGTCTACGACCGCGGCTACCGCCCGTACGACGGAGCGCGCGGTGGTCAGCGCAGCGCCACTTTGGCGCTGTACCGCGCGTCGATCCGTCGCGCCCTTGGCCTGCGTCGCCCGTGGCGCCAGAAGGTCGCCCCCTTCGTGCTCCTCGCCATCGTCACGGTTCCGGCGGTCGTGAACGTGGGCGTCGCCTACGTGACGCGGAACCGGATCGGCGAGCGTGTGCAGTTCATCACGTACCGCGAGTACGTCGGTGTCTCGAGCGCGCTGCTCGTGTTCGTCGCGCTCACCGCGCCGGACATCCTCTGCCCCGATCGCCGCCAGCGGGTGTTGCCGCTGCTCTTCGCCCGACCCCTCACCGGCGTCGACTACGTGCTCGCCAAGGTGGGCGCGCTGTTCACGATCCTGTTCGCCTTCTCGTTCCTGCCGCAGGTGGTGCTCTTCGTCGGACAAGCATTCGTCAGCAACAGCGCGCTCGACTACACGCGCGACAACGCGGACGTGCTGTGGAAGGTGCCCGTTGCCGTCGCTCTGCTGGCCGCGTTCTACGCCGTGCTCGGACTCGCGATCGCGTCGCTGACCAGCCGTCGGATCGTCGCCGGCGCGAGCTTCATCGGCCTGTTCCTCGTGTCGTCGATCACGGCCGCGGTGCTGGTTGGCGACCCCGAGGAGCACGCGACCGGTTCGGTGGCCGCGCTCATCAACATCCTCGGCCTGCCCCTGTACCTGCGTGATCTCGTGTTCCTCGGCCACGTCAACCGCGACTCGCCGCTCCGGGGAGTCGACAACGCCGGCCTCTACGCGGTCGCGGCGTACACCGTGGTGCTCGCGGTCGGCATGGTCGTGCTGTTGCGCCGCTATCGGTGGACCGAACGATGACCACCGCCGCGCCGACCGCCCCGACCCCTGACCCGGCGTTCGCGTCCGGCGCCACTGTCGACGTCACCAACGTGTCGGCGTGGTTCGGTCAGAAGGTCGCGCTCTCCGAGTTGAGCTGCTCGTTCGGTCCCGGTGTCACCGGCTTGCTCGGACCCAACGGAGCCGGCAAGACGACGCTCATGCGCGCCATCACCGGTCTGATCCCCGTGAACCAGGGCGAGGTCCGCGTCATGGGACTGAATCCTCGGCACGATCGCACGGTCCAGGCGCAGATGGCGCTCGTCCCCGAGGACGAAGCCGTTCCCGGCGGGCTCACTGCTCGCCAGTTCGTCCGCTACGTCGCGAACCTCCACGCGCTCACCGATCGGACCGCCCCCGACCGCGCCCTCGCCGATGTCGACATGCTGGACGTGGCCGATCGTCACGTCGACGGATTCAGCAAGGGCATGCGCCAGCGCACCAAGGTGGCCGCCGCCTTGGTCGTCGATCCACTCGTGCTCGTACTCGACGAACCGTTGAACGGTGCGGACCCGGTGCAGCGCGCGCATCTCATCGCGCTCTTCAAGCGGTTGGGATCAGAGGGTCGAACCGTCATCGTCAGCTCGCACGTGCTGAACGAGGTCGAGCGGCTGGCCGAACGGGTCATCGTGTTGATCCACGGACGGCTCGCCGCCGCCGGCGGTCAACGGGCGATACGCGACGCGATGAACGACCGTCCCCGCCACGTGCTGGTCCGCGCCACGGACTGCCGGCGGCTCGCGGCCCGGCTGGTCGAACTCGAGGCGGTCGCGGGCGTCACGTTGAACGGCGACGACGTCATCATCTCGACGAGTCGCGCCGCGGAGCTCGCACTCGCGTTGCCGGCGGTCGCCCGCGACGTGTCGGTACGGCTGCGCGAGGTGCGACCGCTGGACGACTCGCTCGAGAGTCTCTTCCGCGAGTTGGTCCGATGACCGCGGCGACAACCAGACCTCCGTCGCGATTCGTGACGATCGTGTCGTACACCCTCCGCTCGTGCATCGGCCCCAAGCGGTGGCTCGGCTGCCTGTTGCCATGCGCCGGCGCGTTGCTGTTCGGTCTGCTCGCGCATGCCATCAACGGCCCGGAGAACTCCGCGTTCGCGAGGGTGGCAACAAACGGCATCTTCCCGCTGGTCGTACCGATCGCTGCGCTCGTCATCGGCGACGCGGTGCTCGGTGCCGAAGTCCGCTCCGGCGTGTTCCATTTCACGTGGCTCACTCCGGTTCCGCTCACGCAGATCGCGGTCGGGCGGTGGCTCGGCGGCACGATCGTCGCCCTCGTGACGGTGGTGCCTGCATGCGCGCTCGCCGCGGTCGTCGCCGGCCATCCGGCGAGCGCGGGCCCCGTCGCCGTCGCCGCCTTCTTCGGTGCAATGGCGTACGTCGCGATCTTCGTCGCCATCGGATGCATCGCCCGCCGTGCCGCGGTCTGGTCGCTCGCCTTCGTCTTCCTCGTCGAGCGGCTGCTCGGCACTGCGCTCACCGGTATCGCGCAGTGGTCGCCGACGTGGGAGTCCAGCGCCGCGTTCCTCGGCTTCGTCAACACCGCGCCCACGAATCTGATCCGCACCGGCATCCCCCAGGGAGGCGCGGCACTTGTCCGGCTGACAATCATCACTGTCATCGCGCTCGGCATCGCCCGCTGGGCACTCGGTCGCATGCGATTGTCGGGCGCCGCGGACTGAGCGCCGAGTCCGACCTCCGTCAGCCGATGGTGTCGGTGGGTGTGCGGGCGCCGTCGACCTTGGCGAAGGAGTCGGGGATCGGGTAGTCGCCGAGCACGAGGTGCAAGACCGCCGAGTGCTGCATCTCGACCGGTTGGATCGAGCCCGACACCTTGATGCCGGCAACGTCCTGCAGCACGTTCTGGATGCCGTTCAAGTACGTCGCCGCCGCGACGTCTTCGAGTTGCAGCGCGAGCTTCGCGAGGTCGACGACGTTGTGGACGTTGGCCAGCGCCGGCGTCACGACGGCGTCCTGGACCGTCTTGTCGACGCCGGTCACCGCCGGCTTACCGGCACCCGTGAGGATGCTGTTCCACGCCGCGGCGTGATCCTTGTGCTGCATCTGCACTGTCGTGGCGAACGTCGCGATCGCGGGTGGCACCATCCCGAGCTTGCCTTGCGCGGCCGCGTCGAGGCCGGCCTGGTAGGTCTGCACCGCCAGGTTCTCGAGGCTTGCCGCGAGTGCGGCGACGGCGAGGTCGCCGGTGAGCCCACCGCCCGATCCACCCGAGGACGACGACGAGGACGAAGGAGTCACGATGCCGCCGCTCGCCCGGTTGCTGGCGTTGTTGTCCGAACCACAGGCCACGACGACCAACGCTCCGGCCGTGAGTCCGGCGGCGCCGAACAAGAAGGTGCGGCGCGACGCACCTTCGTCCGATCGCAATTCGGCGATGGCCTCTTGCATCTTCGGCAGTGTTGCCCGATGCATGTCGTCGAGGTCCTGCGTGAGCGAGGACAACTGCGCCTCGCTGATCTGCATCTCCGCGTGCTTTCTGCGCCTCACTTGACCGCACCTTCCGTGGCGGGACGGGCTTGATCGGTCTTGAGGAACGAGTCGGGGAAGCCGGCGCTGCCGGCAGCCGCCGGCAGTTGATCGGCCGGTGGACCGACCATGACCAGTTGCACCGCGCCTGCTTCGAGCAACGCCGCGACCTCGAGCAGGATCGCTCGATGCTGGTTTTCGACCCCCATGATCGACGCAAACGTGTTGCGCAAGGCCTTGTCCGAGACGGCGCCGACCTCCGCGAGATAGGTCTCCGCGGCGACGAGCTCGAGCTGCGCCGCGAACTTCACGACGTCGAGCGGCCCTTGCAACGTCGGCAGCGCAGGCGTGACGACCGAGTCGAGCACCACCTGGTCGGGCTTGTCCTGCGCGGTGCCGCCGAGATTGGTGGCGGCCGCATTGAATGCCTTCATGTGATCGGTGTGCTGCTGCACGGTCTTCGTGACGAAGGCCACGACGGTCGAGCCCGCGGGGTCGGGGATGTTCTGCATGAACGGCAACGCCGCCGCCTGGTTGTAGACGGCGATGGCCAGGTTCTCGATCGACGCCGCGGTCTGTGCGGCCTGCACGTCCATCGATGCCTGCCCGAACGCGGGTGACGCAAAGAGCTTGGTGAGTCCGACACCGAGAAGGCCCATGCCGGCGAGGCTCTTGGTCAGCAAGTCGGTCCGAGTGGACTGGTAGGTCGTCGTCTCGTCGAGGTCGACGCCGGATGCTCGCCGGGCACGGCCTTGCTCGACCACATCGGCGAGCCCTGCCTTCGTGGTCCGCATCGCGTCCGAATGGAGGTCGTCTGACTGCTCCATGAGCTCGGTGAGAGCTCGGTTGTCGATAGGCACTCGCGCTCCTCGTGTTCAGCCGGTTACTTGTAGGACGCCCGTCATGTACGTGTGCACGTCGCAGTGGTACGAGAACGTGCCTGCCTTGCTGGCCGTGAACGTCTTCGATCCGGTCGCAAAGCGGCCGGCGTCGAAGCTGCCGTCATCCGCCTTGAGCTCGTGGTCGGTGCCGTCCTGGTTGGTCACCGTGATCGTGTCGCCCGCCTTCACCGTGAGCGGCGTCGGATCGAACTTGAAGTTCTGGATGGTGATCGTCGTGCCCGACGCAGCCGCGGAGGACTGCGACCCGCCCGCGGCGGTCGACCCGCTCGTGGTCGAGGCCGTGGACGACGACGAACTCGTCGTGGACGAGCCGGACCCGCATCCGGCGTACAGCGTCACCAGCAAGGCGACGGCCGCCATCAGCAAGGCGCGGTGGACGAACCTGTTCGAGCTCACGCCATCAATACGGAGCACTCCGCTCGACCGGATGAGAGCTTTCGCCGCCGAATGTCGATTGGGCCGGTTGACCCGAGCCTCCCCTCGTTTCATTTCCCGATCGCTTGGGCGTCTCGTCATCCTGCCGATGACAGATCGCCCATGCGTCGCCACTTGGACCCAAGATTGTTGTCATATGCAATGATTGCCGTGTGCACGACGAGCAGCGATCGGATGAGCTCACTGACGCGGTGCTGTTTGCGTCGCGAGCCCTGGTCGCGATCGCGGCGCGTTCGTTGTCGGCCGCTCCGAGTGACGTGACCTTGCCGCAGTACCGGGCCTTGGTCGTCCTGGCCAGCCGTGGCCCGCAACGAACGGCCGATCTCGCAGCAGAGCTCGACGTGGCGCCATCGTCGATCACGAGACTGTGTGATCGGTTGGAGCGCAAACGGCTCGTCAGCCGCCGGTCCGACCGTGACGACCGTCGCCAGGTCACCATCGCGATCACCGCCGCGGGACGCAAGCTGGTCGATGCCGTCACCAAGGTGCGGCGGCGCGACATCGGCCGTGTCGTGAAGCACATCCCACTGAAGCGGCGAGCCACACTCATCGCCGCGCTCAACGAGCTCGGCGCCGCGGCCGGCGAGGTGCCTGAGCAGGCGTGGTCGCTCGGCTGGGGCACAGACCGGTGAGGCTGATGCCGAGACCGTCGTCCGCGTTGCGCTTGATCGGGCACCGGGCACGCCAGATCGGAGTCCTCGCCGTCATCACCGGTGCCGCCACCGGCCTCGTGGTCGCCGGCTTCGAACGGGTCGTCAACGACGGCCTCCTGGCCGCCTTGCTGCGAGCGCCGCTGTGGGTGCAGGCGATCGGTCCGATGATCGGACTCGCCGTGGCCGCGCTGGCGCTCCGCTGGCTGACACGAGGCGCATCCCCGTCGACCGCCGACGAGTACATCCGGTCCTTCCACGACAACGACCATCGGCTCGACCTCCGGCCTGTGCCCGGGCGCATCGTTGCCAGCATTGCCACGCTCGGGGCCGGAGCACCGCTCGGCTTCGAAGGTCCGTCGATCTACATGGGGGCCGCGATCGGCACGTGGTTGCAGCACCGATTCAGTCGGTACTTCAACCGCACGGACACGAAGGTCTTGCTGGTGTGCGGCGCAGCCGCGGGGGTGGCGGCGATCTTCAAGGCTCCCGCGACAGGAATGGTCTTCGCGCTCGAGGTCCCGTATCGCGAAGACCTCGCACGCCGGATGCTCCTGCCGGCGATGTTCTCGGCCGCCACGAGCTACGTCGTGTTCGCCGCGCTCAACGGCACGAGCCCGCTTCTGCCCGTTGCCGGCACCCCGCCCTTCGACTTGCGTGACCTGCTCGGTGCCGCCGCGCTCGGTCTCGCGTGTGGGGGCGGCGCGCATCTGTTCTCGCGCGGGCTGCTGGCGTCGAAGGACCTCGCCAGTCGGATGTCAGCTTGGATCCGCGTCCCTCTCGCCGGCCTTGCGATCGCGCTGCTGTTCGTGGCCGGGCGGGCGCTGACCGGTGAGTCCGTCGTGATCGGCCCGGGCTACTCGACCATCGCCTGGGCGCTCGAGCCCAACCATGCGTTCGGCGCGATCGTGGCGCTGTTCGTGGTTCGAGGACTGGCGACGATGTTCGCGGTGAGCGGTGGCGGTGCGGGCGGACTCTTCGTCCCCCTCGTCGTGCAAGGCGCGCTCGTGGGCAGCGCGGTCAGCTCGCTCGTGCACGCGTCGCCCGCGTCGGCATCGCTGTTCCCCTTGCTCGGCGTCGCCGCATTCCTCGGCGCCGGCTACCGCGTCCCGCTTGCGGCCGTCGTCTTCGTCGCCGAGTCGACCGGACGGCCCGGCTTCGTCGTGCCGGGTCTGATCGCCGCCGCGTCGAGCCAGTTGTTGATGGGTCGATGGTCCGTGTCGCCATACCAGCAGGACGCGCGCAAGCCGATGCTCGAGCACCGGTTGCAACTGCCGGTGTCGTCCGCATTGCGTACCGACGCGGCGACGGTCCCGCCCGATGCCACCATCGAAGAGCTCTTTGGTCATCACATCGCGGAGCTGCGACTGCGCATGGTTCCCGTTGTGGACGGCGCGGCGTTCTGCGGGATCGTCACCATCGAAGACGTCGCGTCGCTTCCTCGCGCCGACTGGGATACGACCACGGTGGCCGACGTGATGCGCACCGAGGTGGCGAGTGGCGAGCTTCAATGGACGCTGCGGCACGCGGTCACGGCCATGGAAGAGGCGGACACCGATCGCTTGGTCATCCTGGACGGCGATGCTTTTGTCGGCGTCGTGACCACCGGCGAGATCCTCAAGTTGGATGCCATCCTCGAGCGAGCGGAGGAGCCTGATTTCGCAGGACCGTCGTGAGTGGTTGGATCGTCGCGTATGAGCCGCACCCCTGGAGGGCAGACCGTCTCCATGCTCACGTTGCTGCTCCTCATCCTCCTCGTTGTGTTGCTCGTCGGTGGCGTGGGATACGGCCGCAGCCGTCGCCTGTAGCGTCTCCGAGCACTGAAGAAACCAGGGCGGATCTTCGCCAACGCCAGCGCGGGATCCGGGTCGCTGACCCTCGAGGATCTCACGAGGCTGTTCGCGGGTCACGACGTCGAAGGCTGTGAGCCGGACGAGCTCGCTGATCGCGTCGAGGCCGTGCTGCAGGCCGATGCGGCCGCGATGCCCGCGTTCATCGGTGTCGCCGGGGGCGACGGAACCGTCCGATGCGTCGTCGACGTCGTTGTCCACGCGGGCGGCTCGATCCCGGTCCTCGCCGTTCCCGGCGGTACACGCAATCACTTCGCCGGCGATCTCGACATGCAAGAGGTCGACAAGGCGGTCGAGGCCGCCAACCACGGTGTGGTCCGCTCGGTCGATGTCGGCACCGTGAACGGCGCGACGTTCGTCAACAACTCGAGCATCGGCTTGTATCCGACGCTCGTCGCCGAGCGTGAGGACCGCGAGCGCGAGTACCCCAAACGAATCGCCAACCTGATCGCGGCCTGGCAGCAACTGCGTCACGGTCACCGCATGTGGGTAGAGGTCGACGGCATTCGAAGCCGCGTGTGGGCCGTCTTCGTCGGCAACAACTGCTACGGCGACTCGATGCAGGACCTCGTCAGTCGCGCGCGACTCGACGAAGGTGTGCTCGACGTCCGCATTGCCCGCGCCGAAGGACGGTTCTCCCGCCTTCGCATCGCGGGCGCAGTCCTGTTCGGGCGGGTCTCGCATTCGCCGCTCATCGAGCGCAACAAGACGGCACAGGTCACGATCGAAACCGGTCACTCGGTCGAGGTCGCGCTCGACGGCGAAGTGATCTCACTCTCGTCACCGCTCGAATACCGATCGCGGCCGGACGCGTTGTGCGTGCTCGTCCCGGCGGACTCGCGCGACGGACAGGGTGACTGATCGACGTTTCACATCCGCTCGTGTTGGGCAAAGAGCGCGCATGGATGCAATCACCCTGCTGAAGAACGACCATCAGACGGTCGAGGGTCTGTTCAAGAGGTTCGAGAAGGCGGGCGACGGCGCGCACAAGATGAAGCAGAAGCTCGTCGAGCGCATGATCCGCGAGTTGTCGATGCACGCCGCTGTCGAAGAGATGGCCTTCTATCCGTTCGTCAAGGGCATCAACGACGAGGTGACCGACAACGTCCTCGAGAGTCTCGAGGAGCACCACGTCGTCAAGTGGCAGCTGAGCGAGTTGGACGGCCTGTCGTCTGAGGCCGAGCGGTTCGACGCCAAGGTGACTGTCCTCATCGAGAACGTGCGCCACCACGTGAAGGAAGAAGAGAAGGACATGTTCCCGCGTGTCCGCAAGGCGCTGTCGCGGGATCAGCTTGCCGAGCTGGGTGACCTCATCGTGCGTGCGAAGAAGGTGTCGCCCACCCGTCCCCATCCGAAGGCGCCGGATGAGCCGCCGGGCAACGCCGTTGCCGGGCTTGTCGCCGGGCTCATCGACCGGGTGCGTGATTCCGCCGCCAGTGTCACCGCCAAGGCGGCGACCACCGGACGCCAGACCCTCGCGTCACGCAACGGACGTCGTACTCGCAAGGCCGCGCCTCGCAAGTCGACGGCGCGCAAGTCGACCGCGCGCAAGTCGACCGCGCGCAGGTCGACGGCGCGTAAGTCGACGGCGCGCAAGACAACCGCGCGCTGACGACGACGCGGGATCAGTCCGCAGCGGTGAGGCCGATGGGACAGGACACTCCTGTACCGCCGAGGCCGCAGTAACCGTTCGGCACCTTGGCGAGGTACTGCTGGTGGTAGTCCTCGGCGTAGAAGAAGTCCGAGGCGTCGGCGATCTCGGTGGTGATGTCGCCGTAGCCCGACTCTTGTAGACGGGTCGCGTAGGCATCACGGCTCGCCTCTGCGGCGGCATGTTGCGCGGGGTCGAACGTGTAGATCGCGGAGCGGTACTGGCTGCCGCGGTCGTTGCCTTGGCGCATCCCCTGCGTCGGGTCGTGTGATTCCCAGAAGACCTTGAGCAACTGGTCGTAGCTCACGCGACTGGGGTCGTAGACGACGAGCACGACCTCGGCATGTCCGGTGCGGCCGCTGCACACCTCTTCGTACGTGGGATTGGGCGTGTAGCCGCCCGCGTAACCGGCCGCCGTCGTGTACACGCCGTCGGTCTCCCAGAACTTGCGCTCGGCCCCCCAGAAGCAGCCGAGCCCGAACACCGCCTGGGCGAAGCCGTCGGGGAACGGCCCCTCGATCGGGTTGCCGTTCACGAAGTGACGGTCGGGGAGTGGGAACGGGCGATGCTGCCGGCCGGGGAGCGCGTCGGCCTCGCTGACCATCGCCGCCTTGTCGCGGAAGAGCATGAGCCCGAGGCTACGGCCGCAGTGGCGATTCCGACTCGACGGTGCAGTTCCATGTAGTTTCATGTCATGTCATTGCCTGACTTTCCTGTGGTCGCGGCCCTCGAGGCCATCGCCGCATGCGAGCGCCTCTCCGCCCAGCTACCCCATTTCGCCGACTCGCTGGAGCATGCCGCCGCCGTGGCCCGGCGTGACTGGGAAGGTCCGCACCGCGAGTCGTTCGACCATCGAGTGGCGGCTGCCGATCGTGTGCTGCGCCACGCGGCGGGGACGCTGGGCGTGTTGCGCGTTCGCGTGGCCGATGAACAGCACCGCCCGCGATGACGTCGACCAGATGCAGCGCGCGGCCGGACGCACTGCTCGATTGCGCGAGCGAGACCGAACTGATCGTTTCGGAGCTGCGAGGCGCGCTGATCGCCTTCGACAACACGGTCGAGTCCTTCGTCTTCCGCGCGCACGGCTTGTTCGCGGCCCTGACGTGGACGGACCCGCTGTGGTCTGTCGTCCGCGCGCTGGAGGATCTCGCCGACACTGTTGCCGCGATCGCGATGGCGTTCGAAGCCGCAGGCGGGCGCGGCGCGAGCGGCCGCTCTGACCTCATCTCGAGCGATGCGGCAACCATCGATCGCTGGGTGACGTCGGCATCGTGGCGTCCGACGAACAACCTGCAACCGGGCATGGCGGGGGCGTGGGCGGCCGCCGCGCTCGGCGCGTACTGTCACTCACAAGGCGATGCGGGCTACGACGGCTCAGGCTTCCTCATCGGGCCCGACGGTCGTTCGTACCCGCTCGTCGCGCCGCACGTCACCCGCGACGGCCACCGCGTCAACGCCGACGACCACCTCGTTGCCGGACAGCCGAGCGTGCTCGACCTCGACGGCCGCGATCCCGGCTGGTCGACGATCTACGAGCAGATCGGGGTGGAGCGCTGGCGTGACGAGCCGGGCGTCGGCGGGCGCCTCCTGGCCGCGATTGGCAGTACGGCCGCGGGGCCACCGACGGGCAGCACCGAGCAGGACGTCGACGCCGTCGCCATCGCGCCCGGGCAGGCGCCCACGCTGCGCCGGCAGTTGACGCCGACGCCGGTGCCCCAACCGAGCCCTCCCGTGTATGCGCCGAACGCGCCGGTGGTTCCTCCGCCCAACGTGCCCGACGTTCTGTATCCGAACGGGCAGACGTCGATCGCCGCCAACGGCATGAACATCGGTCCCGTGGTGATCGACGGGCTCATCGGCTTCGCGCACGCCGACCTCGGTTCACACGATGCGTACGACGTCGTGTTCCAATCCAACCGCGACGGACGGATCCGGGCGCTCTACCGGCGCGTGTTCGTCGGCTTCGATGACTCGGGTGATGCCGAGCTCGATTCCGTGTATGTCACGGGCCCGGAACGCAACGACCAAGTTCCGATCGTGTACGCGCCACGAGGCTGACTATGTCCCAGCGAGCCGCTCGACCACCGGCGCCATCGCGTCCATCCCGTCGCCTTGCAACACGAAGTACGAGATGCCCCAACGCTCCCGAGCCGCCTGCAACTTGTCGCAGATCTGGTCGACGGTGCCGAACCACGCGTAGGGCACCTCGAGCACCTCTTCGGGCGTCACTCCGAACGCACCGGCAAGACCCTGCGCCATGCCGTACGCGTCGTCGGTCACGGTGGTGAAGAACACGAGGATGTTCAGCTCGAGATCGTCGAACCGGCCACCGGCGCCTTCCCTGACCCACTCGACCTTCTTGTCGACCATCTCGGCCCGCGCATCCTGGCCGGCATCCGCCGTGACCTCGCCCGCGGTGAGGCGGGGGTTGATGCCGACGATGTCGGCGTGCTGCGCGGCGATGCGGAGCACTCTCGGGCCGCCGCCACCGATGAGGATCGGCGGGTGCGGCTTCTGCACCGGCTTCGGCAGCCCGTCGTGGTCGGTGATCGTGTAGTGGTCGCCCTTGAAGCTGTACGCGCCGTCGCCCCACAGCCCGCGATAGATGTCGAGTGCTTCAACCATGCGGTCGATGCGGACGCCGTCGCGATCCTTCGGGATGCCGGACTGCTCGTAGTCCGTGTTCATCCATCCTGCGCCGATGCCGAACTCGACCCGCCCGCCCGAGAGCACGTCGAGCGTGGCGATCTCCTTGGCCATCACCAGCGGATGCTTGTAATCATTGTCGAAGACGAGCGCGCCGACGCGAAGATCGGTGGTTGCATCCGCGGCCGCCATCAATGCCGGCATCGGCGCCAGCTGGTCGCCGAAGTGATCCGGCATGAAGAGTGTGCTGTAGCCGAGGCTTTCAGCCTTCTTCGCCTGTGCAGCCCAATCGGTCGCGGTTGCGGCGGTCGCGACTTGGACACCGAAGCGGAACTTCCGAGAATGCGGCATGAGGCGGGAAGCTACCTGCTCGGGCGCGCCCGAAACCTCCCGGGTCCGCCACTAACGTCTCGGTCACGTTGCGTTACCTCCTTCGATTCACTGCGATCTGCGTGGTTGTTGCATTGATCGGGTCGGCGCTGACGTTCCTGCTGGTTCCGCAACTCGTCACGCTCGGGGCGGCGAGCCACGGCGTCGCCGAGCCGATCAACCTCAACGCGCTTCCTCAACGGTCCATCGTCTATGACGACAAGGGCAATGTGGCCGCCTCGCTGTTCGCCGACCAGAACCGGTCGTCCGTATCACTCAGCCAGGTCCCCATCCAGGTGCAGGACGCCATCCTCGCCGTCGAGGACGAGAACTTCTACAGCCACAACGGCATCAACCTCCGAGCGACGCTGCGAGCGCTGTTCACCAACGTGCAGTCCGGCGACGTCCAACAGGGTGGCTCGACCATCACCATGCAGTTGGTCAAGAACGCGCTGTTGACCCCGGAGCGCGACCTCTCCCGCAAGACGAAGGAGGCCGTGCTGGCGTGGCGGCTCGAGAAGGAGATGACCAAGCAGCAGATCCTCGAGCGCTACCTCAATACGGTGTACTTCGGCAACGGCGCGTACGGGGTGCAGGCGGCGGCCGAGTTGTACTTCGGCAAGAACATCGGCGACCTCGGTTGGCCGGAGGCCGCGCTGCTGGCGGCGCTCATTCGCGATCCCCGTGACTACGACCCCTTCACCAACCCGACCCTCGCCATCGAGCGGCGCCACATCGCCCTGCAACGTCTCGTCGACACCAATCATCTGACCCAAGGCGAAGCCGACCTCTACAACTTCACCCCCGTGCCGACCGCGCCGTCGCATCTCGTCGAACCGCCGAAGGACTACTTCGTCGACCAGGTGAAGCAACTGCTGCTCGATGACCCGTCGTACAACCTCGGATCGGATTACACCGAGCGGTACAACGCGGTGTTCGAGGGCGGGTTGCACATCTACACGACCCTCGACATGGGCATGCAGTTCCAAGCGGTGCAAGCTCGCAACGACACGTTGCCGGGCAACGCGCCCGACGGTCTGTTCGTCATCAATGGTTCGCGCCGAGACACGTCGACGGCGTGTCCACAGCTCAATGACGGCGACGGTCACTGCCTCGGCACGGTCGCGATGGTCAGCATCGACCCGGCAACCGGCGCCGTGCGCAACGATGTCGGGGGCCCTGGCTTCGACCGATGGAAGTACGACCTCGTCACACAGGCGACTCGCCAGCCGGGCTCGTCGATGAAGGCATTCGTGCTCGCGACAGCGCTCGAGAACGGGATCGACGTCAACGACACGATCAGCGGTGGGGCGTGCTCGATCCCGAATCCCGGTGGTACGCCCAATCCCTACACGCAGCCCGGTGAGAGCGGTACCGAGACGCTCGTGAAGCAACTGGCTTCGTCGGTGAACTGTGCGTTCCTCCGTCTCGGGCAGATCGTCGGCATCCCGAAGGTGATCGACCAGGCGCGCAAGATGGGCATCACGTCGCCGCTGAAGAACGTCGTGTCGTTCCCCCTCGGCGTCAACTCCGTCTCGCCGCTCGAGATGGCGGGCGCGTACGCGTCGATCGACAACGACGGTGTGTTCAACGCTCCGTACTTCATCGACAAGATCACCGACGCGAACGGGAACTTGATCTATCAGCACACGCCGAACCCGCAGCGCGTGATGTCCGAGCAATCCGCGCGCGAAGAGACCGTCGCGATGCAGGCGGTCGTGAGCTATGGGACAGGCACCCGGGCGCAACTGTCCGGCGGGCGGCAGGCGGCGGGCAAGACGGGCACGACCGATCAGCACGGTGATGCGTGGTTCATCGGGTTCACGCCGCAGCTCACCACCGCGGTCTGGATGGGGAGCCCGGAGTCCGTCATCCCGATGCAGAACGTCGGCGGCATCAACGTGTTCGGCGGCACCTTCCCCGCGTTGCTGTGGCACAACTACATGGAGAACGCCATGGACGGTCTGCCCGTCGTCGACTTCACGCCGCCCGCACCGTCGCACGGCGGCAAGTTCTTGCAAATGCCGTCGGAGAAGCCGAAGATCACGAGTTCGGGCTCGACGGGCTCGAAGTCGGGCTCCCAGAACTCGTCGACGACCGACGGCGGCAACTCGACGACGGCCAACGGTGGCGGTACGGATCCGGGCGCCGGTGGTGGTGGTCCCGGTGGTGGCGGGGCCGGTGGTGGTGGTCCTGGTGCGGGCGGCGGAGATCCTGGTGGCGGCGGCGCCCCCGGAGGAGGAGGTGGTGGCGGTCCATGACAACAGCCGCGGCGCTGGACGCGTTGCTCACGGTTCAGGGTCTCGACACGACCGGCGATCAGTTGCGACATCGGCGCGAGCACATGCCCGAGCGGGCGGAGCTCGCTGATCGGGAGACGAAGTTGGCCGAGCTCGAAGGTCGAGTTCGCGTCCTGCAAGGTCAGCGCGACGAGATCTCGGCCGGCGAACGCAAGCTCGAGGACGAGATCGCCATCGTCACTCGCCGAGCGAAGAGCGCCGACGAGCGCCTGTACTCGGGAACGGTGAACGTTCCCCGTGAGCTGACCGCGCTGCAGGACGAGATCACGTCGTTGCAACGAAGAAAGGGCCAGCTCGAGGACCAGGAGCTCGAGCTGATGGAGAAGGCGGAGCCGTTGGACGCCGCGCTGGCCGAGCTCGCTACGTCACGCAATGCGCTCGACTCGGACGCGATCACACTGTCGGCCGCGATCGCCGAGGCCGAAGCGACCATCGATGCGGAGCTCGCCGATGTGGTGGCCCAACGAACGGCCGCGGTCGAGTTGGTCCCGTCCGAACTGCTCGCGGAGTACGGACGGCTTCGTTCCGCGCTCGGTGGTATCGGTGTTGCTCGACTCAACGGCAACCGCTGCGAGGGTTGCCACCTGACACTGTCGGCCGTCGATGTGGACAGGATCCGTCACGAGCCCGAGGGCGCGCTCGTGCACTGCGAGGAATGCGGCCGCCTGCTCGTGCGGTCCTGACACACTCGGACCGTGTTCTTGTGGTTCATCGGCGCGGGCACCGTATTGGTCGCGCTCGTGTTCCAGAGCCCGGCGCTCGACTACCGCATGGTGATGGTGGGGTTGGTCCTGCCCCTTCTTGACGGGTTCACCGGCGGCATCTTCGTGTTGCACACCCTGCTCGCATCGATCGTCGCGCTCGTGATCGTGATGCTGGGCACGAGGCGACGACGATTGGTACGGCGACGATGGCTCGGCATTCCGATCGGGATGTTCGTGCATCTCGTGCTCGACGGGGTATGGACCAACACGCAGGTGTTCTGGTGGCCGTTGTTCGGCGCCTCCTTCGAGAACGGCAGACTGCCCGAGGTGGCGCGCGGGGGATGGTCGATCATGCTCGAGTTGATCGGCCTCGGCGCGATCGTGTGGGGATGGAAGCGATTCGGGTTGGATGACGCGCGGGCTCGTGCCGCGTTCGTGCGCACCGGCCAGTTGCCGCGGGGGATCGCACGCTGATGTTGATCATCGTGCGACACGGGCAGACGCAAGCGAATGCGTCGGGGCTGTTGCTCGGACACGCCGATCCGCCGCTCGATGCCACGGGACGCGAACAGGCCTCCGCGGTCAGGTCGACGCTGGGTCCGCTGGCCGAGGGCACACGCGTCCTGGCGAGCCCTTTGTTGCGCGCCCAGGAGACCGCCGCGATCGTCGCGGGCGATGTACCCGTCGAGGTGGACGACCGGTGGATCGAACTCGACTACGGCGGGTTCGACGGCAAGCCCATCCACGACGTGCCGACCGAGACGTGGGCGCGGTGGCGATCCGATCCGACGTTCGCGCCCGAGGGCGGCGAGACACTTCAATCGCTCGGTGTGCGCGTGGCGGCGGCGTGTGATTCGTTGCTGGCGGAGATCCCAGAGCGGGACATCGTCGTGGTCACCCATGTCTCGCCGGTGAAGGCGTCGGTGGCATGGGCGCTCGGTGTCGGCGACGAGGTTGCGTGGCGCACGTTCGTTGCGCCCGGCTCGATCACCCGCGTCGGCGCCCGTGCCGGAGTGCCGGTGCTGCTCTCGTTCAACGAGACCCCGGTGCACGCGCCCTGACAAGGGGCGGACAACGCTTGGGCGTTCTGTCATCCCCTCGATGACGCAACGCCCATGCGTCGGCCGTCTTGGCACGTACGATGGTGCCGACGGTGAGCCGGCTGGGTGGCCGCGGCACTTGTCGCTTCGGTGGCAGGTGTTGAGGAAAGTCGGGACTCCAAAGGGCAGGGTGCTGGTGAGAGCCAGGACGGGGTGACCTGTCGGTAAAGGGCAACAGAGAGCAGACCGCCGATGGCTGCGTGACCGGTTCGCCGGTGGCAGCACAGGTAAGGGTGAAACGGTGCGGTAAGAGCGCACCAGCGTCCGGGGCGACCCGGGCGGCTCGGTAACCCCCACCCGGAGCAAGGCCGAAACGGGGATGGCCGGCCCGGCCACACATCCCCAGGTGGGCCGCACAGATGGATGGCCACCGGGTCGCGACAGCGACTTACAGAATCCCGCTTACAGGTCGGCTCACCGTCACCCAAGCCGCTGACCTGCGGTTGTGCACCGCGGGCTGCCCAATTTGGACCGATTAGACCGCGGCCTGCGCGCGGCCTAATCGAGAGCCCGGTCGGCGCGGAGTGCATGGTCGGGCGGTAGGCATGTGCGAGGGCTCG
>DASXPN010000145.1:0-14371 GCA_036493595.1 Acidimicrobiales bacterium | reverse complement strand
GGTTGACGTTCCGCGAGCTGACCAACGGGCTGTTCGAGCGGCTCGAGATCGTCGTGCGCTTCCTCGCGGTGCTCGAGCTGTACAAGCAGGGACTCATCGATGTGGAGCAGTTCGGCAACTTCGCTGACATCACCATCGTGTGGACTGGCGGCGATCCGGAGGCAGTCGAGCACGGTGCATGGATGCGATCGCTGGCCACGGTCGACGGTTACGAAGGATGACGACGACGAACCACCGCCGGCTGGAGGCATCACATGAACGCTGACGCACGCGCCATCGAGGCGATCCTCATGGTCGCGGAGGATCCGGTGGAACCTCACCTGCTCGCGCAGTTGCTCGAGGTGTCACCGGCGCGCGTCGAGGAGCTGTGCGCGGAGCTGCAGACGTCCTACGACGAGGACGAGCGCGGCTTCGTGCTCGTGCGGGTGGCCGGCGGCTACCGGTTCCAGAGTCATCCCGACCTCGCGCCCTACGTCGAGCGGTTCGTGCTGGAGGGCCAATCGGCGCGCCTGTCCGCGGCGGCGCTCGAGACGCTGGCCATCGTCGCCTACAAGCAACCCGTGAGCCGCGCGCAGGTGTCGGCCATCCGCGGCGTCAATGTCGACGGCGTCATGCGGACGTTGCAACTGCGCGGCTTCATCGAAGAGATCGCCCGTGATCCGGGCCCCGGCCTCGCGGTGCTCTTCGGCACGAGCCGGCTGTTCCTCGAGCGGCTCGGCCTCGACTCACTCGACGATCTGCCGTCGTTGGGCGACTTCGTGCCGGGCGCCGAGGTCGTCGAGGCGCTCGAGCAAGGGCTGCGAGCTGACGCCATCGATGCCGAGTGAGCGGCTGCAGAAGGTTCTCGCCCGTGCCGGTATCGGCAGCCGGCGCCACTGCGAGGAGCTGATCGAGAGCGGTGTAGTCACCGTCAACGGGCGACAGGCGACGCTCGGCGACAAGGTCGACCCGGAGTCGGATGGCATCGAGATCGACGGTGTCGGCATCGGTATTCGGCCGGGGCTCGTCTACTACTTGCTCAACAAGCCCGCGGGTGTCGTCACGTCGGCCGGTGATCCCCATGGTCGTACGAGCGTCACCGACCTCGTGCCCGACGAGCCCCGCGTGTACCCCGTCGGCCGGCTCGACCAGGACACCGAGGGTCTGTTGTTGCTCACGAACGACGGCGACCTCACCCACCGCTTGACCCATCCGAGCTTCGGGGTCGAGAAGGAGTACGTCGCCGAGGTCGAAGGACGGCCGTCGCGGGGATCGCTGCGGCAGCTGCGCGAGGGCGTCGAGCTCGACGACGGAGTGACTGCGCCCGCGAAGGCTTCGCTCGTCGACCCGAGCGTGGTGCGGCTCACCATCCACGAAGGTCGCAACCGCCAGGTGCGGCGCATGTGTGAGGCCATCGGCCATCCGGTCGTGCGGCTCGTGCGAACCCGGATCGGGCCCATCACCGATCGCCGCCTGACGCCGGGGGAGTGGCGGCCACTGTCGACCGACGAGGTGCGAGCCCTCGAGCGGGCCGCCGCGGAGCGTGCCACTACCTTGTGAGCATGCCTCCCGCGGTGCGAGCTCTCCGTGGCGCGACCACGATCGAGCGCGACGAGCCCGAGCACATCACCGATCGCGTCGTCACACTGCTCAAGGAGATGTTCGCCCACAACGACGTCGACCACGACGACATCATCAGCATCATCTTCACGTCGACGAGCGACATCCATTCGATGTACCCGCCCACGGCGGCACGCCTCATGGGTCTCGGCGATGTACCGCTCATCGGCGCGCAGGAGATCGACGTAATCGGCGGGACGGCGAGCTGCATCCGCGTCATGCTGCACCTCACGACCGACCGCGCACGCGACGAGCTCCATCATGTGTACCTCGAAGGCGCGAGGGGCCTGCGCGACGACCTTCCGGAGTGAGCGAGTGACTGCAGGGCGCGCCAACGTGATCGGCACAGGGCTGATCGGTGGCTCGATCGGCCTGGCGCTGCGCCGGCTCGGCGTACACGTCACGGGCGCCGATGCCGACTCGTCACGAGCGGAGCGGGCGTTGACCTTGGGCGCGCTCGACTCCGTCGGCGTCGACCCGCGCGCCGACATCACGTTCGTCGCGGTGCCGGTCGGTGCCATCCCCGACTCGGTGCGACGAGCGCTCGACGAGACGTCCGGCCTCGTGACCGACGTCGGCAGCGTGAAGGGTTCGATCACCGACGCGATCGATGCGCCGCGCTTCGTCGGCGGTCATCCGATGGCGGGCTCGGAGCAAGACGGTGTCGACGGCGCCGATCCCGATCTGTTCGAAGGTGCGGTGTGGGTGCTCACACCCACGCCGACGACCGACGACGGCGCGTTCGCATCGGTGCGGTCCATCGTGTCGTCGTTGGGTGCCGACGTCGTCGCGCTGTCGCCCGAACGGCACGACGCGCTCGTGGCGGTCGTGTCCCACGTGCCCCATCTCACCGCGGCAACGCTCATGCACCTGGCGGACGAGCGGGCCGAGGAGCACCGCGCCCTGCTGCGTCTCGCCGCCGGCGGCTTCCGCGACATGACCCGCATCGCCGCCGGTCACCCCGGGATCTGGCCGGACATCTGCTCGGAGAACCGGGTCGCGATCGTCGAGATGCTCGACCGGTTGATCGCCGGCCTCACCGACATGCGGGTCGCGGTCGACAAGTCCGACCGAGACACGTTGCTCGCGGTGCTCGAGCGGGCGCACACCGCCCGCCGCAACCTGCCGGCGCGCGTCGCGCAACCGGATGAGCTGTGCGAGGTACGGGTGCCGGTGCTCGACCGTGCCGGCGTGCTCGCGGACGTCACGACGCTCGCAGCCGAGCTCGACGTGAGCATTGCCGACCTCGAGATCGCGCACTCGAGTGAAGGCGATCGCGGTGTGCTGATCCTGCTCGTGCCCGCAGATCGGGCCGAGCGGATGCACGGTGGGCTGGTCGCCCGCGGCTACCGGCCCGCAGTGCGCACGCTGCAATGAGCGACGCGCTCGAGGTCCGCCCGCTCGAGCGGCCCCCCGATGCCGTCGTGCGGGTCCCCGGCTCCAAGAGCATCACCAACCGCGCGCTCGTGTGCGCCGCGCTCGCGGAGGGCACGAGCGTGCTCGCGGGCGCGCTGTGGGCTGACGACACCGACGCCATGGTCGGCTGCCTCCGATCGCTCGGGATCGGCGTGACGGGCGACGCGGCGAGCGGCGACCGCATCGAGGTGGCCGGCTGCGGCGGAGCCATCCCGGCGACGACCGCGGGCTTGCACGTGGGCCTGTCGGGCACGACCGCGCGGTTCATCGCCCCTGTCGCCGCCCTGGGCCATGGCACCTTCTCGGTCGATGGCGCCGAGCCGATGCGACGGCGGCCGATGGGCCCGCTGCTCGACGCGCTGCGGTCACTTCACGTCGATGTCGAACAGACCGCGGCACCAGGTCACTTGCCGTTCGTCGTGCACGCCGCCGGTGTCGAGGGCGGCGCGGTCGCGCTCTCCGGGGATGTGTCGAGCCAGTTCCTCTCGGGGCTGCTCATGGCCGCGCCATGTTTCACCAAGGGCATCGACATCGAGTTGACCACCGGGCTCGTGTCGCGTCCGTACGTCCGCATGACGCGATCGGTGATGGCCGCGTTCGGGGTCACGGTCGACGATCTCGCCGCGGACGGGCTCGCGGTCGCGCCGTCGCGGTACCGCGCGACCACCTTCACCATCGAGCCGGACGCATCGACCGCGTCCTATTTCTTCGCAGCCGCCGCCGTGTGCGGAGGGCGCGTGCGCGTCGACGGGCTCGGCACCGGCAGCGTGCAGGGCGACCTCGCCTTCGTCGACGTGCTCTCGCGGATGGGCGCGACCGTCGAGACGTCGTCGAGCTCCACCACCGTGACCGGCACCCGCCAGCTGCAGGGCGTGACCGTCGACCTCCGCGATCTGTCGGACACGGTGCCGACACTGGCGGTCGTCGCCGCGTTCGCGACGACCCCCACCACCATCAACGGCGTCGGTTTCATCCGGGGCAAGGAGAGCGACCGCATCAGCGCAGTCGTGAACGAATTGCAGCGCTGCGGCATCCGAGCCGAGGGGCACGACGACGGCATGACCATCCACCCGGGCACGCCACACGGTGCGACGGTGGAGACCTATGACGACCATCGCATCGCCATGGCCTTCAGCGTTGCCGGCCTGCGTACGCCGGGCATCTCGATCGCGGACCCGGGGTGCGTGGCGAAGACGTTCCCCGACTTCTTCGCCACCCTCGATCAGCTTCGTGTGCCCCCGCCGCTTCATTAGGGTTGCGACCGCATGAGGGTCATCGCCATCGACGGACCGGCGGGTTCGGGGAAGTCGACCGTTGCCCGCCGGCTGGCCGAACGGCTCGGGCTCGACTACCTCGACACCGGCGCCATGTATCGGGCGGTCGCCTTCGACGCGCTCAGATGCAACGTCGACCCCGAGGACGAAGAGCGCGTCGCGGCACTTGCCCGTGAGCTCGATCTCGAGGTCGGCGACGACCGGGTGGTGGTCGACGGCACCGACGCCACCGTCGAGATCCGTGGCCCGGAAGTGACACGCGCCGTCAGCATCGTCGCCGCCAACGGGGGGGTGCGCGAGGAGCTGCGGCGCCGCCAGCGAGAGTGGATCACGAAGCACGACGGCGGCGTCATCGAAGGACGCGACATTGGCACGGTCGTGTTCCCCGGCGCCGATCTGAAGGTCTTCCTCACCGCCGAGCCCGAGACGCGGGCGCAGAGGCGTGCACTCGAAGTGTCCGAGCTCGACTACGAGACCGTCGCCGCCGACCTCGCGCGCCGCGATGCGCTCGACCAGGGTCGCGAGCACAGTCCGCTGGCGGAGGCATCCGACGCGGTGATGGTCGACACCACCGATCGCTCCGTCGACGATGTCGTCGACGACCTGCTGAAGCGGCTCGACGATGGACGCTGACGCGAAGCCATCGAAGCCGCTCGGGCCATTCGCCCGTGTGCTCTACGGCTTCATCCGTTCGCTGATCCTCGGCGCCGCCAAGTTGCTCGGTCGCGTCGAGGTGCACGGGTCCGAGCACATCCCGTCGGGCGCCTTCGTGCTCGCACCGGTGCACCGCTCGAACATCGACTTCGCCCTGGCCTCGCTCGTGACCAAGCGCAGGCTGCGCTACATGGCGAAGGACTCGATCTGGAAGAGCAAACCGCTCGGCGCCTTCGTCTCGACGCTCGGCGGCTTCCCCGTCAACCGGGGCGCCGCCGATCGAGAGGCATTGCGCACGTGCGTGGAAGTGATCGCGGCGGGCGAGCCGCTCGTGATGTTCCCGGAGGGCACTCGACGTTCGGGCCCGACGGTCGAGGACCTGTTCGACGGTCCCGCCTACGTCGCCGCGAAGACACAGGTGCCGATAGTCCCCGTCGGTATCGGCGGGTCCGAAGCGATGATGCCGAAGGGCGCGAAGATCCTCCATCGGTCGAAGCTGGTGCTCGTCGTGGGCGAGCCGCTCGAACCACCGGCGCGCAGCGAAGGCGGCCGCACGCCGCGGCGAGCGGTCAAGCAGCTCACCGACCAACTCCGCGGCGAAGTGCAGAAGCTGTTCGACGACGCGCAGACGCGGGCGGGCAAGCACTAGTGGCCCGCGACCTCAACGAAGGCGACATCGTCGTGGTCGAGGTCCCCGGGGGGAGCCGGAACAAGTACGAAACCGATCCGGTCACGGGTGTGCTGTTCCTCGACCGCACGCTGTTCACCGCGACGCGGTACCCGGCGGACTACGGCTACTTCCCCGACACGCTGGCCGAGGACGGTGACGAGCTCGACGCGCTCGTGCTCGTGAGCGAGCCGACGTTTCCCGGATGCCGCGTGTACGTCCGCCCGATCGGTGTGCTGTGGATGCACGACGAGAAGGGCGAGGATGCCAAGGTCATCTGCATCGCGCTCGACGATCCCGACTTCGGCGGGGCCACCTCACTCGAGGACATCAACCCGCTGCGCCGCGCGGAGATCGAGCACTTCTTCTCGATCTACAAGGAGCTCGAGCCGGACAAGTCGAGCGAGGTGACCGGCTGGTCCGACGCGGACGAAGCCCGCAAGGCGGTGGCCGACGCGGCGGCAAAGTTCCGGGAGCAGCAGCGGCAGAAGCCGCCGAACAACTAGAGCATCTTGGGTGAGCCGAAGATCTGGCGCACCTTTGGCTCGAAGTGCTCGAGCGGCAGCGTGTCGTAGTCCGGGTCGAAGGCGATCTGGTCCCACTCGTCGGCGAACTGCTCGGACAGCGCGAACTCGTCGGCCGACAACTCGTCACGATGCTTCTCGCGGGCATTCGGGTCGCCACCGAAGTGGTGGTAGTAGTGCCGGCCCTGGAAGTCCTGGTGGACGAGGATCATCTTGTAGACCTCGTCACGCACGTACGGGCGAAGGATCTCCGCCGCGATCCGGGGATGGTTCGGCACGCTGACCGCCTTGCCGATGTCGTGGCACAGCGCCGCCACGACGACCTCGTCGTCCGCCCCGGCGCGCTCGGCCAGCGTCGCGGTCTGGAGGCAGTGCGTGAGCTGGTCGGTGGCGAAACCGTCGGTGATGTCGGACAGCGACTCCAACATCGCGAGCACGCGGTCCGCGACGCGGCCCATGTTGTTGGTGGTCTCGGTGCCGATGACCGCCCATTGCTCGGCCGTGGACGCATCCATGCGGGTGAACGTTGTCGCCATTCGCCAAGTCTCTCAGGTCAATGCCGCCAGCACATCACTGGCGGCGACGGATCGGTCGTTCAGCGTGGGCCGCTCGTCGAGCGCACCGCCGAGTGACCACGTGACCACCTGGTCGACCGCGGTCAGCAGCTCACGCAGCTCGGGCGGGGGAGGGAAGTACTCCTCCTCGGTCGTGATGGTGACCTCTTCGACCCCGTGTACCGGTGCGAGACGCGCGATCACCGCGTCGACGAGCTCTTCGGGTGCCGACGCGCCCGCGGTGACGCCGACGATGCCATGCAACTCCGGCAACTCCTCGGCCGCGTTGATGCGGTAGACGTCCTCGCACCCGGACTCGCGCGCCAGCTTCTCGAGCGCCCGAGTGTTCGACGAGTTGGCCGAGCCGATGACGACGACCGCGTCACACTGCTCGGCGATCGCGGTGAGCGCGGACTGGCGGTTGGTCGTGGCGAAGCACAGGTCGCTGCGCCCTGGTCGCCACATCTCGGGGAAGCGGGCCGCCGTCGCGTCGAGCACATCGGACCACTCGCGATGCGACAACGTCGTCTGTGCCAGCAACGCGACCGGCGTCTCGAACTCGGGCAGCGCGGCGACGTCGTCGACCGACTCGACGAGATGGATCGCGTCGGGCGCGACCGCCATCGTGCCGACCGCCTCTTCGTGTCCTTCGTGGCCGACGTACACGATGCGGTAGCCCTTGCCGGCGCGCACCTTGACCTCGTGGTGCACCTTCGTGACGAGCGGGCACACCGCGTTGACGACGAATCCGCCGGTGGCTCGTGCGGACGCCACGACCTCGGGCGACGACCCGTGGGCCGACAGCATCAGCGGCCGGCCGGGGGGAACCTCGCTCACGTCGTCGACGAACACCACACCGAGATCCTCGAACCGCTGCACGACGAGCCGGTTGTGGACGATCTCGTGGTAGCAGTACACCGGCGGCTCGAACGCCCGGACCATCCACGCCAAGGCCTTGATGGCCATCTCCACCCCGGCACAGAAGCCTCGGGGCGCGGCGAGCAGCACTCGGTCGACGGGCACCGCCCCAGGCTACGGCCCGTATCCTTGGGTGATGTCCCGCCCTCGAATCGTTGCCGTCGCGCCCGGATCTCCCGCGGCGCACGCCGGGCTCGCGGTCGGTGACGAGATCGTCGCGATGGACGGGCGGGCGCCCCGCGACATCATCGAGTACCGGCTGCTGGCCGACGCTGGCGACGTCACGGTCGACGTCGACCGGGGTGGTCTCGAGCTCACCGTCCACGTGGCCAAGCGCGACGGCGAGCCGCTCGGGATCGAGGTGCACACCGCGCTGTTCGATCAAGTGCAGACGTGTGACAACCACTGCGAGTTCTGCTTCATCTACCAACTGCCGCCGGGCCTGCGCCGAAGCCTCTATGTCAAGGACGACGACTACCGGCTCTCGTTCCTGTACGGGAACTTCACGACGCTCACACGTTTCACCGAAGCCGACCTGGAGCGCGTCATCACCGAGCGGTTGTCCCCGCTGAACGTGAGCATCCATGCGACCGACCCCGACGTGCGGGTCTCGATGTTGCGCAACCGGCGGGGCGCCACGAGCTTGCGCTGGCTGCGCGCATTGCTCGACCACGGCATCGAAGTGCACGGCCAGATCGTCGTCTGCCCCGGCATCAACGACGGCGCCGTGCTCGACGACACGATGCTCGGGATCCTCGACTCCTACCCTGAGCTCGCGTCGCTGTGCGTCGTGCCGCTCGGTGTCAGTCGCTACTCGACCGAGTCACGCATGCGTTCCCACACGCGCGACGAAGCTGCCGCCGTCGTCGATTGCGTCGAGGACTGGCAGGACGTCTTCCGTTCGGTCCTCGGCCGCCGGCTCGCGTACGCGGCCGACGAGTACTACTTGCTGGCCGAGCGTCCCTTCCCTTCCGCCGATTCGTACGAGGGGTTCCCGATGCACGAGGACGGCATCGGCATGGCCCGCACGTTCGAGGCGGAGTTCTCGGGGCTGGCCGACGACATGACCGGCACGCGCGCCGGCTTCTTCGCGTGGGTCGAAGGACGGCTCGACGGCACCGAGTTCGAGCCGTACCGAGGGCCACGCGCCGGCGAGGGGAGCGCGCCGGTCACGTTGCGACCGCGCACGAACGCGCCCGTTGGCATCGTCACCGGCGAGTACGGCGCACGCGTGCTGCAACCGATCATCGACGGGTTCGAACGCGACGACGTCCGTGTCGTGACGGTCGACAACCGCTTCTTCGGCGGCAACATCGCGGTGACCGGACTGCTCGTGGGCGAAGACGTCGCGCGCGTGTTGGCCCGTGAGCCAGAGGGACATCGCTATCTACTGCCCGACGTCTGCTTGTCCGCCGGACGCTTCCTCGACGGCACCTCGCCCGCCGATCTGCCGCGTCCGGTCGAGATCGTTCCCACGGATGGCGCCGCGTTGCGACAGGTGCTGGCCGGCGCGAGTGCCGGTGCGGGCGTCGACGTGCCGGCATGAGCGCGCTCCCCAGCATCGCCATCGTCGGGCGCCCGAACGTGGGCAAGTCGACGCTGCTCAATCGCATCGTCGGTCGTCGCGAGGCGATCGTGGAGGAGAAGCCAGGCGTCACACGCGACCGCAAAGAGGTGGAGGCCGAGTGGCAGGGTCGCCCGTTCACGGTCATCGACACCGGTGGCTGGTTGCCTGGCGACAGCAACAGTCTCGACGTCAAGGTGAGCCAGCAGTCCGAGAAGGCAATGCGCGAGGCGGATGTGGTGCTGCTCGTGGTCGACGCCAGCGTCGGCGTGGCCGAAGAGGACGCGCGGGTTGCGGACGTTCTGCGCACCCTCCGTTCGCCGGTGCTCGTCGTGGTCAACAAGGTGGACGACACCAACCGCGAGGCCGCGGTGTGGGAGTTCCTCCAATTGGGCTTGGGCGAGCCGCTGCCCGTGAGCGCGCTGCACGGCCGGGGCGCCGGTGACGTGCTCGACCGTGTGGTCACGCTGCTGCCACCAGAGGAGAGCAACCCGGACGACGCGCTCGAGCGAGACGTGGGCAAGGGCGAGGCAGAGCCGCGGATCTTCGGGGTCGCCATCGTCGGGCGTCCGAACGTCGGCAAGTCCACCTTGTTCAACCGCCTGATCGGCGACGAGCGGGCGGTCGTCCACGATCTTCCGGGCACCACCCGCGACACCATCGACACGGTCGTCGACACCGAGGACGGCCCTATCCGCTTCATCGACACTGCGGGCATGCGCCGCCGGTCGCGCATCGGCGAGGGCACCGAGTACTACTCGCTCGTGCGGGCGCTGCAAGCGGTCGACCGCGCCGACGTCGCGTTGCTCGTCATCGACGCCACCGAAGGCGTGACCGCGCAGGACCAGCGACTCGCGGAGCGCGTCGATGCCGCGGGTTGTCCGATCGTCGTGCTGCTCAACAAGTGGGAGTTGCTCGATGCCGACGATCGCACGGTCCTCACGCGCCAGGTCGGCCGCAAGCTGCACTTCGCCGGCGACGCCGTCGTCCTCAAGATCAGCGCGCTGACCGGCAAGGGCGTGCACCGGTTGCTGCCCGCGCTGGCCGAGGCGATCGAGGCGTACCACACACGCGTCCCCACGAGGCGAGTCAACGAGGTGATCCGCGCCGCCCAGGTATCGCAGCCGGCGCCGCATGGCGGGCGGGTGCTCTACGCGACGCAGGGCGCGGCGGATCCGCCGACGTTCACGTTGTTCGCCAACAAGGAGCTGCCGCCGACGTACCTACGGTTCCTCGAGCGCCGGTTGCGGGAGGCATTCGATCTCGGTGCGACGCCGATCAAGCTCCGCGTCCGCCGCCGCGAGTAGCTCCTGCCAGACTGCCGACATGCCGCAGAACGTCCCGTCCTTCGAGTTCTCCGACGCCGCGAAGCAACTGCGTGCATTCGTGTACGACTTCTGGTGCCAGCACGGCCGCGGCCCGAATCTGCGGGCCGTGCACGAGGGCACTGGCCTCGACCGACGCTCGATCGTGCAGTCCTACAAAGAGCTGCAACTCGGGATCATCTGCGTCGTCGACCAGGACAGCCAGAACTGCAACGTCCTCAAGTTCCAGCCGTTCTCGAGCTTCCCGAGCCAGGTGGAGGTGTGGATCGACGGTCGCTTCCATTCGTACGCGGGTTGCGCGCTCGAGTCGGTGGCGATCTCGCGCATGCCGCCGTTCGCGGGCAAGGAGTTGACCCTCAAGAGCTACTGCTCGTGCTGCCTCACCCCGATCGACCTCACCGCCATCGACGGGGTCGTGACGCCCGCGCAGTCGTCGCCCTCGGTGCGGGTGCACGTCAGCACGTCGCCGTGGGACTGGAACAACAACGACATCGTCCATCAGTGCGACTCGATGAACTACGTCGTCGACGCCGAGCATGCGGAGCGCTACGAGCGCATCGTGAGCCGTCGCGGCGCGCTGCTGACCATCGAGCAGACCGCGATGTTCGTGAAGGCCACGGGTGACGAACGCATGTGGAACCCGGAGTGGGCGCCCGCCACGATCGACCCGAAGGTCGTGATCTTCGGGATGAAGCAACTGGGCGTCGACGTCAGCGCGTGGACGGGCGAACGCTCAACCGTTCCGTAACCGTTTCGCAGAGTCGACCAAGTACCATTTCGCCCAGTCATGCACAGACCCGTCCTGGCCCTGGTTGCCGTGGCCTGCGTCGTCGCAGCTGCGATATGGGGCCGATCCACCCGCTACCTCCGCAAGGTCGAGTTGCGAGTCGAGGCCGAGTTCGGTTCGGACAAGGACGCCACTCGCCTCGCCCGCGCTGCGTTCCGTAAGGAGCTGCACACCACCGCCCTGTACCTGGTGCTGGCGGTGGCCTCGGCCGCGGCCGCCGTCGCGGAACAGAACGAAGCCGTGACGCTCTACGCGTTCATCCTGGCACCCATTGCGTTGACCCTCGTCTACGGGCGGGACTTCATCCGGGAGTCCCGCCTGTTCGAGGAGCGGGCGATGCTCGAGCGACGGGCCGAGGAGGTGCTGTCGCAGGAAGAGCTGGCGCCGCGGCGTTGGGCCGAACGGCTCGCGCCCGACGACCTGCCGGACTTCGCCGGCTTCGAAGTCGGCCGCGTCTATCAACCGGGCACCGGCCTCATGGCCGGCGACTTCTACGACGTCTTCCGCGTTGCACCGACCCGGGTGGCCGCCGTCATCGGCGACGTGACCGGTCACGGCATCGAGCCGTCGATCACCGCGTTCCAGGCGAAGTACCTCCTGCGAGTGTTCCTCCGGGAGTACCGCGACCCCGCGCAGGCGATCGAGTTGCTCAACGCGCAGATGTCAGCGCAGGCACGGCCGGAAGAGTTCATCTCGATGCTCGTGTCGGTGTTCGACACCGAGGCGGGCACGCTGCGCTTCGCGTCGGCCGGCCACCCTGCGGCGTGGCTGTGGCACGAGCGCGAGGTGCAGCCGCTGCGGGCGACCGGGCCGCTGCTGCTGCTCGACCCCGAAGCCGGCTACTTCAGCCGTGAGATCACGCTGAACCGGGGCGACCTGTTGCTCACGTACACCGACGGGCTCGCCGAGGCGCGCGACGGTGAGCAGATGTTCGGCGAGGAGCGCATCGCCGGCTACCTGCGCCGTGACCCCGGGGTCGACCCCGACGTGTTGTGCAAGTCGTTGATCGAAGCGGCGCGCGACTTCGCGTCGGCTCCGCTCAACGACGACATCGCGATCGTCGCCATCCGGCGAGCGTGACCGAAGCGCGATGGACGAGGAGCAGCTGAGGAAGGCGACCGAGCGAGCATTCGCCGGCAACCTCGACTCCGGACGCGAGAAGCTCGCCGCGCAACACAAGCTCTTCGTACGCGACCGGCTCGCGCTGCTGCTCGACGAGGGCTCCTTCGTCGAGGATGCGCTGCTCGCCAACTCCATGGCACCGTCGGGTGACCTACCGGCGGACGGTGTCCTCACCGGCGTCGGCCGCATCGACGGACGCGCCGTGTGCGTGATGGCCAACGACCCGACAGTGAAGGCGGGATCGTGGGGGGCGCGCACAGTCGAAAAGATCATCCGGCTGACCGAGCATGCGCTGCGTCACGAGCTGCCGATCGTGTGGCTCGTGGACTCCGCCGGCGCCCGCATCACGGATCAAGTCGACCTCTTCCCCGGTCGTCGCGGCGCCGGCCGCATCTTCTACAACCAGGTGCGCCTGTCCGGGCGGGTTCCCCAGGTGTGCTGCTTGTTCGGGCCGTCCGCCGCGGGCGGTGCGTACATCCCCAGCTTCTGCGACATCGTGATCATGGTCGAGGGCAACGCCTCCATGTATCTCGGATCGCCACGCATGGCCGAGATGGTGATAGGTGAGCTCGCCACCCTCGAGGAGATGGGCGGCGCCCGCATGCACGCGTCGGTGTCGGGCTGCGGCGACAACCTCGCCGTCGACGACGAGGACGCCATCGACCAGGCCAAGGCGTACCTGTCGTACTTCCCGCCGTCGTGGCGCTCACAGCCGCCGCGCTACGAGCCGATCGCACCGTCGGTTTCGTTGACCGACGACATCGTGCCCGCCGACGAGCACATGCCGTTCGACATGCATTCGCTCGTCGACGGGATCGTCGACGACGAGTCGTTCTTCGAGATCAAGCCACTGTGGGCGCCCGAGGTGATCATCGGGCTCGGGCGTCTCGACGGTGAGCCCGTCGGCATCGTGGCCAACAATCCCGCGCAGCTGGGCGGGGTGCTGTTCGTCGACTCGGCGGACAAGTGCGCGCGCTTCATCTGGCTGTGCGACGCCTTCAACATCCCGCTCGTGTTCCTTGCCGACGTCCCCGGTTTCATGGTCGGCACCGCCGTCGAGCGCCAAGGGATCATCCGTCACGGCGCCAAGATGATCACCGCGGTGTCGGAGGCGACCGTTCCGAAGATCTCCGTCATCGTGCGCAAGGCATATGGCGCCGGTCTGTACGCGATGTCGGGTCCTGCGTTCGAACCCGAAGCGACGATCGCGTTGCCGACGGCGAAGATCGCGGTGATGGGCCCGGAAGCCGCGGTCAACGCGGTGTTCGCCAACAAGATCGCCGCCATCGAGGACCTCGACGAACGCGACGCCTACGTCGCCGAACAGCGCCGTATCTACGAAGAGGACGTCGACCTGCTGCGGCTCGCGTCCGAGCTCGTGATCGACGCAGTCGTGGACTACCCCGACCTGCGCGCACAGATCGTGCGAAGGCTGGGGGCGGCACGCGGCAAGGACCGGGCCTTCAGCGATCGACGCCACGGCGTCCCCCCGGTGTGAGGCGCAATGCCCTTCTGTGAAGACTGCGCCAAGTTCTGGTCGCCGAACTCCATGCCGCCGACCGGCAAGTGCCCGTCCTGTGGGTTGCAGATCGCGTCGCCGCAAGAGGTGGCCGAGACGAGCGAGTACCGCGCGCCGTGGCACTTCAAGCTGATGATCGTGATGGCGGCGATCTACCTCGGGTACCGGTTCGTGCAGATGATCCAGTGGCTGGTCTGACACAACCGAGGTGAAGGCGACCAGCCGGCGCAGCGCCGACGGATCGTGGGCGCGGCCGGAACTAGAGTGACCGGTTCACGGGCTGTGGCGCAGTTTGGTAGCGCACTTGACTGGGGGTCGTGACCAGTCGTTGCAGCGAGTTGCGCGCTGTTGGTCGGGGGCGTGCTGACCTGCGTCCTGCCCACCTGCGAGCTGACTTGACTCGCGCTCGGTTGTGCTCGGTTGGCTTCAGTCGTCTGCCACGGCGTCT
>DASXPN010000144.1:0-50795 GCA_036493595.1 Acidimicrobiales bacterium | reverse complement strand
CTCCGCCCGCCGGCGCACATTGTCGACTGAGCCACCCCCGCTTCCTTCGCCCCGGCCCGCCGCCCTCCGCCGCACCTCCGGCGCACATTGTCGACGCAGCCACGTCTGGACGTGGCTGCCTCGACACAGAAGCGGACACGGCTCGTTCTGGGTCGGCTGAGCCACGGGGGGCGTCGGTCAGTCGACCCAGAACGCCGGTCAAGATCGTCGGCCCAGAAACGCCGACCCAGGAAGCGGCGATCTGCGTCAACCTTTCAGCAGGTACTCGCGGTCCTCGTCGTCGAGGAAGGTGCCGATCTCGGACAGCAGCTGTGGATGGTCTGCCAGCGACGGGTCCGCGTCGACCAGTTCGATCGCCGCGTCGCGGGCGGACGAGACCCACTCGCGATCCGTACGCAGCGACGCGAGCTTGAGGTCGCTGCGTCCCTTCTGCCGTTCGCCCATGATCGTGCCCTCGCCGCGAATCTCGAGGTCGACCTCCGCGAGCAGGAAGCCGTCCTGCGTCTGCACCATCGCCTCGAGCCGTTGCTCAGCTTCGGGTGTCGCCCCCGCACCGACGAGCACACACGTCGACGCGAGTCCCGGACCGCGACCCACGCGACCTCGCAACTGGTGCAGCTGCGCGATGCCGAAGCGATCAGCGTCGAGGATCACCATCACGGTCGCGTTCGGCACGTCGACGCCGACCTCGATCACCGTCGTCGACACGAGCGCGTCGATGGCGCCCGAACGGAACAGCGCCATCGTCTTCTCCTTCTCCCCCGCGGTCATCCGCCCGTGCAGGAGGCCGAGCCGCAACCCCGACAGCTCGTCACGAGACAACTCGTCATACGTCTCCTCCGCCGATCGCGCGTCGAGCTTCTCGGACTCCTCGATGAGCGGACACACGACATACGCCTGGCGTCCAGCCGCGACGTCCTCACGGACCTTCGCCCACACCGACAGCTCGCCCAACGTCAACTCGCCCGGCTGCACCTTCTCCCACGACGTCGCGATCGGCTCCCGCCCGGGAGGGAGCTCGTCGAGAATCGAGACATCGAGGTCGCCGTACACCGTCATCGCCGCGGTGCGCGGGATCGGTGTGGCCGTCATCACCAACACGTCGGGCACCGCTTCGCCCGCGCCTTTCTCCCGCAGGGCGGCACGCTGTTCGACCCCGAAGCGGTGTTGCTCGTCGACCACCACGACGCCGAGCGAACGGAATGCGACGCCCTGCTCGATGAGCGCGTGAGTCCCGATGAGGATGTCGGCCTCGCCGGACTCGAGCCGGGCCATCATCCGCTTTCGCTCGGTCGGGGTGGTACGCCCGGTCAGCAGGTCGACCTGCAGCGGGCGTTCGCCCAGCAGGTTCTCCGCCGGCATCGTGAAGCCGTCGAGCAGCGCGCGCACACCGAGCGCGTGCTGCTCGGCCAGCACTTCCGTCGGCGCCATCAGCGCGCCTTGGTGTCCGCCCTGCACCGCCACGAGTAGGGCGCTGACGGCGACCACGGTCTTGCCGCTGCCCACATCGCCCTGCAACAGCCGGTGCATCGGATGCGGACGGGCGAGGTCACGCTCGATCTCGCCGATGACGCGCGTCTGCGCCGCGGTGAGCACGTACGGCAGCCGCTCGTGGAAGCGGCGGACGAGTGCGCCGTCGACGTCGTGCACGATGCCGGCCGACCGCCGCTCGAGGGCGCGCTTGCGAAGCACGAGCGCGAGCTGCAGACGGAACAGCTCGTCGAACACCAGCCGCCGCCGCGCCTCGTCCTTCTCGGTCATCGACTCGGGGTGGTGGATGCCGCGGAATGCGGCGGTGCGATCCACGAACCCGAACCGGTCGAGGACGAACTGCGGCAACGGGTCCGCGAACGTGCCGGCTCGCTCGAGCACCTCGTCGAGCCAGCGGGCGATGTCCCACGTGTACACACGTGCCTTGTCCGACTGCGGGTACACGGGCACGAGCATCCCGGTGCGATCGCCGACGAGGTCGACGACCGGGTTCGTCATCTGCTTGCGCCCTTGGTACACATCGAGCTTCCCGAACACGACCGCCTGCATCCCGGCTCGCAACTGACGCTCGCGCCATGGCTGATTGAAGAACGTCACCCGCAGCCGACCCGACGCGTCGGTCACGTCGGCCATGACCATGGACTTGCCGTTGCGAGTGCGCCGCGAGTTGGCCGTCTTCACCTCGACGAACACCGAGGCCTCCTCACCGACGCGGAGGTCGGCGATGCGTGCTTCGCGGGTGCGATCGAGATAGCGGCGCGGGTAGTAGGTCAACAGGTCGAGCACGTTGTCGACCGCGAGCGCGTGCAACGCCTTCGCCCGCTCCGGCCCGACTCCCTTCAGCACCGTGACCGGCGTGTCGGCCAGATGGCTGAGCGATCGCGGCATCGATCCGGGTTACTCGATGCCGAAGAGGTACGGGTACAACGGCTGGCCACCGTGGAGGACCTCGGCGGTGAGCTCGGCATGGTTCTCGTCGAGCCACTCGGTGATGGCGCGGGTGCTCGCCGGGTTGGCGCCTTCGCCCTCGATGATGGTGACGATCTCGTGATCCTCGCCGATGAGCGCGGCCAGCAGTGTCACGGCAGCGCCGGACAATGTCGGGTCGATCGCCTTGATGCCGTCGTGCGAGATGCCGAGAAAGTCGCCCTCCGCGATGGGACCGAGGTCGCAGGCCGAATCGCGCACCGCGCGCGTGACCTCGCCCGGGACGACATGACCCGCTGCTTCGTCCATCGACGCGAGGTTGTCGTCCGCCGAGGCTTCGGGGTCGTACGCGACCAGTGCCGCGCAACCCTCCGCGATGCCATGGGTGGGGACGACCCGCACCACCTTCTTCGTCTGGTCGATGACCTGCTTCGCGACCGGGACGATGTTCTTGTTGTTCGGAAGGATCACCACCTCGTCAGCCGGCGCGGACTCGACGGCCTCGAGCAGCTGTGCCGTCGACGGGTTCATCGATTGGCCGCCGGCGACGATGCGCTGCACACCGAGGCTGTAGAAGATGCGGCGCACGCCGTCACCCGTCGCCACCGCGACCACCGCGGTCGGAACAGGCTCGTGCACGTGCGGCGGTTCCATGACGCTGCCGCCCGCGGCGACGCCTTCACGCACCCACCGCTCCTCTTCGACCTGCTCGAGGAGATCCGTGATGCGGATGTTGCGCGGGCGGCCACAGTCGAGCGCGGCCTCGATGGAGGCCCCGATGTCGTCGGTGTGGATATGGCAGTTCCACACACCGTCGCCACCGACGACGACGATCGAGTCGCCGATGCCGGCCCACACGTCCTTGAACGCGGGGATGGTGGCGTCGTCCGCCTCGAGGAAGTACATGACCTCGTAGCGCAGATCGCCTTGCTCGTGATCGGCCGCAACGACTGCACCCGGTCCGCGCGGTCCGGCCAGCGCGGCTGCGGCGACCGGTTCGGGATCGGGCACCGGCCGCCCGTCGATCTCGTGCAGCAGCGCGTCGAGCAACAACACGAACCCCGCGCCACCGGCATCGACGACCCCCGCTTGCGCGAGCACCGGCAGCATCTCGGGCGTGCGAGCGAGCGCATCCGCGGCTTGCACGCGCGCCGCGCCGACCACTTCGACGAGGGAACCATCGCCCGCTGACGCAGCCGCATCCGCCGACTCACGTACGACCGTGAGGATCGTCCCCTCCACGGGCTTCATCACCGCCCCGTACGCGGCCTCGGATGCCGCGGTGAGTGCGCCGGCGAGCGCGGGACCGTCGGCCTCTTCGCTCTCCCGGAGCACGTCGGACATCCCGCGCAGCACTTGCGACAGGATCACCCCCGAGTTGCCGCGAGCACCCATGAGCGACCCGTGGCTGATCGCCTTGCACGTGAGCGCCATGCCGCTGTCGACGCCGGCGAGCTCTTCGCACACCGACTCGAGCGTCAGCGCCATGTTCGTGCCCGTGTCGCCGTCGGGTACGGGATAGACGTTCAGGCGATTGATCGCCTCTCGGTGAGTGCGCAACGCGTCGCGATACGTATGCAGCACGGCGCGGACATGGTCGGGGCCGAGGCGCTCCAGCACAGGCATGACGCGGCGATGCTAGTGGGCACCTGCTTGGGCTCTCGGGAGACCGTGCGGTACGTTGTACCGCCCGAGCCGGTGCACGGCACGACGACGACAGGTGGATGGCAGTCATGGCTGCGGTATGTGAGGTTTGCGGGAAGAAGCCCTCGTTCGGCATGACGATCAGCCACTCGCATGTCCGCACGAAGCGGCGCTGGAACCCGAACATCCAGCGGGTGCGGGCCGTGGTCAACGGCGGCACCAAGCGCATGCACGTCTGCACCTCGTGCATCAAGGCCGGCAAGATCCAAAAGGCCGCCCACTAGGCGCACACGCCGGCGAAATGGCTCGTCACAGTTACCCACGGGTAGCCTCGGTGCATCCCCGTTCCTGTGAGGAGCCCCATCGGTGCAAGGCGTGATCAAGTCGTACGACCCCGGAACGGGTGACGGCGTGATCCTCTGCGACACCGACCTCCGGGAGTACGACCTGGGTCCCCGAGCACTCGAGGGATCGGTCTTCCGCATGGTCCGCCAGGGCCAACGCGTGATCTTCGACGTCGGTTCCGACGGACTGGCGTCGCATCTCCGGCTCGGTTCGGAGATCGACATGGGTACTCCCGGGTTCCCGCAACGGACGAGCGACTCACAACCCGCCTGATACCGACGCCGGAGGCCACGTGTCGTCCACCCCATCCCTTCCGACCTCGAATTCCCGTCTCATCGAGTACGTCGAGCAGGCGGCCGCGCTCTGCCAACCCGATCGCGTGGAGTGGTGTGACGGCTCGGCCGAGGAGTACGACCGGCTGAGCGGCCTGCTCGTCGCCGCCGGCACCTTCCAGCGTCTGAACCACGACAAGCGCCCGAACAGCTACCTCGCCTTGTCGGACCCGGGCGACGTCGCCCGCGTCGAGGGACGCACGTTCATCTGCTCCGAGAAGGAGACCGACGCCGGCCCCACCAACAACTGGCGCGACCCGGCCGAGATGAAAGACGTGCTGCGGGGCCTGTTCGCCGGTTCGATGCGCGGTCGCACCATGTATGTCGTGCCGTTCTCGATGGGTCCGCTCGGTTCGCCCATCGCCCACGTGGGTGTGCAGGTAACTGACTCGCCCTACGTCGCGGTGTCGATGCGGATCATGACCCGCATGGGTCAATCGGTGCTCGACGTGCTCGGCGACGGCGAGTTCGTCCCCTGCTTCCACTCGGTCGGCTACCCGCTCGCCGACGACGACGGCACCACCCGCGCCGACGTGCCGTGGCCCTGTGACGCGGAGAACAAGTACATCGTCCACTTCCCCGAGACCCGCGAGATCTGGAGCTACGGATCGGGTTACGGCGGCAACGCACTGCTCGGCAAGAAGTGCTTCGCGTTGCGCATCGCGTCGACGATGGCGCGTGACGACGGCTGGATGGCCGAGCACATGCTCGTGCTCGGTGTGACGCCCCCGAACGGCGAGAAGAAGTACGTCGCGGCCGCGTTCCCGTCTGCGTGCGGCAAGACCAACATGGCGATGATGATCCCGACCCTCCCGGGCTGGAAGGTCGAAACCGTCGGCGACGACATCGCGTGGATGAAGTTCGGCGAGGACGGTCGCCTCTACGCCATCAACCCCGAGGCCGGTTTCTTCGGTGTCGCACCGGGCACCGGCGAGTCGACCAACCCGAACGCGCTGAAAACGCTGTGGGGCAACTGCATCTTCACCAACGTGGCGAAGACCGACGACGACGACGTGTGGTGGGAGGGGCTCACCGACGAACCGCCCGCCCATCTCGTCGACTGGAAGGGCGAGGACTGGACGCCCGACAGCGAAGCGCGTGCCGCCCATCCGAACGCCCGCTTCACCGCTCCGGCGGCGCAATGCCCCTCGATCGCCCCCGAATGGGAGGACCCGAAGGGTGTGCCCATCGCGGCCATCCTGTTCGGCGGACGGCGCGCCACGAACGTCCCACTCGTGACCGAGGCGCGGTCGTGGCAGCACGGCGTGTTCCTCGGGTCGATCATGTCGTCCGAGAAGACGGCCGCCGCGGCTGGTGTCGTCGGCGAGCTGCGCTTCGACCCGTTCGCGATGTTGCCGTTCTGCGGTTACAACATGGGCGACTACTTCGCCCACTGGCTCGAGATCGGCGAGAAGGCAAACGACAACAAGTTGCCGCGGCTGTTCTGGGTCAACTGGTTCCGCAAGGACGACGACGGTTCGTTCCTCTGGCCCGGATTCGGCGACAACAGCCGCGTCCTCAAGTGGGTGCTCGAGCGGGTGGACGGCACCGGCGACTACGTCGACACCGCGATCGGTCGCGTCCCGACGACGGGTGCCATCGACATCAGCGGGCTCGATGTGGGCGCCGAGACCATGGCCGAGCTCGTCGAAGTCGACCACGAGAGCTGGCGCCAGGAGGTGCCACCGATCGAGCAGCACTACGCCCACATCGGCGAGCGTCTTCCTGACGAGCTGCGCGACGAATTGCGTGAGCTGGAGAAGCGCCTCGCCGACTGAGGGCGACGGCCCGAACGACGGTCGCGACGGCCGCGAGTCGGGGTCGCCGCGGGTCGGGGTCGCTCAGGTCTGCGGCCGAGGCAGCAGCACCGCAACCGCACAGACGACGAAACCGGCCACACCGAGCCACGCACCGACCTGTATGGACACGCCGGGCTCGCTCAGATCCCAGACGACCCACGCGTGCCACACCGCGAGTACGCCTGCCGCGATCGCGGCGGCGATGCGCAGCGCCGGCGCGAACAGCGCCACGACGGCGAACACGACGACGGCAATGCCGACGTACCAACCCCAGGACGCGTACTGGTCCGAGAAGAACGGCACGTGGTTGGAAACGCTCAGCACGTCACGCACATCGCTGAAGTCGACGCCGGTGCGCCCGTTGAGCTTGAACCAGTCGAGCGCGATGTAGCTGAGGAACACCAGCACAGCGCCGACGATGACGACGACGAGGCCCGGTATCGGCACGTCCGGCGCTTTGCGGGCGCCAGTGGCGGCCACGTCATAAGCCGGAGGATCGGTCGTCTGCGTCCCGGTGACGTCGGTGACGTGCTGCGTCCACGTGCTGCCGTCCCAGTAACGCTGGGTGTAACGGCCGAACGGGTCAGGCTGCCACCCTGCGGGTGTCGTCACATCGGACATGCCGCACCGTACCGCCGACGCGGCGGGTCACTCAGACGTTGCGGGATTGCAGCGGCAGCAGCCCGGCGTCGCGGCAGCACGCCGCCAGCTCGCGGAGCTCGGTCACGTAGTGGTCGTGATCGAGCTCGCCGGCGAGGTGGGCGCGGCGCAGGTCGAGGAACATGCCCTCGACCAACAGGTCGACGAGCTGATCGAAGAGCCGCCCTTGGAGCGCGGAGTCGTTCGCAACGAGCTGGATCGTGCACAGCACGTCGTCCTGCTCCGAGGCCACTCGCTCTATCAGCCGGTCATGCCCGTCCACGACGCACTGTTTCGCCACCGTTTGGCCAGTTCCCTTCCCGCACTCGGGGCGAGTCGCAGTTGTAAGGTCCGGCCGGTGTCAGTGAGCGCGTACATCCTCATCCAGACCGAGGTCGGCAAGGCGGCGCAGGTGGCCACCCAAGTGGGAGCCATCGACGGTGTCGTGTCCGCCGAGGATGTGACGGGCCCGTACGACGTCATCGCCCGAGCTGAAGCGTCGTCCATCGACGAGCTCGGCAACATGGTCGTCGGCCGGGTGCAGATGATCGACGGCATCACCCGAACGCTCACCTGTCCGGTCGTCCACCTCTAGATCGAGAGCTTCAGCGGGTGGCGACGAGGAGAGCTCGGATGCCGAGGCCCATCAAGAAGAGGCTGCCGCCGCCGTACACGAGGTAGATCCGTTCACGCACCCACGGTGACGTCGTTTTGTACGAGTACAGGATGCCCACCGCGATGATGGCAACGAAGCCGTAGAACAGGTGGAACTGCGGCGGGTCGATCTTCTCGACGTTGACGAGCGCGACACCGAGGCCTGCCTGCACGAAGATCGCGACCTCCACCACGATCGTGAACCACCACAGCGCGCGGGTGCGCAAGCTCGGCCACCAGTGCGCGCCGAGCGCCCACACGCCAGCGAGGCCGTTGCCGATGATGACGAACCAGGCCCACCCGCGGTGGATCTGGAGCAGGACGAGCGCGGCGAAGAGGTTGAGAGGGATCGTGTGAACTTATGTCACGCGCCAGCAGCCGCAGCCTGCATGGCCTGCGCTTCGGCGAACGCCTCGGCTGCAGTGTCGACGAGCTCGGTGATCTCGTCGTCGGAGAATCCCGCCAGTGAACGGAACGTGCGGGCCAGATGGATCGGGCTCTCGTCGTCCTCGCCGCGGAAGCCGCCGAAGCTGAACAGCTTGTCCACGGCGCGCTGGAAGTCGAGGGCCTGCTGGCGCCGCTCCGGATCCTTCTCGGTGAGGCGGCGCAACCAGTCCGAACCCATCTTCACGTGGGTCACCTCGTCGGCCAGCATCCAGTCCTCGCAGAACTCGAGCACCGGATCGGTCGACGCCGCGCCGAACTCCTTCATCGTGTTGAACACATCGATGGCCAAGCCCTCGAGCGCGCGGTTCACGCCCGTGAGCCGCAGCACCGGGTCGGGGTTGCAGGCGGCCTCGTAGAGCAGGACCTGCTCGCCGAACTCGCCGATCTCAGAGCCCATGTGCTCGGAGAGCTTGCAGGAGATCTCGACGTGGCGAGCTTCATCCCAGCACTGGCGCGCCATGTCGAGCTTGAGCGCGAACGGCGCGTCCTCGCGACCGTCGCCGGTGTTGAAGTCGAAACACGTCCGGCCCGCCCCTTCGAGCGCCTGGATCTCACCGACGAAGATGCCGTGCATCAGGCTGCGCGCCGCGTCGGGCGCGTCGGCGTTGTCCATGCGGAAGCTTTGGCGGTTGTCCTTCGCCGACTGCCGAGACGTGGCGTTGCGTGGATCGAAGATGACGTCTTCGATCTTGATGCGCTCGAACCGCTCGTCACGGGCCAGTTCGTCGACCGGCAGGATGCGCTTCATTCCAACCCCCTAGGCAGGACGTTGCAGTTCCGGTCAGGCTACCGCTCGACCTTCAGACCACAAGACTCGACCAGCGCCAGCCCGCGATCGAGCTTCTCTTCCGGGACAAAGAGGTGATTCCAACCATCGGGGTCGAAGGCCACCGCGCTGCCTGCCACCGCGGAATCAGGCCGCACGCAGACGTCGACGTAACTGCACGCACTGCGCATCACCTCGAGCGCCTCGATGTCGCTGGTCGGCAGCACTTCCACGATCACGTACGGACGATCCCGGGCGAGGAGGTCCGATGCGCCGGCCAGCACTTCGTGCTCGAGGCTCTCGACGTCGACCTTGATGACACCCACGCGGCGGCCGCGCCCGGCCGACGCGACGTGCGCATCCAGTGTCGTGACCGCGACGTCGACCGTCGAACGCTCGCCCTCGACCCGGAACTCGGGGTTGAGCGACGCGCTCGTCTCGATGAGGCCGTGCGACGGATCGGGCACGTGCAGGACGGCGTTCCCGGCGGCCGCCCCGATCGCCACCTCGAACACGCGGATCCGGTCGCCTGACCGGTTCACGGCGAGGTTGGCCCGCAGCAGGTCGATCACGGGCGGGAACGGCTCGAACGCGTGGACCTCCACGGAGTCGTCCGCCGCGACGGCGACCGCGACCAGTGCGTAGAAGCCCGTGTTGGCGCCGACGTCGAGCACCAGTCCGCCCGTGGCCCGAACAAGCGTCGCGAAGACGTCGGGAAGGGGACGCTCGAAGCCGAGCCAACCGTGGCCGCCGAGCGCTCCCGCGATCTGATCCGCACCCTTCACCCGCACCATCGACAACGCCCGCGCGCCGGGGTAAGGGGGCGTGACGGTGACGATGTCGGCGGCCGCCACGAGGCGGTCGGCGAATCCCTTCGCGCCGACGCGCCGCAGCTGCGCGCTGACGCGCGTCGTGACCACCGGATGACGCTCGAGCTGGGTGATGAGTCGCGAACGAATGCTCAAACGGACGAGCCGCCGGCCACCACGTACGACCAGAGCTCGCTCGATGTCGAGACCGGACCGCCATGGGGCGCGGGCTTGTCCGTGCCTTGATGGCCGTGACCGAACGCCGGGCTGGTGACCCACGCTTGGAACGACTCCTCGTCGCGCCAGCGCGTCACGACGAGCCACACGTTGCGATTGTCGGCCGGCTGCAAGAGCTCGAACCCCTCGAAGCCGTCTTGGTTGTCGACCGCGCCCGCACGCGCCGCGAATCGTTTCGCCAGCTCGTCACCGCTCTCGGCCGCGACGGTGATCGCGTTGATCTTGATGACCTGAGGCATCCGGATCGATCAGACCGGATCGGGGATGTCGGTCGCCTCTTGCACCAACTCGGTCGGCTTGCCGGTCGACAACAGGTCACCGCGGGACAGCTCTTGCACCGCGGGCACGGGATCGGTGTCCGAGAACAACTGCTCGTCGGCGAAGTCGGACTCGCGTCCCGTGGGATCGGTCACCCACCACGACGCTTCGAGGGCGATTCCGTTGTTGTCGTTGAAGTAGATCGACCGCACGAAGTCGTGGTCGACGACGTCGGTGACCTCGCATCCGTGCGCCTTGAGCCGTGCTTGCAGCTCTTCAAGCGCGTGCTCGTCGGCGACGTTGAGCGAAAGATGGTCGAACTGGATGGCGCGTGCATCAGGCACGCCTGCAGGCTTGGCGAACGCCTTGACCTTGTGGTTCTTGTACTCGAAGAAGGCAACCGTCTGCTGCACGCCGACCTCGAAGAAGTAGTGACGCAGGTGCTCGTTGCCGAGATGGGTGACCAACCGAGCGCCGAGCACCCCGTGGTAGAAGCGCACCGTTGCGTCCATGTCGTTGGTGAGCAGCGCGAGGTGGTTGATGCCTCGCCAGCGGGGGTCCGGCGATTCGCTCATGGCCGGAAGGCTAGTGACGTGAACCGCGCTCCGCGGCTGAAGTCAGAACTAGAACGCGGCTGCAAGGATCGAGCGGGCGTCGTCTTCCGACACGGGTCGGACGTTGACCTGCACGTTGCGGTTGGACTGCGACAACCTCGCGACCGCGTCGAGGTCTTCGAGCGTCACGCCACACTCCGCCAGCTGCGACGGGAGTCCGAGTCGCTCGATGAGCGCGGCGATCGCGCCGGCGGGGTCGTCCGGCGCGCCGATGGCCTCGCCGAGCCGCCGCACTTCGTCCGGGACCGCATCGGCGTTGAACCGCAGCGCGTGCGGCAGGATCACCGCGTTGGCGAGCCCGTGCGCGATGCCGGTGCGGCCGCCGACCAGTTGGGCCAATCCGTGGTGCACGCCCATCGACCCGTTCTGCAGGCAGCGCCCGGCGAGCGCCGACCCCTCGAGCATGGACGCGCGCACGTTGACGTCCTCTGGGTCGTCCACGACGAGCGGGAGCGCGTTCACGATGCGACGCGCACCGGCGAGACCGATCGCTTCGGCCTCCGGCGACCGGTGGGGCGAGTACACGACCTCGACGCAATGCGCGAGCGCGTTCATGCCCGTTTCCGCGCTGACGCGAGTCGGCGTCGACAACGTGAGCTCCGGGTCGTAGACAGCGGCGATCGGCGTGATCGTCGGTCCGCCGGCGCCGGTCTTCTGGCGCGCCGCAGGGTCGGTCATGCCGAAGAATCCGGTGAGCTCGGCACCCGAGTACGTCGTCGTGACGGTGATGTGCGGCAAGGCCGGTCGGTCGACGTACGACGCTCCGGGCGTACCCGCCTCTTGCTCTGTGAAGAAGCAGACCGCCTTGCCGAGATCGGCACACGACCCTCCGCCGAACGACACGACCGCGTCGACCGCGTCGCGACGCGCTTGCTGCGATGCCTGTTGCACGAGCGGTACCGGGACATGTGAAGTCACTTCGGCGAACGTCGATGCAAGGGCAGATCCGAGCGCGGAGCGGACGCGTGCGCCGTCTTCGCTGTCGTTGCGGCCCTCGGTCGTGACGAGGAGCACGCGCCGGACGCCGAGTGTCCGCACGAGCTCGCTCAACTTCTTGACGCTGCCCGCGCCGAACACGAGTTGCTGCGCATAGCCCGTGTGCGTCCAGCTCGACGCCATCAGATCGACGTCATCGAGTCGACGTCACAGCAGCTCGACGTCACAGCAGCTCGGTCTCGGTGATGCCCGGCCCCTCACCCCTGCGGATGAACCACTCCGTGCCGAATCCGTGGGCGAACGCTTCATCCGGCATCTGCAAGAAGAACGACTGGTCGCTGATCTGGCTGCCATGCGCCTTCATGGCGCGCCGCTTGTTGTCGAGGAAGTCGGCCACGTCGACCGAAGCGGTGATGACTTCCTCGGACTTGCCGAAGTTCTCCTGCGATTCGATGTCGGGCATCGTGACGTCCGGCGGGAGGGAGCCCGCGCGTTCGCGCATGCCCCGGATGATGTGATCCCGGTTGAGCGTCGCCTCGTACACGCGTGGCGTTCGGGCTGCGAGCTCGGCGGCGCGGTAGCCGACCTCGTGCACCTTGATGTGATCGGGATGGCCATAGCCGCCGATGTCGTCGTAGATCGTCAACACGTCAACGTCCTCGTCGTCGAGGATGGCGGCCAGCCGCGCCCCGGCCTCGTCGACGTCCGCGGTCCAAAACGAGCCAGGCAGGTCGTTCTCGGGAGTGCCCATCATCCCCGAGTCGACATACCCGAGGAACTCGACGCGCTGCGCGCCGAGGATCTTCGCCGATTCGCCCGTCTCCTCGACACGGCGCTGCCACAACGGCTCGTCCGGGCCGAGCACGCCGTCGGGGACCTCACCGTGCTCGCCCTTCGTCGCGACGACGAGCACGACACGATGCCCTTGTGACGCGGCCTTCGCCATGACGCCGCCGGTGATGATGCACTCGTCGTCCGGGTGCGCATGGAAGCTGACCAGCGTGCCCATCGCCAGGAAGCTAACGCGTGCCCGTCGCAACCCAACAGGCCGACGCTTGGGCGTCCTGTCATCGATCGGATGACACGACGCCCAGGCGATCGTCTAGGAGACGGCTCCGTCGGCCCGCAGCTTGGCGATCTTGTCGGAATCGGCGCCGAGCCAGTCACCGAGGATCTCGTCGGTGTGCTGCCCCGCGTGCGCGGGCGGACGCTGCACCTCACCGGGCGTGCGGCTGAACCGAGGTGCGGGCGCCGGTTGCACGATCCCTTCGAGCTCGAGGAACGTCTTTCGATGCACGTTGTGCGGGTGCTTCGGCGCCTCTGCAAGTGACAGCACGGGCGCGAAGCACACGTCCGTGCCTTCCATCAGATCGCACCACTCCTCGCGGGTCTTGGACTTGAAGATCTCGCGCATGCGCTCCTTCATGCGTGGCCACTCGGCCTTGTCGTGCTGCCACGGCACGTCCGGATCACCTTCGAGCCCGGTGAGCCGCAGCAGCTCTGCGTAGAACTGGGGCTCGAGCGAGCCGATGGACACGAATTTGGCGTCCTTCGTCTCGTACACGTCATAGAAGTACGCGCCGGTGTCGAGGAGGTTCGAACCGCGCTCGTCCTCCCAGATGCCCATGGCGCGGAACGCGTGGACCATCATCATCAGGCAGGCGGCACCGTCGACCATTGCGGCATCGACCACCTGACCGACGCCGGAGCGCTGCGACTCGAGCAGACCGCAGACCATCCCGTAGGCCATCAGCATCCCGCCACCACCGAAGTCGCCGACGAGGTTGAGCGGCGGCAGGGGTGCCTCGCCACGGCGCCCGATCGGCTCGAGCGCGCCGGCGAGCGCGATGTAGTTGATGTCGTGACCGGCGGTGAGCGCGTAGGGACCGTCCTGGCCCCATCCGGTCATCCGGCCGTAGACGAGCCTCGGGTTGCGCTGCAGGCACTCGTCGGGGCCGATGCCGAGCCGCTCGGCCACGCCCGGCCGGAAGGGCTCGAAGAGGGCGTCGGCCGCGCCGACCAGGTCGAGCACGAGCTCGACGCCGGCCGGGCTCTTCAAGTCCACACCGATCGAACGCCGGCCTCGCATCAAGACATCGGCGGGAGGCGTCGACGGATCACCACCGTGCACGCGATCGGCGCGGTCGACCTTGATGATGTCGGCGCCCATGTCGGCGAGCATGTACGCGCAGAACGGACCGGGACCGATACCTGCGATCTCGATGATCTTCATGCCCGCCAAGGGCCCGGAGGCGCTCATGACCCGCTCCTCACCGAGCTGGCGTGGTTGGTGATCGCTTCGACGTACTGCGGCCACAGCGCGGGCGGCAAGTCGTGGCCCATGTCGTCGAACACGATCAACTGCGCGCCGGGGATGACCTCGGCGGTGCGCTCGCCGCCGCTCAGCGTCACGAGCGGATCGATCTTGCCGTGGATCACCAGCGTGGGGACCTTCAGCGTGCGCAACCGCTCGCTTCGGGAACCTGACGCCAGGATGCCCAGCAGTTGCCGACCCGTACCAGCCGGGAAGTAGCAGCGGTCGTAGGCGGGACCGGCCCGATCGCGGAACCGGGTGTCGTCGAAGTAGACGGGCCCGGCGAGGATCTCCCACTGCTTGACGTAGTTCTCGATGAACTCGTCACGACTCGTCGCCGGGGGCGCGAGCAACACCGCAGCCGCCTCGGGGGTCGGCGCGGCGACGTCACGGTCGCCGGTCATGGACATGATCGACGTCATCGTGAGTACGCGCTCGTGATGTTCGATGGCGATCGTCTGCACGATCATCCCCCCCATCGACATGCCGACGATGTGCGCGCGCTCGATACCGAGGTGGTCGAGCAGCCCGACGGCATCTGCGGCCATGTCGGAGAGGTAGTACGGCGCCTCCACGGATTCGCCCGCCATCGCCTGACCGATCAGCGTCGGGAAGTCGATCTGGTCTGTGTCGATCTTGGTGGACAGACCGACATCACGGTTGTCGAAGCGGATGACGTAGAAGCCGCGATCGACGAACGCGTTGCAGAAGTCCGGCTCGTAGGAGATGCATTGCGAACCGAGTCCGTTGACGAGCAACAGCGGCTCGCCGTCGGGCTCACCGAACGTCTCGTAGTAGATCTCGATCCCGTTGGCAGGGGCGATGGGCATGCCGGGCATCCTCGCAATCGCTTGACCGGCCGGTCAAGCGACCGCCCCGCCAAGCAGCGGCGCTCCCGGTCGAGTGACCGCGGCCCACAACCCGACCGCAGCCAGGTACGGTCGACTCGTGCATGTCGTCGCGGCACTGCTGGCAACGGTGCTGGCGGCTCTGCTCGTGTTCGTGCAGCCGTTCACCGGCCGGCGCCGCTACCGCGCGTTGCTCGTTCGCATCTCGGAGGATCCCGCGGCGCGGCTTTCGCATTACCGGCGCGGCATCGCCGGTGAGTGGACGAGCGTCGGCGTCATCGTCGTCATCGGCATCCTCGCGGGACGCACGGCGACATCGATCGGCCTCCAGTCACCGAGTGACATGTCGTTCACGACAGTCCTGCTCGTCGAGGTCGCCCTGCTCCTCACCATCTCCACGATCATCATGCGCGGCCCGAAGCTGCGCGCCGCGGTCCGTCGTCAAGCGCGGAGCTTCCTCGCGCTGCTCCCCCACACTCGCGAGGAACGATTGACGTTCGCGGTGCTCGCGGTCACCGCCGGGATCTGCGAAGAGATCCTCTTCCGCGGCTTCGGCTTTGCCTACGTGCGCTTCTTGTGGCCCGACGCCACCGACGCATGGCTCATCGCGATCACCTCGATCGTGTTCGGCATGGCGCACCTGTACCAAGGGGCGCGGGGCGTGGTGCTCACCGGTCTCGCCGGCGCCGCGTTTGCGTCCTTCACGTTGACGACGGGCAGCCTCCTGCCCGCCATCGCCGCCCACGCGATGATCGACCTGCGGATCCTCGCCCTGCCCGACCTGGTGGCGCCGGACATCCCGGCCGCGCCCGATCGCGAGCCGCAGACCGCGGAGTAACGTCCGCGGCGCATGACACTTCGCTACGGCGTCCACACCGGTCTCCAGAACACGACGATGGACGAGCTGCGTGCGCTGTGGAAGCGCATCGAGGAGCTCGGGTTCGACTGGATCTCGATCTGGGATCACTTCTACTCCGCGGACTTCAACGGCTACCAGTGTCTCGAAGCGGTGGCCGCGCACGCCGCGCTCGCGTGCGACACCTCGCGCGTGCGGTGCGGCTCACTCGTGTACTGCGCGGGGTACCGGCATCCCGCCGTGCTCGCCAATGCGATCGCGACCATCGACCACTTGAGCGACGGGCGAACCGACATCGGCCTCGGTGCCGGTTGGGCGTTCAACGAGTATGAGGCGTACGGCATCCCGTTCCCGTCGGTACGCGAGCGTCTCGACATCCTCGAGGAGTCCGTGCAATGCGTACGGATGTTGCTCCGTGACGAGGTCGCGGACTTCAAGGGTCAGCACTTCACACTGACCGACGCGCGATGCGAGCCGAAGCCGGTTCAAGCCGAGCTGCCGATCTGGATCGGTGGTGGCGGCGAGAAGCGCACGCTGCGCATCGCCGCGCTCTACGCGGACGCATGGAACGTGCCGTTCATCTCGCCCGACGAGTTCGGCCGCAAACGGGGCGTGCTGAGCCAGCACTGCGAGGCGGTCGGCCGCGACCCGTCGTCCATCACGTGCGCGGTGAACGTCGGGCTGGCGTACACAGACGACAGCTTGCGAACACAGTTCGGTGCGCTGGCCGAAGCCATCCGACCCGGTGTGCTGACCGGCTCCGACGACGAGATCCTCGACACCGTCGGCCGGTACGCGGAGGCAGGCGCCGATCAGATCAACATCGCGATGCGCGCGCCATGGATGGGCGACGACCTCGAACGACTCGCGCCCCTGATCCTGGCGCGGTGACATCCGGCATCCGCGAGGACGCGCTCACCGGCGCGACCGTCGCGGTAGTGGCCGCCCGCCAGGGCCGGCCGAACCGCCCGACCGAGCAATGCCCGTTCTGCGTCGGGGGCCTCGAGGCGCCAGATCCGTACGACGTGCGTGCGTTCGTCAACCGGTGGCCGACGTTTCCGGACGACCGGTGCGAGATCGTGTTGTACACGCCCGAGCACGACGCGACCTTCTGGTCGCTCGGGGTCGACGGGGCCTCGAAGGTCGTGGACCTCTGGGCGGCGCGGACCGCCGCGCTCGGCGGGCGCGACGACATCGCCTACGTGTTGGTGTTCGAGAACCGTGGCGCGGTGGTCGGCGCCACCATCCCCCACCCTCATGGGCAGATCTACGCGTACGACACGGTGCCGCCGAACCCGCGGGGCGAGCTCGAGCGCGCCGAAGCGTGCGGGTGTGCGTTGTGCGCGGAGGATCCCGGCGACCGGCTCGTGAGCGAGACCGACGGGTGGCAGGCGTGGGTGCCGCGCGCGTCGATGTACCCGTACGGGCTCGTGGTCGCGCCGCTCGTGCACGAACCCGACCTGCCGTCGCTGTCAACGACGAGCCGTCGTGGCTTTGCCGCGGTGCTCGTGGACGTGCTGGCTCGTCTCGATCAGATGTGGCACCAGCCGGTGCCGTACATCATGTGGATCCATCAACGGCCGTTCGGCGGCGGCGACTGGCCGTCGGCTCACCTTCACGTCGAGATCGCGGTGCCCGAACGCGCGCCCGGCGTCTTGCGGTACATCGCCGGCGGTGAGCTCGGTAGCGGACTGTACGTGAATCCCGTCGAGCCCGAGGCTGCCGCCGCGCAGCTCCGTGGTGTGGTCGTCGAATGAGCGAACGCAGCGAGCTCATGACGGCCGAGCGACCGCCAGGGAGCCGGACGTCGATGGGGTCCGGGGGCGCAGCCCCCGCGGATCAATGAGCGAGCGCAATGAGCTCATGACGGACAAGCGACCGCCAGGGAGCCGGCCGTCGACGGGGTCCGGGGGCGCAGCCCCCGAGGTCCAATGAGCGAGCGCGTCGTCGTGCGCGCGCCGGGCCGCGTCAACTTGATGGGCGGGCACACGGACTACGCGGGTGGGCCGGTGGTGCCTATGGCCATCGACCTCGCTACCACGATCGTCGGCCAGCGCGGGCACGAACGCGTCGTGCTCGTGTCGAGGGACGAAGCGGGCGCCGCCGAGGTGCCGCTGGACGTCAGCGACCCGACCACGGCCGATCCACCGTGGGCGCGCTATGTCGCGGGGGTCGTCGCCGAGCTCGCACCCCCGTCGGGATTCATCGGTGAGGTCGGCACCACGATCCCCATCGGCACCGGACTCTCGTCGAGCGCGGCGCTGGAGGTCGCGGTCGCGTTGGCGTTGATCGGCGACGATCGCATCGATCGCACGCAGGTCGCACTCGCATGCCAGCGCGCCGAGCATCGCGCCGCCGGTGTGCCCTGCGGGATCATGGACCAGCTGACGTCGCTGCTCGGGGTCGAGGGCCACGCGCTGCTGATGGACTGCTCGTCGCTCACCGTCACGCCCGTCGCGATGCCCGACGGCGTCGAGGTCGTCGTCCTCGACTCAGGCGAACGCCGATCGCTGTCGGGCGTTGGTTACGCGGAACGACGCGCCGAGGTGACTCGCGCCGTGGACGCGATCGGTCCGCTCGCGAGGGCGTCGATGCAGGCGGTCGACTCCATCGACGATCCGATCGTCCGCAAGCGGGCGAGACATGTCGTGAGTGAGATCGCGCGCGTGCACTCGTTCGTCGACGCGCTGTCGCGGGGTGACGTGCACGAAGCGGGCGCACTCATGAGCAAGTCACATGCGAGTCTGCGCGACAACCACGAGGTCACGACGGCGACGCTCGACGCGCTGGTCGATCGGCTCGTCACCACGTCCGGGGTGTACGGCGCACGGCTCACGGGCGGGGGATGGGGCGGCTGTGTCGTCGCGCTGGCCGACCCCGGCGTGTTGCATGACGGATGGACGGTGCGCGCCTCAGCCGGCGCTTCGGTCGAGTTGCTGTAGGAGCCGCCGGCGGGCGCGGGGAGTGCGAACTCCCCACCAGAACAGGTCTTGGCCGTCGACGAATTCGACCGGTGCGACCCTCTCCATCTCGGCTCGGTGCCGCTCGCCGAACGGATAGGGCTCGCTCGGCGCCAGCACGACATCGGGCGCGAGCGCGCGGACGTCGTCGAGGGTCACGGTCGGGTAGCGCTCGTTCGCACCCGCGCACACATTGTCGATGCCGATGGATGCCAGCAGCGAGGACCCGTACGTCGAAGCGTTGATGCTCATCCACGGACGCCGCCAGATCGGTACGAACGCCCGGCGCGACGCGGTCGGTGCACTGGTCGCGTCGGGCCCGTCGACATCGGATGCGTCGACATCGGGCGCGCCGACCGCTTCGGCCAACTGCCGCAGCGCCGGCGCGACCGCGTCCACCGATTCGATTGTCATCACATGGATGGCCAGGCCCGCCGATCGCAGCGCCTCCGCGTCCTCGACGCGGTTCTCCTCGTCGCACATGACGACGAGGTCGGGAGCAAGATCGACGATCGCCGGGATGTCAGGGTCCTTGGTTCCGCCCGCATGGGGCAGGTCGGGTTGCTCACAGAAGCGGGTGACGGCAACCGGCGTGACGCCCCACGCCAGCAACGTCTCGGTTACAGAAGGAACGAGGCTGACGACCCTCACATGCGGTTGAGCAGGTCCGCCTTCTTCGCCGCGAACTCGGCATCGGTGATCACCCCGCGCTTGCGGAGGTCGTCGAGCTGGTCGAGCTGCGCGGGGATCGAAGCGTCCGGCCCAGGTTGAGTGGCGGCCGGCGCGGCGTACGCACGCGGCCCATGGATGCGGGTCGAGTTCGCCTCCATCTGCCGGTAGATCTCGTTCTGCACGAGCGCCGGCTTGCGCACGTTCTCGAACGTCTCGGTGCCCCGCTCACCCGCCGACTCGATGCCGAGGTCGCCCTGCCCGAGCATCCGCTCGAACACCGATTGATGAAAGAACACGGTGTTGATGCGTTCGAGCGGGATCTCGACGCCGTGCTTCGCGACGACACCCCAACGGTGGATCACACGATCGGTCGTGACGACGAAGTTGGTCGACACCCACTTCACGTAGCGGACCCCGAACCACCCGAGACAGAACACGACCAGGACGACTTCCAGCCAGCGAATGCCTTGGCCGATGCCTTTGTCGCCCGCCGCCGACAACACGTAGATGCCGAGGATGATCGACACGACGAGCGCTCCCGTCGCCTTGACCATGTACCACCAGTGCGGCCGGAGATCGAGAATGATCTCCTCGTTGTCGTTCAGAAGCTTCGCCGGAAAAGGCACGAACCAAAGCTAGTGCTGTTGTGTTCTTTTCTTTCGCTCGGCTGCGGGCGTCGCTGCGCTCCTGCCTCCGCCGAGTGCGGCTCGTCGCTCGCGCTTCCCTCGCCGCGCCTTCGCTCGGCTGCGGGCGTCGCTGCGCTCCTGCCTCCGCGCGTCCTTTGCTCGGCTGCGAGAGGTCGCGTCAACCCCAGCCGAGCTCGCGGAGACGGGCGTCGTCGATGCCGAAGTGATGGCCGACCTCGTGGACCACGGTGAAGCGCACCATGTCCACGACCTCGCGTTCAGTCGTGCACCGGTGCAGGATCGCCAACCGGTAGATCGTGATGCGGTCCGGCATCCCACCGCCGATCCCGTAGCTCTCGCGCCTCGTGAGGGGCACCCCCTCGTAGAGACCGAGCAGGTTCGGGTTCTCTCCGTCCTGCACGAAGACGGCGACGTTGTCGATCAAGTGCCCCAATCGCTCAGGGATGCCGTCGAGCGCCTCAGCGACGAGCTCCTCGAATCGTTCGACGGGCATCTCGATCACCCGTCCACTGTCGCAGGGCTTCGTTAGGGTCAACGTCGATGGACGCCGACGAGCTACTCGAGGGGCTCAACGACGCGCAGCGCGATGCCGTGACCACTGACGCGATGCCGCTCGCCATCATCGCCGGCGCCGGGTCGGGCAAGACCCGCGTCCTCACTCGTCGCATCGCCTACCGGTGCATGAACGGTACGGCCGACGCCCGGCACGTGCTGGCGCTGACCTTCACCCGCAAGGCCGCGGGTGAGCTCGGTGCGCGACTGAAGCGGCTCGGCCTGCGCGACCACGTCGCCGCCGGCACGTTCCACGCCACGGCGTATGCGCAACTGCGGGGCTGGTGGTCCGACCACAACATGCAGCCGCCCACGCTGCTCGAGCGAAAGGCACGCCTGCTCGGCCGCCTGCTCGGCCGGGCGTCGCCGGTGCAGGCCATCGACGCCGCGGGCGAGATCGAATGGGCGAAGGCCCGCATGGTCCGTCCGGATGGCTACGAGGCGGCGGCGCTGCGGGCGGGTCGCAACCCGCCCCTCGGCACCGAGCGCATGGCGGGGGTGTACCAGCGGTACGAGGACGAAAAGCGCCGGCAACGACAGGTCGACTTCGACGACCTCCTCTGGCTGTGCGTGCGCGCCATCGACACCGACAATGACTTTGCCCGCGCGCAGCACTGGCGGTTCCGGCACCTGTTCGTCGACGAGTTCCAGGACGTGAACCCGCTGCAGTTCCGCCTGCTCGGGGCTTGGCGTGGTGATCGGCCGGATCTGTGCGTGGTCGGTGACCCGCACCAGTCGATCTACTCGTGGAACGGCGCGGACCCACGACTGTTGCGCGATCTCGGCCAGATCATCGAGGGCACGGCGACGGTGTCGCTCGAGCAGAACTACCGCTCGTCACCGCAGATCATCGCGTCCGCCAATCGCATCCTCGACACCGGCGCGGTTCCGGGGCTGCGACTGCGGCCAACGCGGCCCGACGGCCCCGTGCCGTCCATCCGGTCGATGGCCGACGATCGCAGCGAAGCGCGGGGCGTGGCGCGCGCGGTGCTCGATCGTCATCGCCCCGGGGTGCCGTGGTCGCACCAAGCGGTGCTGACGCGCACCAACGCGCAGACGGTGCTGCTGGCCGAGGCATGCCGCGCCGTAGGCGTGCCGGTGCGGGTGCGCGGCCAACTTCCCTATCTCGAGTTGCCCGAGGTGCGCGAGGCGATCCGGGCCCTGCAACAAAGCCGCGCCCCGTTCGCCGAGCACCTGGCTGCGCTCGAAGCGCGGCTGTCGGCGTCGGAGGACGAGGAGATGTCGTTGTCCGACGCCGAGTTGTCCCGCGTGCGCAACCTCGAAGAGTTGCTGCGACTGGCGACGGAGTACACGGCGCAGGATCGGGCGCCGAACGCCGCAGGGTTCGTCGCTTGGCTGGCCACGACGGTGGGCCGCGACGATACGGCCGAAGGCGGCGACACGGTGGACCTCGCCACCTTCCATGCCGCCAAGGGTCTCGAGTGGCCCATCGTGCATCTCGCCGGTCTGGAAGACGGGCTCGTGCCGATCGGCCACGCCCGCACCGAGGAAGCAGTCGCCGAGGAACGACGCCTGTTCTATGTCGCAGTGACCCGCGCCGAGCGTGAGTTGCGACTGACGTGGGCCGCAGAGCGAACGTTCGGCGCAAAGGTGGTGCGCCGGCGCCCGTCGCCCTACCTCGACGACCTCGAGCCACTGCTCGACGCGCTCACCGCCGGCACCGCGCCCGCGGATGCCAGCAACCACCTACCGGCGACGCGCGCGGCCGTGCGGGCCGCACGCGGCACCCGACTCCCGACATCGCGCACCGCAACCAACGATCTCGACCCCGCCGATCGCCCTCTGTTCGACGAACTGCGCACGTGGCGGACCCAGCGCGCTCGCGCCGCGCGTGTCCCCGCGTACGTGATCTTCGACGACAAGACCCTCGTCGCGGTGGCGACCCGTCGTCCACGCGACACCGCCGCGCTTCGGTCCGTGCCCGGCATCGGGCCAGTGAAAACCGAACGCTTCGCGGGCGAAGTGCTCGACATCGTCGATCGCCACGCCACCGGCTGATCGTGCGGTTCGAGCTCGTCCAACACATCGCTTCTCCTGCCGACGCGGTCGCGGCCACCTACGCGGAGCCCGCGTTCTATGCGACCCTCGTCGGCCTGCCGAAGCTGGCGACGCCGGAGGTCCAGAGTCACGAGCGAGACGGCGCTCGTGTGCATCTGCGCATACGTCACCAGTTCATCGGCGAACTGTCCTCCGCAGTGCGCGCCGTGATCGACCCGCGCAAACTGTCGTGGATCGAGGACTCGACCCACGACCTCGCGACGCGACACGTCACGTTCCGCATGGACGCAGATCACTACGCCGACCGCTTCCGGTGCTCGGGCTCGTACGACTTCGAATCCACGAGCGACAGCGCGGCCACGGTCCGGCGGAGCACGGGCGACTTGTCACTTCGGGTGCGCCTGGTCGCCCGGCGCGTCGAACAGGCGATCCTGTCCGGCCTCCAGGAGCACCTCGACGCGGAGGCGCCTCTCGTCGAACGCTGGATCGCCGAACACAGCAGTTGACGGTGGCCGGGGCGGGCGCGACAACAGGTCCATGGCTGGATCGCTCTCGTGGATCACCGATGACTCGTGGCCGAGCGACGAGGGATGGCCGTATCCCGATGCGGATGCCGATGTCGACCTGCTCGAGGAGCCGGCCGATGTCGGATCGGACACCGACGACGACCTCCTCAGCCTGCACACTGCCGGCCTGCACCTGTTCGACGGCCTCGACCCACTCGAGCGCCAGGTCGTCTCCGCCCGCTACGGCCTCGACGGCATGCCGCCGCGCACGATGCGCGACCTGCAACACGAGCTCGGCGTCCCTCGCACGGAGCTACGCACCGCGCTCGGCGGCGGCCTCTCGAAGCTGCGCACCCACTTCGAGTAGCGCCCGCTTCGGGTGATGCGGTGGCCCCGCCGACCCGGCCCGAATCCGTAGCTAACGGCCGAAACCGGCCTCGCGTTCTTCGTGCATGGCGACAAGACGCTCGAAGTCGATGGTGATGAACAGGCCCTCGGCTTCCGCGCACAACACGTCGCCGTGGAAGAGCTGACCCGAGCAGAGGATCTTGCGCCCACTCGTGCGGTCCAACGTGCCCTCGAGCCGAAGCTCGGTGTGCAACGGCGTCGGGCTGCGGTAGTGCACCGTGAGGCGGCCGGTCATGCCGTTCTTGCCGGACAACGACTGCGTCATCCCGAGGAGATCATCGAACATCGCGGCGATGAAGCCGCCGTGCACATGACCGGGCGGACCTTCGTAGGCCGAGCCGCACGTGACCGTGCCGATGACACGGTCGGCTTGCACCTCGAGCAGCAACGGCGGCGCGAGCGGGTTGGACAGACCCATCAGCGGACTGTGATCGAAGGGTCCTTCCGAGTCCCCGGCGTTGGCCGCCTCGGCAAAACCCATGTAGAGATGTTCTTGCGGGTACTTGCCGAGGCGTCCCGCAATCGCCTCGAGCTCGTCGGCGACACCCTGGAACACCTCGAGCGGCGCGGTTGTCGCGACGAAGCGCTCGATCACGCTGCGCAACGCGGACGCCAGCCGGCGAACCTCCGCCCGCCGTTCCGGGGTCTCGTCGTCCGCCATCCGCTCGAGCCACGGCGAGCGGGCCTGGCCCTCTGACTGCTCAGACATCGCTGCCGTCCGCCGCGATTGCGAAGTCGACGATCACAGGTGCGTGATCGGATGGCGACTTTCCCTTACGAGCGTTGCGATCGATCAGTGCCCACTGCGATCGCTCGGCCAGCGGTTTCGACGCGAGCATCAAGTCGATCCGCATGCCGAGGTGCTTGTGGAAGTTGCCGGCGCGGTAGTCCCACCATGAATACAGGCCGCCGTCTTCGTAGTGTCGTCGGAACACGTCGACGAGGCCCCATGATTCGAGATCGGCGAGCGCAGCCCGCTCGGGCTCGCTCACGTGGGTGGCGCCGTGTACGGCGGACGGATCCCACACGTCGCGATCGTCGGGTGCGATGTTGAAATCACCGCACACGACCACGGCTGCGTTCGGATCGCACGACTCCTCGAGATGGGCTCGCAACCGGGCCAACCACTCGAGCTTGAACCGGTACTGCTCGTGGTCGAGTGAGCGTCCGTTCGGCACGTACACACTCGTGACCCGCACCCCCGCGCACGTTGCGGACACGATGCGGGCTTCGTCACCCATGATCTCGTCACCCGGCGCAAACCCGACCGCCGGGGCGTCGAGCCCGACCCTGCTCAAGATGGCGACACCGTTCCAACGTCCCTCGCCATGATGGACGGCGTCGTAACCGAGCGCGGAGAACGTCAGCGCGGGAAAGGCGTCGTCCGCCAACTTCGTCTCCTGCATGCACAGGACGTCTGGTTGGCACTCCTCCAGCCACGCTTCGACACGCGGCAACCGCGCTTTGAGCGAGTTGACGTTCCAAGTCGCAAACCTCACGAGCGACGACTCTAGGGTGGGGCGATCAGCATGCAGGTTCTGGTGTGGTCTGACTACATCTGTCCGTGGTGCTACCTCGGACGGGACCGCAACGCGCTCATGACCTCACTCGGGGTCAAGGTGTCGCAGTTTCCGTTCGAGCTCCACCCCGACCTGCCCCCGGAGGGCCGCGCCGTGCGACAACGGGGACGGTTGGCCGCGGTCTACGACCTCATCGCGCTCGAGTGCGCGGAATCGGGCATGCCCTTCCGTGCACCCACGCACGTACCGAACAGCCGTCTCGCGCTCGAGACGTCGGAGGTGGTCCGCCTCGGCTGGCCGGATGCGTTCGCGGCGCTCGATCGCCTGCTGTTCGAAGCGCACTTCGTGACCGGACTGGACATCGGCGACCAGCTCGTGATCAACGCGCTGGTCGACGCCGCGGGCGCGCCGACGGATGAGGTCTACGGCGCGGTCGATGCCGCACTCGGGCGGGCCGCCGTGAACGCGTCGATCGAAGTCGCGCGCGAGCACGGCATCGCGGCCACGCCGGCGTGGTTGTTCGGCAACGACTTCGTCGTGCCCGGCGTGCAACCGCGTGACTTGTTCGAGCGTGTGATCACCCGTCTCCGAGCTCGGACCGGCGAAACACCGGCCGAGCCCGGAGCGTGACGGGCAATCCGAAGCTCCTTCAGCGCTTGCGGACGGTCCTCTTGGCAACGCGCTTGCGGGCCGGAGCCTTCTTGCGCGTCGTCTTCTTGGCGGTGCTCTTACGAGCCGTCGTCCGCTTGGCCGCGGCCTTCTTGCGCGCCGGAGCCTTCTTCTTGGCGGCCTTCTTGCTGGTCGCCTTCTTCTTTGTCGTGCTCTTGCGAGCGGTGGTCTTGCGGGCGGTGGCCTTCTTACGAGCCGGAGCTCGCTTCGCCGCCGCCTTCTTCCTGGTCGGAGCCTTCTTGGCTGCGGCCCGTTTCTTGGCAGGAGCCTTCTTGGCTGCAGGGGACACGTGCGCCTCCTCGGCGTGAGGTGTTTGTTGGGTACTACCGGTCGCGGTTGCGACCGCCTCGGCGACATCGCTGCCGCGTTCGGCCGTAGCGAGAGCGCCTACCGCAGGCACCACATCGATCCCTCGACGATCGGGATCGAAGCGATGCACCACGAACGGGCGCGTTTCGCCGAGATTCAGTACCTCCCGCGCACTGCGCGGTGGTGGATCCCCGAGCTCGCGCAAGGGGACATAGCACTGCGCGTCACCGGCGTGGACGTACGCGCCGTGCGACGAGAAGCGATCGACGGTGCCATCGACGACGGAACCGATCGGATGGTCGACGACGAAGCCCAGGTACACGAGCTGGTCGTTGATCGGTTCGCGTGGGGCCGAAGAACGCCGGCGCGACGTCGTCTTGGCCGGCTCGACGGGCGGGGATGCGGGCGCGTTCGCCTGCCTGGCCGCTTGCTTCGCGGCCGGCCTGGCGGTCGGCGTTGCCGCAGGTGGGGCGGCTTTCTTGGCCGCTCTGGCCGCCTTCGCCGGCGGCGGTGACACCGGCGCGAGCGGTGCCGAGGATGCCTTCGTCGACTTGCGGGCATCGCGCACCGACCGCCGGCTCGCTGGACCACGAACGGGCGCGCGCAACACGAAGATCCATCCAACGTTGGTGACCGGCTTGCCGCCGATCAACCGTCCCTCGTCGAACAACCACGGATAGCCACCGTGGAACTCCTGGAACGAGTCGTTGGAGAAGACATCCGCGTTGGCGCGGTCCGCGATCTGCAACACGAACGCGTCGCCGCGTCCGATCGCACCTGCAGGAGGCGTGACGAGCTCGCCGTTCAACACGGCTTCTTCGTACGCGGGGACTTCCTTCGCTTCGATGCGATGACCGAACGTCGCATCGACGACAACAGTGACGTGTTCGTACTTGTACTCGGCCAACAACGCGCGCACGGCTTCATCGAGTTGTTGCAAGCTCGGCGCGGCGCGACCTTCCGTCGCGATGTTCGAGCCATCCACAACGACATGGTTTGACGGCATTTCACGCGTAAGTCAAGCAAAGGATCGCGCTGCGTGTGTGGATGATGCGCGACAAGCGCGCGAAACGCGCGCGCGACATACGCTTCCGCGCGTGCATGACGACATCACTTCTGACGTCACCGACCTGTTGCAACACCTCATCCGCAACGCATGCGTCAACGACGGAACCGCGACGTCCGGCAACGAAGCGCGCAGTGTTGACACGCTCGCGCAGTACCTCGGATCGAGCGGTTTGGACATCGACACGTTCGAAGCCATCGAAGGTCGTACGAACCTCGTTGCGCGGATCGAAGGGTCCGATGCGAACGCGCCGACGTTGTTGCTCATGGGACACACCGACGTCGTGCCTGCGAACGCGGATCGCTGGCAACGCGATCCGTTCGGTGGCGAACTCGTCCCCGACGAGCACGGCGCGACGCACGTATGGGGACGCGGCGCAGTCGACATGCTCAACCTCACCGCATCGATGGCGGCGGCGACGAGGCGACTCGCGACATCCGGCTTCCGCCCGAAGGGCACGCTCGTGTATCTCGCCGTCGCCGACGAAGAAGCGCTCGGCACCTACGGCGCCGACCACCTCGTGCAGCACGAGCACGACGCGGTTGCCGCCGACTACGTCATCACCGAGTCCGGCGGCATCCCCATCCCGAGCCCCACAGGTCTGAAACTTCCCGTGATCGTCGGGGAGAAGGGCACGGCGTGGTGCCGCCTACGGGTGAAGGGCACCGCGGGGCATGCCTCGCAGCCCTTCCGCACCGACAACGCGCTCGTGACCGCGGCCGAGGTGGTCCGGCGCCTCAGCGACTTCCGCCCGCCCACGGTCCTGCACGACATCTGGCGGCAGTTCATCGAATCGATGGACTATCCCGAGGAGATCACCGCGCCCCTGCTCAAGGAGGAGGGATTTCTCGAGGTGTGCGAGTCGCTGCCGCTCGGGATGGGGCGCCAGTTCCACGCGTGCACCCACACGACGATGGCGCCGACGATCATGCACGGCGGCACGAAGATCAACGTGATCCCCGACACGGTCGACCTCGAGCTCGACGTGCGGACGTTGCCCGGTCAGAAGATCGACGAGGTGTACCGCTTGCTCGACGAAGCGATCGGCGATCTCGCACCCCACGTCGAGATCGTGCACGCGCACGAGGATCCCTCGACGAGCTCGCCGACCGACACGCCACTTTGGGACGCATTGAGCCGCGTCACCAAGACGTTCTACGCCGACTCGGCAACGGTGCCGTTCCTCACCGTCGGCGCGACCGACGCACGCTTCTTCCGTCGTGCCGGTTCCACTGCGTACGGGTTCGGCTTGTTCAGCACTCGGTTGAGCCTCGAGGACTACGGCGTGATGTTCCACGGCGACGACGAACGAGTCGACATCGAATCGCTGCGCTTGTCGACCGAGCTGTGGGACGTGCTCGCCCGCGATCTCCTCAGCTGATCGCGGGCGGCACGCTCACCCCGGGCCTGTCGGCGTCATTGACGTCAGGCCCAGTCGGTCGATCCGTCACGCGGTGACGGTGAACGTCTGCGCCATCTGATCGAACACATCAGTGCTCGCACCCGCGCCGACCGATGCGCCGACGATGGCCCATGTGGTGTGGCCGACCTGGACGAAGAACAACGTCTCGTTCACGGTGCCCTGCTTGGAGGCCGTGTTGATGTCGAGTGACACTCCGACTCGGAGCGCATCGCCCGCGGGAAGCGTCACGCTGTCGGTCGTGACCTTCGATGCGCCCGCGCTCGACAGCTCGCTCTCGAGCTCACTCGAGAACTGCGGGTCACTCGGATCGAACGCTTGCGGACTCTTGGCGACAACGACGAACTCGGGGGTGCCGCTTTCAGTGCCTGTCGCGGCGAGCACGCTGCCGGCGAGGAACGCGTTGCCCGAGTTGAGGAACGGTGCGAGGGCCGGATTCTCGTCGCTGAACTGGCTGTCGTTGGAGTTGTTCAGGAACTTCGACGGATCGATCTCGTCGAAGCTGCTCGGGACGGCGATGCTCACCCCCTCGGCATCGTTCTTGATGACCTTGAACCCAGGCGGCGTCGTGGATTTCGAGCTGGACGAGCTCTTCGAACTCGACGAGCTCGACTTGCTCGACGTGCTGCCGGACTGGTCGGTCTTGTCGGAGCTGTTGGCAGAGGCGTTCTGCTTGCTGCCGCTGTCGCGGGTGGCGAAGAAGATGATCGCGGCGATGATGACCACCGCGGCGACGGCGATGCCGATGATCGGACCGCGGCCGAGGCCCGACTTGGCCGGCGTCGCCGGAGGCGGACCACCGATCGGGGCACCCAATGGCGCTCCGACCGGCGCGCCCATGGGAGGACCGGCCGGCGCACCCGGCGGAGGGCCGAAGGCGGGCCCAGTCCCGGTCGGAGGCGGGGCGCCCGGTGGGGGGGTCGACGTCGGACTCGGAGTCGTCACCGGCGGACCAGCGGGCGGCGCACCGGTTGCCGCTGACGCATCCGGACGCGGCGGCGGGTACCACTTGCCGTCCGATGCCTGCCACCATCCCTCACCCTGCGACTGGTCGCTCATGGTCTTCCAACGTACGCCGGGTTCGATGTGGTTCCCAGGGACGCTCCTACCATGCCGGGATGCCAGCGATCCGTGCCGCCCTCTTCGACTTCGGCGGCGTCATCTCGTCGAGCCCGTTCGAAGCCTTCGCCGCGTACGAACGCGACCAAGGCCTTCCCGACGGATTCCTTCGCGGCCTCAACGCGACGAACCACAACACGAATGCCTGGGCGCGGCACGAGCGCAACGAGGTCACATTCGACGAGTTCTGCGACGCGTACGAGGCCGAAGCGCTCGAGGCGGGATCGAAGATCGACGCCCGAGCGGTGATGGGATGCCTCGCCGGCGAGATCCGGCCGGAGATGATCGAGGCCATCAAGCGCTGCCACGAGCGGCTCAAGACGGCGTTGATCACGAACAACATCGTCGCCATGACTGAAGGCGACTCGACGATGCTCACGATCGTCGATGGCTTGTTCGACGTCATCATCGAGTCGAGCAAGACCGGGCTGCGCAAGCCCGACCCGCGCATCTACGAGATGGCATGCGACCAACTCGGTGTCGCTGCCGCCGAGATCGTCTTCCTCGACGACCTCGGCATCAACCTGAAGCCCGCCGCGCAGATGGGCATGACCACGATAAAGGTCGGCGACCCCGACGAGGCGTTGGCCGCGCTCGAGGAGGCGGTCGGCTTCCCCGTGCGCTGACGGCCACGCGATGGAGCCCGTACTGATTCGCGAGATCGTCCGAGTCATCACAGACATCGCGCCGCGAACTACGTTCACGCCATGGTGAGCACACCGGATGCACCGCGACTGACGCCTCTCGACCACGACGACCTGAGTGAGGAACAACTCGAGTTGCTGAAGTCGGTGACGATGGCCAACGGCGAGTCGATGAACATCTTCAGCACACTCGTCCGCAACCCTGGACTGTTCCGTCACTGGTTGCCGTTCGGTGGCAAGTTGCTGGCGGGCAAGCTGCCAGCGCGTGACCGGGAGCTGCTGATCCTGCGGACCGGTTGGCACACCCAGTCCGAATACGAGTGGGGCCAACACGTCGTGATCGCGAAGCGCGCGGGCGTTACGGACGACGAGATCGCGCGGCTGAAGGTCGGGCCGGATGCAGACGGTTGGGATGACTTCGATGCGACGCTGCTCCGGGCCGCGGACGAGTTGCACGACAGCAACTGCATCAGCGACGAGACCTGGACCGCGCTGTCAACCCGCTACGACGAACGGCAACTGATCGAGGTCCCCATGCTCGTCGGCCACTACCACATGGTCGCGTTCGCACTGAACACGCTCGGTGTGCAGCGCGAACCAGGCGTACCGGGATTCGACTCGTGAACGCGAACGAAGGTGCGGGAACCCTCAATGGCCGCCGGATCCTCGTCGTCGGTGCCGGCACACAGCGGTCGCAGGACGACGAGGCGCCGGTCGGCAACGGGCGCGCCATCTCCGTGCTGGCGGCGCGCGAAGGAGCAACCGTCGCGTGCGCCGACCGCGACTACGCGGCGGCCGAGGACACGGCGGCGTGGATCGAGCGCGAAGGTGGAATTTGCTCGGTCATCGCGGCGGACATCTCGTTCGCCGACGAGTGCGCGTCGATGATCGCCGCGGTCGCGGACGAAGGCCTCGACGGCATCGTGCTCAACGTCGGCATCGGGCGCGGCGTCGGGCTCAAGGGCACCACCGCGGAGGACTGGGACAAGACATTCGCCGTCAACCTGCGAGGCCACTTCCTCGTCGTGAAGGCCGCGCTACCGGTGCTCGAAGAGGGCGCCAGCATCGTGTTCGTCAGCTCGGTCGCCGGTCTGCAACCCGGCAGCCGTCTGCCTGCCTACGACGCGTCGAAAGCCGGCCTCATCGGCCTGTGCCGTCACGTCGCGCTCGAAGGGGCGCGTCGCGGCGTGCGCGCCAACGTCGTCGCACCAGGACTCATCGACACACCACTCGGGCGCCTTGCGTCCGCGGGCCGGCCGTCCCGTGAGCGCACTCCGGTGCCGCTCGGTCGGCAAGGCACGGCGTGGGAGGTGGCGGCGGCCACGGTGTTCCTGCTGTCCGACCAGGCGAGCTACATCACCGGCCAAACCCTCGCCGTCGACGGCGGCCTCACCTTGATCTGAGAGGGGCAGCCGGATGGTCGACCTCGCCGTGTACGACAGCGCCTTCGGCGACGAGATGCACGACGCGCTGCGGATGTGCGCGGCCGAAGGACCGACCGCCGTCGACTCGCAGTCGGGAATGACGCTCGTGCTGCGCTACGAGGACATCGACCGGCTCAGCCGAGACCGCCGGCTCACCGGTGTCGGCCTGACGCACTTCGACTTCATGGGAATTGACCGCGGGCCGCTGCGTGACTGGTACGGCCGCCTGATGTTCACGAATGAAGGTGCTGTCCACAATCGGCTGCGGATGCTGGTGTCGCGCGCGTTCACGCCGCGCGCGGTCGAAGGGCTGCGGCGCGATGCGAGCGGGTTGGTGGCCGAAGCCATCGAGAGCATCACGGCCGACGGCGGCGGCGATCTCGTGACGGCATTCGGGCGCGTCCCGATCCGTCTGATGTGCCGCCTGCTCGGTGTACCCGAGGCGGACATCACGGTGTTCGGTGACTGGGCCGACGCCCTCAGCCCGACGTTCGCGTTCATGGACGAGTCGCAGATCGCTGCCGCGACCGCCGCGATCGTCGCGATGCTCGACTACGTCCACGTTCTTGCCGACGAGCGCCGTAGCGACCCTGGTGACGACCTGATCACCGCCCTGCTCGCCGCAGAGGAGGACGGCGAGCGGCTGACGCACGATGAGCTCGTCGACATGGTCGCCAACCTCATCGTCGGCGGGCACGACACGACGGCGAGCCAGCTCGGCTGCACGCTGCTCACGTTGTTGCGACATCCCGAGGAGGCGGAGCGCGTCCGACGGTTGCCGGAGCTCGCTTCGAGCGCGGCCACAGAGAGCATCCGCTTCGAACCCAGCATCCCCGGCATCCCGCGCACCGTCGTCGAGCCCGTCGAGGTCGCGGGCCGCGAGGTGCACGCCGGCTCGCTGCTGTTGTTCTCGACCGCGGCGGCCAACCGACAGGCGGACGTGTGGCACGACCCCGACACGTTCGACGCCGGCCGCTTCACGGATCCCGACGCGCCGAAGCTGATCAGCTTCGGCGCCGGCCCGCACTACTGCTTGGGCGCGGCACTGGCGAGGCTCACCGTCGAAGAAGCGATCCTCGGATTCGTGTCCGGGCCCTCACTCGTTCCGGCCGGCGATCCCTTGAACGTCGAGTGGCGCAGTGTCCTCGGCCGCTCCCCGACGGCCATCCCCGTCCAGATCGCCTGACCGCTCGCTCCCCCGGCGGGTCAGAGGCCGGCGACGACCGCGTCATCGACGAGCTGCTCCTGTTCCTGCACGTGCACGGCGTGCGATCCCGCGGCCGGGCTGCCCGACTCGAAGCGGCTGACGCGCCGGATCGTGTACTCGTCGCCGAGGGCTTCGTACAGGCGACCCTTGACGAAGGCCCAGGGGCCCATGTTCTCGGGCTCCTCTTGCAACCACACCAGTTCGCGCGCGCCGCTGTACGCGGACAACGCTTCGGCCAAGTCGTCGTACGGCCACGGGTACAGCTGCTCGATCCGCAACACCACCGCGGCGGTGCCGGCTTCGTCGCGCTTCGCGATGGCGTCGAGCGCGACCTTGCCCGAGGCGAGCACGACTCGGCGTACCGACGAGGGGTCACCGCCGAAGGTGAGATCAGTGAGCACTTCGCGGAACGAACCGGTCGTCAGCTCCTCCACCTTCGCGCGCGCCGGTCGCGCTCGAAGCAACGACTTCGGTGTGAACTCGACGAGCGGCTTGCGCACGTCGCGGTGCATCTGCCGTCGCAAGAGGTGGAAATACTGCGCCGCCGACGTGCAGTTGGTGACTTGGATGTTGTCCTCGGCACACAGTGTGAGGAAGCGTTCGATGCGAGCCGAGCTGTGCTCGGGGCCCTGACCCTCATAGCCGTGCGGTAGCAGCAGCACGAGCCCCGATGTCTGGCCCCACTTGTCCTCCGCGGCGACGAGGTACTGGTCGATGACGATCTGCGCGCCGTTGACGAAGTCGCCGAACTGTGCCTCCCATGCGACGAGCGCGGCCTTGTTGACGACCGAGTAGCCGTACTCGAAGCCGACCGCGGCATACTCGGAGAGCAGCGAGTCGTAGATCCAGAACTTCGCCTGGTCCGGGTCGAGGTGTGCGAGCGGCGCCCACTCCGCGCCGGACTCATAATCGACGAGCACGGAGTGACGCTGGCTGAACGTGCCCCGCCTCGTGTCCTGCCCCGCCACCCGGATGTCGGTGCCCTCGAGCACCAGCGACCCGAACGCCATCGCCTCGGCGAGGGCCCAGTCGACTTCGCCGTCCTCTCGGAACATCTTCGTGCGAGCTTCGAACTGGCGGGCCAGCTTCGGATGGAGCGTGAACCCGTCGGGCGGTGACGACATCACGTCGAAGATGCGATCGATCGTGGCCCGATCGACGCCGGTCGCCACCCGCGGGAGGCAGCCCGCCGGCTGCGGCGGCGGTTGTGCCTTGGCCCCCGGTGCGGGTGCGTGTGAGCGCGTGGAGTCGAGCGCCTCCTGCAGCTTCGCTTGGAAGTCGTCGAGCGCCTGTTCGGCTTCGTCGAGCGTGATGTCGCCGCGCTTGACGAGCGACTCCGTGTACAGCTTGCGCACTGACCGCTTGTTCTCGATGCGCTTGTACATGAGCGGCTGCGTGTAGCTCGGGTCGTCGCCCTCGTTGTGCCCGAGGCGGCGGTAGCAGATCATGTCGATGACGACGTCCTTGCCGAACCGCTGGCGGTACGCGAACGCGAGGCGGGCGACACGCACGCACGCCTCGGGGTCGTCGCCATTCACGTGGACGATCGGTGCTTGCACCATCTTCGCGATGTCCGTCGGATACTCGGACGAGCGGGCGGACTCGGGCGGTGTCGTGAAGCCGAGCTGGTTGTTGATGACGAGATGGATGGTGCCGCCGACGCGGTAGCCCTTGATCATCCCGAGTTGGAGCGTCTCGGCGACGACCCCTTGTCCGGCGAACGCCGCGTCACCGTGCACGAGAATGGGGAGGACCGAGTACGAGCCGGGATCGTTGATGAGGTCCTGCTTGGCCCGCGCCATGCCGACGACCACGGGGTCGACCGCTTCGAGGTGGCTCGGGTTGGCCGACAACTCGATCTCGATCTCCTTGCCGGTGCGGGCGACGAACTTGCCCGACTGGCCGAGGTGATACTTCACGTCGCCCGAGCCCTGCGTCGACTCAGGGTCGACCGCGCCCTCGAACTCCTTGAAGATCTGGTCGTAGCTCTTGCCGACGATGTTGGCGAGCACGTTGAGCCGGCCGCGATGCGACATGCCCATCACGACGCCGTCGAGATCCCGGTCGGCGGCTTCTTCGATCATCGCGTCGAGTATCGGGATGGCCGACTCGGCACCCTGCATGCCGAATCGCTTCTGACCGATGTACTTCGTCCCCAGGAACATCTCGAAGGCCTCGGCCGCGTTGAGGCGGTCGAGCACGTGCCGTTGGTCGTCACGCGTGAGCTCGGGCCGCACCCCCTCGACCTGCTCCTGGATCCAGTGCTGCTCCGGAAGCTCCTGGATGTGCATGTACTCGATGCCGACCGTGCGGCAGTACGCGTCGCGCAGCACGTGGAGGATGTCGCCGAGCTTCATTCGTTCGGTGGCGGCGAGCCCGTTGGTGAGGAACTCGCGCTCGAGGTCCCAGATCGTCAGGCCGTAGGTCGCCGGGTCGAGCTCGTTCTCCATGTGCGGCTCGGACGCGGCGAGCGGATCGAGATCGGCGATGAGGTGCCCGCGTACGCGGTACACGCGGATGAGCGTGTCGACCGCCATCTGCTTCTCGAGCATCGCTTGCTCGCGGTCGACGGGATTGACGTCGCGCCGCCACTGCACTGCCTCGTACGGCACGCCGAGTGAACGGAACACCTTGTCGTAGAAGCCGTCGGCGCCGAGCAGCAACTCGTGCACGCGCTTGAGGAACAAGCCTGACTCCGCGCCTTGGATCACGCGGTGGTCGTACGTCGACGAGACGACCATGACCTTTGACACGCCGAGCTCCGCGAGGGCGCGAGGGTCGGCACCCTGGTACGCGGCGGGATAGTCGAGCGCGCCGACACCGACGATCAGACCTTGCCCTGCCATGAGCCGCGGGACGGACTGCACGGTGCCGATGGTGCCCGGGTTCGTGAGGCTCACCGTCGCGCCGGCGAAGTCGTCCGGGCTCAACTTGTTCGAGCGGACCTTGCGGATGAGGTCCTCGTAGGCGTTCCAGAACCCCCGGAAGTCGAGCGTGTCCGCGTTCTTGACCACCGGGACGAGCAACGTGCGCGAGCCGTCGCTCTTCTCCATGTCGACGGCGATGCCGAGCCCCAGATGCGGATGACGGATCACGCCGGGCTTGTGGTCCGCGCTCTCGCCGTAGCTCGAGTTCATGACCGGCACGGACTCGGTGATGGCGCGCACGACCGCGAAGCCGATGAGGTGGGTGAAGCTGACCTTCCCGCCGCGGGTCCGGCTGAGGTAGCCGTTGATGACGGATCGGTTGACCTCGAGGAGCCGGGCCGGCACCTCGCGGAAGCTGGTCGCGGTGGGGACGCCCAGGCTCGCTTCCATGTTGGCGACGATGCGCGCCGCTGCACCCCGCAAGGGCTCGAGGTTCCCGTCGCTCAGCTCCGGTGCGACGCGCTCTTGTGGCGCAGGCGCAGGCGACGGGGCCGGCGCCGGCGAGGTCGCCGGCGCTGGCGCAGTCGCGGGCGCGGCGGGTGGCTGGTCGTCGCGGCGGTAGTCGGCGAAGAACTCCTGCCAGCTCTTGCTCACGGACGACGGATCGGCGACGTACTGCTCGTACATCTCGTCGACGAGCCACTCGTTCGGACCGAGCGCTTGAGTGGAATGCACTTCAGCCATCGCCGGCCGATCCTACCGGGGCGCCCAACGCCCGAATGTTGGCTCAGAGGAGCGCGGTGATGGCGCGCTGGAGACGGTAGGGCGACGATTCCTCGGTCGCGATCTCCCGCAGCGCGGCTCGGGCGCGGGGCGAACCGATCTCGGCGAGGAACCGGGCCGCTTCGAGCCGCCGCGTCATGGTCGGAGGACGGGGCTCCTCGCGCCCTTGCTCCGCCTGCGCGACGCGGGACAGCACGGTCACCGAATCAGGCCACCGCGAGATTCGCCATAGCGCGATGGCCGCATCCTCCGCCACCGGCCCTTGCGTCAAGCGGCGCAACTGAGGCACCGCCGCCTCCGAGCCGAGCGCGCCGAGCGCGTCCACGACCCAACCGTCCGCCGACGGATCGAGGTTGAGGCGGTGCAGCAACTCGGCCTCGACTCGGCGCTGCTGGACCGGCGTCATCGCGTCGAGCAGGTCGAGGCGCGGACCGTCGTCACGTGCGCGCTGCGCGCTGTCGTCGAAATGGGTCCAGAACTGGAAGTACGCCGACGGCCGCCGGGCCATGGGGGCCAGTGTGCCCCAGTTAGCGTGGCGACGTGTCCTCGGCGCAGTTCATCTTCACCATGCACAAGGTCAGCCGGTTCCATCCGCCCGACAAGGAGGTGCTGCGCGACATCACGTTGGCCTTCTATCCAGGCGCCAAGATCGGCGTGATCGGGCCCAACGGAGCGGGCAAGTCGTCGCTGCTGCAGATCATGGCGGGCATCGACGACGGCTACACCGGCGATGCCCGGCTCACGCCGGGATTCACGGTCGGACTGCTCGAGCAGGAGCCGCATCTCGATCCCGCAAAGGACGTGCAGGGCAACGTCATGGACGGCGTCGGCGAGGTTGCGGCCCTCCTCACCCGTTACGACGACGTGCTGGCGAAGTACGCGGACCCCGATGCTGACTTCGAGAAGATCGGCGAGGAGCAGGCGCGCCTCGAAGCCGAGATCGCGGCAAAGGGAGCCAACGACCTCGAGCGCGCCATCGAGATCGCGATGGACGCGCTGCGGCTGCCACCTGGTGACGCCGACGTCACCACCCTCTCCGGCGGCGAGAAGCGGCGGGTCGGGCTGTGCCGATTGCTGCTGTCGAAGCCGGATCTCCTGCTCCTCGACGAGCCCACGAACCATCTCGACGCGGAATCAGTGGCGTGGCTCGAGCGAACGCTGTCCGAGTATCCCGGCACCGTCGTCGCCATCACCCACGACCGCTACTTCCTCGACAACGTGGCGCGCTGGATCCTCGAGCTCGACCGCGGCAAGGGCATCCCATTCGAAGGCAACTACACCTCGTGGCTCGAACAGAAGCAGGAGCGCCTCCGGCGCGAAGAGAAGGCCGACTCGGCTCGTCAGCGCACCCTCGAGCGCGAGCTCGACTGGGTCCGCATGGCACCCAAGGCCCGCCAGGCCAAGGGTCGAGCGAGGCTGGCGGCATACGAGAAGTTGCTCGCCGAAGCGAAGGCGTCCGACGGCCGCAGTGATCGGCTGGAGATCACGATCCCGGCCGGTGAGCGTCTGGGCGACGTGGTGATCGAAGCCGAACACGTCGCCAAGGGATACGGCGACCATCTCCTCATCGACGATCTGTCGTTCACGCTGCCACCCGCCGGCATCGTCGGCGTGATCGGCGCGAACGGCGCCGGTAAGACCACGTTGTTCCGCATGCTCACCGGCGCGGAGAAGCCCGACGACGGCGAGCTGCGCGTGGGCACGACCGTCGAGCTCGCGTACGTCGATCAGAGCCGGGACATCCTCGACGCCGACAAGACGGTCTATGAGGAGGTCACCGACGGGCAGGACATCTTGTTGATGGGTGGTCGCGAGGTGAACGGGCGCGCGTACGTCGCGTCGTTCAACTTCAAGGGCAGCGATCAGCAGAAGAAGGTCGGCGTGCTCTCAGGCGGTGAGCGCAACCGAGTCCATCTCGCCAAGATGCTGCGGCGGGGCGGCAATGTCTTGCTGCTCGACGAGCCGACCAACGACCTCGACGTCGACACGCTCCGCGCCCTCGAAGACGCGCTCGAGTCGTTCGCCGGTTGCGCGGTGGTGATCAGCCACGACCGCTGGTTCCTCGATCGCATCGCCACGCACGTACTCGCCTTCGAGGGCGAGTCACAAGTGCGCTGGTTCGAGGGAAACTTCAGCGAGTACGAGACCTGGCGGCACAAGGAGCTGGGCGCCGCCGCGGATCAGCCGCACCGCATCCGCTACAAGCCGCTCGTGCGGGGCTGAGGAACTCGCGCGCGGCTAGGCGAACGACTCGACGGCTTCGTCGATGTCGGCTGACTCCAACGGTTCGAAGATCGCGGTCGGCGCGGACTGTCCGCGCAGCGCGACCGCACCGAGTGACGACCATGCTGACGCTTCGTCACCGCTGCGCCCGAGCGCGCCTTGCGACGCGAGGACGCGACCGGTCCGCGCTTTCGCGAGGTCGGTGAGCCGCGCCGCTTCGTTCACAGGCCGGCCGAGCAGCGTGTACTCGTAGCGGGTCTCCGTACCGACGTTGCCGGCCACGACCACTCCGGACGAGACACCGATCGCCGCGTCGATGCCGGGATACGCGGTCGCGAGTTCCCGCAGTCGCAGATTCAGCGCGCGCGCCGCCCTCAGGGCGCGGGCGGCGTGATCGGGTTGCACCGCGGGTGCGCCGAACACGCACAACGCACCGTCGCCCTCGAACTTGTTGACCCAGCCGCCTTCGCGGGACACGACGTCGACGACTGCGTCGAAGTACGCGTTCAACGTGTCGAGCACGGCGTGCGGCGGCAGTACCTCTGCCATCGCCGTCGAACCGATGAGATCAACGAACAGCACCGACGCTTCGCGCTGCTCGCTGTCGAGCCCTGATCCTTGCTCGATGGCCCGTTGCGCGACCTCGGTGCCGACGTGCCGGCCGAAGAGATCGGCCAACTGCTGCCGCTCACGCAGCCCTTCGACCATCCGGTTCACGCCTGCTTGCAACGCGCCGAGATCACCACCGCGATCGACGGTCACGCTCACGTTGAGCCGGCCCGCTTGCACCTGTTCGAGCGCCCTGCGGACTTCGGTGATCGGATCCGACAACGACTTGGCCGTGACCGCGGTGATCGTCAAACCGGTGAGCAATCCGACTATCGAGAGCACGAACACGGCGGGACCGATGTCCGCCCGCACCGTCGCACCCTGACTCGCGACCGGCAACAACATCAGACCGGCGAGAGGGACACCTGACCCGAGTGCCCACGCCATGAACAGCCGCAACGGCACACCCGCGACCGTTCTGCGCGCCGGCGGCGCGCCGTCGAGCACTGCCGCGACCGTGGGTCGCATGGCGAGCTCGAGCAGCAGGAACCCGATCGCGCAACTCACGAGCCCTCCGTCGAGCGTCGTGAATGCGACCTTTGCGATGTAGCGATCCGTGTGTCCGTAGTACGCGTTGAGCGCGCCGAAGAAGATGGCCGCCGAGACCCATGGAAGGAACGTGATCGCGGCAAGTCGTCGAGCCAGTGCCAGTGTCCGGCCGCGCTCCGAGTCCGTTGGACGCCGTTGCTCACGCTCCCAGCGCAGCGCGCGCCGGGCGACGTGCTCACAGGCGAGACCGGTGATCGGGAACGCCGCGAACGCGAACGCGATGAAGAACGCGATGTCCACGCCCGGGGTGCTGGCACGGGTTGTCGTCTCCGACGGCGCCACAAATGTCAGGTAGACGAAAACAAAGATCGCGCCCGCGACATGGGCGAAGGCCAGCGCGGCCACCGCCCGCCAGTTACCTCGTTGCCGATCGATCGGGCCGAGGGTCGCCGGCGCCGGAGTCAACCTCACTTGAACGCCCCCGTCACTCGAGCTGCCCCGTCACTTGAACTGCGCCAGGACGCCACCCGCGTCCGGTTGTTGCAAGTGCAGGGTGGCGTTGTCGCTGTTGACGCCGACCGGGAGCGGCACCGCCTGAGGGTGCAGGCCCTTCATGTCCCAGGCGAGCCGTATGGCATCGGTGAATCCGAGCTTGTCGTCGACACGAATGCCGTCAGCCACCTCACCCCCTACCCGGAGGAGCGTGACGGGGTTGTGCGAGCCCGCCACCTTGCTCATCACCGCCCGCATGAACGCCTGCTGGCGGACGACGCGGCCGAGGTCGGCCGTCGGATCTTCGTGCGGCTTTCCGTCCTCTTTGATCTCGGTGTAGTGGCGAGAGCGCACATACGCGAGTGCTTGTTCTCCATTGAGCTTCACGGAACCTGTTTGTTTGACGTCAAGACCTGTGTTCGTGTCGAACGCGGGATACGGAAAGTCGATGTTCACGCCCCCTACGGCGTCGACGAGCCCTGCGAATGTGACGAAGTCCACTTCCATGTACCGGTCAATGGGGATACCGAGGCTCTGCTGCACGGTCTTGATCAGGCGGGCGGGACCACCACCGAGATCGGTGTTGTAGGCGCTGTTGATCCGGTCCTTGCCCTTCGTGTCCGCGATCGGGACGATCAGGTCGCGAGGGATGGACAAGATCTTCGAGCTGCCGCCTTCGAGGCGCAGCACCATGATCGTGTCGGATCGCTGACCGGAAGGCGGCTGGTCGGTGGCGTTGCCGAGGATCCCTCCCGCGTCGGGCGCATTGGGATCGGCGTTCGCTCTCGTGTCGGAGCCGACGATGAGGATGTTGGTCGCACTGCCGCCGCTGTCGAGCAGTGCGCCGACGGGGACGCGGTGGATCTGGTGGAACTTGATGTCGGCGTAGACGAGCCCTGCCGCGATGAGGACGATGGGCAGCAGCGCGCAGATGAGCAGGATCCACCGCAGCCTCGGTCGCTTCGGACGCCAGCGGCGCCGTGACGGCTCGGTGGCAGGTCGCGGCAGCGGCAGCGGCGCGGGAGACGGCGACGGCCCGGGCCCAGGCGACAGTGGCGGCGCGGAAGGTGGCGGGGGTGCAGATGGCGGCGAAGATGCAGACGGTGCACGCGCGCGGGGGCCAGCCGATGGAGGGGCCTGTCCGACCGCTTCGGCGCCCACGTAGAAGCGGCGAGGATCGCGGTTCGCGCCCGAACCCGCGGGCGGCGGCTGCGGTCGGGATTCGCCCGCCTCCGGCGCCACGGGCGCGCGGGGGACGAAGCGTCGTTGCTGCGGGTCCCAGTCGACAGGATCGTGGTGCTGCTCGGGAAGGTCGGCGAACGGGTCGGACGGATCGGGCATTGCCTTGCTCACGGTAGCGGTCGAGCTTTCAACGACCGGGGCGCCAAGTACGTTCCTTCGGTGCCTGCACGATGGATCCGCCGCGGCGTCCTCGTTGTGTGCGTTGCGTCGATCGCCGGAATGATCGTGGCGTCGATCCTCGATCACAACGGCGCCGCCATCGCCGCCGGGATGACCGCGGCCGTCGCCATCCTGTGCTTGATCCTGGTCACCGCGGTCGCCGGCCCCGAAGCGTTTGGTGGCCCGCCACCCGTCGACGAGGCAGCCGCGGCCGACCTCGAGCGCCGTGTCGAATCACTGGTCTCGTCGGGCGCGGACGAGGCCGAGGTGCGCGCACTCGTGCGCGCCGCAGGCCGCGTGTACCGGCGTGTTGCGAGCCCTTCGCAGAATCGCAACATTCCGCGGTAGGCCGTACGGCTCATTTCTCTCACATCACGGCAGAGCCAGCCGATGAATACGCCATGGCGAAGTCGAACCCCGAGTGGCAGAGCCGAGCCGTCCTCCGCACGATCGAGGCCGGCAGCAGTGCCATTTGTGTCACGTGTGACGAGCAGGTGAAGTTCAGGGCAAAAGCCAAGGCTCACCAAGTCATCTGCAATGTGTACGTCGATGGCAAATGGGACCGGGTCGAGCACTACCACTTGGAGTGTTACGAGACCGGTGGTCGACCCTATGGCGAGCCGGCACCCAACGTGCCGACACGCGTTTCCTCCGCCGCCTAACTCACTGACCGAGCACGTCGAGCACACGCTCGGCTTGCTCTTGCGGCGAGCCGCCAGTCGGCGTGAGCCGCAGCTCCGGTGTCACCGGTGCTTCGTACGGATCATCGATCCCCGTGAACCCGACGATCTCGCCGCGCCGCGCCTTCGCATAGAGACCCTTCGGGTCGCGTGCTTCGCACACGTCGATGGGCGTGTCGACGAACACCTCGACGAACGGGATGCCGGCCACCTCGTGCGCAGCACGCGCCCGGTCTCGGTCCGCGCGATACGGGCTGATGACCGGCACCAGCGCGACGATGCCGGCGTCGGCGAACAAGCGGGCCACCTCGCTCACGCGCCGGATGTTCTCGGTTCGGTCGCCGGCACTGAAGCCGAGATCGCCGTTCAACCCGTGCCGCAGGTTGTCGCCGTCGAGGACGTACGCGGGCCGGCCCCGCTCGAGCAGCCGCACCTCGCACTCGTGGGCGATGGTCGACTTGCCAGAGCCCGACAGGCCGGTGAACCACACCGTCACACCGCGTGAAAGGCGTTGCGCTCGAGTGGTCGCGCCCTGGTGCCAGACGATGTTGTCGCTCACTGTGCGGGCGACAGGATCATCCCCGCGGCGACCGTGTTGTTGTTGGCCTCGTCGACGAGCACGAAGCTGCCCGTGTCGCGATTGCGGCGGTACTCGTCGAAGAACAACGGCAGTTGCGTGCGCAGCGTGACGCGGCCGATCTCGTTGAGCCTGAGCTCGGACGCGTCCTCGTCGCGGTGGAGCGTGTTGACGTCGAGCCGGTACTGCAGCGCCCGCACTACGGCCTTCACCGTCCGAGTGGTGTGCTTCAGCACGTAGCGAGCGTTCGGTCGCAGCGAGCTCAACTCGGTCATCCAGCAGACCGTGGCATCGATGTCCTGGCTGCTGTGAGGACGGTTGTGCGGGCGCGAGATCATGTCGCCCCGCGACACGTCGATGTCGTCGCTCAACGTGATCGTGACCGACATCGGTGCGAACGCTTCGTCGACCGGTCCGTCGTACGTGTCGATCGAACGGATCGTCGACTCGAATCCGGACGGCAAGACGACGACCTCGTCCCCCGGCTTCAGCACGCCGCCCGCCATCGTGCCGGCATAACCCCGGTAGTCGTGGTAGGGCCCGGTCTGATTCTGCGGGCGAATCACGTACTGCACCGGGAATCGGGCGTCGATGAGGTTGCGGTCGGACGCGATGTGCACCTCCTCGAGATGGTGCAGCAACGACGCGCCCTCGTACCACGGCATGTTCGGCGAACGGTGGACGACGTTGTCACCATGTAACGCCGACATCGGCACGAAGGTGAGGTCGTGCACGTCGAGCTTCATGGCGAAGTCGCGGAACTCGGCCTTGATCGATTCGAAGACGGCTTCGTCGTAGTCGACGAGGTCCATCTTGTTGACGCACAGCACGAGGTGCGGGATGCCGAGCAGGCTCGACAGGAACGAGTGACGCCGGCTCTGTTCGAGGACGCCCTTGCGGGCGTCGATGAGGATGAGCGCCAGGTCGGCGGTGGACGCGCCCGTGACCATGTTGCGCGTGTACTGAATGTGGCCTGGGGTGTCGGCAATGATGAACTTGCGCTTCGGGGTGGCGAAGTAGCGGTACGCGACGTCGATGGTGATGCCCTGCTCGCGCTCGGCTCGCAACCCGTCTGTCAGCAGCGCGAGGTCCGTGTATTCGTCACCGCGCGCTCGCGACGTGCGCTCCACCGCTTCGAGCTGATCCTCGAAGATCGCCTTCGAGTCGTACAGGAGCCGGCCGATGAGCGTCGACTTGCCGTCGTCCACCGATCCCGCCGTCGCGAACCGCAAGAGCTCCATCAGAAGTAGCCCTCGCGCTTGCGGTCTTCCATGCCGGCCTCGCTGATGCGGTCGTCGGCGCGGGTTGCGCCGCGCTCGGTGATGCGGGTCGCCGCGATCTCGGTGATCACGTCGTCCACTGTCGCAGCAGACGACTCGACCGCACCGGTGCACGACGCGTCGCCGACGGTCCGGAACCGCACGAGCGCGTCGAACGGCTCCTCACCGTCCATCACGGTCACGAACTCGGTGACGGCGAGCAGCATCCCGTCGCGCCGGAACACCTCACGGTGGTGCGCGTAGTAGAGGTCGGGGATGGCCATGCCCTCGTCGGCGATGTACTGCCAGATGTCGAGCTCGGTCCAGTTGCTGATCGGGAAGACGCGGATGTGCTCGCCCTTGCGATGCCGACCGTTGTAGAGACTCCACAGCTCCGGCCGCTGGTTCTTCGGATCCCACTGGCCGAACTCGTCGCGGAAGCTGAAGACCCGCTCCTTCGCCCGTGCCTTCTCCTCGTCGCGGCGGGCGCCACCGAATACTGCATCGAACCCGTGCTCCGTGATGGCGTCGAGCAGCGTCACCGTTTGCAGCCGGTTGCGGCTGGCACGTGGGCCGGACTCCTCGACAACCCGTCCCTCGTCGATGGACTTCTGCACGGAGGCGACGACGAGCCGAGCGCCGAGCTCGGCCACGCGGGCATCACGAAAGGCCATCACCTCCGGGAAGTTGTGGCCGGTGTCGACGTGCATGACCGCGAAGGGCAACCGCGCCGGCCAGAACGCTTTCTCGGCCAGGCGGAGCATGACGACCGAGTCCTTGCCCCCCGAGAACAGGAGGACGGGCCGCTCGAATTCAGCCGCCACCTCACGGATGATGTGGATGGACTCGGCCTCGAGAGCGCGAAGGTGGGAGAGCTCGTACGGCATGGAAGTGAAAAGTTGACCAGATTGGTCGCTATTCCCGCAAGGTAGCTTCAGCCGCTGTGCCATCCGACCATGACGTCGCTGCCGACGTGGCCACGCGTGCCGGCGCCGTTTTGCTCGATCTGCGAGCGCAAGCGGGCGGGTCGCCCCACGACTGGTGGTCGCTGCGGGACGAGGGCGATTGGTCGGCCCATCGCTTCATCGTCGATGCCCTGGCCAAGCTGCGTCCGGGCGACAAGGTGCTGTCGGAAGAGGGTGTCGAGGATCGCACGCGGCTCGGTGCCGATCGTGTCTGGATCGTGGATCCGCTCGACGGGACGCGCGAATTCGGGGAACCGGGACGCAGCGACTGGGCCGTGCATGTCGCGCTCGTCGACGGCCACGGCGAACCCCTCGCGGGTGCGGTCGCGCTCCCGGCGATGGGCGTGACGCTGGCGACCGATCCCCCACCGCCGATGCCCGCGTCGCACGAGGGTCCGTTGCGCGTCGTCGTCAGCCGCAGCCGCCCTCCCGCGGTCGCGCTGCGCATCGCCGAGGCACTCGATGCCGATCTCGTGTCGATGGGTTCGGCCGGCGCGAAGGCCATGGCCGTCGTCCTCGGTGAGGTCGACGTGTACGCGCACGCAGGTGGCCAGTACGAGTGGGACAACTGCGCGCCGGTTGCCGTCGCGCGGGCCGCAGGGTTCCACGCGTCGCGCATCGACGGTCGTCCCCTCGTGTACAACCAGTCCGACCCGTGGTCGCCGGACGTGCTGATCTGCCGTCCCGAGCTCGCGGCCGCCGCCATCGCCGCGGTATGACCGTCGTCCTCTACGCCGTCGACGGCGGGGTCGCGACCGTCACCCTGCATCGGCCCGACCGGCTCAACGCGTGGACGGGGCGCATGCATCACGAGTATCGGGACGCGATGGCGGACGCAGAGCGCGACCCCGGCGTGCGTGTCATCGTCGTGACGGGGTCGGGTCGCGCGTTCTGTGCCGGCGCCGACACCGCGGCGTTGGAGAAGCACGCGGACGCGGGCGCGTACGACGCAGGCGTCGACCCAGCCGCGCTGGCAAGTCCCGGTTACGGCGTGCGCGCCGAGTACGACCACGCGTTCACATTCCACTACGGCATCCCGAAGCCGATCATCGCCGCCATCAACGGTCCCGCGGCCGGGGTCGGCCTCGTCCTGGCGTGCTACGCCGACATCCGTTTCGCGGCCGCAGGCGCAAAGCTCACCACGTCGTCGGGACGGCTCGGGTTACCAGCCGAGCACGGCTTGTCGTGGGTGCTCCCCCGCCTCGTCGGCATCGGTCATGCTGCGGACCTTCTCTTCTCCTCACGGGTGCTGCTGGCCGAAGACGCGGCCCGCATCGGGCTCGTCAACCGTGTCGTGGCTTCGGACGAGTTGCTGCCGTTCACACTCGAGTACGCGCGCACGATCGCCACTGAGATAAGCCCCGCGTCGAACGCGAACGCGAAGCGACAGCTCTACGCGGACCTGCACGGTGACGTCGGCAGTGCCGCGGTGGAGTCGGAACGGCTGCTCGACGAGATGGTCCGGCAACCGGACTACACCGAAGGAATCCGGGCCTGGATGGCGAAGCGTCCCCCGAACTTCGGGTCGCCGTAGCCCCCCGTCAGCGGCGGTTGCCCCACTGGTTCCAGTTGGTGATGGACGGGGCCGGGCGGCGAGGGGCGATGCCCCACTTGCCCTGCGGACGTCCGAGCGGGAGCAGCGCGGCGACCTCGTAGCGGTCGGGGATGTCGCACACGTCGCGCACCTCGTGCTCGTGGATGCGGTACACGGTGGTGAGCGCGGTGCCGATTCCGAGTGCGCGTGCCGCGAGCACGATGTTCTGCACCGCGGGGTACACCGATGCGTACGTGGGACCGACATCCATCTCGCCGTCGTCGTCAGTGACGGTCATCGAGATGCGTGGCATCAGCACGAGCACCATGACCGGCGCAGTGCCGACGGTCTCGGCCAAGTGGCGGGAGGCGGCCCAGTTGCGCTCGTGTCGACGTTGGGCTTCCTCGTCGTTGAACGGCGGGAAGAGCTTCAGCACGGCCGGCTCGTAGCGGTCGTAGGCGCGCTTGTAGATGTCGCCGATGGCACGACGTCTCTCCTCGTCGGTCACGACGAGGAACTGGTAGGGCTGGATGTTGCCACCGCTCGGCGCTTGCACGGCGGCCGCCAGGATCTGCTCGACCTCGGCGTCGGTCACGGGCTCGTCCGTGAATCGGCGCATCGCTCGCGCCGTCATGAGTCCCTCGTACAACTCGACCACGTTCAGACTCCCTTGAAATTCGTCTGTCCGAGCTCGTCGAAGCCGCTCACAGCTGCGCGACGTCGGTATCGAGTCCGAAGCGCAGCCGACCGGCCAACTCGTACGTCCTCGGCGAGGTGATGGCGTGCTGCGTCGCGACGTGCACGTCGCGCAAAACGCGTTGCAACGCGCTGTCTTCGTACACCGCCGCTCCGCCGCCTGCCGTGTACATGCGATCGACGACCTGCGCGCCGGTCACCATCGCGTGCGTCGCCGCGAGACGGATGACGCGACGTTGCTCCACCGACACCGCGTCGCCGGTCGTCACCGTCGTCCATGCGTCACCGACAGCATCGGCGACGAACGCTCGCGCCGCTCGCAACGATGCTTCTGCGATCGCGACGTCCGCCTGCACCGGCGACCGTTCCGCCAGCGGGCGCGAGCTTCCTTGCGGGCGCTTCGTCGCCGCCAGCGCGATCAACTCGTCGATGGCGCGGCGCGCCAGCCCGAGCGAGATCGACGCCACACCGAGCGCGAGCGCGCCGAAGAACGAGAACCGGTAGAGCGGACCGTCCTCGAGCGGCGCGGCATTGGCGAGCGCGAACCAACGTCCCTCCGGGACGAATGCGCCGTGTACCTCGTAGTCGGTGCTGCCCGTGCCCTTCAGCCCAGCGACGTACCACGTGTCGAGCACGTCGACGTCGTCCCGATCGAACAGCACGAACTGCGCGCTGGGGCGCTCGTCGCCCTGACCGTGCACCACGCACCCGCCGCCGAAGGCCGTGCAGTGCGCGATGCCGGATCCCCACTGCCAGCGACCGTCGACCTGTATGCCGCCGTCGACGCGCCGGCCCCGTCCCATCGGCGCCGCGAAGCCACCGGTGATCGCGTCGTCAGGCGCGTAGAGCGCGTCAGCGTGCTCCGGTGGCAGGAAGCCGGCGATGAGTCCGGTGGTCATGGCGATCATCACGCACCAGCCGGTCGAGCCGTCGTGAGCGGCGACCTCCTCCATCACCGCGAAGCCGTCGGCGGCACTCACCTCCGCGCCGCCGTAGCGCGCCGGCACGAAGAGCTTGAACAACCCGGCCGCGGCCAAGTCGTCGACGATGTCGCGCGGCAGCGTGCGGTTGCCTTCGATCTCCGCCGCGCGCGCCGCGACCTTGGCGCCGATACGAGCGGCCGCGTCGAGTGGCAACTCGGCTGGCGAGCCGGCGGTCATCGGATCACAGCCCGATTTCGCGCAGCACCTCTTCGGTGTGCTCACCGAGCCCTGGAACCGGGCCGCGGGGCGCCGCGTCAGCGCCCTCCCAGAAGCGCACCGGTGTCGCGACCGCGCGGTGAGCATCAGAGCCCTCGCCGCCCATCACGTCGACGAACGCGCCGGCGGCGATTGCCTGGGGGTCCGCGATCACGTCCGCGGCGGTGTTGACCGGAGCCCACCAGACGTCGTGTTGATCGAACACCGCCGTCCACTCATCGCGTGCTCGGGATGCAAACAGGTCGTCGAGCGACGCGATCAACTCCTTCGCGTTGTGGCGCCGGTCGCGAGGCGTCCGAAAGCGGTCGTCATCCGTCCATGCCTCGCGATCGATGGCGCGCAGCAGCTTCGGCCACATCCGGTCGGCTTCGACACCGAGCAACCAGAACCACTGACTGTCGGCCGCCCGGTACACGTTGATCATCGGATTGCCGACCTCGGTGCGGGGCAGCGTCGATCCCAGCTTCCCCAGGCGCAGCTGGATGCCGAGATCCCAGCCGAGGCAGTAGATGCCCGTCCGCAGCAGGGAGACCTCCACGACCTGGCCCTGGCCGGTGCGCTCGCGTTGCCACAGCGCGCCGAGGATGCCGGACAGCGCGGTGATGGCAGTGACATGGTCGCCGACGCCACCACGGAACTGCGGCTGCGGCTCGTCCGGTGGCACCGCCAGCGCGGCCAAGCCCGACCGAGCCCAGAACGCGCCGACGTCGTAGCCGGCGCGCCACGTCTCGGGCCCCTCGCGTCCGTAACCGGTCACGGTGGCGTAGATCAGGCGCGGGTGCGCGGCGCGGGTGTCGGCCGGACCGAGGCCGAGGCGATCGACCGCTTCGGGTCGCAAGTTGGTGAGGAACACGTCCGCCGTCGCCAGCAATCGCTGCATCGCGTCCCGACCCTCGTCGGTCTCGAGATCGAGCACGACCGATCGCTTGCCCCGGTTGTCGAGATCGAACGGCGGGCTCGGCATGTCGCTTCGCCCTCCCGCCGTGACCGCGAGCATGCGTCGCATCGGATCGCCCGCGGGCGCCTCGACTTTGATGACGTCGGCCCCCCAGTCGGCCATGATCCCGCTGGCTGCCGGCCCGGCCACCCATACGCCGAGCTCGACAACACGAATCCCTTCGAGCATCGCGCCAGCTTCGCGTGCTCACCGACCGCCGCGCTGACGGCGGCTGCAGTCAGGACTCGACGACGGTCAGGACTCGATGACGGTCACGGTGCCGTTGTCGCCGTTCACCTCCACGAGCGCGCCGTCGCGGAGGCGGCGGGTCGCGTCCGTCACGGAGACGACGCACGGGATGCCGAGCTCACGGCTGACGATGATGGCGTGACTGAGGGGCGCACCGACGTCCACGATCACCGCCCCTGCGGGTACGAACAACGGGGTCCACGAAGGATCCGTGATCGGGGCGACGAGCACGTCGCCGGGCTCGAGCCCGGTCGGGTCGTAGGAGTCGAGCACGACGCGTGCCCGGCCGCGAGCAACGCCCGGGCATCCCGGCATTCCTTGCAGGACGTCGCCGTCGCGGGCCACGGCTGCCGGCCGGCCGCCTCGACGCGGCCACGTCGAGGGCGACGGAGGCTCGCCTTCGAACACGAACGGCGGTTCGAGCACGACCAGCTCCTCATAGGCGGCTTCCCGTTGACGGATCGTGGCCGCCAGCGAGCCCGGATCGACGAGCAGCTGATCGAGCTCGTCCCATCGCACCATACCGAAGCTGTTCGCGTGGTCGAGGAGGCCTCGCTCGACGTAACGACGGCCGAGCTCGAGCATGGACAGCCGTCCCTCTTGCGTCAGCCGGATCGCGTTCGTCTTGGAACGCTCTCGGCCCGCCAAGAACATCGGCGCGGCGTGCAATGCGGCCAGGAACTGGCCATGCGTCTCCGGGTCGCCCTCGACCATCGTCGCGATCTCAACACCGACGCTCTCGCGTTCGCCGGCGCGCGCCGCCTGCTGCAACCTCGG
>DASXPN010000143.1:0-45391 GCA_036493595.1 Acidimicrobiales bacterium | reverse complement strand
CCCGGCTCCCGCGGTCCCCCCGGCTCCCGCGGTCCCCCCGGCTCCCGCGGTCCCCCCGGCTCCCGCGGTCCCCCCGGCGCACATTGTCGACTCAGCCACGATGGACGTGGCTCCGTCGACTCAGAACAGATGGTGGACGGTTCTGTGACCGCTGACCCACGGGCCACGTGGCTGCGTCGACCCAGAACGAGGCGGACGGGGGACGGGACCCGGACGGCGGCGCGCCGGCGTCAGCTCACGCGGAGCCCGTCTGGGTGTCCTCAGGTTGGGCGGGGAGCCCGAACGCGTCGAACAGGCGCGTGTCGAGGAAGTTGTGGTGACCGACGATCCGGCCGTCCGAGACTTCGATGACCTGGATGGCGAACGGTTCGTAGCCGCCGTTGCCGTTGGGCTTGTACGAGCCGAACGCCGCGCAGCCGTTCGCCGCGGTCGCGATCAGGTGCGACCCCCGGCAGCCCTTGCCCTCGCCCAGGAACCAGCGACCCATCTCCTCTGGCCCCTCCAGCCAGAAGTCGAAAGGGGGCATCGACATGACTGCGTCGTCGCGCAACAGCGTCACGAGCAACTCGATGTCGTAGCGCTCGAACGCATCGACGTACTGGTCGAGCAGCTCCCGTTGCTCCGGATTGACCCCGTCGACTCGAGCCTCGCCGATGTCGAGGTCGGCGAGCGTCGCGCGCGCCCGCTGGAGTGCGCTGTTCACCGACGCCACCGTGGTGTCGAGCAGCTCCGCGACCTCGGTCGCCTGCCAGCGCAACACCTCGCGCAATACCAACACGGCGCGCTGACGCGGTGGCAGATGTTGGAGCGCGGTGACGAACGCGAGGCGGATGGACTCGCGGGCGGCGGCGACCTCCGCCGGGTCTCCGTCGTCGTCGAGCACCCGCGACTCGGGAACCGGCGTGATCCACGCGTGCTCGGGTCTCGTCACACCCTGGAACGAGTCCGCGCTCGACGACGGACCGAATTCCATCGCCACCGCGCGCCGTTGACGTCCGCGCAGGAGGTCGAGGCAGACGTTCGTGGCGATGCGGTAGAGCCACGAACGCAGTGACGAACGTCCCTCGAATCGGTCGGCGGCGCGCCACGCCCGCACCATCGTCTCCTGCACGGCATCATCGGCCTCGAAGACCGACCCCAACATCCGGTAGCAGTAGCCCGTGAGCTCCCGGCGATAGGGCTCGAGATCCTCCGGCACGACTTCCGCACTGCCGCTGACTGCTGAACGCACGACCACGGTCCGAGCCTACGGCCGCTCTGGTGCAACCGCCCCGGGACGCCGAGCCCTAGGTTTGTCCGCCGATGCCCGCCCTCTCCGCGCCCGCCACGCGTATGCCCCGGTGGCTGGCGATCCTGCTGTTGAGCCTCGGCGCGCTACTCCTCGAGGTCGGTTACACGCGGATCGTCTCGTACAAGCTTTGGTACTACTACACGTACCTCGTCATCGGCCTGGCCCTGCTCGGCATCGGCACCGGGGGAGTTGCCGTCGCCGTCGTGCGGCCGATTCGGCGATGGGCGACCGACAAGGTCGTCGGCGTCTGCGCGACGTTGGGGGCGGTCAGCATCGCGATCGGTTACTTCGTGATCGCCCGCATCCCGATCGACACACGCGCCATCTGGGAGTACGGGACGAAGTCGTCGCTCCTCAACCTGTTCCGGCTCGGCGTGATCTGCTTCACGCTCTTCGCGACGTTCATCGCGTTCGGCATCATCGTGTCCGTCCTACTCGGTCGAGCGGGTGACGCCGTGGGCCGCGTGTACTTCGCCGATCTTGTCGGCGCCGGCATCGGCTGTTTCCTCGCGGTGCCGCTGATCTCGACGCTCGGTCCCCCGGCGGTGATCATCCTCGCGGCGTTGGTGTTCGCCATCGTCGGCGCGGCGAGCCTGCCGCGCCGTTCGATCGTGTTCGGGTTCGCGACCCTGCTCGTGCTGCTCCTCGGCGTGGGTGTCGTGCGCCGCGCTTCACTTCCCGACATCACCGTCGAGGACACGAAGATCAGCGGCGAAGGCGCGTACTACTCGGCGTGGGGGCCGGTGTTCCGTGTCGACGTGCTCGGCGTGGGTCCGACGGACTCGAGACTGCTCGCGCACGACGGCACGTTCGGGTCCGGCATCCACCAGTTCAACGGCGACGTGTCGACGCTGGGCGCCTACGCAACCGACCCGCGCGCCACACCGTTCCAAGTGCTCGGACAGCCGCCGCAGCACGAGCTGATCATCGGCTCGGCGGGCGGCAACGAGATCCTCGCCTCGCTGTACTACCAGGCGCCGCACATCGAAGCGGTCGAGCTCAACCCGGTGACGGTCGGGCTGCTGAAGAACCAGTACGCGGACTACACGGGGCATCTCGCGGACCGCCCCGACGTGTCGATGCATCAAGGCGACGGACGGACATACCTCGCGAAGTCGAACACGGACTACGACCTCGTCTGGTACGTCGCCCCCGACAGCTACGCCGCCACCAATGCCGCATCGGCCGGCGCGTTCGTGCTCTCGGAGAGCTACCTGTACACGCGCGAGATGATCGCCGAGACCTTGCAGCACCTCTCCCCCGACGGGATCATGGTCGTGCAGTTCGGCGAGCTCGACCTCCGCAATGCGCCCAACCGCACGGCCCGCTACATCGTCACGGCCCGCGCCGCGCTCGAGGATCTGGGCATCACCGACCCGACCAATCACCTGCTCGCCGCGGGTTACGTCACGGGCACATCGGGCGACCTGTCCACGATCGTCGTGAAGCGCAACGCGTTCACCCCCGAGGAGGTGCAGCACTTCACGACCGGGCTCACCACCATTCCGAAGTCGGTGCTGTTCCACGCGCCCGGCACACCACCCAACGACTCGCTCGTCAGCAAGCTGGCGGCCGGCAGTGACGCCGACGTCAAGTCGCTCGTCGCCTCGTACCCGAAGAACATCACCGCGATCTCGGATGACGCGCCGTTCTTCTGGCACTTCTCGAGCTTCAGCGACGTCCTGCGCAACTTCCTGCACCCGATCGACGTGCACGATCCGGAGGACTCGATCGGCGAGCGCGTCTTGATCCTGCTGTTCGGCTTGTCGGTCGTCTTCGCCGCGGTGTTCTTGCTGCTGCCGTTCGCCGTGGTGAGGAAGAAGTGGCGCGCCTTGCCATCGAAGGGAACCTCGGCGGTCTACTTCGCCGCGCTCGGACTCGGCTTCATGTTGTTCGAGATCACGATGATCCAGCGGCTGACCCGATTCCTCGGCTATCCGACGTACTCCTTGACGGTGACGCTGGCTGCGATCCTCGTGTCCACCGGTATCGGTTCGCTCCTCAGCCAGCGCGTCGCGAACCGCGGTCGCACGGCACTGCCGCTCCTCCTCGCCGCGCTGGCCGTGCTGACCCTCTTCTACGAGTTCCGCCTCGACTCGCTGACGGACTCGCTCCAGCACTACGAGCTGCCGGTGCGAGTGCTCGCCTCGCTCGGGGTGCTGCTGCCGCTCGGGTTGTGCCTCGGCATGTTCATGCCGATCGGCCTGCGAGCCGTGTCGAAGTTGACTCCCTTCGCCGAGGAGTACGTGGCGTGGGCGTGGGCCGTGAACGGGTTCTTCTCCGTCATCGGCTCGGTCCTCACCACGATCCTGTCGATGACGTTCGGATTCAACGCCGTGCAGTTCGGCGCGCTCGCGATGTACGCGATCGCCTCGGCCGCGTTCCTCCGCCTCGACCGCGCTGCCCCCGCCGCGGCTGTGCCCGTCGACGGCGGCCCGGTCGACCTGGACACGCTCACCCCCGTCGGCTGACGCCGAAAATCTTTGGGTAGTCCGCGCCCGCATCACTCCGCCGGGGTGATCGGGTCCGGCGCGAGGATGGCGCCGGCCGCTGCCAGTGCCGATGTTGGTAGGGGGAACCGATGGCCGATGCAACGCTGCACGCTCAGCCTCTCGACGAGAAGGAGTTGTCGCTTCTCGACGCATGGTGGCGAGCGGCGAACTACCTCACGGTCGGGCAGATCTACCTGCTCGAGAACGCACTGCTGCGCGAGCCGCTGCTCGTCGAGCACGTCAAGCCGCGCCTGCTCGGCCACTGGGGGACATCGCCCGGCCTGTCCTTGCTCTACGCACATCTGAACCGAGTCATACGCGAGCGTGACGTCGACATCATGTTCGTGACCGGGCCGGGCCACGGCGGTCCGGCACTCGTCGGCGCCGCGTGGCTGGACGGGGTCTACAGCGAGGTCTACCCGCACATCGGTCGCGACGAGGATGGCATACAACACCTGTTCCGTCAGTTCTCGTTCCCGGGTGGCATCCCTTCACATGTCGCGCCGGAGACGCCGGGTTCGATCCACGAGGGTGGCGAGCTCGGGTACGCGCTGACGCATGCATACGGCGCCGCGTTCGACAATCCCGACCTCGTCGTCGCGTGCGTCATCGGTGACGGCGAAGCCGAGACCGGCCCGCTGGCCGCGTCATGGCACTCGAACAAGTTCCTGAATCCGGCGAAGGACGGGGTCGTCCTTCCGATCCTGCATCTCAACGGCTACAAGATCGCCAACCCGACGGTGCTGGCCCGCATCCCGCACGAGGAACTGCGCAAGCTGCTCGAGGGGTACGGGCACCGTCCCTGGTTCGTGGAAGGCGACGATCCCGCCGCGGTGCACCAAGCGATGGCCGCCTGCTTCGACGAGGTCTTCGACGAGCTCGCCGCCATCAAGGAGCGCGCCGCGGGCGGCGACCTCAACCGTCCGGCATGGCCGTGCATCGTGCTGCGCACACCGAAAGGATGGACCGGTCCGAAGGAGCTCGACGGCGTGCCGATCGAGGGCACCTTCCGAGCGCATCAAGTGCCCCTCGGCAAGCCGCGGACGGATCCCGAACAGCTTCGGATGCTGGAGAGCTGGCTTCACTCGTACCGTCCCGAGGAGCTGTTCGACGACTCCGGCGCCTTGCGGGCGGACCTCGCGGATCTCGCGCCGCGAGGGCAGAAGCGGATGAGCGCGAACCCGCATACGAACGGCGGCGCGTTGCTGCGCGATCTGGTGTTGCCGGACTTCCGCGACTACGCAGTCGACGTACCCGCGCCGGGGGCGTCGACGAGTGAGGCGGCGCGAGTGGCCGGCTACTTCGTGCGCGACGTGGTGGCCTCCAACCCTGACAACTTCCGCGTGTTCGGTCCCGATGAGACGGCGTCGAACCGGTTGGGTGCGGTCTTCGACGTCACCAATCGTCAGTGGATGGCGCCGGTCGAGCCGGGCGACGATCACCTCGCGCCCGATGGTCGTGTGATCGAGGTCCTCTCGGAGCACCTGTGCCAGGGGTGGCTCGAGGGCTACCTGCTCACCGGCCGCCACGGGTTGTTCAACTGCTACGAGGCGTTCATCCACATCGTCGACTCGATGGTCAACCAGCACGCGAAGTGGCTGAAGGTCACCAACCAGATCCCGTGGCGGCGGCCGATCGCGTCGCTCAATTACTTCCTGTCCAGTCACGTGTGGCGCCAGGACCACAACGGGTTCAGCCATCAGGATCCGGGCTTCATCGACCACGTCGTCAACAAGAAGGCCGAGATCGCGCGGGTGTACCTACCGCCGGACGCGAACACGCTGCTGTCGACCGTCGATCATTGCTTGCGGACGCGGCAGTACGTCAATGTGATCGTGGCGGGCAAGCAGCCGGCGCTCAACTACCTGTCGATGGACGAAGCAGTGCTGCACTGCACGCGCGGGCTCGGCATATGGGAATGGGCTTCCAATGACGAAGGCGCTCCCGACGTGGTGATGGGCTGCGCAGGCGACATCCCGACGCTCGAAGTGCTCGGCGCAGTCGCGCTGTTGCGTGAGCACCTGCCTGACGTGAAGGTGCGCGTCGTGAACGTCGTCGACCTGATGCGGTTGCAGGATTCGGGCGAACATCCCCACGGACTGCCCGAGGGCCAGTTCAACGCCATGTTCACCGAGGACAAGCCAGTCGTGTTCGCTTATCACGGTTACCCGTCTCTGATTCACCGGCTCACGTATCGCCGTCGCAACCACGCCAACTTCCACGTACGCGGGTACAAGGAAGAGGGCACGACGACCACTCCGTTCGACATGGTCATGCTCAACGACATGGACCGCTACCACCTCGTCATGGACGTCATCGATCGCGTACCAGGGCTCGGGTCGCGGGCGGCCGTGCTGCGCCAGACGATGGTCGATGCCCGCGTCGAAGCGCGCGCGTACACGCGCGAGGTCGGCGACGATCCACCCCATGTGCGCGACTGGATGTGGCCGGGCTGACGGCTCGGCAGCAGCGGGATGGGTACGGCGGCGCGCGTCCTCGTGGTCAACGCGGGCTCGTCGAGCCTCAAGCTGCGCGTGCTCGATGGCGACGATCACGTCGTGGCGTCAGGCGATGAACCGCCGGACGATCGCGACGCGCTGCAACGGTTCGTATCGAGCGGCGGCGCCGTCGACGCGGTCGGACATCGTGTCGTGCACGGCGGGCATGACATGGTGCAGCCGTGTCGGGTCGACGCGGAGGTGCTGGCGCGACTCGAGGCTCTCGTCCCGTTGGCGCCCCTGCATCAACCCGCGGCCATCGCCGGCATCCGGTCGCTGCAAAGGTTGCTTCCGGACGTGCCCTCAGTGGCGTGCTTCGACACGGCGTTTCACGCCACGATCACCACGGCTGCTTCGACCTACCCGTTGCCGCGCGAGTGGCGCGACCGGTTCGGTCTGCGCCGTTTCGGCTTTCACGGCCTGTCCCACGCGTATGCGGCCCGGCGCGCCGGCGAGGTGCTCGGTCGACCGGTGCATCGACTCGTCACCTGCCACCTCGGCGCCGGCTCGAGCATCGCGGCCGTCGTCGAGGGGAGTTGTGTCGACACAACGATGGGATTCACGCCCAACGAGGGCGTGCCCATGGCGACGCGGTCGGGAAGCGTCGACGTGGGGATGCTCACCTGGCTGCTCGACGCCGGGTTGCCCGAGCCGGAGCTGGCGGACGGGTTGCAGCATCGCTCGGGCCTGCTCGGGCTGGCGGGGACGGCCGACATGCGCGAGGTGGAGGCGGCCGCGGGTGCGGGACAGCCAGACGCGGTCGTGGCACGCGAGGTGTGGTTGCACCGCGTCACGCAGGCGATCGCGGCGATGGCGACATCGGCCGAAGGAATTGACGCGCTCGTGTTCACTGGTGGCATCGGCGAGCACTCGGCGGACCTGCGCGGGGGGATTGCGGAGCGGCTCACGTGGCTCGGTGTCGCGCTCGACCGGGACGCGAACGGGTTACGCGGTGACCGTGAGATCACGGGGATTGGTGCCTCGGTGCGATCAGCGGTGATCGAAGCCCGTGAGGACATCGAGATCGCGCGCGGCACACGCGCCGCGATCGGTTCGGTGCAACACTGACGCGGCTGTCTGGACAGTTTCCCAAGTCACATCACAAGGGAGCACTGCAATGGCGTTCATCCAGATCATGGAGACCCACACCAAGAGGTACGACGAGGTCGCCGCGCTCGACCAGGAGTGGCGCAAGGCGACCGAGGGCAGGCGCACGCTGCAACGGTCGGTGGTCGGCCGCGACCGCGACGATCCTGACCACTACGTCATCCTCGCCTTCTTCGACTCGTACGACTCGGCGATGGAGAACTCGAAGCTGCCCGAGACCGGCGAGTTCGCGGCGAAGGTCGCCGCCCTCGGCGAGGGCGAGCTCAGCTTCGCCAACTTCGAGGTCATCGAAGACGACACCGACTGACCACACCGGCTGGCCCGACCGGCTGACCCGCTCGGCTACCCGCCCAGGCGGGCGAGAGCTTGCGAACTCGGGGTCTATTGCGGGGCCACGGCCCGCAATAGAACCAACATTCGCTTGGTACCGTGCGAGCCCGGGAGCTGCCTGTGGTTCGTTACGCCGATCATCCGAGGGTCGAGGTCGACATCGACGTCGCCGCCGGTCCGACCGCGGTGTGGGGGCTCGTCACCGACATCAACTTGCCGGCGCGGTTCTCGTCCGAGTTCAAGGGAGCCGATTGGCTCGACGGCGCGACCGGGCTCCGCGTCGGCGCGACGTTTCGAGGCCGCAACGCCCACGATGCCATCGGTGCGTGGGAGACAAGCTGCACGGTCGTCGCCTGCGAGCCCGAGCGAGTCTTCGCGTGGGAGGTCCAGGGCCCTGGTGGCGAACCGTCCGCGGAGTGGGGCTTCTCCATCGAGCCGACCGCGGATGGATGCCGAGTCACCCAGTGGGCGCGCATGGGTCCCGGCCCGTCAGGTCTGACACCCGCGATCGAACGCATGCCCGACAAGGAGGAGCGGATCGTCGGTCGCCGGCTCGACGAATGGCGGACGAACATGACCGCCAATCTCGAGGGCATCAAGGCGCTGGCCGAAGCGGTGTGATGCGGACCGCCATTCAACTCTCCGCCGACGCGGCTCCGTGGCCGCAGCTCGTCGACTTCGTGATCGAGTCCGAGAAGCTCGGCGTCGACATGGTGTGGGTGGCCGAGGCGTGGGGTGGCGACGCGCCGAGCCCGCTCGGCTACCTGTCGGCCGTGACCCACCGCATGCAGCTCGGCAGCGGTGTGATGCAGGTGGGCGTCCGCTCCGCGGTGATGACGGCACAGACCGCGATCACGCTGGCGAACCTGTCCGGCGGGCGCTTCGTCCTCGGGCTCGGCGCGTCCGGGCCGCAAGTGATGGAGGGCCTGCACGGCGTGCCGTTCGCGCATCCGCGCGGACGTATCAGCGAGACGCTCGACGTCATCGCCCAGGTATTCGCCGGAGAGAAGGTGCACTACGAGGGACGGCACATCGAGCTGCCGTTGCCGGGGGGCGAGGGCAAGTCGATGCGGGTCGCGGCGCGCACCCCGCATCGCATCCCGATCTACCTGGCCTCGCTGTCACCGCTGATGCTCGAGCTCACCGGGGAACGGGCGGACGGCTGGCTCGGCACCAGCTTTGTGCCCGAAGCCGCCGACGCGTACCTGGATCACCTGCGGACGGGCGCAGCGCGAAGTGGTCGCACGCTGGCGGAGATCGACATCTGCCAGGGGGCGGAAGTTGCGTTCGCCCGCGACGAAGCAGAGCTGAAGGCAATGGTCGACGCTCGCAAGCCGGGGCTCGCGTTCTCACTCGGCGGCATGGGGTCACCGTCGACGAACTTCTACAACCGCGCGTACGGCCGCCAGGGTTGGGAGCGCGTCGCCGAGGAAGTGCAACAACTGTGGACCGACGGTCGTCGTGACGCGGCCGCAGCGGCCGTGCCCGACGAGATGGTGATGTCGACGACATTGCTCGGCACCGACGACATCGTGCGCGCTCGACTCCGCGCCTGGCGCGATGCAGGTGTCACGACCGTGCGCCTGTATCCCGCGGGTGACACGCTCGACGAGCGACTGGCGACCCTCGGTCGAGCCCTCGAACTCATGCCGACGAGCGAACCTGGAGACTGACGGATGGCGAAGACCCTTCACGAGACGGAACGGCTGTCGTTCGGCGGCGCCGTCGACGCGGATGGTCACATCCTCGAACCGCCCGATCTCTGGGAGACCTACATCGATCCGAAGTACCGGGACCGAGCCCTGCGCATCGTGCTCGACGAGAACGGTCTCGAAGAGCTCGAGATCGACGGGGAGCGTTCGAGGATGAGCCGGCGCGGCTTCCCCGCGACCCTCGGTGCGATGGGCGATCCCGACTTGGGCTCGATGCGGTTCGACCCCGAGCGCACCTACCTCGGCGAAGCGCCGTTCGGCAGCATGGACGCGAACGAGCGGCTGAAGCTGCTCGACGCCGAACACGTCGATGCCGTCGTGCTCTACACCACCGTCGGCTTGCTCTGGGAGGCGGAGGTCGAGGATCCGGAGCTCTCGCAGGCCTACACGCGGGCCTACAACCGATGGATCTGCGAGTTCTGCTCGAGCAGCGACCGGCTGGTGCCCACCGCGCACTTGTCGCTCGGCGATCCGGACGCAGCGGCCAAGGAGCTCGAGCGCGCCGTCGATGCAGGTGCTCGTGGCGCCTACGTCGCGCCCTTCACCCACGACGCTCGGCCGCTCGGTCATCCGTCCAACGACCCGGTGTTCGCCGCCGCCCAGGATCTCGGCGTGCCCTTCGCCATCCATCCCACCTTCGAACCGCAGTGGACCAAGGGCACCCGCATGGGTGCGTGGGAGAACGTGAGGCAGCTACAACTGCTGGCGTCGGTGTCCGCCTCGGACGGCGTACGTCACCAGTTCACGACGTTGTTCGACTACGGCGTGTTCGATCGCTTCCCGCGCCTACGAGTCGTGGTGCTCGAGTCCGGCGGCGGCTGGATCGGCTACTGGCTCGATCGCATCGATGCCGTCTTCAGCCACACGTTCATGGGGCAACGGGTTCCGCTCGAGCACAAGCCGAGCGACTACTTCCGCGACCGGATATGGATCTCGTGCGATCCCGACGAGCGGACCATCCCCGCACTCGTCGAGCGCTTCGGCAATCGCTTCATGTGGGCTTCGGACTTCCCGCACGCCGACCACACCCCGGAGTACATCCTCGACCTCGACGAGCTCGTCGCATCGTTCAAGGACGAGGACCGTGCCGCGTTCCTCGGGCAGAACGCCCGCGACCTGTTCGCCATCGCGACCTGAGCCTGCGTGCACGAACGGCCCGCGGGCGCGCCGACGTTCGAGGACGTACTCGCCGCGCGCGATCGCATCGCGAGCCACGTCAACCGGACGCCGGTCATGACGAGCCGCACGCTCGACGAACGTGCGGGTGTTCGCGTGTTCATGAAGTGCGAGACGTTCCAGCGCGGCGGTGCGTTCAAGGCGCGCGGCGCGCTGAACACGGTCCTCCAACTCACCGATCGAGAAGCCGCCAACGGTGTCGCCGCGCACTCGTCCGGCAATCATGCGGCCGCGCTCGCGATCGCAGCCGCCGAGCGCGGCGTCCCGTGCTACGTGGTGATGCCGGTCGACGTGCCGAAGGCGAAGGTCGACGCGGTGCGCTCCTATGGCGCACGCATCGTCGAGTGCGCACCGACCATGCAAGCGCGCGAGTCGACGCTGGCCGAGGTGATCGCCTCGACGAAGGCGTACGAGGTGCACCCGTACGACGACCCGCGCGTGATCGCCGGTCAGGGCACGGCCTGCCTCGAGTTGCTCGAAGACCATCCCGAGATCGCGCTCGTCATCGCGCCGGTGAGTGGCGGGGGGCTGTTGAGTGGCACCGCCATCGCCGCGCACGGTCTCGATGCCACACGCAGGGTCTGGGGGGCCGAGCCCGCGGGCGTCGACGATGCCTACCGCTCGTTCGACGCGGGGCGGCGCATCAGCGGGGCGACGGGCACGACCATCGCCGACGGTTTGCGGGCGGAGTTGAGCGATCGGACCTTCGAGATCTTGCGGCAGCACGTCGAGGGCATCGTGCGCGTCGACGACGTCGAGATCGTCGAGGCGATGCGGTTCCTGTTCGAACGGGCCAAGTTGGTGGTCGAGCCCGCCGGCGCGACCGCCCTGGCGGGCATGTTCGCGTTCCCCGAAGCGTTACCTGGCCAGGTCGGGGTCATCCTCTCCGGAGGCAACCTCGGTCTCGACGACAACCAGGCCGTCAACGCGAGGGCGGCAGAGGAATGACACTGACATGACCGCGCCCATGACCGCGCCGATCGACATCCGCAAGGCCGACTCCCGGCCGCACACCAACCTCGGATGGCTCGACAGCCACCACAGCTTCAGCTTCGGGGGGAACTACGACCCCGACAACACGCACCACGGCTTGCTGCTCGTGTCGAACGACGATCGGGTCGCCGCGGGCACCGGCTTCAGCACTCACCCGCACCAGGACATGGAGATCGTCACCTGGGTGCTGTCCGGACGGCTCGAGCACAAGGACTCGGAAGGCAACCACGGTGAGCTGTATCCCGGCCTCGCGCAGCGCATGAGCGCGGGCACGGGCATCTGGCACTCGGAGATGAACCCGTCGCCCACGGAGGACGTGCACTTCGTGCAGATGTGGGTGCTTCCCGACACCGAGCGCATCGATCCGGGCTACGAGCAGAACGACATCAACGCCGAGCTCGACAAGGGTGGGTTGCAGCCGATCGCGTCGGGACGAGGACACGACGCCGCCATCTCGATCCGGCAGCGTGATGCAGTGCTGTGGGGTGGTCGGTTGAAGCCGGGTGAGACGGTCGCCGTCCCTGACGGACCCACTGCGCACCTCTTCGTGGCCGACGGCGACGTCGAGTTGCAGGGCGCGGGCACACTGGTTGCCGGTGACGCGGCGCGGCTGGTCGCGGCCGGCGAGGCGAAGATGACCGCGGGCGCAGGCGGAGCCGAAGTGTTGATCTGGGTCACGGGATGAGGTGGCGATGACCACGAAGCACGAACCGAATGCGGGACTGAAGGGTGAGGAGCGCGAAGCGGCTACTCGGAAGCGGAAGGAGATCGCGGCGCGACTGTTGCGACCGAGCGGCGAGCGTCCCCAGTCGTCGGCCCGAGGCGTGCATCACCTCGCGCTGCTGAGCAGCGACGTCGAGCGGACGGTCGAGTTCTACCAAGGCGTGCTCGAGTTCCCGTTGACCGAGATGTTCGAGAACCGCGACTACGGCGGTTCGACGCACTTCTTCTTCGACATCGGTAACGGCAACGCGCTGGCATTCTTCGACCTGCCGGGCCTCGACCTCGGCGCGTACGCGGAGGTCTTGGGCGGGCTGCATCACCTCGCCATCTCGGTCGAGCCAGCGCGATGGCAGCACCTCAAGGAGAAGCTCGAGGCGGTCGGCATCCCGACTGTGCACCTCGACGGGTCGTCGCTCTACTTCAACGACCCCGACGGTGCGCGGCTCGAGCTGATCAGCGATCCCCTCGGCGAGATGTACGGCAAGCCCGTCTTCTGAGGCTCGCCCCAACTCCCGCCCCAAATTCGCGTCGCAGTCGACATGGGCCGCCATCATTGTTGCTACTCGTAGCGAAGAGCGACGACCGGGTCGAGTTGTGAGGTGCGCCACGCCGGGAGCGCCGCGCCGGCGAGCACGCACAGCGTTGCGAGCGCGCCGTACAGGAACAGCGGTCCGAAGTGCAGCGAGAACGGGATGCTCAGGCCGGTGAGGATCTGCGAGGCAAAGCAGAAGCCGGCGAGCCCGATGATCCCGCCGACGAAGCCCGAGAAGGTGCCGAGCACGCCGAAGAGCCCGGCCTCGACCAGCACCATGCGTCCGAGGTCACCAGGCGGCATTCCGACGGCTGCGAGCAGTCCGTGCTCGCTTCGCCGCTTCACCGCCGCGAGCAACAACGTGGAGGTGGTCGCGATGAAGGCCACGACGAGCAGGCCGCGCGCCAGCAACCAGAACGGGTCGAGAAAGGCCTTGTACGAGTCCGTGTACGCCGCCGCCAGTTCTTCGGAGTTCCACACCTTCAGGTTGTCGGCCAGGTGAGCGTCCTTGATCGTGCTCTCCAACTGCTCGACCGTCGCCCCGGGTCCCGGCGTGACGAGCAATCCGCTGGCCGGCCGCGGGCCGATCAGCTGATCCCGCAACGACGCCGCCATCGTGATCGAGCGCCCGAGATTGTCGGGCGAGTCCCAGATCCCTCCGACGACCATCGGCACCGGCCCGAACCGACCCGGGACCTCGAACCGGCTCCCGGGATGGAGGTCGAGCGATCGCGCCAGTCCGGGACCGATCATCACTTCGCCGCGAGCGATCGCCGTGTCGGGGTCGGCGCCGCGGAAGACGGTGTAGTGCGCCGGTTGCCCTTCGTTGGCCGACAAGCCGACGGGGCCGACGCCCGGGTAGTCGATCGAGGCCCAGTAGTACCGGTCAACGCGCCCGACCCCGGGCATCTGCGCAATTGCGGCTTGGGTGGCGGGCGCGACCTTCGCGTCGATCGCACCCGTGTTGTTCGGGGTGAGCGTGAGGATCGTGAGCCGGCCGGCGGAGTTCGCGTTCGCCACCCCTCCGGCGCCCTGCTGCATTCCGGGCAGCACGCTTCCCAACGTGAACGCCACGCCGACGGCTGAACCGACCGCGGTGACGACGACGAGGGTTCGACGGCCTTCGGAGAGCAGGTTCGACACCGCGACGCGTGCCGGTCCGCGCTGGAAGCCGCGCAATTTCTCGATCATGCGCACGATGAACGGAGTGATCGCCGGGGTGAGGCGGAACGAGCCCAGCCAAGTGACCAGCACCGCGACGTACAACGCTGGCGGTTGCCACGGCTCGAGGCCTCCGTCGCGCGACCCCCGCCACGCCAGGAGGAGTCCGGCGGTGCACATCGTCGCGTACAGGGCGGCGCGCCAGAGGTTGACCTTGACCGAGGCGTCGTTGCGCCGCGAGCGATCTACGAGCTCGCCGGCGATGTCGAGGCGGGCCGCGCGGCGGGCGGGGACAATGGCGGCGGCGATGCTGGCGATCAGACCGATGGCGATGCCGATGATGACGCTGCTCGCGGTTGGATGCACTGCGAGGTGCAGTCCGGCGGCCTGCTCGGAATAGGTCGACAGGTTGTCGACGAAGGGTCGCGCCGCGATGAGCCCCATTCCGATGCCGACCACCCCTCCGGCGACGCCGAGGACAGCTGCTTCCGCGAGCACGCCGAAGGTGACGGTTCTCGGAGTGCCACCGATGGCGGACTCGATCGCCAGCTCGCGCCGCCGCTCCTCCAGCGACAGTGTCATCGTGTTGAATACCAGCTGCCCACCGACAGCGAGACCGAACAAGCTGACCAGCAACATCAACGGCACCAACTGGCTGGACACGTACGCCACGACGTTCGACGAGTCCGACGCGTCGAGCACCTTGTTGGACGGTCCGGCGACCCCGGCGAGTGTGGCCTTGAGCGCATCCGGCGACACGCCGGGCTTGGGCACGATGTAGATCGCGTCGAGGCCGTTGGGCCGGGCGAACAACGACTGCGACACCGACAGCGGGTAGACGGCGACGAGGCCGCGGTTGAAGCGGCTGAGGTCCGAGCTCACGGTCGCGTGGTCGAGCGTGCGGTCGCCCACGTCAGTTCGCAGCACCCCATCCGGTCCAGCGGCAGCGCGGACTGCAGAACCGATGACCGGGGGATCGGTGTCCTTGGCGGTGGCAACCGCGTTGGGATCGCAGCCGGCCGCGCCGAACAGCGCCTGGGCGCGGCAGTCGGCGCCGACGACCGCAACGAGCTCGTCGTGTCCGTGACGATCGTTGACCTGCGACACGGTCATCACGAGCGGCACCGCGGCCTGCACTCCGTCGGTCCTCTCGACCGCATCGAGGACCGAGCCGTCGACACCCCCGTGGTCATAGCGGCTGATGATTCGCAACGCGGCGTTGCCACCGATCTCGCTGTTGTACGCCGTGAGCGACTGATCGAGGCTCGATCGCGCGACCAACACCGCGACCGTGAGTGTGACGCCGGCGCCGATCGCGAGAATTGCCAGCGCGGCGCGCACCGGCTGACGTCGGAGCTGACGCAGATGCATCAGCCGGAGCGCGTTCATGCCAGCACTCCGTCGGCCATCGTCAGGACTCGATCGGCGTGATCGGCGATCACCGAGTCGTGTGTCACGAGCAGCATGCCGACGCCGGCATCGCGCACCCGCGACACAACCAGGTTGATGACGTCGTCGGCGGTCGCGCTGTCGAGGTTGCCGGTGGGCTCGTCCGCGAGCACGAGGATCGGGTCAGCGACGAGCGCGCGGGCGATGGCGGCGCGCTGCAGCTCGCCGCCTGACAGCTCGCTCGGCAGGTGGTCACCGCGTCCGTAGAGCCCGACGTCGGCGAGCACCGACCGCGCCTTCGCCCGAGCCACGCTGCGCCTGACGCCGTCGAGCAGGAGCGGCATCGAGACGTTGTCGATCACGTCCAGTCCCGGCAGCAGGTGAAAGGCCTGAAACACGAAGCCCATCTGACGGCGTCGAGCGATGGCCCGATTGCGGGAACCCATCGCTGAGAGCGGCGTGCCTTCGATCCGGACCTCGCCCCGTTGGGGCATCGCCAGTCCGCCGGCCAGGTGGAGCAGCGTCGACTTGCCCGAGCCGCTGCGCCCGACCACCGCCACGATCTCGCCGCGGCGTACGGCCAGCGAGGCGCCCCGGAGCACCGGCACGACGCGTCCGCCCAGCTCGTAGATGTGTTCGACGGCGTCGACCTCGAGCACCGTCGGTCGTGTGTCGGCCTGCAGCGGACGCCTTCGCGCCCGTGCGGTCGAGGTTGCGGCCATCCCCAGCCTCCCCTGAACTCGTAGTCACCATCTATATGCATATGTAGGTACAACCTGCAAGTAGATGTACAGTGACGTCCGTCATGTTGAAGTTCGTCCTGCTCGGGTTGCTCGACGCCGAGCCGCGCTACGGCTACGAGCTCAAGGCGGTTTTCGAGCGATTCCTCGGCGGGACCTGGCCGCTCAACATCGGGCAGGTGTACACGGCGCTCTCGCGAATGGAACGGGACGGGCTGGTGGACTGTCAGGTGGTGCCGCAGGACCTGCTGCCGGACCGCAAGGTGTACGCCCTCACCGGGAAGGGGCGTCGCGAGCTCCGAGCCTGGCTGGCCGAGCCCGACACGGGCCCGGTGAGTCTACGCGACGAGTTCTTTCTCAAGATCGCGATCGCGTCGCTGAACGACGAGCGGCCGCGTGAGGTGATCAATCGTCAGCGGACCGAGCATCTGAGCGCGCTGGCCGAGCTCGGTCGTCTTCAACACGATCCGAACCTCGATCCCGCGACAGGATTGTTGTTGGAGGGAGCGATGCTTCGGCTCGAAGCTGACCTGAAATGGCTCGACGTATGCGAGGACCGGCTGAAGAACAGCACGTGATCGAACTATGCGCCGTCGAGCGCGCGTACGACTCCGACGAAGCCCGGGTGAACGCGCTGCGCGGCATCGACCTGTCGATCGACAAAGGCGAGTTCGTCGCGATCATCGGGCCATCCGGTTCGGGCAAGTCGACGCTGCTCCACCTCATGGGCGCGCTGGATCAACCGACGGCCGGCGACGTGGTGCTGTGCGGCCGGTCGTTGTCGACGCACAGTCGCAAAGAACTCGCACGCATCCGCAGCACGACGGTCGGGTTCGTGTTCCAGGCATTCAACCTCGTGCCGGGCATCTCGGCGGCGGAGAACATCGCGTTGCCCGCAGTGCTCGCGCGGAAGCGACCGTCGGAGTACCAGCCGGAGGTGGACCGGCTGCTCGATCTCGTCGATCTCACCATCAAGCGGAATCGATTGCCGAATCAGCTCTCCGGAGGTGAGCAGCAGCGCGTCGCGTTCGCGCGCGCCTTGACCATGGATCCGCCGATTCTGCTCGCCGACGAGCCCACCGGGAACCTCGACACGAAGGCGGGAGAGGGGATCATGGATCTCCTCGAGGCGAGCCACGACGCGGGCCGCACCGTCGTCTTGGTCACCCACGACCTGCGGCTCGCGTCGCGCGCGCAACGCATCGTGCATCTCCGCGACGGCCGGATCACCAACGTCACGTGCCCCTCACCGCGCAACCGCGCGCTGGAGGACATCCTCGAAGTCGGCGACGGCGACCCCGGCTGAGCGCTGGTGCGGTGGTATCGCGCCGGCGCGTGTTGTGCTTTCGCATCACGAGAACTGGCTGCCGGGCTTCTGGCTGCCCGGCTTCTCCGTCGACAGCGGTGTCACGCCGATCCGCGACCAGCCCGCCAACGTCGCGTCGCAGACCAAGTTGCTCGAGCTGGACCAGCTCGACGCCACTGAGGTTCTTCCCTGGACCGGGTTAGTGTCCGCGGGATGCAGGTGCCCGTCCGTCAATCCGTGAGGAGCGGTGACATGGGCGAGTGTGGCAACGACGAATTCGACATACGCGAGCTCGGCACCATCCTGGGTGTCTGGGCCCATCCGGATGACGAGGCGTATCTGTCGGCCGGGCTGATGGCGATGGCCGTGGACGTGGGTTCGCGGGTCGTGTGCGTCACCGCGACGCGTGGCGAGCTCGGCTCGATGGATCTCGAACGTTGGCCGGTGGCAACGCTCGCCGACGTGCGCACGAGGGAGCTTGCCGTCTCGCTCGAGCTGCTCGGGGTGAGCGAGCACGTCTGGCTCGACTACCCGGACGGCGGGTGTGCCGATGTGCCGGCGGACGAGGCCGTCGACCGTCTGGTCACGTTGATCGATGACGTCGAGCCGGACACGTTCTTCACGTTCGGGCCCGACGGTATGACCGGGCACGACGATCACCGCACGGTCAGCGAGTGGACGAGCGCCGCGTTCGCGCGCACGGCCAAGCCCGGTGCCCGCTTGTTCCACGCGACGAAGACGGACACCTTTGACGATCGGTTCGCGACGACGAGCGGACACCGGCGCGCCTTCGGCGACGCCGGTTCGCCCCGGACGCCCGAACACGAGACCGCCATCGCCTGCCGCCTGACCGACGCGTTCGTCGACGTCAAGGTCGCCGCCCTACGCGCGCAGGTCAGTCAGGTGGATGTTCTCCGCGCCGAGATGGGTCACGACCTCTATCGCGAGTGGGTGGCCCACGAGTGGTTCTGCCTCGCCGCCACCCGCTGATCCGGCGTCGAACTCCGGGTCGATTGCGGGGCCATGGCCCCGCAATGGAACCAACATTGGCAGTCGCTACCTCGTGACTGCGACCAGTTCGTGCAAGCGGGGGTTGTCGATGTCCTCCGCGAGGACGCGAGCGGCCTCGATCGCATCGCGCTCGCCGAGCCCGGCGCGATGGACGTAGGCGCGCGCGACGAACTCACGTAGTCCGGTCGTTGCCGCCAGCCGTTCGAGCTGCGTGATCCATGTGTTCGCGGCGGGGTGACGGTCGCGCACCGCGGTCGCACACAGCGCGTCGAGCACGTACGCGATCACCCACTGGTAGCTGTCGGGCAGTTGACTGCAACGGAGGCGCGCATCCTCCAGGCGTTCGATGCCCTGCGACGCATCGGCACGCGCGAGCTCGACCAAGCCTGCGCCCCGCCCGGCCATCCCTTGCCAGCACGGATCGCCGACTTGGCACGCGAGCGCGAACGCGTGATCGAACGCTTCCGCGGCGCGGTCGACCCGACCGTCGAGCATGTCGATCTCGGCGGCGAGTGCTTCGGGCCACGGGAGGAATGCCGTCCAGTTGTCCCCTCGCACGAGCTCGAGACTCTCGTGCAGGCTCTTGTCAGCCTCGTCGTGCTCGCCCCTCAGCAAGTGGGCGCGGCCGAGGATCGACAGCGACCACGCCTCCGGCCGCGTGGCGCCGGCGCGCCGCGCCAAGTCGATCGACGTCGTCAACATCGCGATGGCCTCGGGATAGCGCGCGCTGTCCGACAGCGCCATGCCGCGGATGCCGTTGATACTGGCGCGCTCGGCGTCGTCGTTGCCCGCCGTCTCTTCCGCTCGCGCCAACCAGTGCTCGGCTCGCTCGTGGTGACCTGCGAGCACCTCGACGAAACCCAACTCACGAGAGGCGGTGGCGACGATGCGGCGCGCGTCGGTGCGCTGCGCGATTCCGATGGCGCTGTGCAACGCGGCTGCGCCTTCGAGATCTCGACCGCGCACGGCGTGCACCAACGCGCTCCCGAGGCTGAGGAGGGCGCGGGCGTGCAGATCCTCGTCGTCGATCGCCTCTGCCTCCGTGACGGCGCGGCGCAGGCACTGCAACCCTGCCTCGACCGCTCCTGCCGCGATCGCGGCATTGCCGGCTTCGAGCTGTGCGCGGGCTGCTGCCGCGCCACCGATGGGCGCGACCGTCGGTGACCCGGGCGCGATCTCCGCTGCGAGCCGTACGGCGGGGCTCGGCTCGATGCCGAGCTCGCGCCGGAACAGCTCCGTGCATACACGTACTTGTTGTTGCGCGGCCGCTCGATCACCCGACGCCGCGAGGCTGCGCACGAGCAAGGTCTGCGCGTTCTCGTCGAATGGATCGAGCTCGACCATGCGGACCGCGGCGTCGATCGCGCCGGTGTACTGCCCGTCCGCCAGCATCGCCAGGCCGGCTTCCTCCAGCATCGAACCGGCGAGCGCTCTGAAATGGCGACGAGCGGTGAGCAGCCATGCGTCGAACGCGGCCGAGACGGAGAAGTCCATCCCCTCCAGGAGGTCGAGGCCGAGACCGTCGAGCGCGATCGCATCCTTCCAGGGCCCGTGCACGAGCACGTCGACATCGAGCACGAGGTCGAGATCCGAATCGTCGCGACGCAACTCGATCGGATCGCCGCGGACGAGGTCCGTATCGCCGAGCAGGCGGCGCAACTCGGCGAGGTTCCACCGCAGCGCGGCCATCGGATCGTCCGCTTCGTCGAACAGCAACGCGGCGAGGCGTTGGCGCGAGACGGGCCGGTCTGTGAGCGCGAGGTAGGCGAGCAGCGCCCACACCTTCTTGCCCTTGGGCGGCGCGACCCGCTCCGTCCCGCGCTGCACGCTCGGTTGCCCGAGCAGGGTCACGCGCACGTCCATTGCCGCCTCCGGCTGCTCCGTGAGGGACATCTCAGCCAAGGACATGATGGCAATCCCAGTGACGAAGCGCCGGTGGGAACGGGCGAGTCACCCGTTCCCACTCGACGTTCGCCAGCACGGGCGGTGTCGGCGACATCATTGGCGCCGGTACCGGCCGGTCTCGGTCAGATGCGAGGCAGCGTGTCGAGGACAATGCAGTGGTCCGCGAACTTCGGCTCGGACGTGGCCAGCCCGCGCAACGCGCTTGACCATTCGACCGTTTCCGGCCGATCGTTGTTGAGCGCGGCTTCTTCTTCGGAACCGAACGTGGCTTCGATGACGAAGCGGTCCGGCCGATCACGATCCGACAGCAGTCGAGCGCCCCGATAGCCAGGGGCCACGCCGCACTGTGCGGAGTGCCACTCGGCGAGGTGATGCACGAGCTCTCGCTCGTGACTGGTGGTGACGGTGATCGTTTGGATGAACACAGCCGCCTACCCGTCTTCACGCCCGCGCGCGGCGGGCACGTCGTGGGTGCGGATCGGATGCTTCACACGAATGAACTGCATGGTTTCTCCCTACGGATTCGATGAGCCTTCGGATCGCAGGATCTGCCCTCCGCGTGTGAAGCATCGTGTGAAGCCCGTCGGTAGATTCGCCGGATGGACGCGACTGAGGCGGCCGACAAGACCGAACGGTTCATGGCATTGCACCACGGCGATGCGCCGCTGCTGATGCCGAACCCGTGGGACATCGGCTCGGCCAAATTGTTCGAATCGCTCGGTTTCCGCGCTCTCGCCACCACCAGTAGCGGCTTCGCCGCCACCCTCGGCCGGCTCGACGGGTCAGTCACGCGTGACGAGGCGCTCGAGCACGCTGCTGCTCTGGCGGCCGCCACTGATGTTCCCCTGTCCGCCGACCTCGAGAACTGCTTCGCCGAGGATCCCGAAGGGGTGGCGCACACGGTGACGCTGGCGACGTGGACGGGTCTCGCAGGATGCTCGGTCGAGGACTACTCGCGCGCTTCGGATTCGATCTACGAGCGAGCACTCGCAGTCGATCGCGTCGCCGCTGCGGCCGAGGCTGCGCACCGCGGGCCGACTCGACTCGTGCTGACCGCGCGTGCCGAGAACTTCATTCACGGCAACACCGATCTGGCGGACACGATCGCGCGGTTGCAGGCGTACCAATCGGTGGGTGCCGATGTGCTGTTCGCACCCGGCGTCATCGCCGCGGACGACATCCGCGTACTGGTCGGCTCCGTCGACGCTCCGGTCAATGTCCTCGCGACGCCCAACGCGCCGACCGTTGCGGAGATGGCGAAGCTCGGTGTGGCCCGGATCTCGGTCGGCGGGTCGCTTGCCTACGTGGCGCTCGGGGCGGTGGTGACGGCGGCCAGGGAGCTACTCGACGACGGCACGTTCGGCTACTGGGATGTTGCCAACCCGGGCCGGATGGCGGCGCGCTCGGCGTTCGCGAGCGATCGCCCGTCGGCACCGTGAGCGGCCGGTGGCGGACATGAGCGCCCGGTGGCGCCGATGAGCGAGTCGGACCGGCGTGAGTCCGAGGTGCGCGCCGACGTCCGCGAATGGATCGCCGAGCATTGGGATCCCGACCTCTCGTTGCTCGACTGGCGGCGCTCGCTCACCGACTCGGGCTGGGCGCGACCGTCCTGGCCGGTCGAGTGGTTCGGCCGCGGCCTACCCGCGTGGGCGGATCAGGTCGCGAGCGACGAGCTGGCGGTGGCCGGCGCGATCGGCGTGCCCCTCGGTTCAGGCGTGTTGCTCGCCGCGCCGACGCTGCTCGCGCACGGCTCGGATCATCTGAAACGCCAGCTCCTGCATCCGATCCTCACCGGCGAGCACACGTGGTGCCAGCTGTTCAGCGAGCCCGGTGCCGGTTCGGATCTCGCGGGGCTGACGACGCGCGCCGAGCGCGATGGCGACGAGTACGTCGTCAACGGCCAGAAGCTGTGGAGCACGAGCGCGCACCATGCCGACTTCGGAATGTTGCTCGCACGAACCGATTGGGACGCGCCGAAGCACCGTGGCATCTCCTACTTCGCGCTGCCGATGCACCAACCCGGTGTCGAGGCTCGGCCGCTGCGCCAGATGAACGGGCATGCGTCGTTCAACGAGGTCTTCTTCTCCGACGCTCGCGTGCCCGCGGCGAACATGGTCGGCGATCCCGGTGACGGTTGGAAGGCTGCGTTGACGACGCTGTCGCACGAGCGCGGCTTCGGCGCCGTGCGCCGCGCTCACCTCGATCGCGACGGAGGCCGCGCCATCCGCGAAGCGATCGCCGAAGCGGACGACTACTTCGCGACGTACAAGTGGTATCCACAGCGCGCGGGCAGAGTCGATCTCGTTACGCAGCTGGCGCGCTCGACCGGTCGCGCGTCGGATCCGGTTGTGCGCCAGATGATCGCCGCGTTGCTCTCGTTGCAACGCGCGCAGGAGTGGACGGCGCGGCGGGCGCAGGCGGCGCGCGCACTCGGACGCCCGCCCGGGCCAGAAGGTTCGCTCGGCAAGCTCGGCGCCAGCCGCGTGGCGCGGGCGGCGGCCGAGGTGCACGCCGCGCTCGCGGGTTCGATGGGCATGCTGGTCGGCGACGAAAGCTTGCTGGGTGGGGTGGTCAGCGAAGTGCTGTTGTCAGTACCCGCGCAGTCGATCGCGGGCGGGACCGACGAGGTGCAGCACAACATCGTGGGCGAGCGCGTGCTCGGGCTTCCGAAGGAACCGGTAGCGGATCGCGATCAACCGTTCCGACTCACGCTCCACGGCTGAGCCGGCCGAGCCGGCCGACGCGACTCAGTCAGCGAGCGCGAACGCTCGGACCGGAAACGTCCCGAACCCGTGCACCTTTGGAGGGACGGCAAAGAAGCGCCCGCCCGTGTCGGGTGCCGCGTCGAGGTTGGTGAGGTGCTCCACGATCGGGATGCCGGCGCGCAGCAACATGGTGTGTGCAGGCCGCGTGCCGTCGGACGCGTCGTCGATGTTCACCGAGTCGATTCCAACGAGCGCCGGGCGGCGGGCGACGAGCGCCGCGACCAGGGCGGCGGTGAGGAACGGCGCTTCACCCCCGTAGGTGTCGGTGCGCCAGTGACGGTCCCATCCGGTGTGGAACACCACGGCGTGCCCGTCGAGTGAACCTTCCGGCAACGACGTTGCATCGATCGCCCGTGGCCGGTCCGTCGCCCAGCGCACCACGGTGAGCGCAAGGTCGGCGAGTCGCTCGAGGTCGAGTCCTGCGAGGTCGGCGCCGTCTTCGTGGAAATGCCAGGGGCTGTCGATATAGGTGCCGGTGTTGGCGATCATGTCGATGCGGCCGATGTGGAACGACGCACCGCCGAGACGAGCCGCAGACTCTTCTCTGCTGATGTGGGTGGTGATGTGCGGACCGGGCAGCCCGGGGTACGTCGTCATGCCCTCGGCGATGTCGTGGCTGAGATCGACGAGTCGCGCCATGGTGGGCACCTTCACGTTGATGGGAGGGAACGGCGGCGGTGGATCAGACCGGAGCTTCGAGTTGGAGGCGAGGCTCGCGGACGCGGGGTTGGTTGGCCCACAGATCGGTGAGGAGGTCGTCGCGTATGGATCGCGTGGCGGGATCGTCCCAACGATTGACCCGCTGCAGCGGATCGTCGCTCAGGTCGTAGAGCTCGCCTTCGCTGCCGTCGTGGACGGTGCCGGTGCGGTAGGCGGAGCAGACCCACTGGTCGCGCGTGATGGTGCGGACGTGGACGCCGACGCCGAACAGTTCGCTGTCCCATTCGGTCAGCACGCGCTCGAAACCGCGCTTGTCGGCATCGGAGTCGTCGACGGGCAACGCGTGCCCCTGCATCCAGGACGGTGCTTCGACACCGGCGATCGAGCAGAAGGTGGGTGCGAGGTCGACGAGACCGACGGGACGATGTACGACCGAAGGATCGACGCGCGCGCTGGTGGCCGGACGCCACACGAGCGGGAGTCGCATGAGCGCGTCGACGTGGTACGGACCCTTGAACAGCAAACCGAAGTCGCCCTGCAGCTCGCCGTGATCGGCGGTGAACACGACGTCGACGTCGTCGTCCCAGCCGCAGGTGCCGATGTGCGCGAGCACGCGCCCGAGCGCTTCGTCGATCAACTCGCACTCGACGGCGTTGCGGGCGTTCACCTCTCGCACTTGATCGGGCACGAGCGTCGCCGGCACCCATTCCGCGGGCGCTTCGTAGTTCGACACGAGCTCGCCGTCGTACCAGAGCCGCCAATGGCGCGGCTTCGTGTCGAGGATGCGCTCGCGCTCGGTGGCCGCCTGCGGGTAACCGTCCGGCAGGGGCACGTCGTGCCAGTCGATTCGCCCGACCTCGGACTGCGGCGGGTCCCACGGGTGATGCGGGTCGGGGAAGCTCATCCAGCAGAACCAGTCGTCGTCGGCATCGAGCGTGTCGAGCCACGCGATCGTGCGATCGGCGACCCATTGCGTGTGGTACCAGTCCTTCGGCACCTGGTTGACGTGCACTTGCGGCGCGCCGGTGTCGCCGTCGCCGGCTGCGTTCACCTGGAGCGCACGGTCGAGCACCGGATAGAACCAGCCGACCGCTTCGGGGTGCTCTGCCGCGAGCCAGCGCGAGTAGTGCAGCGGCCCGGCCGGTGTGTGCGTTGCGAACTCGAGGTGTTCGAAGCCGCGGTGCGTGCCACCCGGCGGTCTCGTGCCGTGTTGGGGCGCCAGCGCGTTCTCGATGAAGCGGAGGAACGGATCGAGGAACGGTTCGAAGTGGGGCTTGCCGATCAACGCGGTGTGATAACCCGAACTGTGCAGCACGTCTGCCACCGACGGTGCGTCGAGTGGGAGCGGCACGCCGTTCATCCACACGCCGTGAGTACTTGGGTACTGGCCGGTCAGCATCGTGGCGCGCGACGGCATGCACACGACCGACTGCGGATGGCCACGCTCGTAGCGAATGCCGTTGGCGGCAAGGCCGTCGACGACCGGTGTGCGCGCCAGCGTCCCGCCGTTGCAGCCGAGCGTGTCGTAGCGCTGCTGATCGGTCGTGACGAACAAGATCTTGCGGCCCATCAATACGCTCCTTCGAGACGATCACGAAGCTCGAGCAACGCGCTGCCGGCGGCCCCGGCGATGATGAGCGCCATCGTGGCGGGGTCCGCATCGGCTGCGTACACCGCGACGCACGTGTCATCGCCGAGATCGATCACGTCGATGGTGCTGAGGTGTTCCTTGAACACGCCGGCGGTGATCCGGTACTGGAAGCGGCGCTGAATGGCGTCGGTCGTGACGATCTCCTCGGTCATCGGCAGCCCACTACCCGTGGTGACGATGCGGGTGTTGCCGTCGACCTGGCAACTCTGGATGCCGGTGAACCACTCGTGCACGCGCGCCGGATCACCGAGGATGGCCCATACGTCGTCAGCCGGTCGTTTGATCACGACCTCGCGTCGTACGGACCCGCGCGTCACCGACTCTTCTTAGCGGCTCGGTCGCGAACGTTCAGGACGCCAGTCTCTCGACCTTGTCGCCGGTCCGGATCGTGCCGGGCTCGATCACCCGCGCGTTCAATCCCCGCAACCGGTACGGACGGCCCTCGTCCGAACGAAGGAAGGCGGTGGCGTCGAGCCCGAAGCGTTTCGTGAACTTGTGGCAGCCGGTGTGCGGCTCGACCGACACTTCGACCACCGTGGCACCGATGCGAACGCGGGTACCCGGGGGAAGGTTGGACTCCGAGATGTCGAGGTCGATGTAGAGCTGATCGCCGGCGATCGGCCAGCGGGAACGATCTCCCGCGAACATCGCGGCCGCTCGGCTGTTCATGATCGTGAGCTGGCGCGGCAGCTCGGCAGAACCGTCGGGCGATTGGCGGCTTCCCCGCGCCAGCCAGTCGTCGCCGACGAGCCCGTCCTCCTTCGTCAGCTCGCCCACCTCGAGGACGTCACGCTCGCCGTCCCCCGGGCGGCGCACGATCAACTCGAGCACACCGGTGTCGGGAGGCGACGCCTTCACGTCTTCGAGTGCTGCGAGAAGCTCGGCCGTCGTGCGATGGTCCACCACGCAATGGTGGAGGACGACCTCGCCCCCGAGCCAATGGTTTCCACGCGACCGCGGTCTGTTTCAATCACGGCGTGGACATCGATCTGCCCGCTGATGACGACTCCCGCCGCCTCGAGGTGCGCCGCTGGTTCGAGGAGCATCCGACCCCGACCGCGAGCGAGCTCGTCGACGCGGGCTATGTCGTCCCGCACTGGCCCCGGCCGTGGGGACTCGACGCCGAGCCCGAGTTGCAGCTGATCATCGACGACGAGCTCAAGCGGGCCGGTGTGGCGAAACCATTGAATCCGATCGGCATCGGACATTGCGGTCCCGTGATCGTCGTCCACGGAACCGAAGAACAGCGGCAGCGCTACCTGCCGCCCATGCTGCGGGGCGAGGAGTTGTGGTGCCAGCTGTTCTCCGAACCGGAGGCCGGGTCCGACCTCGCCAACCTCTCGACCCGGGCGGTGCGCGACGGCGACGTGTTCGTCGTGAACGGTCAGAAGATCTGGACGTCGCTGGCGCAGGTCGCCAAGTTCGGCATTCTCATCGCCCGTACCGATCCGGACACCAGCAAGTACACGGGCATCTCGTATTTCATCGTTCCGATGGACCTGCCGGGCATCGAGATCCGGCCGCTGCGCAACATGGTCGGCGCCTTCGGTGATGCCGGGTTCTGCGAGGTCTTCTTCACGGACGTGCACGTGCCTACCGCGAATCTCATCGGCTCGTTGCACGGCGGTTGGGCGATGGCGAAGGAGACGCTCGCCAACGAACGCGTGTCGCTGTCGCGCGAAGGCTTGCAATGGGGCCACGGCCCGACGGTGCGCGACCTGCTCGACCTCGTCCGCAAGCGAGGCGGCGCGTCAGACCCGATCCTGCGCCAGCAACTCGCGGGCGCGTACATCGAGGGCGAGATCATGCGCTACCACCAGCTCCGCCAGATCTCGGCGAAGGTCAACAAGAAGCCCGGTCCCGACGCGTCGTTGCGCAAGGCGTTGAAGGACCCGCACGGCAAGCGTGTCTTCACGCTCGCCAAGGACATGATGGGCGCCGAGGGGATGCTTGCGGTCGGCGACCTGGACGCGTCGTGGGATCCGTGGGCGGCGGGCTTCCTCTTCAGCCCCGCGCTCACGGTCGGCGGCGGGACGGCCGAGGTGTTGCGCAACATCATCGGCGAGCGGTTGCTCGGCCTGCCGCACGACACCGATGTCGAGGCCGGTCTCACGTGGGCCGAAGCCCACTCGGCGGTCAGGACTGGTGGAACCGAACCGGCAGGTGCTTGATCCCGCCGATGAAGTTCGAGCGCAACCGTTCCGGCGGTCCGAGCGCCTCCACGTGCTTCACCCGTCGAGCCAGCTCGTCGAACAGCACCTGGATCTCCAACCGGGCCAGCTGCGAACCGAGGCAGAAGTGCGGGCCGCCGCCGCCGAAGGCGATGTGCGGGTTCGGATCACGCTGGATGTCGAAACGGAACGGATCCTCGAACACTTCCTCGTCGCGGTTGGCGGAGATGTACCAGAGGCTGATCTTGTCGCCGTCCTTGATGGTGTGACCCCGTAGCTCGAAGTCGCGCGTCGCGTTGCGGCGGAAGAACATCACCGGTGTCGCCCACCGCAGGATCTCCTCGGTCGCGCCCACGATGCGCCCCTCGCGATCGGCGACGAGCAGGTCGTATTGGTCGGGGTTCTCGAGGAACGCGTTCATGCCGTGCGCGATCGCGTTGCGGGTCGTCTCGTTGCCGGCGACCGCGAGCAGCAGGAAGAACAGGTTGAAGTCCATGTCCGACAGCGAGTCGCCCTCGACTTCGGCCGAGAGCAGCGCGGTGACGATGTCGTCCTGCGGGTTGGCGCGCCGCTTCTCCGCGAGCGACTGCGCGTACATGAACATCTCCGCTTGGGCATTGAAGACCTCGTCGTCGCCGACGATGTACTCCGGGTCCTCGGAGCCGATCATCTTGTTGCTCCACTCGAAGATCTTGTGACGGTCTTCGCGCGGCACACCGAGGAGCTCGGCAATGACCTCGAGCGGCAACTCGGCGGCGACGTCGACGACGAAGTCGCACTCTTCCTTCGCGAACGCGGCGTCGAGAATGTTGCTCGTCAGCTCGCGGACGTGAGGCTCGAGCATCCCCATCATGCGCGGCGTGAAGCCACGGTTCACCAGCTTGCGATAGCGGGTGTGGTCGGGCGGATCCATCATCAGCATGATCCGGCCGCCGGTGGCGTCGGCTTCCGTTTGGGGCATGCCGTTCTCTTCGAGCCCGACCACGCCGCCCCGCGCTTGGGACGACGAGAACGTGCCGGCGTCGCGGTTGCAGACGACGACGTCGGCATGCTTCGTGATCACCCAGAAGCCAGGGCCGTTCGGTTCGGTGTGCTTGTACACCGGCGCGTTCTCGCGCAACCACGTGAACCATTCGTGCGGGATGTCGCGCGCGAACTCGTCGCGGTCGAGCAGGTCGATTTCAGCCAGATCCATCGAGTCCGTTCCCCCTACTGTCCCTTGAACTGCGGCGTCCGCTTCTCCATGAAGGCGAGCGGGCCTTCCTTGGCATCGTCGCTCATGAACACCGGCATGCCAATCTCCGAATCGATCCGCATCGCCTCTTGCTCGGACACGCACTCCGTCGCCCGCAGGCCCCGCAGCACCGCTTGCACGGCGACGGGTCCGTTGGCGGCGATGGCGGCCGCCACCTCGCGCGCTCGGTGCAGCGCCTGGCCGTCAGGGACGACCTCGCCGATCAGCCCGAGTTCCTTTGCTTCCGGCGCCCGCACGTGGCGACCGGTGAGCAGCAGGTCCGCGGCCACCGTGTACGGGATCTGGCGGCGCAGTCGGACAACCGAACCGCCGAGTGGATACAGGCCCCATCGCACCTCCGACACCCCGAACCGGGCGCTCTCGCCCGCGATGCGGATGTCGGTGGCCTGCAGGATCTCCGTGCCTCCCGCGACCGCAGGGCCTTCGACCGCGGCGATGAGTGGCTTGTCGAGGAGGAATCCCTTGAGCAGCGGCTTGATGACGCCGCTCGTCAGGTCGGCCGTCGTCTCGTGCTCGGCGTCCTTGAAGACGTCGCCCGGGTGGATGTCGGTCATCGCTTGCAGGTCGGCTCCGGCGCAGAAGCAACCGCCGGAGCCGGTGAGGATGGCCACCCTGATGTCGGGATTGGCGTTGACCTCGTCCCATGCCGCCGCCATGCCATCCATCATCGAGGGCGACAGCGCGTTGCGCCGCTCCGGGCGGTTCATCGTGAGGATCAGCACGTTGCCGTCGCGCTCGACGAGCAGATGTTGATCGGGAGGGGTCTCCGTAGGCTCGGTCGCTGGCACGGCGCCGAGTAGAACACATTCCAGTTCTGAGCGACAAGGAGCAGGCAGGCGCATCGCGTTGCCGCGCTTTCGAGAACGTGTTCTACTTCGGGCAGTGGCCTTCAACCTCGCTGATCTCGTCGAGCACGCCGTCGATGCAGTGCCCGACAGGACGGCGTTGATCTGCGGCGAACGGTCGATCACGTACGCAGAACTCGAAGCTCGCGCCAACCGTCTCGCGCACCATCTCGCCGCGCAGGGCGTCGGTGAGCGCGACCACATCGCGATCTACGCGTACAACAGCATCGAGTTCGTCGAGACGATGCTGGCGGCATACAAGCTGCGCGCTGTCCCCATCAACGTGAACTACCGCTACGTCGAAGACGAGCTCTTCTACCTCTACGACAACGCGGATGTCGTTGCGACGGTGTTCCAAGCCGAGTTCGCGCCGCGGGTCGCCGCGGTGCGCGACCGCTTGCCGATGCTGCGTCACTTGATTGTGGTGGACGATGGCAGTGGTGTCACCGCTGACATCGACGGCGCCGTCGACTACGACGACGCGCTCGGCGCGGCCTCGCCGGAGCGCGACTTCGGGCTGCGAGACGACGGTGACATCTACATCCTCTACACCGGCGGTACGACGGGGTTCCCGAAGGGCGTGATGTGGCGACACGAGGACGTGTTCCGCACGCTCGGCGGCGGTATCGACTTCGTCACGGGTGAGTGGGTGACCGACGAGTACGCGCTCGCCCGAGGAGGCGCCGAGAATCCGCTGGGTCACGCGCTCGTGCTCGCACCGTTGATGCATGGTGCCGCGCAGTGGACGACCTTCGGCGCGCTGTTCCGTGGCACGAGCCTCGTCCTGCTGCCGAAGTTCGACCCGCACGACGTGTGGGCCGCGGTCGAGCGTTACGGCATCGGCGCGCTCGCGATCACCGGCGACGCGATGGCGCGCCCGCTCATCGATGCGTTGCAATCGCACGCGTACGACACGTCGTCGTTGTTCTCGGTCAACTCGACCGCGGCGGTGTTCTCGCCCGTCGTGAAGGAGCAGTTGCTCGAGTTGCTGCCGAACGTGTTCATCAGCGAGGCCATTGGTTCGTCCGAGAGCGGTTTCAACGGGTTGCGTCTGCTCGAGAAGGGCACGACGTCGAGCGGCAGCGGTCTGATCAATGTCGCGATGGGTCCCGACACGATTGTCCTCGATGACGACAACCGGCCCGTGGTGCCCGGTGAGGTCGGGCGCATGGCCCGAGGGGGCAATGTGCCGATCGGCTACTACAAGGATCCGGTCAAGTCGGCGGCGACCTTCATCGAGGTCGACGGCAAGCGCTATTCGGTGCCCGGCGACCTCGCTCGGCTCGAGCTCGACGGCACGATGACGCTGCTCGGCCGCGGCTCGCAGTGCATCAACTCGGGCGGCGAGAAGATCTACCCAGAGGAGGTCGAGGCGGTGCTGAAGGCGCATCCGCAGGTGTACGACGCGCTGGTCGTCGGCGTCGACGACGAGCGGTGGGGGCAGAGGGTCACTGCCGTCGTGCAGCCGAGGCCGGGGGCGCGACCGACGCTCGACGATCTCGTCGAGCACTGCCGAACCAGAATCGCGGGCTACAAGGTGCCGCGCGCCCTGCAGCTCGTGGACGAGATCCCGCGGCAACCGTCGGGCAAGCCCGACTATCCCCGGGCGCGCACGATCGCCATGGAGGTCACGACATGAAGAACCGGCTCGGCGAGATGTTCGGTATCGAGTTCCCGATCTTCGCCTTCTCTCACTGCCGCGACGTCGTTGCCGCAGTGACGAATGCGGGCGGCATGGGTGTGCTCGGCGCGCTGGCCTTCTCGCCCGAACAACTCGAGCTCGAGTTGAAGTGGATCGACGAGCATGTCGACGGCAAACCGTACGGCGTCGACGTCGTCATGCCCGTGAAGACGGTCGACCGCGACGCGGGCATTCACGACGTCACCGACATCGGGGCGCAGTTGCGAGGGATGATCAGCCAGGAGCACTGGGACTTCGTCGACAAGCTGCTCGCGGATCATGGCGTGGACGTGTCGAGCGACGAGCAGGTGCTCGAGTCCGGCGCAGGCTTGGGTGCTGGAGTCCTCGGCTGGACGGAGGCCACGGGCGCGCCGCAGATCGAGATCGCGCTCGCCCACCCGATCGCGCTGCTGGCATCCGCGCTGGGTCCACCGCCGAAGGCCGCGATCGACCAGGCCCACGAGCAAGGCGTGAAGGTCGCGGCGCTGATCGGGCGCGTCGAGCAAGCGGTGCGCGACGTGCAACAGGGTGTCGACATCATCATCGCCCAGGGCTACGAGGCCGGTGGCCACACCGGCGAGGTGGCGTCGATGGTGCTCGTGCCCGATGTGGTGGACGCGATCGCGCCGGTGCCCGTGCTCGCCGCGGGCGGCATCGGATCCGGCAGGCAGATGGCCGCGGCGATGGCCCTCGGTGCGGACGGCGTGTGGACCGGCTCGATCTGGCTGACCACGACCGAGAACGACTACGGCAGCGTGATCTCCGAGAAGCTGCTGGCCGCGACGTCGACTGACACGGTGCGCTCGCGATCGCTCACGGGCAAGCCGGCCCGCCAGCTCCGCACCGCATGGACGGACGCATGGGAGTCGCCCGACTCACCCGGCACGCTGCCGATGCCGTTGCAGTTCATCCTCAACTCCTATGCCACCCACAAGATGGGCGCGAACCCGCCGCGCGAGCTCGTCGGCATGCCGGTCGGTCAGGTCGTCAGCCGCATGAACCGTGTGCGCACGACCAAGCAACTCGTGTTCGAGATGGTCGAGGAGTACATCGACGTCACCCAACGGATGGCGTCCGACCTCGACGACTGACCCTCCTCCGCTCTTCTCTGCGGCGGGGTCAGCTCGGGACGCGGTAGCCGGTGACGGCGAACTCGCGGGTGACCGTGAAGCCGAGTGCTTCGTAGAGGTGGATCGCGTCGACGTTGTCGGCGCGGGCGTGGAGCATCGGAATCTCGCCGCGCTCGTGCATGTGTGCCACGAGGTGACGAACGAGTCGGGTGGCGAGACCGCGGCCGCGGTAGGCAGCGTCGGTGCACACGGCGCTCACCTCCCGGTACGGCGGTGCGAACATGCGCTCGCCCGCCATGGCGATGAGTGCGCCGTCATCACCACGAAGACCGACGTACTCGCCGAGCTCGATGGTGCGAGAGGCGAACGGTCCGGGGTGCGTGCGCTCGACGATGGCCAGCATGTCGGGCACGTCGTCGGGCGTCAGCCGTTCGGCGTCGTCGGCGATCACGCCGCGAACGGCGACGGCGACCATCTGCACCGCGGGCGCGGAGAAGGCTGTGGTCCACCCGGACGGCGGGGTCAGATCGTCGCGGGCGAGAAACGCGACTCCGCGCGGACCGAGGAGCTCCTGCATGGCTTCCCACGCGTCGGGAGCGGGGTCATCGGGCAGCGCGGCGAAGGCCGCGACGTCGGGCTGGTAGCGGCGAGCGAGCGGACCACCCTCCGCGAGGTTTGCCTGCGGACCGCGGAGCGCATGCCACACCGGATTGTCGAGCTCCACCGCAGGATCCTCGCATGACCGCCACGCAGAAGATCCACAAGTAGAACGCGTTCTTGTTCCGGGTAGGAGTACTCCAGCAGACTGCACACGAACGGGCCTGAGGAGGCACCGGGGGAGGACGCCATCGATGGCCGCAGTGACCGCAGGCGCAGACCGCTACACGATCATCTCAGCTGACTGCCACGCGGGCGGGAGCCACGCCGCGTACCGCGAGTACCTCGACCCGGCGTACCTCGAGGACTTCGACGCCTGGCGGGGCAAGTACAAGAACCCGTACAAGGACCTCGGCGACAACCGGCGCTTGCGCAACTGGGACAACGAGATGCGCAACTCGCAACAGGAGGCCGATGGCATCGTCGGCGAAGTCATCTTCCCGAACACCGTGCCTCCTTTCTTTCCGAGCTTCGTTCTCTTCGCGGGGCCTCCCGAGCCCGAGCACTACGAGCACCGGCTCGCCGGAGTTCGCGCCCACAACCGGTGGCTGGTCGACTGGTGCAACGAGTTTCCGGCGCGCCGTGCGGGCATCGGCCAGATCTTTCTCAACGACGTCGACGATGCCATCGACGATGTGCGTTGGATCAAGGAGCACGGTTTGCGCGGCGGCATCCTGCTGCCGAACATCCCGCCGTCGGCGACGTGGATGAAGCCGATCTACGACCCTGAGTACGACCGCTTGTGGGAGGTGTGCCAGGACCTCGAGGTGCCGATCAACGTGCACGGGGGCACGGGCGCACCGGACTACGGCCCGTACGCGGTGTCGATGCTGCTCTACATCACCGAGGTCACCTTCTACAGCCAGCGGCCGCTGGTGCACATGATCCTGTCCGGCATCCTCGAGCGCTTCCCGCGGCTGAAGGTCGTGCTGACCGAGCAGGGCTGCGCATGGGTGCCGCCGCTGCTCGACCGCCTGGACCATGTCATCCGCGGGATCCGTGACACGGGCGCGACCGGCGAGATCCGCTACGGGCAGGATCACATCCTTGCGAAGGACGCGACCGAGTACTTCCACCAGAACGTGTGGATGGGTGTGAGCCAGCCCGGCGCCGAGGACGTCAAGGCACGCGCCAGGATCGGTGCCGATCGCTTCATGTGGGGCAGCGATTACCCGCACGACGAAGGGACGTGGCCGTACACGCGAGAGCACCTGCGGGCCCGCTTCCACGACGTGTCCGAGCCGGAGCTGCGTGAAATCCTCGCCGGCAACGTGGCCCGTCTCTATGACTTCGATCTCGACGCGCTGGCGCCGCTCGCGGCGGAGTTCGGACCGACCGTCGAGGAAGTCGCGCAGCCCATCGACGCGATTCCCGACAAGAACCTGCAACGGCTGTCCGCCGACATGGATTCCAAGGCAATCAAGTGACCGAGCTCGTCCTCGTCGACGAGCCCGCGCCCCATGTTCGCCGGCTCACGCTCAACCGACCGGAGAAGCGCAACGCGCTGAACCATCCGTTGCGCGGCGCGCTGATCGACGCGTTGCGCGCCGCGGACGTCGATCTCGATGTGCGCGTCACGATCATCCGCGGCGCGGGTTCGTGCTTCTCCGCCGGCTACGACCTCGGCGGTGGCAACGAGGGTCACGACTACCCCTTCTACACAGCCGGCGGTGAAGGGCAGTGGCCCCGCCACGTGACCGACGGATGGATGAGCATCTGGGATCAGGCGAAGCCGGTGATCGCGCAAGTGCACGGCTACTGCCTGGCCGGCGGCAGCGAGCTGGCGACCGGTTGCGATCTCGTCTACGTCGCCGAGGACGCGAAGATCGGCTATCCCGCGGTGCGCTTCGGTACGCCGGACATGCAGTTCCACGCGTGGTTCCTCGGCATGCGCGCGGCGATGGAGATGATGATCACCGGCGATTCGATCTCGGGCATCGAGGCAGCTCGTGACGGCTGGGCCAACAAGACCTTCCCGGAGTCAGAGCTCGAGGAGCGCGTACTCGAGATCGCGACCCGCATCACGAAGATCCCGCCCGACATCGTGCAGCTCAACAAGCGCACGGTGCATCGGTCCATGGAGATCATGGGCCTGCGCGCCGCCATCCGCAGCGGCACCGAGATGTGCGCGCTCGCCACCCATCAAGTCGGCTTCCATGCCTTCATCGAGGACATGCGCACCAAGGGACTCACGAAGGCCCTGCAGGATCGCGACGAGCCCTTCGGCGACTATCGCACCACCGAGCCCCACTGAGCCGTCGCAACGCGACACCTCACCTGCCATCTCCGGGTCTATTGCGGGGCCATGGCCCCGCAATAGAACCAACATTGGTGTGGTCAGGGGAGGATGAGGTGGACGTCGCCGACCTCGTGCCAGAGGTAGCCCTCGGCGAGCGCGGCGGCGTAGGACAGCTCGATGAGATCGCGCCCGGCGATCGCTTCGAGCATGTCGAGGTGTGACGCCTCGGGCTCGTGCCATCCGGTCAACATGCCGTCGACGGCGCGCACACCGCGGTCTGGCGTGATCACCGTCTCGGTCCAGCCTTCGCCCGGGTGGACGTGCCCGCGTTCGTCGGCGACGGTCTCGAGCGCGCGCACCACGGTCGTGCCGATTGCGATCACGCGCCCGCTCCGGCGATGGGTGTCGTTCACGAGATGGGCCGTGTGCCCGTCGACCCGGTAGTACTCGGCATACGGGGCTTCGTGTGACTCGAGCGACGACACGCCGGTGTGCAGCACGAGTGGCGCGACGCTCACACCCTTCGCGACGAGCCGCGTGATGACCTCGGGCGTGAAGGGTCGTCCGGCGCTCGGCATCTCCGCACTGCCCGGCTCGGTCGCGTACACGTTCTGGTACATCGTGATCGGCCAGCTGCCGGGCACGTAGCCGTAGCGGATGGGACGGCCGTGCACCGCGAGGTAGGTGAGCACCGGCTGCGGGAGATGGAGTGATGCGATCCACAACCGTGCGTTCGACCGCCCGTACGTCGCCAGCAGCTCGACGGTGGCGCCGTCGGGCAATCGCACGATCCATCCCGCGTGCGCGTCTCGGAACGGGTCGCGATCGCGGCGCAACTCCACGACCCAGAGATCGGCCGGCAGCTGCGTCGACAGATGAACCACGAGCGCGGTGCCGTCGGGCGCGACGGCGTCGACCTCCGCCGCCAGCGTGGCCGATGTGTTCACGACGACGAGATCGCCGGCATCGAGAAAGCGGGGAAGATCGGAGAAGTGCGCGTGCACCAGTCGGTTCTCCGCCTTGTACGCGACCATGAGCCGCACCGCGTCACGCGTGATGCCGCGGGCCTCGGGCGGGGTGGATGCTTCGAGGGCGGGCGGAAGTTCGAAGTGCATGCGTCCGGTTGCCGGCCTCTCGTCTGCGACGGCGGTCACGGCGTCGCCACCGGAACGAGCTCCTGTGCTCGGTAGCGGCCACTCGGCTCGTCACCTTCGAGCAGTCGGAGGAGTCCTGGCACTGCGACTTCGGGCAGAGGGCGATCCGAGATGTCTTCACCCGGGAACGCCTCCTGGTGCATCTGCGTGCGGAGGTCGCCGGGATCGACGTGGTACACGCGCAGCTCAGGTCGTTCCGCGGCGAGGATCGCCGTCAGTTGCTCGAGTGCGGCCTTCGACGAGCCGTACCCTCCCCATCCTTCGTACGCCTCCACCGCGGCGTCGGAGGTGATGTCGATGATCCGTCCTCCGGCGTGCAGGGCGGGCATCGCCTCCTGCACCAGCGCGAGCGGCGCGAACACGTTCACCTCGTAGACCTGCCGGATGGCGTCGAGTGGGTAGTCGGCCAGCGCCGGTTGCGGGCTCGGACCCAGGTAGCTGGCGTTGTTGACGACCGCGTCGATGCCGCCCAAGTCGAGCGCCGCCTGCACGAGCCCGCGCCGGTGGCCTGGGTCGGTGATGTCGCCGGGGACGGCGCGCACGGTTGTCCGCGACGCGAGCTCGCCGGCTGCCGCACCCAGCGCATCGGACCCTCGGGCGTCGACCACGAGCGCCCATCCGTGGGCGGCGAGCTCCTTCGCGAGAGCGAGGCCGAGACCTCGGGAAGCTCCGGTGACGATGGCAACCTTCATGGCTACCGCCTCCCTTCCCATACTGCCGAACTGTTACGACAGTAAAGATAGGTTCTTCTTACTTTATTCCGCTGGAACGGTCAAGGGGCAGTGCTGGATAACGTGCGCGGCAATGACGATCAAGGTTGGCGACAGGGTCCCCGACGTCGAGGTGCGCACCATGGGCGCCGACGGTCCCACTGCGGTCCGCACCGGCGAAGTGCTGGGCACGGGCCGGGTGGTGCTGTTCGCCGTGCCGGGCGCGTTCACACCCGGATGTTCGAAGGTGCACCTCCCCGGCTTCGTGAGCGGGGCCGACGAGTTGAAGAAGCGCGGTGTCGACACCATCGCTTGCATCGCGGTGAACGACGCGTGGGTGATGGACGCGTGGGGCGAAGCGCAGGGCGCGGGCGGCAAGATCCTGATGCTGGCCGACGGCAACGGTGAGTTCGCCGACGCCATGGGCCTGGCGTTCGACGGCGCCGGCATCGGGCTCGGTACGCGATCGCAGCGCTACGCCGCGGTCATCGAGGACGGCATCATCGTGAAGCTCGACGTCGAGTCCAAGCCCGGAGTCGACGTGAGCTCGTGCGAGAGCGTGATGTCGCAGCTCTGATCGAGCCGCGCCAGAGCCTCTGAGGACCAGAGCTCAGAACAACCGGGCGCTGGCGAGGTCGGCGCCGGCGCGGAGTGCACGGAGCTTCTCCCACACGAGCGACGGCGCCACGTCACCGAGGCCGGCGGAGGTGTCGAACCCGCAATCCGTTCCGGCGATGACTCGTCGCGGATCGCCGACGGCGGCGACGACACGAGCGAGCCGGTCGGCCACCACCTCAACGTGTTCGACGTAGTTGCTTGTCGTGTCGATCACCCCGGCGACGAGGACCATGCCTTCCGGCAGCGGATGGTCGGCGAACAGCGCGTACTCGTGTGCGTGGCGCGCGTTGGCCATCGAGATGACGAGCGCGCCGACGTCTGCCTCGTACAGGTACGGAAGGATCTCCCTTAGCGGCACGTCCAACGTGTGCGGACCCTCGTAGTTGCCCCAGCACACGTGCAAGCGCACGTTGCGGCGATCGATGTTCGACAACGCTTCGTTGATCGCTCCGATCACGAGTTGGATCCACGCGAGGAACTCGTCGAGCGGCCGATCGGCGAAGAGCGTGTGCCGCTCGAGCGCGAGGTCCGGCGCATCGATCTGCAACAGGAGACCGCGTCCGACGATGTACTCGTATTCGGTGCGAAGCGCACTCGCGACAGCGTGTACGTAGTCCGTCTGCGTGTCGTAGTAGCGGTTGTCCATCGCCGCAACGACGATGCCCGGCGATGCCGCAGTCATGAAGGTCTGTGCGAAGGGCGCGCCGGCCACCAGCTCGCACTCTGCTTCCAACTCGCTCCGGTCGCCGTACGTGACGTCACCGATCGCGGCCGGCGCGGCCATGAGGTTGACCTTGATGCGTGCGAAGCGGGGTTGTGCGAGCTCGACGAAGTCCGGATGATCGATCAGGTCGCGCATCAACGCCCGCTGGCTCGTGTCGCCGAATCCGGTCATGCGGTGACTCACGTAGGTGAAGAAGCTCTCTCGCGCCTGCTCGCCGTCGTTGCCGATGTCGATGCCGGCCTCGACCTGCGCGGCGATCGATGCCGCTGTCGCGTCTTCGACGGTACGGCGCAGCTCGTCCACGTCGACAGGCTCACCCCGGCTGCGGCGACCGTGCATCTCCGCCAGCGGGCGCGGGCGCGGCAGGCTTCCGGCGTGCGTCGTGAGGATCCGCGACTCGCTCGTGCGCATCGTCAATGCCGGGCGCGTAGGTCGTACTTGAGCACCTTGCCCGACGCGTTGAGCGGCAGCGAGTCGACCACCTCGATCGATCGCGGCGCCTTGTAGTTGGCCATGTTCTCCCGGCACCAGGAGAGCAACTCGTCGACGTCGACCTCGGTACCGGTCGTCGGAATGACGAACGCCTTGCCGACTTCGCCCAGCCGATCGTCCGGCACACCGATGACCGCGGCCTGCGCGACCTTCGGGTGCCCGTTCATGACTCGTTCGATCTCGGCGGGGTATGCGTTGAACCCGCCGACGATGTACATGTCCTTCTTGCGATCGGTGATCGCGAGGTTGCCTTCCTCGTCGGCGACAGCGATGTCACCGGAGTGCAGCCACCCTTCGCCGTCGATCGCCTCCGCCGTGGCCGCCGGGTTGTCGAGGTATCCCTTCATGACGTTGTAGCCGCGCACCAACACCTCGCCGGGCTGGCCCGGATCGACGGTCTTGCCGTCTTCGTCGATCAAGCGGACCTCGACACCGGGAATGGCGCGCCCCGAGGTCTTCGCGATGGTCTCGGGATCGTCGTCGTGGCGGCACATCGTGGCGATGCCGTGCGCTTCGGTGAGTCCGTAGCCCGTCACGACGTTCTCGAAGCCGAGCTTCTCGCGCATGGCGATGATCATCTGCGTCGTGATGGGGGCGGCGCCGGTGACCGACAGACGCAGCGACGACAAGTCGTACGTGTCGAGATCCGGATGGTTGAGGATCGTCTGGAAGATCGCCGGAGGGCCGGGAAGCATCGTGATGTGCTCCTCGGCCACCCGTCGCATCACCGACGGGACATCGAAGATCGGATGCGGCACGAGCGTGGCGCCCTTCAGCAGCGCGGCGAGAATGCCGGCCTTCAGGCCGAACGAGTGAAAGAAGGGATTGATGACGAGGTAACGGTCACCTTCTCGGAGCCCCACGACGCTCGACCAGGCGTCGTAGGCACGAATGCTGGCGGAGTGGAGGAGCATCGCGCCTTTCGGCGCACCCGTCGTGCCTGACGTGAAGAGGATGTCGCACAGGTCGTCGGGCTGCACCGCGGCGGCCCGGGACGCGGAGGTGGCGGGATCGACCGCGGTCGAGCGCGACAGGAACTCGGTCCATGACACGCAGTCGCCGGCGGCCTCACCGCGCAGGACGACGGTTTCCTCGATCGACTCCGCCCCCGGTGCGCCGCGTAGGAGCTCGACGTAGTTCGTGTCCAAGAAGTCGGTGACGGTGAACAGCAGGCGCGCGCTCGCGGCGCCGATGACGTAACCGGCCTCCGGGCCCTTGAATCGCGTATTCAGCGGGATGACGACCGCGCCCACCGAGTGCGCTCCCAACGCGACCACGGCCCACTCGTACATGTTCGGTGCCCAGATGGCGATGCGATCGCCTGGATCGACGCCACTCGCGATCAGCGCGCGCGCCGCAGTGTCGATCTGTGCGGCGAACTCGACGAACGACAGCCGCACGTCGCCGTCGACCACCGCCTCGCTGTCACCGAACAGGTGGCCCGCCCGGGCAACTACCCGAGGGATCGTGAGAGGAAGCTCACCCATCGGCGGATCCTAAGCAGCTCAGGCCGGGCCGACGAAGAAGCGCACAATCGTGCCGGCGCGGGAAGACCGCACCTGCACCAGATCGCACATCTGATTGACCAGCCAGTGGCCACGCCCGCCGCTCTGGCTCACCGGGGGCCGCTGCCGACCGATCAGGGGCTCGTCGATCCAGCCCTCGTCGCGGATCTCGCACGCGATGGCGCGGCCGTCGGTCCACAAGCGGAGGATGCCCGCACCGCCTCCGTACCGGACGCTGTTCGTTGCGATCTCGTCGGCCGCCAGCACGGCGTCGATCACCCGCGCCTCGGGGAGGGCGGCTTCGCGTGCCTGCTGGCGCACGAGCACGCGCACCGCCGCCAGCCCGGTCACATCGAAGACGAACTCAGGTGTACGCGCTGGGGGATCGGCGAGAGGGTCGGCGAAAGGCTCGCTGATCGCGGTGAGGTCCCGCGCCGTCGGGCTCGATCGGTGCGCGCCGTCCTCGAGGATGTACGGATGATTGCGTTGCGCTTCGTCGACGACCGAGCGCGGGAGCGTCGTCACGTCGTACGGGCACAACAGCCACCAATCGCCGCTGTCCGCAAACGCCAGGTTGAGCAACGCCTCGTGCCGATGGCACTCCGCGAGTGCCGCAGGGTCTCGCTCAGCCGAGATCGGTTCGCCGACGCCTCGTAGCTTGCGTCCACCTCCGCCATGCCTGGCCACGAAGTCGTACCAGGCCGGAATGATGCGTGCAGGGTTGTGCCCGACCTTGGTCATGTCCATGAACTCGACGCGGCCCGCCTCACCGTTCAGCGCAGCGCGAATGCGGTCGATCTTCGGCGCACTCACGATGACGAGCGCCGCCTCGTCGTGCGCGATGCCGCCGGCGATGAACGCAACCGTGCGAGCGATGAAGTCGTCCTCACCGGCGTACAGCAACGCCTCGTGCCTGAATGCGTGCGACACGGATGGGACAGCGGCGGCGGCGTTCATGGCGAAGTCCCGGTATCTACCTCGTCGACATGCCCGACCTGCGGATCGTCGGGGGCGTGTCGGTGCAGCACCAGGAGGCAGCAGTCGTCACGAAGATCTGCACACAACGCCTCGATCAACCGATCGGCCAACTCGGCTGCGTTGCTGACCGGGGCAGCAGCTGCTCTCGCGAGACGGTCGAAACCGACGTCGAGCAGCTCACCTCGCCGTTCGATGAGCCCGTCCGTGTAGAGGAGCAATGTGTCGCCCGGCTCCAGCGTGAAGAAGCAGTCAGTGCTATGTCCACCAGGCACGCCGAGCGCAGGGCGGGTTGGCACCTGGATGAACCGAGGTCGGCCGCGCGCGGGCACAACGAGCGGCGGAGGATGACCGGCGAGCGACCACGTACCGGCACCGGTCGTGGGATCGAGTCGTCCGTACGCAGCAGTCGCGAAGCTGTCGAGGCTGTTCTGCTCGGCGAGCACCGAGAGGTCATCGAGCAGGTGACCGGGCTGATGACCGGCGATGGCCAATCCGCGGGCTGCGTTGCGCAACTCTGCCATCAGCGCGGCGGCGGGCAGACCGTGGCCGGCCGAGTCGCCGACACCGACCAGAAGTTCTCTGCCCGGCAACGCGGTGACGTCGTACCAGTCGCCGCACACTGCGTCGCCCGCCGGCAGGTAGCGGGCCACGATCGACCAACCAGCAATCGCGGGCAGCCGCTCGGGCAGCATCGCGGCGACGAGGGTGGCCGCGGTCGTGCGTTCACGCTCGAAGCGCTGCGCGATGTCGAGCGCCACTCCCGCGCGCGCGGCAAGCCCGACGGCGGCCGCGAACACCTCTGGTGTGTAGCGCCGGTTGGACGTCGTGAACGAGAACGTGATCACGCCGAGCCGCAGGCCTCGAGCCAGGATCGGGCACACGATGATGTCGTGGAGGCCGATCGCCCGCACTGCGTCCGCCGCCTCGCGGTAGATCGCGTCGATGAGGACGTCCCCAGGTTTTGCCACGTGCTCGAACTCACCGGTGCGCCAGGCCTGCGCCATCGGCACGTCCGCTTCGATGGAGATCTCGGCCTCCTCGGTGAGGAGCCGTTGTGCGAGCTCATCGGCGCCGGCGATCTTGAGCGCAGTGCGGCGAAGGTAACCGCCGTCGTGGACCCACACACCACACCAGTCGGCGATAGTCGGCACGGCATGGCTTGTGAGCTGATCGAGCACGTCACCCGCATCGAGCGCGCTGACCATCACACTCGTGGCCTCCGACAGGAACTCGAGCGTCTCTCGCGCCCGCCGTTCGCGCTCGACCAGTCGGGCACGGTCCAAGGCCAGCGCGCACTGGTCGGCGACGATCATCAACTGCATGAGCTCGGCGGCACCGATGTCTCGTGCGGTGTCGTAGCCGATCGACAAGCAGCCCATCATCTCGTCGCGCGCTTGCATCGGGAGAACCGCGGACGCCTCGCTTGCACTTGGCAAGGGCGCCAGCTCGGGCCACCGTTCATTGCGCGCCGACGTCGAGCGATAGATGATCGGCTCGCCGGTTGACACCACGACGGGTCCGGGTAAGTCGGCGTCCAATGGCATGGACGCGAACTGGGTCACGTCGGTCAGCACGGCTCCAGCCCCGCCGACGTAGTCGAGCGTCGTGCCGTCCTCGTTGACGAGCCACAAGCTGACGGTGCGCGCCTCCAGCTGTTGGAGACCGTGTACGAGGATGGCATTGGCCACTTCTGCAATCGACACGGCTGAGCTCAGCGCGCTGGTCAAGTGCCGCTGGGGTGTGAGCTCGAACTCGGTCACGTCCCGATGTTAGGTAGCGCCCGCGGTGAGCGCGCCACGCCTGTGCGTGCTCGCATCGGTTGTTCGGGATGGATGTACCGCGACTGGCGCGGGATCGTCTACCCGGCGCACCTTCCGCAGCGGCGCTGGTTCGAGTTCTATGCGGGATTGTTCGACACGGTCGAGCTGAACAACACGTTCTACCGGCTGCCGCCTGTGCAGACCCTCGAACAGTGGGCGGAGCAGGCACCGCCCGATTTCCTCTACGCGTTGAAGCTCGGACAGTTCGGCTCGCATCGCATGAAGCTGCGCGATGCGAAGTCGTGGTTGCCGAACCATCTCGATCGCGCGGAGCGACTCGGCGCGGCACAGGGGCCGACGCTGGTGCAACTGCCGCCGCGCTGGCGGCGGAACGTGGAGCGGCTCGACGAGTTCCTCACGGTTGCTCCGACGTCGATGCGATGGGCCGTCGAAATGCGGGAACCGTCGTGGCTGCACGACGACGTGTTCGAGGTGCTGCGTCGCCACCGCGCCGCGCTGTGCATCCACGACATGCTTCCCGATCATCCGTGGGAGCTCACGACGAACTGGACCTACGTGCGGTTCCATGGTCCGGACGCGGTGAACCGCAAGTACCAGGGTCGTTACAGCGGTCGACGCCTGTGGCGGGTCGCCGAGCGCCTGCAGGGATGGCTCGACGGCGGATGCGACGTCTACGCGTACTTCAACAACGATTGGGACGCCAATGCGGTGGCCGACGCGCGCTGGCTGCACGATCGGCTTCACAACTGACGGTCGCCGGTGGTCAGTTGTAGACGACGGACTCGAGCCCGGCACGATCCGCGCCGTAGCGCTCGATCTCGTGCGCGAGGTCCAGGGGCTTCGTGTTCGCCATGCCCTTGCGCACCTCGTCGTCGACGAGATCGACGGGGACGAGCCAGCTGACCTCGAACTCGATGCCATCGGGATCCTTGGCATACAGCGCCTTGGTCGTCGAGTGATCCGACGCGCCGACGAGCGCACCCATACCGCGCAACCGCTGCGCCACTTCCTGGAGCTCGCCCAGCGTCTCGACCTCCCATGCGAGGTGGTACAGGCCGACGGCGCCGTGACCCGCGGGGCTGTCGGCCGCGTCCGTGCCGATCGCAAACAGGCCGAGGTCGTGATCGTTGTGGGAGTCGGGCACCTTCAAGAACGCCGCGCCCGGAAACTGGACTCCGACCGTGAAACCGAGTGCCTCCTCGTAGAAGCGCACGCTCCGGTCGACATCGCGTACGTAGAGGACGGCGTGATTCAGACGCTTGACTGCCATGTGGTCCTCAACGAACCGGCGCCCTGCGCCTATTCCCTCACTGGTCTCTCTGGAACGTCGCGAGCGGGTCGGCGGCGGATGCCTTGCCGGCTTCGAGGACTGCGACCTTCACGAGCAGCGAGCCTGCCATTCCCGTCAACGCGCTCAACTGCTCGCGCCGGCGCGACCGGCGTCGCGGCAGGCACAGCACGAGACTCAGACTCGTGCACAGATGGGCGAGCCGCCACAGCCGCGAAGACGGTCCTTCGCGGTAGGGCTTGGCGACTGCTTCCACCCCGCCGACCTCGAGCTCGAGCGCAGCCGATGCCGCCAGTTCGCCGACCTTGCCGGCGATGCCGTAGCGCCGCACCACGGCCGCTTCGTCATCGCGGAGATCGCCGAACGAGAGCAACGACGCCGCACCAGCGACACCCGACGCGGTGAACAGGAACGGCAACGACTGACTCGCCTCTTGCCACGCCGGCACGGCGGTCGCGGCCACGAGCACGCCCGTGTAGCCGGCGAGTGGGAGCCCGGCGAGACCGGCTACTGCGCCCGCGGGAGCGGCGATCGCGTCCGGCAGCACCGCGGCCGCGCCCGCCGCCGGACCGTACGCGGCCAGTAGCCACGAACCCATGCTCATGGGCGACGACGGGCGGAACACCCGCAGCATGTTGGCGAACCGTGACGGGCGGCCGAGATCTGCGACGAGCGCGACCGTGCCGACCGACAACGCGGCGAGCGACAGTCGGCGGCAACGTCGCTGCAATCCGGGCAGGTGCCGGGCGACGGCGCCGAGCGTCGACGACGCACCCGCCAC
>DASXPN010000142.1:0-6916 GCA_036493595.1 Acidimicrobiales bacterium | reverse complement strand
GCCACCACCGCCGCCCGCGCCGCCACCACCGCCGCCTCCGCCGCCGCCTCCGCCGCCACCACCGCCGCCTCCGCCGCCTCCTCCTCCGCCACCACCGCCGCCCGCCCCGGCTCCCGCCGTCGCGCCGCCGCCACCTCCGCCTCCGGCCGCGGCTGCACCGCCGCCACCACCTCCCGCACCGGCTGCGCCGGTCGCACCGCCGCCACCGCCTCCACCGGCTGCGCCGGTCGCACCGCTGCCACCGCCTCCACCGGCTGCCCCGGTCGCGCCGCCACCACCGCCTCCACCGGCTGCGCCCGTCGCGCCGCCGCCCCCTCCCGCACCGATGGCCGCCCCTCCGGCTCCGCCGGTCGCCGCACCACCGGTCTCGGCTTCGCCTCCACCGCCCCCGGCTCAGGTCGCGCCGCCGCCCCTTCCCGCCGCGGCACCGGCGGCCGCGCCCGTTCCGGTGGTCAACGACCCCCATGGGCTCGGCATCGCGCTCGGCCGCCTCGGTGGCGGTGCTCGTCGAGGGTCGAAGTCATGCGCCGCCGCGCTCGCCGTGCTCCTCGAACAAGGAGAGGTGATCGAGGGAATGGTCGCCGGTCAGGTGTACGGCGCCAACGCGCTGCTGGCCTTGACCACCGCTCGGTTGATCGCGGTGAACGACCGGGAGTTCAAGCCCGACGTCGTCGAGGTCCCGCTCGAGAGCGCGACCACCGTGCAGGGTTGGCAGGACGATCGCAACGCGGCGCTGCTCGTGCAAGGCACGAGTCAAGCGGTTCAGATCGAGCGCATCGCCGACCGCCCGCTGGCAATGGATTTGGCGCAGCGCATCCGGGCTCGCATCGCGGGCTGACGAGCTACACGACGCGTCAGCGTCAGAGCAACAGAGTGCTCAGTGCCCTCTGGCGCGCAACTGGCGCCGTCGCGGCGCGTCCTCCGTCGCCGTCGCGGTAGCGGTCGCCCGGCGCGGTCGAGGCTTCGCGGCGGCGGCGGTACCGGACTTCGGGGCGGTGGACTTGGGGCGCGTCTTCGGCTTCGACTCACCGCGTGCGCCCGACCGGTTGATGGCCGACTCGTCCGTGCCGAGGTACGACTCGATGACTCGCGGATGCTCGAGCACCTCTGTCGGCGTGCCCTCGGCGATCACACCGCCCAGTTCGAGCGCGACCATCGTGTCGCAAATCGAGCTGAGCAGAGGCATGTCGTGTTCGATCACCAGGATCGAACAGCCCGTGTGCTCGCGCACGCGCAACAGCAGCGGGCCGAGCGCCTCGGTCTCCTTCTGCGCGACACCGCCCGATGGCTCATCGAGCATGAGCACCTTCGGGTCCTCGGCGAGGATGCAGGCCAAATCGACGATGCGGCGGCTGCCGGTCGACAGCTCGCCCGTCAGCTTCTCGCGGAAGGCGCCGAGGCCCATGAGGTCGATGAGCTCGTCGACCTTGGTCCACACCGCGAGCTCCGATTCGTACGAGGCGGGAAGCTGGAAGGCCGCCGCCATCATGTCCTTCGTCTCGAGATGACGCTCGCGGGCAACGGCGATGGTTTCGGCAACCGTCAGCGACGGGAACAGCAATGCGTCCTGGAACGAGCGACCGAGCGCGCCCTTGGCCCGCTCGTGGGGAGCCCACTCACTGATGTCGACACCCCGGAGGTGGATGCGGCCGCCATCGATGTCGAGGAAGCCGGAGATGCAGTCCATCAGCGTGGTCTTGCCGGCGCCGTTGTGGCCGATCAGTCCGAGGATCTGACCCTGCTGCAACTTGAGGTCGACGTTGTCGACCGCGGTGATACCACCGAAGCGCTTCACGACGCCGGCGCATTCGAGTACGACGGGAGCGTCCTCGGCGATGACCCGCTTCTCGGCCATGGCCGCGGCCTTCTCGATGTCCGGGCTGTCACTCTCCTCGGCCACCTGCTTGGCGTTGGCACCGGCGATGAACACCGATCGCAGGATGTCGGGTCGCTCGAGCAACTCGGTCGCCGCGCCTTCGAACCGCACTTCGCCCTTCTCCATGAAAACGGCTCGCTCGGCCAGGTTCAGCGCGACGTTGATCGATTGCTCGACGATCACGATCGTCGTGCCGCGGCGATGGATCTCGCGGACGACCTCGAGCAACTGCCCGACGATGGTCGGCGCGAGCCCCAGGGACAGCTCGTCGATCATCAGCAATTCAGGCTTGGTCATCAACGCTCCGCCGAGGGCGAGCATCTGCTGCTCGCCGCCTGACAGATCGCCGGCCATCTGGCTCGAGCGCTGCTTCAGGATCGGGAACAGTTCCTCGACCTCTCGGCGAGCAGCGTCGACTCGCTTCGAGTTGTTGCGGATCGTCCACGCCGCCAGTCGCAGGTTCTCGGCGACTGAAAGCGTCGGGAAAACACCCTTGCCGCCCGGCATCAACGACACACCGCGATGCGTCGTCGTGTCGGCGGGCAGGTTGGTCACATCCTCGCCCTTGAAGGTCACCGAGCCGCGCTTGGGCTTCACCAGTCCGCAGATGCCCTTCAGCAGCGTGGACTTGCCGGCGCCATTGGTACCGAGCAGCGCGACGATCTCGCCTTCGGCGACATCGAAGTCGACATCGAACAGAATCTGCACGGAGCCGTACGCCATGTCGATGCCGCGGCAACTCAGCAGCGGCTCGCCGCTCGTTGCCGTGGTCGTGGCTACGGGGACCTCGCCCGTATCCGCTTCGAGGTCGATGGCGTCGGGGTCGTCGTCCCCGTCGGAGTGGTGGCCGTTCGAGATTCGGGCCCGGTCTGCGCGCAGCTTCATTGCGATGCTCCGACCGTTTCGAGCTCGGGCTCGGGTGGTGCCGGTTCTGACGCAGGCGCGTCAGCGAGGGCACCGCGCAACAGATCGACTTCGTCGTCCGGCTTGTCCTCACCGTCAGCCTCTCGCTTGTCGGCGAGAAGGCTCGGCACGAGGATGCCGCGGCGAGCGGCGATCCGTCGCAGGATCCGGTCCCGCACGTTGAACACCAACTGACCGAGACCGCCGGGCAGGAGGTAGAGCACGACGAGCAGGCCGAGCCCGTTCAACGCCAGCCGGAGATCACCGAGGAACGTCAGCGTCTCGAGGTACTTGAACAGCAGGACGCCGATCAGTGCGCCGGTGATCGAACCGAGGCCACCGATGACCGCGGTCGAGAACACCGTGATGGAGTCGAGCGGGTTGAAGGTGCCGACGCTCAGGCCCTGGATGAGGAGTACGTCGAGCGCCCCGGCGACGCCGGCGATCGCGCCGGCGAGCAGGAAGCCGGACAGCTTCACCTGTGTCGTCGGCACGCTGGCTGCTTCCGCGGCCCGCTGGTTGTCGCGAGTAGCGATCAGCACTCGTCCGTTGCGCGCCTTGCGCACGCCGAGCGACAGGAGGATCGCGACAGCGAGGAACCCAAGGCACACGAGGTACATCACGTAGTTGTCGTTCATGTTGAACCGTTCCCAGAGCACACCACGACTGACCTTGCTCTTGATGAACTGCGGGAACGTGTTCTGGTTGAGGAAGAAGCTGTCGAGCGCGATCGCGAACGCCAATGTCGTCACCGCGAGGAACAAGCCGGTGATGCGCAGCGCTGGTAGTCCCACGAGCAACGCGATCAGGGCGCCCGCTCCGGCGGCGGCGAGGATCACGAAGAAGAAGTCGACGTTGTTGTTGGCGATCATGTTTGCCGCGACCATGCCGCCGACGCCCGCGATGCCGAACTGGCCGAGGCTGATGTGACCGCCCCAGCCGGTCAGTATGACGAGGCTCACGCCGATCAGTGCCCACACGATGGCGAAGCCGGCAAGCAACTGGTTGCTCGGTGACCACCCGCGCGGCAGGTAGATGAACGCGAGCGCGATGACGCTCAGGATGGCGAACTTCCCTATTCGGACCTCAGGTAGCGAGCGGAGCTCTCTCGGTATCGGTTTGATGGCTCCGATCGCGGACCACGAGGACCCGCCGCTCTCCTGCCCACGGGAGAGCTTCCCGCGCTGGAGGAGCAGGGCGGCGACGATCACGATGAGGTAGCAGACGTCGACCATCGACGGCTTCGACTGGTTGTCCCACCGGACGATGTTCTCCATGATCCCGAGACCGACGCCGGCCGCGAACGCGGTCGGCAACGACTCCATGCGGGCGACCACCGCGGCCGCCAGCAGGGGGAGCAGCACCGTCGGTCCGTTCGACGCGACGCCCGGCTTCACGCCCGAGAACGGCGCTTGCAGCATGTAGGTGAGCGCGGCCAGGCCACCGGCGATCAACCACACATAGGTCGACAGGCGGCGGACGGGGATGCCGAGCAGCAACGCACGGTCCTGGTTTTCCGCCGCGGCGCGCACGCCGATGCCGCTGTGCGTCTTCAGCAGGAACCACGTCAGCGCGAGGATCACCACCGGCACGATGGCCACGATCAGGATCTCGTCGCCCTGGAACCGGTGCACGTCGAACTGGAAGCTCATGTGCAGCGGAGCATTGAACCCGCCGGTGAGGGAGACGAACCCGATCTTCTGCGAGCCGAACAGCTCGAGCCCGCCGAGTAGCTGAGCGAGACCGATGCTCGCCACGGTCACGACGAGCCGTGTCGCGTTCTGGAACCGGCGGATGACGAGGAACTCGATGGCCGCGCCCGCTATCGCTCCGGCGATCACCGCGCCCGGCAACGCGACCCAGTAGGAGACACCGTGCTGGAGCACCATGCCGATGGCGAGCACACCGACCATGCTGCCGAGTGCGCCGTGGGCGAAGTTGATGAACCGGTTGGCGCGGTAGATGAGGATGATGCCCATCGCACCGAGCGCGATGACCGTGCCTTGCACGACACCGAGGGCGACGATGCCGAACGGCGCGTGATCCCGGACCCACCCGTGCGGTCCGGTCGCCACCCCGGCCAGCACGTAGAGCGCAGTCGGGACGACGACCGTGAGGATGCCGCGCCGGCGAGGGGTCAGCCCCCGCCACCAGTTGAGGATCTCAGTCATGGTGCGTCAGATGCTCACTGCTGCGGGATCTGGGGAGTACCGGCTGGGATCTGGCCTTCGCGGTAGCGCTGATGGTCCGTCTCTACGTACGCACCCTGCTTCTGGTTGTACGTCGAGGTTGCGTTGGGATCCCAATAGATCTCTCTCACATCGTCGGCACACGTGTAGTCGTGCGGACCGAAGGACCAGAATCCGGCAGGGCCGAGCTTGCCTGGATAGGCGAACATCCCTTGCTGGAACGTGTCCGGGGTCAGGTCCGGACCGGCCATCTGGAGGCCGATCGCCATCTGCGCCATCTGGTAGTAGATGAGGTCGACCGAGAACGCCGGCTCGTCCTGGCGCACCGTCTTGTAGGCGGCGTAGCCGAGCGTCTGGTTCGCTGGCACCGCTTGCGTCAGTGGGCTGACGCCGAAGGCGTGCTTCGCGAACTCCTGGTTCCAGAGCTGACCGACGATGTCGGTGTCGGTGAGCGCCGTACCCGTGATGACGAACTCGGGGAAGTAGTTCTGGCGAGCCGCCGCACCCGAGAGGAACACCGGGATGATCGGGTCGCAACCACACGTGATCGTGGTGACGCCCTGGCTCTGCATCTGGGCGATGATGTTCGTCGCCTGGTTCGACATCGTGCCGAGGTCGAGCTTGTAGACGACGTTGGGGCCCGGGTCGCAACCGGCGTTCGTGAACGTCTGCCGGGCGACCTGCACCGACTCCTGGTACCAGTCGTTCTCGGGAGCGAGCGTCGCGAACTTGCGAGGCTGGCCCTTCAGCGCGCCGCCGGCGAAGTCGGCGTTCCCGCCGCACAGCTTCTTGGTCGCGTACTCGGCCGCGAAGTTGGCGACCTCGGTGCCGGCGGTCGCGATCGACCAGATGTACGGCGCATGATCGTCGTGCCACTTGACCGAGAGGTACGGGTCACCGAAGCCGACGATGTCCTTGCTGGCGAGCGCATCGGCGTAGGGCTCGGAGTTGGCGGACATGTCGGCGAACGAGCCCATGCTCTGGACCGTCGTCGCGTCGACTTGCGCCTTGTCCTGACCGCCACCGAGGAGCTCGGTCGTGTCGGACCCAACGCCGTTGTAGAAGTCGAACACGAGCTTGCGGCCGTAGAACTGGTAGTGGGTGTTGAAGTAGTCGCCCAGCGCCTGGATGGTTCGTTTGATGTCGTCGGGAGAGTCGGTCAGGGACGCACCGGCCAGTGCGGCGAGCGTCTGCTGGAAGCCCTTCTCGTCGAGCACCCGGTAGGCGACGTGGATCTCGGTCGCGTTCACGCCGTGGTGGGTCGAGCCCCCGTTGTCACCGGAGAACTGAATGCAGGGAGGCGAGTACGGATCACCCGGGACCTGATCGCCTGCGCAGGGCGTGCCGCCCGGAACGGCACCGTTGCCTGCCGGCTGCGCGTTGGGATCGGGAGTGGCCGCTGCTCCTCCGGCGCCCGGCGCGGTGGTGGTCGGTCCACCGGCTCCGGCCGTGGTACCCGCGGTCGCTGATCGATTCGCAGCCGCGGCTGCGCTGTTGGTCTTCTGGACCTTTGACGGCACGAGCAGCGACATCATGACGAGCAACACGACGAGTACGGCGAGAGGGCCGTAGCCGCGCAGCACGCGCTGCCACACCGCAAAGCTTGTGCGGGGCGGATTACCAGCCTCACGAACATAGGGTGACGCCACTTGTCCGGGTGCTCCTTCGAGTGTGTGTGTCTCAGACCGTGAACAGAGGAATGTCGCGCTGCGCGCGGCGCATCTTGCGTTGGTCGGCTGCGGCTAGAGCGGCGAGCAAACCGAGGCTCGCGAGTCCGACTGCGGCCATCGCCCCGCCCCGCTTGCCGTTCGCGGCGATGGCGGCTACCGGAGAGGTCTTGGGCGCCGCGGGCGCCTGTGATGCGGCCGGCGCGCCAGCGGCCGCGCCCCCGGCCGGTGCCCCCGGCTTGGCGGCCGTGCCCCCGAGCGACACGCCGTTCGCGCCGGCT
>DASXPN010000141.1:0-6441 GCA_036493595.1 Acidimicrobiales bacterium | reverse complement strand
TCCCCAGTACGAGGACAGTTCCCCCGGGGGTAACTGCATCCGCCGAGGTCGAGCTCGTTCCGTTCTGATACGCCGTGGAGGAGGCTTGGTTGACGGTGACCTGCTGTCCCGCTGCGGTCGTCATGGTGAAGCTCGACGCGGACAACGCGCTGACCGTGCCCACGGCTCCGCCTTCGGCCGGACCAGATCGAGCGTTGGAGGCCCCGCCGCCGGATCCGAAACCGCTAGCTGAGCCGCTGGCAGACGCGATGTTTCCTGTTGTTGGCGAGGGGGACCTGGTGAGACCGACGGAGAGTCCGATCAATGCACACGTCAGCGCACCGGCGGCAGCGATCACCATCCATCGACTTCGTTTGCTCGACAGCCATTGCCGTATCGGGCGGCCGGGAAGGGGCTCGAGGGGGATTGTTGGATCGTGATCCGGCATGATGGCGCTCCGCTGGCTCAGGTAGCTGAGAACACAGTGCCCCCGGTTCCTGTGACGTCTCTGTAAGTCGCCTGTGATGTCGGCGTGAGCGCTCGTTGCTTCGTCCTCGAAGCAGCAGGGGGACATTCGCGAGGCGACCTGCTCATGGCGACCATCGGGGTCGCGTCGGTTCCGTAGAATCGCTAACAAGCGCAAGCGAACGCGGAACCTGACGTGTCGCGCGTCTATATGGAGGCGCAGCACTCCGCTTGCTGTCGGTCTCCGCGTCGCGGTCATTCCTGACTGAGCATCCCCGCCTCTTGCGTACAGAGGTCGTTGGGCGATCGCGCGCGTCGATTGCGGACGACACCACTGTGACCGCGTGGAGGTATGAATGGCTCCCTGGCCCGCTGACGAGCGGTTTCTCGTCCCGGGGCGGGTTTTGTGCACACGAGTTGGACACACGGGTTCAGATCCGTGGCACTCGTGTGTCCGCGGTGGTCGCTGGCCGAGCCCGCCCGCAGCGTGTTCGGAAGACCGGTCGGCGCGGTGTTTGTGCAGGTCAGGCCGGTCAGCGCTCGTTGCCTGTGACGGACGCCGGTATGGTGCACGTCGTCGGTCGGACGGTAGGACACCACCTCGAGTGGGGTGGAGGTAGTGCCGTATTTTCCACCGACGATGTCGCGATAAAACTGCAGGTCAGCGGCACGATTTCAGCTTGGCCCCATCGTCTAGTGGCCTAGGACACCACCCTCTCAAGGTGGAGGCACGGGTTCGAACCCCGTTGGGGCTGCTCCTCTGAACCCCCGATGTGACCAGGGATTTGACCTGCTGACCTGCGACTTCGCTCGGATCTCTGTTGTCGGCGATCGTCCGTGCGGTAGCGGTCCGTCTCCTTCCGTTCGCCTGGTTGTCTCGAATTTTGTGCCCGATTGTGCCGGCCGATCCGCCGGCGCGCGCGTGACAGGATGAAGTCGTCCAGTCGGAGCAACGGCGCTGACAGGCGCAGCGAACCGGCGGTAGGTGACGCGTCGGTCGCCTCGAGGAGCGGGTGGTATGGGGCAGGTAAGGGTGGCTGACCGCCCGTCGCGTAAGCGTCCATGATCGAGTCGGTTCGACTTCGTGGAACCTACGGTTTCGGGCGTGGATTGGCTGCAGGTGTACGACTCGCACACCGTTGGCGAGGGTCGTGTTGACCCCAGCTCACCCGAAGCTGCCCACCCGGTCGCCAGCAACGTCGATGAGTCCGTGATCGATGAAGGGCAGCGACTTCAACGGGGCGATCAGCGCGGCGACGCGCCGAACGGGTATCGGTACGAGGTCGGTCGCCACGATGTCGAGGGCGTCGCCGGCGTTCAGGCGGCGCGTGCTTCTCCCTGAAGGGCGGCCGCTACCGGGGCGGGTGGCGACCAGTCGGGCAGCACCGCGAGCAGTTCGGCGAGTTGCACGATCGCAGCCCGATATCCATCCAGGGCTATTGCATTGGCGATGGTGGCGAGATTGTCGCCGGTGACCGCTTTCGAAAGCATCCACTCGAGGCCGTCGGCGTCAACGACTTCGACGCGCGGTATGGCTGACGGCAGCGCGTCGAGGAGCATCGCCTCTCGGTGGAGGCGAGTTCGATCACCGCGAAAGCTGATCCGCAGGAACAGATCTCCGATTCGCCACACGTTGTTGACGGCGCTGTCGACCCACGTCGCAGACTCCACCTCAACGGGAGCGCCGCGGCGACTCTCGCCAACCGGCGGCCGACCTCTCGAAGTACGTGGACGACGACGACGAGTATCGCTCCGTCATCCGCGGCGACGCGGACCCGCCAACGTGCACGTCGAGCGCAGACGGGTTAGCGCGGTGATGGACTGCGAGCTCGCCCGCTTGGCGCCGCGAGATCTCGAACTGATCTGCTTCGTCGGCGGGCTCGATGCTCAACGGACCACCCAAGGGACAGCGCCGCCGCTGCTCGAGTGGCTCGCCGAGGGCTACCCCGGCCTGTTCGCGCACGGTCCACCTCGAGCAGCGACTCTGGCTCCACGGCCTCGCTCGCGCTCGAAACGGTGCTGTTCTGGCCACCTGAGCAACGCGAGGACGGCCGGCTCCATCCAGCGCACCCCCTTCGAGCGGTCCGCCGATTGGTCGACCAGCCGTACCCCCTCGCCGACGACGTTGCGTGACGCCTGGGACCAAGCACGATGACCCACGCCCACCACCGACCAGAGCTGTTCCATCCCGCGCGCGCGGCAGCTGCAGGCATGTCCCGACACGCGGCGCGCGGGTCGCTGGCGTGTCGCCCAAGTGCCGAATGCTGCCGGTCAGCCGGTGATTGAGGGCGCGCTCACCGCTCGACAGGATGAACATTCGGGGACGGTTTGTGGGCGATCGATACCGAAGGGATTCCGACCTAGCGCCCATTGATATGCAGAGCTATCGGCGGCGTGATCTTCTAATCGCCTACAGCAGGGACGTCGGCGGACGGTTTTCGCGCGGTGACCAACTGCATCTGCTCGTTCTGTCCCGTTCGTCGCAATGCGATCTGCTCATAGTCGGCCTCTTCGAGCATTCGCAGCAGCTCGCCATCGGTGTAAAGGTGCATGCGGCCAGCGATGGGCGACGGAGCGGTGGCGGCTGTATGGATCGCGATCCGTCCTCCTGGCGCCAGCGTCCGATACACCTCGGCCAGCATGGCCTGGGGTGCGTTGAAGAAGAAGAACGCGTTGGTCGTCGCGGCGACGGTGAACTCTGCGTCGGCGAACGGCAGGTCTGCGGCGTCGGCGTCGTGCAACTCGAGGCGGCCCGCGGTGATGGCCGAGGCGTTGCGACGCGCCGCCAAGGCGAGCATCTCTGCGCTGTGGTCGATCGCCTTCGCCGTGCATCCGGTGGCCATCGCCCACTCCAAGAAGATGCCGCCGCCACAGCCGACCTCTAACAGGCGGTCTTCGGGGCCGAGGGCGAGTGCGGCCAGGGTCTCGCGGAACGCTGCCTGGTGCGGCTTCGCGTCTCGGTAGAACGATCGAGCTATCCAGCCATGAGGCCGCCGGAACAGCCTGTCGGTGAGCCAGTCTGCGAGGCGGCCCTGGGCCACCCAGACGCCGACGCCGGCTGCTATGGCGGCGCCGTAGCGTGTCGCGCGTTTCGCCTGTGTTGACCTTGACAACTGCACCTTCCGAGCGTCCGCGAACTGCTAGCCGGCGTGTCGCTTCTTGTTCCAGAGTTGATGAATGAGGCCACTCGGTGAGGAAACCGACTCGACGGTGAAGCGATCTTCGACGCCGTCTGATCCGTCCCACAGCGATACGCCGCACCCGAGCGTGATGGGCACGATCACCAAGTGCATGAAGTCGATCAGGTCGGCCTGTAGGAACTGACGCACCGTCGAGGGTCCGCCGCCGATGCGGACGTCGCGCCCGTCCGCGGCCTCTTGAGCGAGGCGGAGCACCTCGTGCGGCGGCGCGTCCACGAACCGGAAGCTCGTACCGTTGGGGAAGTCAATCGTTGGACGGACGTGGTGACTCAGGACGAACACCGGCGTCTGGAACGGTGGCTCGTCGCCCCACCAACCCCGCCACCCGTCGTCGGGCCAGGGGCCAACCTGCGGTCCGAACTTGCGGCGTCCCATGATCTCCGCGCCTATGCCCTGGCCCCACATGCTGGTCAGGGCGCGATCGAGCGTGACGGGAGCATCCACCTTGTCGACCCCATGAATGGCCCGACCGTCGAACCAGGTGAAAAGCCGCTCGGCTCCGCCGATCGGGGCGTCGAAGGTCACGTGATCGCCGGCCGCGAAGCCGTCGAGGGAGATGTTCAGGTTGTGGACGCGGGTGCGCGGCATGGCGACTCCCTCATGAATCGACTCGATGCATAACGCAAGGTATGACGGGCGGCGACGCTCGGAATCATCGCTGGCCTACCCAAACGGGGCGTTGGGACGGCCCACGAGGACTCCAGCGAAAATGTTCGGAGCGCCGATCACGTCCCGCCGAGCCCCCTGAGAACGATCACGGTCCCGGCGTTGGGGGATAGTCGCCCGGGACTCGCAGACTCCCGGACGACGGCGCCGTGGTCCGGGTGGGTCTTCAACGGGGCCCCGCGGTGCGATCATGTCGTTGAGCCGCGAAGCCTCAAATAGCCAGCGGCAGGTGACAGGTCAAGCGACGACTTCGGGCCAGGGTTCGGAGGCCAAAGCTCGACCGACCCGATGAGTCGAGGCTGCGCCTACCGTCCTACCCTCATGGCCACCTACATGCTCATCCCGGGTGCCGGCGGCGACGCCTGGTACTGGCATCTCGTCGTCCCGCTGCTCGAGGCAGCCGGGCACCGGGCCGTCCCCGTTGCTCTGCCCGCGAGCGACCCCGACGCCGGACTCGACGCTTACGTTGCCGCCGCGCTCGATGCCATCGGCCCGCCCGAGGGTGACGCGGTGGTTGTCGGTCAGTCGCTCGGAGGGTTCACCGCTCCCGTCGTCGCCGAGCGCCTCGGCGCGGCCATGCTCGTCTTCGTCGCCGCCATGATCCCGAAGCCAGGCGAGACCGCCGGTGACTGGTGGGCCACAAGCGGCTTCCACGACGTATGGGGCGACCAGGAGATGGACGCCATGGAGCACTTCCTCCACGACCTGCCGCCACCCGTACTGCAGGAGGCGCTGGAGCGAGGCGAGCCCGAGCAGACCGACCGCGTCATGACAGACCCGTTCCCGCTCCCGGCCCTGCCGGCGATCCCAACGCGAGGGATCGCGGCGACGAACGACCGCTTCTTCCCGGTCGCCTTCATGGACCGCATCATCCGAGACCGGCTCGGCGTGGAGCCCGAGCACGTCGCCGCGGGCCACCTTCCGGCGCTCGCCAATCCTGTCGGACTTGTCGAGCTGCTCTTGGCCTGAAACACCCGCCGCCGCGCCGGCGTTCCGGGGCAGGCGGCAGATGCACCGATGATTTGTTTACCCATGCGTCGTCCCTACCGGTGATGAGGACAAACGGTTCACACGGGAAAGGTGCGCGACATGTCTCGATCGGTGCTCTACATGTCCATGTCGCTGGACGGGTATATCGCTGGCCCCAATGACAAGCCGGGCAACCCCGGCGGCGACGATTTCATGCGGCTTCACGAGTGGTATGGGTTTGCTTCGGACCCAGGGCCGACAGCGGAGACCACTGATCCGTCGGGAATCGGCAGTCAGTTCCTCAGCGAAGTCAAAGAGACTGGCGCTGTCCTCTCCGGTCGCAATACTGCGGAACAGGCCGATCACTGGGGCGGCGACCACCACGACGGCGTCCCAATCTTTGTGCCCAGTCACCGGCCGCCCGGACCCTCGGTCGCCAAGTATCGGTTGGTGACGTATGTGACCGATGGGGTTGCCAGCGCGATGGCACAGGCGAAGGCCGGTGCAGGTGACCGCAACGTGCTGGTCCACGGTGCATATACGGCACAGACGGCGCTTGAGGCCGACGTGCTCGATGAGTTGCAGATTCACCAGGTCCCGGTGCTGTTCGGTAGCGGCCGCCGACTGTTCGACGTGTTGCCGGCGAGAGTCGAGTTGGAGATCGTTCGAGTGATCGACACCCCCGAGGCCACACACATCCGCTACCGCATAGCGAGGTAACTCAGGAAGCGCAGCACGAGGAGCGCATAACTGCTGATTATCCGCGCGCGAGACCCATTCAGTGAGGGTCGATAGCCGCCCAACTCCCGGCGTTTCGGGCTACTCGCTCCGCCCGCTGTCGTCGCGCGTTCTGGGACACCGTTCGGTGGCCAGCAGCGCGCGAACGACTGCTTCGCTCGTGTCGGGTTCGTCAACGTGAAGCTGGTGGACCACGGTCCGATTGTCGTCCACAACGCTGCTGGGCAACCGTGCCATTTCTCGGTGCCGACCCCGCGCGCGTTCAGCGCGGAGCAGAGCAGAGGCTCGATCGACACCGAGCACGCGTCGTCAGCCGAGTCGTTTCAGCGCACGCCGAAGTTGCTCGTCGAGGTGTGCGACAGCCACCTCATAGTCGGGAGTGTGACCTAGCTGTCCGTCCACTTCGAGGGACTCCCTGGTGTAA
>DASXPN010000140.1:0-12265 GCA_036493595.1 Acidimicrobiales bacterium | reverse complement strand
TTACCCCACCAACAAGCTGATAGGCCGCGAGGCCCTCCCGAAGCGGAATCCATTTCTTCACCGAATCATGCGGTTTGGTGAAGGCATCCGGTATTAGCTCTCCTTTCGGAGGGTTATCCCGGTCTTCGGGGCAGGTTCCTCACGTGATACTCACCCGTTCGCCACTAGGTCTTCCCCAGTGTTGCCACTGGTTGGACCTCGTTCGACTTGCATGTGTTAGGCACGCCGCCAGCGTTCGTCCTGAGCCAGGATCAAACTCTCCATCGAGATCTCGACCGGCGAACCGGTCTTCGATCGGTGAAGAGCCGGCACTTTCACCCTGGGAAACAGGGATCCGTTGCCGACCCGGCAAAGAACAGCCAACTTCGGCATCCGAAGATGCGTTCGTTGTCCGTCAGTGCAATTGACTTGGTTGAACGGCCACGACCGAAGTCGGGACCGCCCGCACTGGCATTTTTCGTCCGCTATTCCGTTTTCAAGGTGCGCCGCTCCTCACGTTGAGGTGCGACGGGCACGCGCCCGGTGGGCGTTGGTGCCTCCATTGGTGCCTTTCGCCCGTCTGGAACAACTCCATCCGGCTTCAGAGGCGGAGGGTTACGCTACAGAGTCACACCGGCAACGTCAACCTGCGTTGGCCGCAGGTTCAACTGTCAGCTGCCGGCGTCGTCGAGTACGAGCAGGTGGCGGTGGCGCTTGCCTGCTCGCAGTAGCACCCAACGCCCGTCGACGAAGGCATCCGCACCCACAGTCGCCTCGGGCGCGGCCACCGGCTGGTCGTTCACGTAGGCGCCACCCTGCGCGATGAGCCGCGCTGCCGCGCTCTTCGAGGACGCCAACTCGGTGCGTACGAGCAGGTCGACCACCGCCGAGGGCAGCTCGCTCGGCGTCAGGTTCGTCGTGGGCATCGAGCCTTCGAGGCCCCGCAACACATCGGGCTCGATGCCGTTGGTGAAGGCCTTGGTGCCGCGCTCGGCCGCGTCGGCCGGCTCGCGCCCGTGCACGACGGCGGTGACCTCCCACGCCAGGCGCCGCTGCGCCTCCCGTCGCTCCGGGGTGGCCTCGTGCGCCGCCACGATGTCGTCGATCTCGTCGACGGACAGCAGGGTCAACCACGCCAGCATCTGGCGGACTTGGCGGTCGTCGGTCTGGATGAAGTGTTGGTAGAGCTCGTACGGGCTCGTGCGGTCTGGATCGAGCCAGGTGCGAGCACCGGTGGTCTTGCCGAGCTTGGAGCCGTCGGCCGCCTTCAGCAGCGGCCAGCACAGTGCGTGCACGGCGGCACCGTCACGGCGCCGGATGAGGTCGACGCCCGCGAGGATGTTGCCCCACTGGTCCGATCCGCCGATCTGGAGCTCGCAGCCGTGATGGGCGCGCAGCCACCAGTAGTCGTAGGCCTGGAGGAGCATGTACGAGAACTCGGTGTACGAGATGCCGTACTCGCTGTCGATGCGGGCCTTCACCGACTCGCGGGCCAGCATCTGGTTGACGGTGACGTGCTTGCCGACGTCACGCAGGAAGGCCAGGAGCGGCACGTCGCGCGTCCACTCGTAGTTGTCGACCAAGGTCCACGCGTCGTCGGGGCCGAGCACTCGGGCGATCTGGGCCTTGATGGCGGCGACGTTGCGCCGCAGCGTGTCCTCGTCGAGGAGGTTGCGCTCTTCGGAGCGTCCGCCGGGATCGCCGACCATGCCGGTTGCACCGCCGGCGAGGGCGATCGCATGATGGCCGGCGTCCTGGAAGCGGCGCAGCATGACCAAACCGATCAAGTTGCCCGTATGGAGGCTGTCCGCTGAAGGGTCCATACCGTGATAGAGCGTCAGCGGCCCACGGTCGAGACGTTCGGCGAGTGCCGTGCGATCGGTGGTGTCGTGGATCAGTCCACGCCGGTCCAGGTCGTCGAGCAGGTCCATCCGGAGCCGAACGATAGTGAGGGGTGCACCCTGGACCGTGCACCTGATTCGCGACAATGGTCGACTATGCGTCGGCTCGCTCTCGCGATCGCGTGCGCGGCCGTCTGCGCCGTCGTCTCCTCGGGGTGTTCGTACACGCCCACACTCGTGGTGCCCCAGATCCCGGCGAACGCTCAGTCATCGGAGATCTTCGCCGCGGACGGGACGCCGATCACCTCGCTCCACGGACCCGAGAACCGCATCGAGGTGAGTCTCGGGCGCATCCCGCAGCCGATGCAGCAGGCCGTCATCGCCATCGAGGACGAGCGCTTCTACTTCCATCATGGCGTCGACCTCAGGGCGATCCTGCGGGCCGCGAAGACGAACGCCCAGGCCGGTTCCGTCGAGCAGGGCGCGTCCACCATCACGCAGCAACTAGTGAAGAACACGCTGCTGTCGTCGGGCAAGACGATCGACCGGAAGTTGCAGGAGGCGGCGCTCGCCTGGCAGCTCGAGAATCACTACTCGAAGCAACGGATCCTCGAGATCTATCTCAACACCGTGTACTTCGGCAACGGCGCCTACGGGGTCGAGGCCGCCTCCGAGCAGTACTTCGGGGAGCCGATCGAGCAGATCAACTACGTGCAGGCCGCGACCATCGCCGGGCTGATCCAGGCGCCGAACGACTACGACCCGATCGCGCATCCCGACGCGGCGATCACCCGCCGCAACACCGTGCTCGCGAAGATGGCCGGCCTCGGCGACATCACGACCGCGCAGCGCGACGCCGCCATCGCGTCGCCAATCGGCATCGCGCCGACGCCGACGAACCAGCGTTATCCCGCGCCGCACTTCGTCGACGAGGTGAAGAAGTTCGTCGAGAACGATCCTCGCTTCGGGCCGACACCTGAGGCGCGCCGGGACCTTCTCTACGAGGGCGGCCTGCGGATCTACACGACGATCGACCTGTCGCTACAAGCGGCAGCCGAGGATGCCATCGCGCAGGTCATGCCCGGCGGCGGCCCCGAGGCGGCACTGGTGTCGCTCGACCCCCACACCGGCTACGTGAAGGCGATGGTGGGCGGGCCCGACTACTGGGGCACGCAACAAAGCGCCCAGTACAACCTCGCCATGGGCCAAGGGCGCGGCACCGGCTCGGCGTTCAAGCCGATCGTGCTCGCCACCGCCCTCACGCAGGGGATACCGCTGTCCGAAGTGTTGCCCGCGCCGAGCCAGATCACGCTGCCGATCCCCGGCAGCACCGAACCGTGGAACGTGCACAACGCCGACCCCGGTGAGGGCGCGCCCGGCGGTACGGACCTGATCGAGGGCACGGTGCACTCGTTCAACACCTTGTACGCGCAGTTGATGTTGCAGGTCGGACCGAAGAACGCCATCGACATGGCCAAGCGCATGGGCATCACCACACCGCTCGAGGCGGTGCCGTCCGCAGTGCTCGGGTCGAACAACGTCCAACCGCTCGAGATGGCGTCGGTCTACGGCACGCTCGCGAATCGTGGTGTGCACGTCGATCCGGTCATGATCTCCAAGATCACGAAGGCAGACGGCACCATCCTGTTCGAGGACGTGCACCAGCAGAGCAAGGCAATGGATGAACAAGTGGCCGACACGGTGACGTCGGTGCTCCAGCAGGTCATCGCTCGCGGGACAGGCACCGCGGCCCAACTCGACCGGCCGGCGGCGGGCAAGACCGGGACCGGTGAGGACTACAAGAACGCGTGGTTCTGTGGCTACACGCCGCAGCTGTCGACGGCAGTGTGGGCCGGGTTCCCCGACTCCGAGGTCGAGATGACGCCGCCGGCGACCGGCATCACCGTCTACGGCGGCACCTGGCCGGCCCAGATCTGGCAGCGGTTCATGAGCGCGGCGCTCGCGGGGGTGCCCGCCGCTGACTTCGTCGGACCGGCGCCCTCCCCGACGACGGCTCCTCCCCCGCCGCCGACGACGAACGCGGCCCAGACCGTTGCGACGCAGGTGACGGTCCCATCCGAGATCGGTGCTTCGGCGGACGACGCGGCGGCGCAACTGTCGACCCTCGGCTTCGTCGTCGACCGCGTCGACACCGGCCAACAAGGCACCGCCGGCCACGTGAGATCGCAGTCCCCCGCCGGCGGCACATCGGCCACCCAGGGATCCACGGTCACCATCGTGGTCGGGCCGTGAACGGGGAGGCGAGCGCAACGTCCACGCGGGCACGCGTGACGCGCATCGCCATCGTTGTCGGGCTCGGTTTGTTCGCGGCGGGGTGGGTGTACGTCCTGTTCATCGCCCCGCCGGCACCGACGGACTTCCTGAAGGACCGCAGTTTCCCTACTGCGGCCGAGCCTGTGTGCGCGGCGACGGTCACGTCCTTGCAGCAGGCGAACCTCGTGAACCAACAGGCGTCCTCACCCCAGCAGCGGGGCGACTTGGCCGACCGCGCCGACGATCAGCTGACCGACATGGTGGCCCGGCTGCGCACGCTCGTTCCCGCCACCGGTGAAGCGCACGACGCGGCGACGGCATGGCTCAATGATTGGGATCAGTGGCTGCACGATCGCGCCGCGTGGACGGCACAGCTGCACGCGGGCACGGACGCGCAGTTCTTCGAGAAGCAGCGAGCGAACGGAGAGCCGAGCAGCACCGCGCTCAACGCGTTCGCCGTCACGAACGACATGGGCTCGTGTCAGACGCCCGCGGGGATCTGACCCAGCGACTTTCTGAGCTAGCGATTCCTCGACACGTTGGGATCGTCCGTCACGAACCAACGCCATGGATGTTCGGCGCCGGCGGTGAGCCCGATGCGCCGGCTGTTGGCCGGCTGCGATGGCGGTGGCGTCCCGTCGTCGACGATCTTCACTCCCCTGTCGGCGGTCACGAGGTCGGCGCCGTCGAAGGCCTTGTCGAGTCCGAACGCCTGGCACAGCTTGGCGGGCCCGCTGCACAGGTCTCGGTCCCGCTTGGCCGCCGCACCCCTGGCGCCGTACATCTGGTCGATGCCGGTGCGCGGCGCGGCGGCCCGCAGCAGCACCGCGACCCCCTCGCCGTCGTCGCCGCACACGGCATTGGCGCACCAGTGCATGCCGTACGTGAAGTACACGTACAAACCGCCGGGTGGTCCGAACATGACCGCGTTGCGCTTCGTCCTGCCGCGGTAGGCGTGACTGCCGGGGTCGATGCTGCCGCAGTACGCCTCGACCTCGACGATGCGAGCGGAGCGGTCGCCTCGCACGATCACCTTGTGCAACAGGTCCGGCGCGACGAGGCGCGGGTCGCGCCGGTAGAAGTCGCGCGCCAGCGGCTGTTCCCGCGGTGTCACGCCGACAGCGCGGCGCGGATCGTGTCAGGTATGGGAGCGGGCTCGGTGGTACCGGTGCGGACGCCGACGTAGAGGATGGTGGCCTCGAACACGGGGCGTTCACCGGCCGCGCCTTCGACGGTCACGTCGAACGACGTGTTGCCCCACCGCGAGACTCGAGGCACGAGGGTGAGGACGTCGCCGATGCCTGCCGACCCGAGCCATTCGATGGATGCCTTCTTGACCATGATGTCCCAGCCGAGCGCTTCGAAATGGACGTCCGTCGATCGCAACCACGTGTCGACGCAGTCATCCACGAACGCGAGGTAGTGGGCGTTGAACACGACACCTTGCATGTCGACCTCGCCGTAACGGATGCGGACGTCATGGCGAAACGTCATCGCGCCAGTCGAGCTTCAAGCGCCTCGAGTTGGCTGCGGAAGCGATCCACTTGCAGCGCGACCGGCCCTGGGCCGGCGCCGCCCGGTGTCGTCCGACGGGACACCGCGACGCCGGGCTCGAGCAGCTCGAGCGCGTCGTCACCGAGATCGGGATGCGCGGCGACGAGCTCGACGAGCGGGACCCGCCGCTCGATCGAGTCGCGGACGATGGCGCCGACGAGCGCGTGCGCTTCACGGAACGGCATGCCTCGCTCGACGAGCAACTCGGCCAGATCCGTTGCCGCCGACGTCGGCACGTCGGCGCTCGCTTGCATCCGGTCCGCGTCGAACGACGCCGTCCGCAGGAGCCCGGTCAGCGCGGGGAGCGCCAGCCGCACGGTGTCGAACGCGTCGAACAGCGGCTCCTTGTCCTCCTGCAGATCGCGGTTGTACGCGAGCGGGAGGCCCTTCAACGTGGCGAGGAGCCCGGTGAGGTGGCCGATGAGCCGACCGGCCTTTCCCCGCACCAGTTCGGCGATGTCGGGGTTCTTCTTCTGCGGCAGCATCGAGCTGCCGGTGGCGTAGGCATCGGGCAGCACGAGGAAGCCGAACTCCTCTGTCGACCACAGTGCGATCTCCTCGCCGATGCGCGAGAGGTGGACGCCCAGCATCGCGAGATCGAACAGCGCCTCCGCGACGAAGTCACGGTCGCTCACGGCGTCGAGCGAGTTCTCGAAGCGCTTCGTGAACCCGAGGTCGTCGGCGACACCGTCGGGATCGAGTGGCAGTGACGACCCGGCCAGCGCGCCGGCGCCGAGAGGCGAGACGTCGAGACGCGTCCGCGTCGCGAGGAAGCGGTCGACGTCGCGAGCGAGAGCCCAACCATGGGCGAGCAGATGGTGCGCGAGCAGGACCGGCTGGGCGTGCTGCATGTGGGTGTAGCCGGGGAGGTACACGGGCCCCGCTTCGACCGCACGATCGAGGAGCACGCGCTCGAGACCGAGCGTGAGCCGCGCCACCTCGGTCAGCGATCGCTTCGTGTAGAGCCGAAGGGCTGTCGCGACTTGGTCGTTCCGGCTGCGCCCCGTGTGCAGCTTGGCGCCAGTGGGCCCCGCGAGCTCGGTGACGCGCCGCTCGACCGCAGTGTGGATGTCCTCATCCGTCGGCTCGAACACGAACGTGCCGTCGGAGAGCTCGACTGCGACCTTGTCGAGCGCGCCGAGGATCGCATCGGCCTCCGCGTTCGTGACGATGCCGGCGCGCACGAGCCCGCGGACGTGGGCGCGGGACCCCGCGAGGTCGTCGTCGGCGAGGCGCCGGTCGAAGTGCAGACTCTCGGAGAAGGCCATGAGCTCAGACGACGGCGCGTCCTCGAACCGCCCGTGCCACAACGTCTCGCTGCGCTCAGTCATGACGTGCTCATGTTCCACCGGTGGCTGCGCCCCCGGACCCCATCGGCGCCCGGCTCCCTGGCGGTCGCACGGCCGCCCTGCGCTTGCTGTGCTCGCTCATGTTCCCTCGGTGGCTGCGCTCGTTGCGCTCGCCCATCATGCGTCGGAGGAGCCCTGCTTCGCCGCCCAGGTTTCGAGGCTGAGGCCCCACAGGCGCACGAAGCCGGCGGAGTCCTCGTGGCGGAACGCGTCGGCGGCGTCGTAGGTGGCGAGTCCGTAGTCGTACAGGCTGTGCTCGCTCCGGCGGCCCGTGACCTGGCACGAGCCGGGCTCGAGGTGCAGACGAACCTCACCGGTCACGAACCTCTGGCTTTCGTCGATGAACGCATCGAGCGCTTGGCGCAAAGGCGAGAACCACAGACCGTCGTACACCAACTCCGCGTACTTGATTTCGAGGCGCTGCTTCTCACGGGCGAGGTCCCGTTCGTGGGTGATCGACTCGAGATCGGCGTGCGCCGCGATCAGCGCGAGGCCGGACGGGCACTCATAGGTCTCGCGGCTCTTGATGCCGACGCGGCGGTTCTCGACCATGTCGAGCCGGCCGCAGCCGTACGAGCCCACGGTCGCACCCACCCGGCCGATGAGCTCGACGAGGCCGAGTGATTCACCGTCGAGTGACACGGGCACGCCCTGGTCGAATCCGATGACGAGATCGACCGGCTCGGTCGCTGTCTGTTTCGTGAGTGACCAGACGCCTGACGGCGGCACCCGCCACGGATCCTCCATCTCGCCGCACTCGATCGCACGCCCCCACAGGTTGTCGTCGATCGAGTACACCTTCTCCTTCGTCGCGGTGATGGGAATGTCGTGGTCGTACGCGTAGAGGATGCACTCCTCGCGCGTCATGCCCCACGAGCGCACCGGTGCGACCACGTCGAGATCAGGCGCGAGCGCGCGAGTGGACACTTCGAAGCGCACTTGGTCGTTCCCCTTGCCTGTACAGCCGTGCGCAACCGCGTCGGCGCCATGGTGACGTGCCGCCGTCACCAGATGCTTCACGATGACCGGCCGCGACAGCGCGGAGACCAACGGGTAGCGACCTTCGTACAGCGCGTTGGCCTTGAGCGCGGGCACGAGGAAGTCCCGCGCGAACTCCTCGCGCGCGTCGACCACGATGCAGTCGGCCGCGCCCGCCGCTTCGGCGCGCGTGCGGATGGTGATCTCGTCGATCGAACCACCGTCCTGGCCGACGTCGACCGCCAGCGCGATCACTTCCACGCCGAGGTTGTCGATCATCCAGCGCACCGCGACGGACGTGTCCAGCCCCCCGCTGTACGCCAACACGACCTTCTTGGGCATCAATCGCTCCGTCCGCTTGCGTTGCTGTGTACGGGACCGACCGCAGGGCGTCGGTTCGCACACGGTTTCGGTGAGGGCGTCACAGGCCCGCCAGGTCGGTGAGCCGGCGGGCGACCTTGGCGCCGGTGGTGCGCTCGGCGGCGACCACGAGGACGGTGTCGTCGCCCGCAACCGTGCCGAGGACGCCTGCGAGGCCGGCGCGGTCGATGGCCGAGCCGACGACGTGCGCGGAACCGGGCGGCGTGCGCAGCACCACGAGGTTGCACGAGTGCGCCACCTCGACGACCCAGTCGCCGAGGACACGACGCAGATGGTCCTCGGGCGTGCGCTGCTCCTTCGGGAGCTCGGGAATGGCATACACGCTGTCGCCGCCGGACGCGCGCACCTTGATGGCGCTGAGCTCTTCGAGGTCACGCGACACGGTCGCTTGCGTGGCGACGACACCGTCCGCCGCCAGCAGGTCGATGAGCTGCACCTGGCTCGCCACCGCATGCTGCTCGAGCAACTTCGCGATGCGATGTTGCCGCTGCTGCTTCGCGAGCCGGGGCGAGCCGTTGTGCGACGGGCTCATCAGCGCGAGCCCGCGCCGTTGACCTCGAGCAGCCATGACAGCAGGCCACGAAACGTGTGCATGCGGTTGTGGGCTTGCGCGTAGATGCGACTCTGCGGACCGTCGACCACCGATGCCGCGGCTTCCTGGCCGCGGTGCACCGGCAGGCAGTGCATGAAGATGGCGTGCGGGTCGGCCGCGTCCATCACGCGATCGTCGACCTGAAAGCCCTCGAACGCGCGCGATCTCGAGTCGCGTTCGTGCTCGGAGCCCATCGACGTCCACACATCGGTGTGCACCGCGTCGGCCGCCTTGGCGGCTTCCTCGGGATGGGTCGTCACGAACGGGACACACCCGAGCGCGCCGAGCCGATCGAGATCGACCTCGGTTGGGCCGAACCCAGCCGGACAGGCGAGACGAACATCCATGCCGGACATCGCGGCGCCGAGCGCGAGCGAACGCGCGACGTTGTTGTAGTCACCGACGAAGCAGACGGTCCGCCCCGCGAGCGCACCGAACTGCTGGCGCATCGTCAGGAGATCGGCGAGCGCCTGGCACGGATGAGCGGCGTCGGACAGCAGGTTGACGACCGGCAGCACGCCGGGCGCGGCCAGCGCCTCGACGTCTGCGTGCGCGAACACACGCGCCCCGACGGCGGCGTGATAGCCGGCGAGCACGTTGGCGATGTCGTTCCACGGCTCACGACCGCCCGGGTCGATCTCGTCCGGCTTCATCGTGACGGGATGGCCCCCGAGCTGTACGACCGCCATCTCCGAGGAGTGCCGAGTACGCAACGAGGGCTTGGCGAAGTAGAGCGCCACCCCACGGCCGGCCAGTGGTTGGCCGAGGTGCGGCAGCTCGGCGCGGTCGAGCACGTCGCTCAACTCGTCGACGGAGACGTCGTCGACCTCGAGGAAGTGTCTCACGACAGCACCTTCTCGAGGATGGCCAGCGCTTGGTCGATCTCGTCGTCGCTCACGGTGAACGGCGGCGCGAGGCGCAGCGCCGTGGGTGTGACGGCGTTGACCACGAGCCCGGCGTCGAGGCACGCAGTGGTGACTTCACGCGCATCACGTCCTTCGACGAGCTGCGCCGCGATCAAGAGGCCGAGACCGCGCACTTCTTCCACCCCGTCGATGTCGCGCAGACCTTCGACCAAGCGCGCGCCGGCACGGCGCGACCGTGCAGGCGCGTCGATGCGCTCCATCTCGGCGAGCACTGCGCGCGCGGTTGCGGTGGCCAGCGGTTGTCCGCCGAATGTCGTGGCGTGATCGCCGGGCTCGAACGCGGTGGCGACATCAGTGCGCGCCCAGCACGCACCGATGGGGACGCCGTTGCCGAGCGCCTTCGCCATCGTCACGACATCGGGGCGGATGTCGTAGTGCTGGAAGCCGAACCACTCCCCCGTGCGCCCGAGGCCCGTCTGCACCTCGTCGAGCATCATGAGGATGCCGCGCTCGTCGCAGAGGGCGCGCACACCCGTGAGGTACTCGCGTGACGCGGGGTTCACGCCACCTTCGCCCTGCACCGGCTCGAGCAGGATGGCGGCGACGGACGGGTCGAGTGACGCTTCGAGCGCGTCGAGGTCGTCCCACGCCACATGGCGGAAGCCCTCCGGCAACGGTTGGAAGGCCTCGTGCTTCTGCGGTTGTCCGGTGGCATGCAGCGTCGCCAATGTGCGTCCGTGGAACGAGCCGTACGCGCTCACCACCACGTGACGACCTCGCCCGCCGAACTTGCGAGCGAGCTTGATGGCGCACTCGTTGGCTTCGGCGCCTGAGTTGCAGAAGAACACGAGACCGTCGCCGGCGTCGATCAAACGATCGAGGGTGGCCGCAACGTCTTCGCCGGGCTGCGTGCCGAAGAGGTTCGACACGTGCAACAGCGTGCGTGCTTGCGCGTCGATGGCGTCGGCCACCGCGGTGTTGGCGTGACCGAGTGACGTGACCGCGAGTCCGCACAAGAAGTCGAGGTACTCGTTGCCCCTGTCGTCCCACAGGCGTGTGCCCTCGCCGCGCACGAACGTGACCGGCTGGGGTGGGTACGTCGGCATCAGGTGCGAGCTCATGTCAATGGTTCCTCTCTTTGGCCGCGCTCACTGGCCGCTCGTGCACTGGCTGCGCTCACTGGCTGCTCGTGATCATCGTGCCGATGCCCTCGTCGGTGAACAGTTCGAGGAGCAGCACGTGGGGAACGCGGCCGTCCAGGATGTGGGCCGAGCCGACACCGTGTTCGACCGCGTGCACACACGCGGCGATCTTCGGGATCATGCCCCCGGTCAACGTGCCGCCGTCCATGAGCGCTTGCAACTCGTTCGCAGTAGTGCGGCTGATCAACGAGGCAGGGTCGTCGACGTCACGCAGGAGGCCTTCGACGTCGCTGAGATAGACGATCTTCTCCGCACCGACCGCCTGCGCGAGCGCACCGGCCACGCTGTCGGCGTTGATGTTGTACGCCTGCCCTGCTTCGTCGGCGCCGATGGTCGAGACCACCGGGATGAGATCCTCGGCCCGCAACCGGTTGAGGATGGTCGGGTTCACCGCGCCGACGTCACCGACGAAACCGAGATCGGGATGACGCGCCGTGGCGAGGATGAGCCCCGCGTCTTCGCCGCTGAGACCGACGGCGATCGGACCGTGGACGTTGATCGCCGACACGATCTCGCGATTGACCTTGCCGACCAGCACCATGCGGGCAACGTCGAGGCTGTCGGCGTCAGTGACCCGGAGACCGTCGCGGAACTCGGGCACCATGCCGAGCCGTTCCATCAGCGCGCTGATCTGCGGGCCGCCGCCATGCACGACGACCGGATGCATTCCGACCGCGCGCATCAGCACGATGTCCTCCGCGAACTGGCGCGCCAGCGCGGGGTCGGTCATGGCATTGCCGCCGTACTTGACGACAACGGTCGCACCGCGGAAGCGCCGGATGTACGGCAGTGCCTCGACGAGCAGGCCGGCGCGCGCCGCGGCCTGGGAGGTGGACACCGCACTCGAGCTCGTGGTCGACGGCGCCCTCGGGCTCTCGCTCACATTCGCGGTCACGACGTCGTCATGTTCTCGTCGATGTACGCGTGGGAGAGGTCGTTCGTGTGGACGTGGTACCGATGCCGGCCGGCGCCGAGTCGACAGGTGAGCGTGAACTCCTCGGATGCCGCGACAGCGATTGCGTCCGCGCTTGCGTCCGTCGGCGCCAGTCCTTTCGAGACGACCACGTCGTCATACGCGATCGTGACTGTGTCGGTGTCCATCGCCACTTCGGCCACGCCGAGCTCGGACAGCACCCGACCCCAGTACGGGTCGGAGCCGTAGAAGCTCGACTTCACGAGGAGGCTGCCGGCGAGCTTGCGAGCGGCGCGCTCGGCGTCTTCGACCGTCGCCGCTTCGTCGACCACGATC
>DASXPN010000139.1:0-1531 GCA_036493595.1 Acidimicrobiales bacterium | reverse complement strand
GTCGCGGACAATGGCGAACTTGTAATAGCGATCCCAAACATCAGCCGGAATCTCGTCCCGCACTTCGAGCGCAGAGCTATGCGCCGAAAGGGCCCGATACTGCGCGCTCCCGGGAAGTCGATTTCGCAGCCATTTCCTCGGACCCTCGTACGTGACGAAATCTCGTCGAGTTATGTACGGTTTCAGCGTCGAGGTGACCGAGATTCCGGCGTTTTTGCGGATATGGATGAAGATGAATTTGTGGCTATGCGAGATGATCACGCGGCGTCCATTTCTGCGGTTAGTTGTGCTCAGCGGGGAGGTTGTCCCCGCGGGTGGCGTTGGGTGTTGCCCAGCCGAGTGCGCCGTGGGGTCGGTGGTGATTGTAGAAGTGGATGAAGTGGTCGTAGGCGACGGCGCGTTGGCGTTCTGAGGTCCAGGGTCGGATGTAGGCCCATTCCTCGAGCAGGATGCGGTGGTAGCGCTCGACCTTGCCGTTGGTTTGTGGTCGACGCGGACGCGTCTTCTTCACGATCGTTCCGGTCGTGGCGCAGGCTCGATGCCAGAGTCCCGACTTGTAACAGGCGCCGTTGTCGGTGATGACGCGTTCGCAGTTGATACCGATGGTCGCGAACCATGCTGCAGCTCGAGCCCAGAACGCGGCCGCGGTTGCGGCTTGTTCGTCGTTGAGGATCTCGGAGTACACGATCCGAGTGCGGTCATCGAGCGCAGTGTGGAGGTAGCGGTAGCCGTGACCTCGGTTGCGGAGGAAATGTCCTTCGTAGCCTTTGCCCCGGACGCGCCAGCCGCCACCGGTCGGGATCGAAGCGATCTTCTTCACATCGACATGGATGAGCTCACCAGGCCGTTCGCGCTGGTAACGCTGAACCGGCGTGCGATCGGTTGCCCGGTCACCACGATCGAGTCGCGCGCAGCCCTCGGCCTCCCCAAGATTCGGCGAACCGTCGACGCCGCGATGCCGACCTCGAACGCGATGCGGTCCGCTCCCCACCGCCGCTTGCGTCGCAGCCGCAAGACCTCCCTATGGGTCGAGCGGCATGTGCGGTTCGGTGATCGATGCGGCCGGCTCGACCGGTCGAACAGTCCATCCGGGCCTTCAGCGACGAACCGATCACGCCACTTCCGGACCGTCTTCGCGTCGACCTGGAACCGCTCCGCGGTCGCTTCAATGGTCCAGCCATCATCGAGCACGCAGCTGACCATTCGCCGTCGGCCTTCAGGGGTCAACGGCGCGTTCGGGTGCTGGGTCCTAGCGTGAGTCACGAGCCCTCCTGACGAGATGTGTGAGTTGTCGAAGACCCACAGCCTCGTCGGAGGGCTCACTTCATCAGCGGATCAACCAACGCCATTCCGCCAGGGACAACGTCCCCGCTTGTCACAGTTAGTCGCCGACCGGTGTCCGACGCGCTTTCGGCTCCACCCCCGACCGGCTCCCCGGCGGGGGTCCTTCACCACTGAGAAGCCCGCGCACCAGTCCGATGTCGGCCGCAGTTTCCAAAGCCAGCAGCGCCAGCGGATAGGCCAGTGAAAT
>DASXPN010000138.1:0-8738 GCA_036493595.1 Acidimicrobiales bacterium | reverse complement strand
TTGCGGTAGGCGCGTTGGATGTCTTCCGCGGTCGCGGCCCGCGACACGCCCAAGATCTCGTAGAAGTCGCGCCGCTCGGCCATCGGTCAGCCCGAACCTCGAGACACGACGACCGACGCCGGTCGAAGGATGACCTCGTCGGTGCCGTAGCCGGGGCGGACGGTGGCGACCACGGTGCCGGGCGGCGCGTCGACGTCGATGGCACTCACGGCTTCGTCGCGCAATGGATCGAAGAGTTCACCGATGTCGTCAAAGCGTCGGTACCCGAGCTGCTCGAGGATCGCCAACGCCTGGTCCCGAACCGTGTTGATTCCCTCGACGATCGAGTCCGCGTCCGCGCCCGCGTGCTCCAGGGCGCGCTCGAGGTCGTCGACGATCGGGAGCCACAGGGCAGCGGCGCGGGCTCGCTCGGTGGCTCGCTCTCGCGCCACCTCTCGATCGAAACGCTTGCGCAGGTTGTCGAGATCCGCCAGCGCGCGCCGCAGGTGATCTTCGAGTCCCGCGGCGCGCACCTCCGCTTCGGTTGGTTCGTCGACCGGCGTTTGCGAATCCGGGTCTTCGACGGCTTCGTTCCGCATCACGGTTGGCCCCCGTTTGTCCTCGTTCAGCTGACGGTGAAGTCGGCGTCGATGACGTCGTCGTCGCCCGCGCCTGGACCGGCTTGTTCGCTGCCTTGCGGCTGGCCGCCCGACACGTTGCTGGCCGCCGCCCCGAGGCCGTGGAACACCTGCTGGAGCTCGGTCGTCAGGGCGCGTACCCGGTCGAGCGGCGCTTGCTCCTTCACGGCCTCGCGGGCGTCGGCCACGAGCATCTCGGCCCGTGCCCGCTCATGCGCAGGCGCGTTCTCGCCCAACTCCGCGAGGCGGTGCTCGACCTGGTAGGCGACGGCGTCGAGCTCGTTGCGAGCGTCGACCTCCTGTCGCAGGCGGGCGTCGTCCGCCCGGTTGCGTTCGGCGTCGGCGATCATTCGCTCGACCTCGGCCTTGTCGAGGGTGGTGGTGTCGGTGATCGTGATGCTCTGCTCGGCGCCGGTGTCCTTGTCCTTGGCGGACACGTGGAGGATGCCGTTGGCGTCGATCTCGAACGTGACCTCGATCTGCGGCACACCCCGAGGCGCGGGCCGGATGCCCTCGAGCTTGAAGTGACCAAGCACGCGGTTGTCGGCGGCGCGGTCGCGCTCGCCTTGCAGCACGACAATGTCGACGGCGGACTGGTTGTCCTCCGCGGTGCTGAACACCTCAGTGCGGCGCGCCGGGATGGTGGTGTTGCGCTCGATGACCTTCGTCATCAACCCGCCCATCGTCTCGACGCCAAGCGAGAGAGGCGTGACGTCGAGGAGCAGCACGTCCTTGACCTCGCCCTTGATGATGCCGGCCTGGATCGCGGCGCCCATGGCCACGACCTCGTCCGGATTGACCGTCATGTTGGGTTCCTTGCCACCGGTCAAACGGCGGACGAGGGCCTGCACGGCGGGGATGCGAGTCGAGCCACCGACGAGGATCACTTCGTCGATGTCGTCGGCGGTGACCTTCGCATCGGCCATCGCTTGCTGCACCGGGCCGAGGGTCCGCTCGACCAGGTCCGCGGTGAGCTCATCGAACTTCGATCGCATGATCGTGACGACAAGGTGCTTCGGACCGTTGGCATCCGCCGTGATGAACGGAAGGTTGACCTGGGTCTGCGTGACCGACGACAGCTCGATCTTCGCCTTTTCCGCCGCTTCGAACAGCCGTTGCAGCGCTTGCGGATCGTTGCGGAGATCGATGCCGTTCTCGCGCTGGAACTCGCCGGCCAGGTAGTCGACGATGCGCAGATCGAAGTCATCGCCGCCGAGGTGTGTGTCGCCGGAGGTGGCGCGCACTTCCACGACGCCGTCGCCGACGTCGAGGATGCTGACGTCGAACGTGCCGCCGCCGAGGTCGAACACGAGCACGGTTTCGTTGGACTTCTTGTCGAGCCCGTAGGCCAGCGCGGCCGCGGTGGGCTCGTTGATGATGCGCAGCACTTCGAGTCCGGCAATCTTGCCGGCGTCCTTCGTTGCTTGCCGTTGCGCGTCGTTGAAGTACGCGGGAACGGTGATCACCGCCTCGGTGACCTTCTCGCCGAGGAACTTCGCCGCGTCCTCGGTGAGCTTGCGCAGCACCAGCGCGGAGATCTCCTCGGGGGCGTACAACTTGTCCCGCACGTTGAAGCGGGCCTCGCCGTTCGGTCCCGGCACGACGTCGAAGGAGATCGCCTTCACTTCGCTCTCGACTTCTTCGAACTTGCGGCCGATGAAGCGCTTGGCGGAATAGATCGTGCCTTTGGGATTCAGGATCGCCTGGCGGCGGGCTACCTGCCCGACGAGTCGTTCTCCGTTTTCGGTGAACGCGACCACCGATGGCGTGGTCCGTGATCCTTCGGCGTTCGGTATGACCGTCGGCTGTCCGCCCTCGACGGCGGCAATGACGGAGTTCGTCGTCCCCAGGTCGATTCCAACTGCCTTGGCCATGGTTGCCTCCCTAGGTTGTGAGCGGTTCAGTGACGCGCGAGCTGATCCACCAGTGGCTCGAGTGCTTGGTCCTCTTCGCGCAGCAGGCTGCGGAAGGGGCCGACGAGGTGCTCGGCCGCCGAGCCGCCGCGCTCGACGAGCGAGTCGAGCCGGTCGAGCAGGCTGGCCGTCACCGCGCGGTGCTGCTCGAGGGCAATCACGATTGCGGAAACGGTCTGGTCAGCCACGCGGTCACGGTCGCGCCGCGCTGCGGAGCGCGACATCACGTGAACGCGTGGTTAGTGGTGGTTCGCGGCTCGCATTGCGGTCAGCGTGTGCCAGGCCCGAATCGCCAGCTGCAGATTGAAGCTCGTATCGGGGTCGCTGAGATCGTGGCCAGAGATCTCGCCGATTCGTTGCAGGCGGTATTTCAGCGTGCTGCGGTGCACTGATAGGGCCTTGGCGGCGGCGTCGAGGCTTCGTCCGTATTCGAGGTAGAGGCTGAGGCTCTCGACCAGCTCGGCGTTGCGGCGATCGTCGTACTCCAGCAACGGTCCGAGCCAGCGAAGCGCGAACCGCTCCACGCCGTCGGCGTGCGCCACGTCGGCGAGCATCTGGTAGACGCCCAGCTCGTCATATGTCGTCGCCGTGGCATCCGAGCCGACAGCTTCCTGCACGCGCAACGCCAGCCGCGCTTCCTCGAACGATCGTGGATACTCGACCGGTCGCGAACAGAGACCGCCCACACCTATGCGGCACGCGCCGGCCGCCGCCTCGCCATCGATCGCCTGGCGGAACTTGTTCCAATCCTGATCAGCATCGGACAGCACGACGACAGTTCCGGTCCCCGCGGCGAGCAACGTTCCGACTCCGGCGTCGCGGGCGGCGCGTCGTACGGCGTCAAAGAAGGCATCGTGGTCTGCTGTCGCGTTAGCGGATCCAACGGCCACGACGCGGTGCGGACGTTCGAGGTCGTACCCGAGCGCGCGTGCCCGCGCGTGCGCGGCCGTTTCGTCGAGCGCGCCCGCCAGCAGTTGTTCGACGAGGTCTCCTCCGACGCGCAACTCGCTCTCGGCGAGGCTGCGCAGTCGGGCCAGCTCCATGGCCAGCACGGTGGCGCCGTGCTCCAACGCGACTCGCTCGTGGGACGCCGCCGTTCCTTCTGTATCGATCAGCACCAAGACACCGAGCACGTCGACGCCGGCGGTGGCGATCGCATAGAGCCGGCCATCGTCAGCGATCAACTGTCCCTCGGCGCGAGCACGGTCGAGTAGGGCAGAGCGATCGGCCGAGGACTGCTTTGGATACGAGCAGGGTTGGTGTGGTCCGGCCCAGGCGAGGAGGTTGCCGTAGCGATCCTCGACCGCGATCGCATGGTCCGTGAGCTCGTGGACGGCCTGGGCGATGCCTTGCTGGCCTTCGCCTGCCAGAGCAACTCGCGTGAGGCGGTCGTGAATGGCAGTGCTGCGTTCGAGGGCGGACACCGTTTCTGCGAGCGCTGCGTTCGTCGCGAGCAACTCCTCGGCGGTCGAACGCTCGCGTCCGTGCAGCCGCGCATTGGCGAGAGCAATGCCGGTTTGCTGCGCAAGCACTCGGAGCAAGAACTGCGCGTGCGACTCGGGCTCGGCGTCCGCGCTGACGATCAGCGAGCCGAAATGACCCTGCGGGCTCCGCAGTGGATAGGCCCATCCCCAACCTTCGCCCTGAATCGCCAGCAGCCCTCCCGTACTGTTGAGCACCACGAATTGCGCTTCGATGTCGGCGCGGATCTCCGTCCGTTCACACGGGCCCGTTGCGTCCTGCCAGCCCCCGTCCAGCAGGTGGATGCCACACATCCGAACGTCCCCGAGCGAACCCACCGTGGTGGCCGCCAGATGGACGATGTGGCGCTCGTCGGTGCTGTCGGTCATCACCATCGACAGCACGAGCAGGCCCTGCAGGCTCGACAATTGGTCGCGGAGCGCGATGTCCGCATCCCGACGCTCCGGCGACGGGGTGATACTCACGATTTCGCGGAGCGGTACTCGTCGGGTGAGAGGTAGTGCGGATTCTCGAAGACGAGGCCTCCGAGCAACACCTTTGGGTGCGTCTTGAGCAATTCCATGAGCAGTCCGCCGCCGAACTCGCGGAGGTCGTAGAGACAGACGATCACCTGCGGGTACTTCGGAACGAAGCGATTGACTTCGGATTCGTACTCAGCGAGGTATTCGACGCCCGGCATGTCGCGCAACGACCATGTCATCTCGCCAAAGACGCGCACGAACTCGAACCCGTCGGTTCGGACCGCAGGGCCGACCGTCTCCTCCCAGAACTCGACCATCCGATCGATCGTGAACTCGCCGTCACGAAGGTACGAGTCGGTCGACGTCCACAGCTCCAGCTGGCGGGACTCGACACACGCGCGCACGTCGATGCCGTCGCCGACGTCGTTCACTACCGTGGCCGGCTCGTTCGAGTCGACGATGCCGAGGCACTTGTCCCCGGCGTGTAGTCCGGCTCGCAGATAGGGCAGCACCACGTCGTCGCGTTCCTGCTGGCCCATGTAGAAGGCGCAGAGGTGATCGCCTGGCTCGACACTTACCCCTGGCATCCCCAGGCTGTGGGAGCTGGTTTCGGCCATGGCGCTCTCCAGTCCTCCCGCCACAACGTTCGCCCGCCGTGACAGTAGTGAGACGGATTGTCCCGAGATAGTCCCCAAGGCCGAATTTCAGCCGCAGAATCTGTCCCGCGCGTCGAGCAGCCCTCTATCGGGGTAGGCCACCACACGCACCGCGCCCAGTCTCCCGCCGGTGATTCGTCCTCGGGGACGTGGAATCCGGAAGCCCTGGTCCGTCAGGGTGATGGTGTGCAGGCGAACCCGGAGAGAGGCATCCGATGAGTCTTGAAACACTTGAAACGGTCACGCCGAACGCCCAGGGCACCACGATCCGCGCGGTCAGCCGGCATCCCCGCAGGGACCGGCCGGTCGAAGGCTGGCAGAGCCTGACGGACACCGAGCGGCAAGTGGCGTTGCTGGTCGCCGAGGGATTGACGAACGCGCAGGTCGGTCAGCGCATGTTCCTGTCACGGCACACGATCGACTTTCACCTCCGCCAGATCTTCCGCAAGCTCAACGTGCATTCACGAGTCGCGATGACACGTCGCGTGCTCGAGTTTGAGTCGTCCGAGCGTCAGGAGTGGAGTTCGCATGGGAATCGATGATCCGCAAGACGTAGCCGAGGCACTCGACGATGACGAACTGGCCGGGGCGCTCGAGTTTCCACCCGAGCGGCCATTCGTGGTCGACGACTACGGCACGACACCCGCCGAAGAACGCGTCCCGGAGGCGCTTCCGGAGTTCGTGCGGCGTGAACAGCGCGACCGGATTCGACCGCTGGACGACGACGAGTGGTTCGAGGTCGACGAGACGGAACGCGACTTCGCCACCGAACTCGAAGCGCCCCTCTCCGCGGAGGAAGCCGCCATCCACGTGAACGATGACAGTCGCAGGCTTCGCTGACCCAGTGCCGACCTTTCTCCTGCCGGCCCAACCGATTACGTCCGTCGAGCAGTACATCGAACAATGTGGGGGTTCGCGCGGCATCGAGCGCGCCGTCTCGATCGGCCGGAAAGCCACGATCGAGGAGATCCGTCAGTCGGGCTTGCGCGGCCGCGGCGGCGCCGGATTCCCGACCGGACGGAAGTGGGCGACGATCGCGAATCAGAACGGCGGCCGGCACTACGTCGTGTGCAATGGCGCCGAAGGCGAGCCCGGAACATTCAAGGATCGGACGCTGCTGCGCCGCAATCCCTACCAGCTCGCCGAGGGCCTGATCATCGCGGCGTACGCGGTCGACGCGGTCGACGCCTACATCGCGTGCAAGGCGAGCTTCCTCGAGGAGATCGATGCACTCACGCGCGCGATCCGCGAGCTGCAAGATGCGGGCATCTGCCGCGACTGCGCCGTGCAGATCGTGAGCGGGCCCGAGGAATATCTGTTCGGCGAAGAGAAGGCGCTACTCGAGGTCATCGAGGGCCGGCCTCCGCTGCCGCGGGTACTGCCGCCGTTCGAGGTCGGGCTGTTCGCATCGGTTCCCGAGTCGGGATGGGAGGCGGGAGCGCCAGGCGGATCGATGGACGACGCGAATCCCACGTTGGTGAACAACGTGGAGACGTTGTCGAACGTGCCGCACATCTTGGCGCAGGGCGCGGAGTGGTTTCGCTCGATGGGGACCGCGCAATCACCGGGCACGCAGGTGTGCACGGTCGTCGGCGACGTCGTCGCGCCCTCGGTCGAGGAGATCGAACTCGGGACACCGCTCAGTGCCGTCATCGAACACGTCGGCGGCGGCGTCGCGCCCGGACGCCAGGTAAAGGCGGTGTTCTCGGGCGTCGCGAACCGGGTCGTGACCGGTAGCCAACTCAACACCCCAGTGAGCTACGAAGGGTTTCAAGCGATCGACAGTGGGATGGGGGCGGCGGGCTTCATCGTCTACGACGACAGCGCCTGCATGGTCGAAGTCGCCCGCATGTTTTCGCGGTTCCTCTACGTCGAGTCGTGCGGGCAGTGTCCGCCGTGCAAACTCGGCTCGGGCGAGATCACCGATCGACTCACGGAGATCGAGGGCGGTGCCGGCGAGAACACGACCGTTGCCGCCATCCAGGGCTGGCTGAGACGGGTGACCGACGGCAGTCGCTGCTATCTCGCGGTACAGGAACGCGATGTCGTCGAGAGCATCCTGCTCGCCTTTGCAGACGAGTTCGCCGAGCACATCGAGGGCGGCGTCTGTCCGCGGCCGCGCGTGCTCCCGCTACCGCGGATCGTCGACCTCAAAGGATCGAGCGTCGTCTACGACGAGGCGTACTACCGGAAGCAGCCGGACTGGACCTATGTCGACGCGCCTGCCTGACTTCACCGACGTGACGGAGGCCCACCTCGGCTCGGTGTCCTCCCGGTTGAACTGGCTGCGGGCTGGGGTGCTCGGCGCCAATGACGGCATCGTGTCGACCGCCGCGTTGGTCATCGGCGTCGCCGCCGCGACGACCAGTTCAAGCGCCATCGCGACTGCCGGCGTGGCCGCGGTGGTGGCTGGCGCGGTATCGATGGCGCTGGGCGAGTACGTCTCTGTCAGCACGCAGCGGGACACCGAGAACGCCCTCATAGCCCAGGAACGCCGCGAACAGGAGACGATGCCGGAGGCCGAGCGGCGCGAACTCGTCGAGCTGTTGGAACAGCGAGGGCTCAGTCCGGCGACCGCGCAGACGGTCGCAGACGAACTGACCGCCAAGGATCCGCTCGACGCGCACCTCGAGCTCGAGCTCGGATTGCGCCGGCAAGACATCGCGAACCCGTGGGCCGCCGCGCTCTCGTCGGCGACATCGTTCACTGCGGGGGCACTGCTCCCCCTCATGGCGGTCATCACGACACCGGTGTCCGCACGGATACCCGTCGCATTCAGCGGCGCCCTCGCTGCGCTCGCCGCGACCGGGGCGCTGAGCGCGCACCTCGGTGGCTCGCCCAAGGGTCGCGCCATGATCCGTGTCGTCGTCGGCGGCACGCTCGCGATGTCCGTCACATACGGCGTCGGCGAACTGCTCGGCGTCGCCGTCACCTGACGGCAACGCCGACGCGCCTGGTTCCGGTCACCCACCGGTCAGCGAAGGGTTTGCCGCTCTGCCCGCGCTGGTCAGCGGCGCGGGACCCACATGTGAATCACCTCGCCGTCCTCGACGGTGGTCCCGTCGGATAGCCGACGGAGGAGCGGGCCGCTGTTGAACCGCATAGTGGGGCGCCGGGCCGGAAGATCGAGTTGCTCGACCCGGGCGCGTTCCCTCGGGTGCGCGACGACGAAGTTGTGGCACGCCAACGCGGCCTCCTGATTGGCCGCGGCCGACCGCGCTGGGTTCACGCGTGCGCTTGGGGTTCGCTCATTGCGCGTGAGCACGAGCTGCTTGCCAGGGTCGAGGGGGAAGCGGATCTCCTCAGCCGTCTCGATGCCGAAGCCTTCGAACTCGTCACGGTACGTTGGCGCGCGCCAGAGCACGAGCGGTGTGTCAGAGGTCATCAACCGTTGCTTGCGGTCGTGCTCGACACGCCACTCGAACTGAGCGAGCCGCGGGGCGACGTCGGTCACCGCGCGCAACATCATGCGGATGGAGAACTCCGGCGTAAGGACCGATCGGTCTCGCAGCGCGACGGACGCGAAGTCGAAGGCCGCGCCGACCTCGTTGTCCGTCGGCGTGAACCCGAGGTGATGTTCAGCGAGATAGGTGGCGACGAGGTCGCCGG
>DASXPN010000137.1:0-1837 GCA_036493595.1 Acidimicrobiales bacterium | reverse complement strand
GTCCGGGGTCGGCAGCGAGTTCAAACATCGTGTCGGTTTCGCGTTGGAGTACACCGAGCAGGCGGGTTTTGCTAACCGGGTTCTGGAAGTCCCACGTCGGGTCAGCCGTCATCGTTGCCCCTTTCTCGCTTCGCCGCCGGTGGGACGCGGTCACGAATCCGACTGCCGGTGGTTCAGTGCAGCACGGCGAAGAGCTGCCAGGTGCCGGGGACGCCTTTGAGTTGGTGCTCACCTCGGTCACCGAAGTTGATCCCCGAGCCGGCGACCAGGTCGGTGACCGTTCTGGACACCCACACTTCACCCGGTTGCGCGTGTGTCTCGACTCTCGCCGCGATGTGAACGCCGATCCCGGCGATGTCATCACCACGGCGTTCAACTTCGCCGGTGTGCACCCCGACGCGGACCTCGATGCCGAGCTGGCGGGCACCGTCACAGATCGCGAGCCCGGACTGAATGGCCCGGGCGGGACCGTCGAAGGTCGCGAGCATGCCATCACCGGTCGTCTTGACCAGTCGACCGCCGAAGCGTTGCACCTGCCGTTCGGCCATGCGGTCGTGGTTATCAAGGAGATCGCGCCAGCGACGATCGCCGCTGCCGACTGCCCGTTGGGTCGAGTCCACGATGTCGGTGAACAGGATCGTGGCCAACATCCGATCGGTGCTCGGCGTTGCTCGTGTTCCGGTCAGGAACTCTTCGATCTCTCCCAACAGAGCATCGGTATCGCCGGCAAAGGGAAGGTGGTCTTCGCCGGGCAGCTCCACGAGCTTGGCTTCGGCGATGTGTTCGGCGAGATAGCGCGCCTGGCCGATCCGGAGGAACGGGTTGTCGACCCGATGTAGCACCAAGGTCGGTGTGTCGATCAACGGCAGTACCGCGCGCAGATCTGCTCCATTCGTGAGGACGTCCAAAGCCCGAGCGATAGCCGGGCTGACGTTCCGCTCACCAGCGCGTTTCCACCACGCTCGAAACTCGACATCGGTGGCGAGGCTCGGGGCGCTCAACGCGAGGTCGTCGACCACGTCGCCTTCGTGACTCGGGTCGGTGACCGTGTCCACGAACCGGTCGAGGACCTCTTGTGGCCACCCCCATGGGTAATCCGCATCACGGGCCATGCGAGCCCAACAATGCATGAGGACCTGGCTTGAGGTGCGCTCCGGATAGGTCGCACTGAACAACATCGCGACCAGACCCCCGACGGAGACGCCGAACAGGGCAACCCGCGAAGACCCAACCGCATCCAACACGACCAGCGCGTCCTGCACCCACCCCTCGATCGTCGGACCCGATCCGCCCGGCAGCGGATCCGAGAGCCCAACCCCGCTGGGATCGAACCGAATCAGACGACTGAACGACGCCAGACGACGATCGAAGCGACTCCAGTGCTGCTCGTCATCTCGATCAATCCAAATGTTGCAGCCGGTATTCAACGCGAGCAGATCGATCGGACCCTCGCCAAGAACCGTATAGGCGACATGCCCATCCCCCCGCTTCGCGTAACGGATCTCCGCCGCCTCCACAGCCACCCAGCCTACGAGCCGCCCAACCAATAGCCACAGGAAACTGGCGAACCGCCGCAAAACAGGCGCCCAATATCCCATGCGACAGATGTCCCCGACCGCCGGCTCGAATGCAGAACGGCGCGCCAGAACAGCGGACAGACGAGGTCAATCCGATAGCGCGAACGCGGAGCCCGCCGTGGAGTTGACCCGGTTGCGTGGACACCGGTTGGTTACGCGACCGCGTACGCGGCGGCGTGGTGTTGTTCATAGTCGGTCGGGCTGAGGTAGTCGAGCGTCGAGTGTCGTCGGCGGCGGTTGTAGAAGCCTTCGACGTAGTC
>DASXPN010000136.1:0-42513 GCA_036493595.1 Acidimicrobiales bacterium | reverse complement strand
CAGTGCCACAAGATCGTCCTTGAAGTGTGGCCGCACAATGCGCGTGCCCGGCGGCTGTACGAGGCAGCGGGGTTCACCGACGAGGGCTATTTGAGGCGTCAGTACCGGCGACGGAGCGGAGCCTTGTGGGACGTGATCGCCATGGGCCTGCTCCTCGACCATGACTCTGCCGGTCGCCCCTGAGGGGGCTGCTGACCTGCGCCGCTTGTGGTGGGCGCACGCCGACTCGAACGGCGGACCTCTGCCGTGTGAAGGCAGCGCTCTGACCAACTGAGCTATGCGCCCCGGAAGGGGGAAGCACCGTAGCGTACCGAGGCTTCTTTGCCCGGAAGGGTGGCGTGGCGCTGCCGGGTGTGTATCCTCCCGGCCCGCGCGCAGCGAAATCTCGACACGGAGCACCGAAAACCACGATGGCGGACGATCCCGAGGATGACATGGCCGAAGCCCAGGAGGACCTCGAGGAAGCGGAGCCCGACCTCGAAGAGGCTGATCTCGACGAGCCCGACCTCGAGGAGGGCGACGACGCCTTCGACGAAGACCTGGTCGACGACGACGTGTTGGTCGACGACGACGCCGTCGAGGTCATCGTCGACGTTGACGCCGAAACCCCGACCGAGACGGAGGAGGAGACCGGAGCCGCCGCTCGACCGGCCAAGGCCGGCGAAGAGGAGAGCGAGGAGGACGACCTCGAAGACGTCGATCCCGATGACGTCGAAGCAGACCTCGACACGATCCTGAAAGACCGCATCGCCGCCGCCGACGACGAGGAAGAAGAGGAAGAAGACGAGGTCGTCGACGTCGACGAGCGCGGCGACGGCAACAAGATCCAGCCCCGGCGGCCCGGCGAGTTCGTGTGCCAGAGCTGCTTCCTGCTCAAGCCGAGGTCGCAGCTGGCGGACGAGAAGAACCAGTTCTGCCTCGATTGCGTGTGACGGATTCGACCGGTTCGGGGATTTCTCCACCGGCGGGCGCGTCGACCAACATGGCGGGGTGACGGAACGAAAGACCCCCATCGAGCAGGCCCTCGATCTGTTCTTCTTCGCACCTCTCGGCCTGCTGATGAACGCCGAGGAAGTGGTGCCGCAGCTCGTCGAGCGCGGACGCCAGCAGGTGACGATGGCGCGGATGTTCGGACAGTTCGCAGTCAAACAGGGGCAGACCGAAGCGGAGAAGGCGTTCTCGCGGTTGCAGAACCTCGCAGAGTCCTACGCCCGCCCTGACGGCACCAGCGAGCCGGTCAGCGACAACCACGTACCGGCGACGCAAACCTCGGCGCCCGTCGCTCGGCCACAGCACAACGGTGAGATGGCCGCGCAACTGGCCATCCCCGACTACGACAGCCTCTCCGCATCGCAGGTCGTGCCGCGGCTCGAGAGCCTGTCGGGCGGTGAGCTCGATGCGGTCCGCGAGTACGAGACTGCGAACCGCGGTCGCAAGACGATCCTCAGCAAGATCGATCAGGTCCACGCCTCACAGGAGGACGAGCGACAGGGCTAGCGTCGGGCGCCACCATGGAGGAGGCGGTTCGGCCGGCGACGCGAGACGACCTCGCACCGATCGTCGCCTTGGCGCAGGCCGCGGTCGCCGAGCTCGCAGCGACGAAGGGCGGCGACGTGTGGTCGCGGCGTGAGTGGCGGGGCGAACCCCCTGACGATTCGCTGAGTGCGGACATCGACGATCCCACCGTCGAGACGCTGGTCGGCACCATCGACCATGTGGTGGTCGGTTACGCCGTCGCCCATGTCGACGTGTTGGCCGACGGTGGCAACCTCGCGGTGCTCACCGACCTGTACGTCGACGAACAAGCACGGGAGGTCGGCATCGGCGAGCTGATGCTCGACACCGTGCTCGCATGGGCCGCCGAAGGCGGGTGCTTCGGCATCGACTCTCTCGCGCTGCCCGGCAACCGGGCGACAAAGAACTTCTTCGAGTCTGCGGGCCTGGTGGCGCGGGCCATCGTCGTGCACCGGCCGCTGCCGTGAGCGATATCCCCCGTCCCGAGGTCTGCGTCGGTGCCGTCGTCGTGGAAGACGAGCAGTTGCTGTTGATCCGGCGCGGGCACGGACCAGCGGCCGGCTTCTGGGCGGTACCGGGAGGGCGGGTCGAGGGCGGTGAGCTACTGGCGGAAGCGGTGGTGCGCGAGCTGCTCGAGGAGACGGGCCTCGAAGGGATCTGCGGAGAGCTCGTCGGCTGGGTCGAGCGGATCGCCGATGGTCGTCACTTCGTGATCTTCGACTTCCTCGTCACGTTGCTCGACCCGACGGCTGATCCCGTCCCCGGCGACGATGCGGCCGAGGCCGCGTGGGTGTCGGTGCACGACGTCGCCGAGCGGGCGCTCGCGGAGGGACTCGCTGAGTTCCTCCACGAGAACGGCATCCTCCCAACCATCACCTGAGCGAGGTCAGGCTCGGACAGGTGAGCCTCAGCGGCCCTTCCACTCGGGCGGCCGCTTCTCGATGAACGCCTTCGGTCCCTCCCAGAAGTCCTCGGTCGAGGCCAGCTTGGCCATGCCTTCGCCCGATCGCTTCCAGCCCTCTTCGTCGGGGGCGTCGACGGTCTCGAGGACGATGGCGCGGCTCTCACGCACGGCGAGCGGCGCGTTGGCGGCGATGCGATCGGCGAGTGCCCTGGCCCGGTCGAGGGCTTGACCCGGCTCGCACACCTCGTTGACGAAGCCCAGCTCGGCGGCGCGCTCGGCCGAGATCGGATCGCCGGTCATGATCATCTCGAGGGCGATCTTGCGAGGGAGCATGCGGGGCAGGCGGAACAGTCCACCCGCGGCCGCGACGAGCGAACGCTTCACCTCCGGGAGCCCGAATCGAGCGTCGGTCGACGCGACGATGAGGTCGCACGCGACCGCGATCTCGCAGCCACCGGCGAGGGCAGGGCCGTCGATCGCGGCGATGATCGGCTTCGTCCGTTCACGATTGACGAAACCGGCGAAGCCACCGCGCTTCGTCTGCAACGCGCCGGCCTGGCCCGAGTTGATCGCCTTCAGGTCAGCGCCCGCGCAGAACACGGGACCGACGTGCGTGAGGATGCCGACCCACGCTTCTTCGTTCGCTTCGAGCTCGTCGATGGCTTTCTCCATGCCATTCGCGACGTCGCCGTTGACCGCGTTGCGGGCTTCGGGACGGTTCAGCGTCAGGAGCGCAACGTGGCCCTGCAGTTCGTAATCGACCATGGGGCGCAACCCTACGTGGGGTTCACGAGTCGAAGACAAACGGTCCGATAGGGTGTCGTACGGAAGGGGGAAGCCGATCGGTGGGTGCGGACGCCGGGCACTTCCAGTGCCCGTATTGCGACTCGTTCGAAGTCGATCGGTTGTACCTGGCCTCACTTCGACTCGACTCGTGCGTGTGCCTCACGTGTAGTGCCCGATGGGACGAGGATCCAGCGAGCGGTGAGTTCCGCGGTCGCGCCAGCCGTTCGTCGGTCATGGCACCGCGTGAATCGTGACGGCGTCATTTCCTGGCGGTCGCCTCTGATCCCGATCTTCGATCTCGATGGCACGTTGCTCGATTCGGACGCCGCGTTGGTCGCGCCATTCGTGGCGCTCGGCGTGCCGGCGGAGGAGGTCGGCTTCGGTGCACTGCTGGCGGACGAGTGTGCGCGGTTGGGCGTGACCGTCGACGCGTATCTCGACCATTACGACGAGACGGTCGCACCTGCGTTCACCGGCGTGGACGAGGTCGTCGCGGAGCTCGATCGCTGGGCCGTGTGCTCGAACAAGCACCGTCGGTCAGGGCGGGCGGAGCTCGATCGACTGGGATGGCGCCCTGATATCGCGATGTTCGCGGACGCCTTCGACGGACCGAAGCAGCTTGGTCCCGTGCTCGACGCGCTCCGCGCGCGTGCGGACGACGTGGTGTTCGTCGGGGACACGGATCACGATCGCCGATGCGCGGCCGCCGCCGGCTGTCGGTTCGCGATCGCGATGTGGAACCCGCGAGCGCGCGAGCACGACGGTGACATCGTGCTGCGCGAACCCGCAGACGTACTGCCGCTACTCGCCTGACTCCGCGGGCGGCGCTGACTCAGTGGGCGGCGCTGACTCCGCGCGCGGCGGTGGCAACGGTGGCGGCGGTGGGACCCTGCGGGCGGGCGCGCCTGTAGGTGCCTGTGCCTTGCGGGGTGCGCTCTTGCGCGGTGCCCGCTTCTGCGGCTCGGCGGAGGGATCGATGCCGAACGCAGCGGCGACCTTGGGAACGCGGCCGGCGAACTTACGCACCGCCTCGACCAGTTCCGGGCGCGGCTCGGGTGGCACCGATGCCGGTGTGACCGTCAAGCGAACCGGGGAGAACGCAATCGCTTCGAGCACGACGCTCCAACGATCGGCCGGTGCATCCGCAGTCAGCGACGAGCCGGCCGCTTCGGTGAGCCGCGCCGTGAGCGCGGGCTCGAGGATGGTGCCGGCCTTCGGCGGACGCGAGCTGAGCCGGAGCGCGCGTACGGCCCGGCCCGAGTCGAGCGCGGCGCTGAGCTCGCTCAGCCACGCCGCTTGTTCACTGTCGACACGCTTCGTCAACGACTCACGAAGCTGTGCCGCGAGGGCGCGGGTGTCGTCGTCGCGCGCCGCGCTGTCAGCCGCGACCACGACCGAGCGAAGGTCACGCAAGTCGATCTCGTCGACCGCGGCGAGGGCCGCGTCGGCGCGGTCGCGCCACTCTGCGGTGCGCAAGCGCGGGCGCAGCTTCTCGGCGATGGCAAGGAGTTGGTCGCCGTTGATGGCCGGCTCGCCGCGACCCTTGCGGTCGTCGTTCTCCTTCTCGATCGCCTGACGCACGGCGGGGATGTCGCCGGCGAGAACCTGCTCCGCGATCGGTCGATGCTCCGGCGGTAGCTCTTCGAGCACCGCGGACCGATGGACGCGCGCCGGTCGCAGGCGCTTCGGCTTCGGCTTCGGCGGCTCCTCGGGCCGGGCCCGTGGCGGGCGCCGCTCGGCCGTGCGCGCCGGTCGCTCGGACGTGCGCGCCGGTCGATCGGACCGCGGCGGCCGGTCGGCCCGGGCGCCCCGATCACCCTCGGACCGCGGCGGCCGATCGCCCCGCTCGCGGCGATCGCTGCGCTCGGCTCGGCCGCCCTTGACCAGCGATGACGTGACCAGCACGTCGTCTCGGCGGGGCGGGCCGATGATCTCGATGCGCTCGGCCTCGTTGCGCCGTTTCTCCTGGATGGGAGCGAGGGCGGCGATCGTCACGCCGTCGAGGTCGAAGTCGGCGTCGGCCCGCAGCACGTCGCCGACCTTGGCGCCGCTCGGCACGAGGTCGGATGGGACCACCCCGCGGGGCTCGCGGGCACCCGCGGCGCGCCACGTCCAAGATCCGTCACCACGATCGCTGGTGAGCTCGACGTCGATCCGGCGCGACACGGCCGAACACGCTAGCGGACGGCTGTGAGGGCTCTACTCAGCCTGTCCCGCGACCTCGTCTCGACGCTCGGATCCGTACCGCGACATCACCCAGGAGACCCGCGGGAGGAACCCGACCTTGTCGAAGCAGCCGGACGCGCCGCGCGAGCGACATGTCTCGAAGGCTTCGAGCGCGGCGTACGCGGTGACGACGAGCACCGCGGTGTTCGGACACATCTTTCGAAGCGCCGGCAATGTCGAGAGGCCGTCGCGCTTCGGCATCATCAAATCGAGGATGACGACATCCGGCGCGTGTTCGTGCGCCTTCGCAAGGCAGTCGTCACCGTCCACTGCCTCATCGACCTCTGCGCCCTGCTGTTCGAACGCGCTACGGAACAGCAACCGCACATCAGCCTCGTCGTCACAGATGAGCACGCGCATGGGACTCCCTCCCCGGGCGGGGAGAGGGTACCGCTACACCGCGCGCTGATCGGCGACGTTGTCGCGCGCCGGCGCGCGCTTCGCGGGCTTTGCGGACGACTTGTCACCTTCTTCGCTTGCGCGCTTGTCGAGCAGCAAGACCGCTTCCGCGAAACCGTCGGCGATGTCCCACACGTCGGGTACGAGCTCGCGGCAGGCGATGACACCGAAGTCGACGTGACCCATGTTCGACAGCACCGTGAGGTTGAGTCCCGCGCCTTCGAGCAACGGACCGAACGGATACACGCCCGTGACACGCGCGCCCGCGGTGTAGAGCGGGATGGGGGGACCGGGTACGTTCGACACGATCAAGTTGTGCACGGGTCGGTGACGATCGGCCAGGTTCAGACTCGAGTACAGCCGCATGGCGCGGTTGAACAACGTCGGTGGCATGAACTGCGCGAAGTCCTGCAGCATGTCCGCGCCGATCGCGTTCTGCATCTCTTTCGCTTCGCGGGTCTCGGCCGCGATGGTGCGCAACTGCTCGACCGGATCCTCGATCTGCACCGGCAGCCGCACGAACATCGTCGACACCTGGTTGGTGCCTTCGTGCTCCGTGCGCCCGTGCACGGACACCGGGACCGAGCACACGAGCGGCGCGTCGGGAAGGTCGTCGTGCGCGATGAGGTATTGGCGCAAGGTCTGCGTGCACGCCGCGAGGACGACATCGTTCACGGTCGTGCCGAAGGCGGACTTGATCCGGCGCATGTCGTCGAGCGACGCCTTGCCGAACGCGGTCTCACGATGGGGCGTGATCGCACCGGACCAGCGCACCTTGGGCGCGGTGAACGGGAGCGCGGGCGTCGGGCGATCCTCGGCCGCGGCTTCACGCTGACGCTGCACGATGTCGACGACGGACTTGGCGGTGTTGCCGAGCACCTTGGCCATCGTGCGCGGCCGGCGGGCGATGCTCTGCAGCGCAGCCGCCATCAACTCGATGTCAGACGGAATCGCCTCGGGCTGCCAGGGCTCGGCCGGCGGTTCGGGATCCGGCGCTTCCGGATCGAGGTCGAACAGGTTGGCCATGAGGTCCGCGCCGGTCACACCGTCGATGGCCGAGTGGTGCATCTTGCTGACGAACCCGATCTTGCCGTCCTCGAGGCCCTCGAGCAGATACAGCTCCCACAACGGACGGCTGCGATCGAGGGGACGGCTGGCGATGTCGTTCACGACCTCGGCGAGCTCGTGCATGCTGCCGGGCGAGCGGATGGCGCCGCGATGGACGTGACTCTCGAGATCGAAGTCGGGGTCCTCGATCCATACGGGATGGCCGAGGTTGAACGGCACCGTGACGAGGCGACGCCGGAACGGTTCGAGCAGATGCATGCGCGTTCGCAGCGTGTGCATGATGCGCTCGTAGGAGAACCCACCGCCCTCCGTGGGATCGAGGATGAGAACACCCACGACGTGTGTCAGTTGCGACGGCGTCTCCATGTACAGGAACGACGCGTCCATCCCACTCAACGGCTTCATGAGATAGGTGATTCTGGCCCTGGACCGTACGCTCCTGCCCGACCCGGCCGATGGCTCATCCCGCGACCGCGGCGGCGCGGCTGTTGATGCCGATGTCGCGGCGCCACTGGCGGATCACGTGGCGGTCGAGACCGTTGGTGACGTACGCGAACGACACGCCGGACTCCGGGTCGGCCCACGCCAGCTGACCGCCGGCGCCGTCGTGTCCGAACGTGGCCGCACCGCACCCGTGACCGAACCCGCGGCGAGGGCCGTTGCCGTCGTCGCCGCACACCACGAGGCCGATCGTGCGGTTCGCGGGTACGCCCAGCAGCGGGTCGGGGAACGTGTTGCGTACGTCGCTGGTGGCGATCGAGAGCCACTTCGGGTTCCAGAGTCCATCGGGATTGTGGAGCAGCCCTTGGTAGAAGAGCGCGAGGTCCGACGCGGTCGACACCGCTCCGCCTCCCGGTACGCCGACCGCGATCACGTCGGGCCGGTTGAACGCCTCGAGCGCCTCATCGGTCACCTCGCCGACGTCGATGCCCGGAACCCCGAGCACGGCCTCGAACTCTTCGGGCGTCGGCGCAACGCCTGTGTGCTCGACCCGGGCGATGTCGCCCTGCTGGTCGGCCGGCACGCCGAGGGCCAGCTTCTGCAGGCCGAGGGGCTCGATGACGCGGCGGCGGATCGCCTCCGTGTGTTCCACGCCGTCGGCGCGAGCCAGCAGTTCGGCCAACACCCAGTGCGCGGTCGTGGCGTGGTACTCGTGCCTCGTGCCGGGCTCCCAGTTCAGCCGCCACTTCGAGAACGCGTCGACCCGGCCCTCACGGGTGTCCCACTGTGGCGGCCCGAGGGGGGCGTGCGGGAAGCCGGCGGTGTGGAGCATGACCTGCTCGACGGTGATGACGTCCTTGCCGTTGGTGCCGAACTCGGGGATGTGGTCGGCCACGCGGTCCTCGAGGGAAACGGCGCCTTCGGCCAGCAGCTGCCACATGGCCGACGCCACGATCGGCTTGGTGGCCGAATAGATCGTGTAGCGGGTGTCCTCGCCGTGCGGCGCGTCACCGAGTGTGACCGTGCGCACGACTTCGCCCTCGTAGGCGACGGCGAGCTGGCAGGAGGGAAGAATGCCGTCGTCGACCTCCCTGTGGGCGCGTTCGACAAGGGCGTTGACAGCATCATCACGAATCATTGAGTTCGATACTTCCACTGCGCGGGAGGAGGTGCAGCTTGGAGCGACTCACAGGTCTCGACGCGAGCTTCTTGTACAACGAGACGCCCACGTTGCACATGCACACGCTGAAGTACGCGGTGCTCGACGTGAGCACGGTGCCCGGCGGTTACGACTTCGCCCGATTCCAGTTCGAGCTCGAGCGACGCCTGCACCTGCTGCCGCCGTTCCGCCGACGGTTGGTGGACGTGCCGCTCGGCTTGCATCACCCCGTGTGGATCGAGGACCCGGACTTCGATCTGCCGTATCACGTACGCCGTATCGCGGTGCCGCCGCCCGGTGGTCGCGCGGAGATGGACGCGGTGATCGCTGAGATCGCGTCATGGTCGCTCGATCGCCGGCGCCCGTTGTGGGAGATCTGGATGCTCGAGGGCCTCGAGGGTGGCCGCGTCGGATTCCTGGCGAAGATCCATCACACGCTGGCGGATGGAGTGGCGGCCGCCGCGTTGCTTTCCAACGTGATGGCGTCGTCGCCGGAGGAGGTGGATCCGATCCCGCCGAGCCGGCCATGGCGGCCCGAGCGAGTGCCGACGGCATGGCGGTTGCTGGTCGATGCGCTCCGTGACTTCTTGATCGGCCTCGGCCGCCTGCCGCGGCTGTTGGGGCGGACGTTGCCCCGCGTGCGCGCCATGCAACGTCATCGCAAGACGGCGACGGTCACGCCCCCCCGCCCGATCCTCGACACCCCCCGCACTCCGTTCAACGGCGCGCTCACCCCGCACCGATCGTTCGCGACGTCGACGCTCGTGCTGTCCGACCTGAAGCACGTGAAGACGGCGTTCGGCGTGACGATGAACGACGTCGTGCTCGCGATGGTCGCGGGCTCGCTGCGGGCGTGGCTGGCGAAGCGCGACCTCTTGCCCGACCGCGCGCTCGTGGCCGGCGTTCCCGTGTCGACCGACGACCCCGACGACATCGCCCGGCTCGGTGGCAACAAGGTGTCGAACATGTTCACGTCGCTGCGCACCGACATCGACGATCCGGTCGAGCGGTTGCGGGCCATCCACGAGGTGACGGGTGCGGCGAAGGAGATGCACAACGTCCTCGGTGCGGACATGCTCGCCGACTGGAGCGAGTACACCCCGCCGAAGCCGTACTCGTGGGTCATGCGGCAGTACAGCCGCTTGGGGTTGGCCGAGCATCACAATCCGCCGATCAATCTCGTCGTGTCGAACGTCCCCGGACCGCGCGAGCCGCTCTTCGTTGCCGGCGCGCGTTTGGAGGGCGTGTACTCCGTCGGTCCGATCCTCGAAGGCATCGGGCTCAACGTGACGGTGTGGAGCTACTGCGATCACTTGAACGTCGGTGTGATCGCCTGTCGTGAGCACATCGCCGACCCGCACGAGATCACCGACGGGATGGCGCTCGCCCTCGACGAGCTGGTGACACTCGCGGGTTGACGCAACCCATATGCTCGGCCGCGAATGGTTGCGACAATCGGTCCGGGCGGGACCAATCTCAAACTGGTCCGCCCAGTCGGAGGCCCGCTCCTGCCCGTCGGCCGGCGCATCGAACTGCCTGATCGCGGGACGACGTTCGTCCGTCAGGTCGAAGGTCCAGCGGGTGCGCCGACCTTGCTCCTGCTGCACGGGTGGCTCGCCAGCGGCGGTCTCAACTGGTTCCGCGCGTTCGACACCCTGTCGACTCGGTTCAATCTCGTTGCCGTCGACATGCGCGGCCACGGCCGCGGCATCCGCAGCAGCCGCCGTTTTCGTCTCGCCGATTGTGCCGACGATGCCGCGGCAACGCTCGAGGCGCTCGGTATCGATCGCGCGATCGCGGTGGGCTACTCGCTCGGTGGTCCGGTGGCGCAACTGCTGTGGCGCCGTCATCCCGAGCGCGTCGACGGGCTCGTGCTGTGTTCCACCGCGCACCGGCTCATGCCCGGGATGCGCGAACAGTGGATCTTCGCCACGATGATGGCGGCGGCGGCAGGCACGACCCGGTTGGGCCAGATCGCCACCAAGGTTCCCGTGAAACAGGTCCGCGCCATGATGCCGGTCGTCGGCAACAAGCGACCGTCGACCATGCGGCAGTGGGCTCGCGCCGAGATGCAGCGGCACAGCACGCGCATGGTGTTCGAGGCCGGCGTGGCGATGAGCAACTACAACGCCAGCCGCTGGATCGGGCGCATCGACGTCCCCACCGCGGTCGTCGTGACGGCGAAGGATCGCGCCATCCCCGCGCTCGCGCAGCTCCATCTCGCGCTCTCGGTGCCGGGTGCCACGATCCACCGGATCGACGACGGCCACCTCGTGTGCGCCAAGGAGACGTTCGGGCCACTGTTGCTCGAGGCCTGCCAGGACGTCGCCGCGCGAGCCGCTGCTCGAGTGGCATGAGCGGCGCGCTCGACGGCGTACGCGTCGTCGAGCTGGCCAGCATCGGGCCCATCCCGTTCTGCGGCCTCGTGCTGGCGGACATGGGCGCCGACGTCATCCGCATCGACAAGCCGGCCGCGGTTGCGACCGCAGATCCGGCGCGGGCGCCGGGCACGGTGCTCGATCGTGGCCGCCGCTCCATCGGTGTCGATCTCAAGTCGACGGCCGGTGTCGAGCTCGTGTTGAGGTTCATCGAATCGGCGGACGTGTTGATCGAGGGTTACCGCCCGGGTGTGGCGGAGCGACTCGGCTTCGGTCCCGACGTGTGCCTCGCCCGTAACCCCAGGCTCGTGTACGGACGGCTCACCGGCTGGGGCCGCGATGGGCCGCTCTCGGATCGGGCCGGCCACGACATCGACTACACCGCGCTGGCGGGCGCGTTGAGCGCATTCGGTCGCGCCGGTGGGCCCCCGGCGCCCCCGCTCAACCTCATCGGCGACTTCGGCGGGGGAGGGTTGCTGCTCGCGTACGGCATCGCCTGCGCGCTGGTCAGCGCATCGCGCACCGGCGAGGGGCAAGTGGTCGACACCGCCATGGTCGACGGCACTGCGCTGTTGATGGCGCCGTTCTATGCCGCGCGCCAGATCGGGTTCTGGAGCGACGAGCGTGGCACCAACATGCTCGACACCGGCTCGCCCTACTACGACACCTACGAGTGCGCCGACGGCGCGTACGTCGCCGTGGGCGCCATCGAGCCGCAGTTCTACGCGTTGCTGCTCGAAGGCCTCGGCTTGTCCGACGGCGACGTGCCCGACCGTGACGACCGCGCGCAATGGCACGAGCTGCGGTCGATCTTCGCCGCTCGCTTCAAGTCACACACGAGAGACGAGTGGGCCGAACGGTTCGGGGCGCTCGACGCCTGCGTCGCGCCGATCCTCACGCTCGCGGAAGCGCCCGCCCATCCGCACAACGTCGCGCGCGACGTGTTCGTCGAGATCGACGGAGTGATCCACCCCGCGCCGGCTCCTCGTCTCGGTGGCACGCCGGGTGCCATCACCCGTCCCCCTTGTTACGCGGGTCAGCACACGGACGAAGTGCTGCGCGAGCTCGGGATCGACAGCGACGAGATGGCGCGGCTACGAGCCGGCGGCACCGTCGGTTAGCACGCCCTTGAGCGCCTGCGCGGCGCCCATCAGCCCGGCGCTCTCGAACGGCACCACGATCTTGGCGTTGTCGCTGTCGGCGAACTTCGACAGCGTGTCGAGCTGCAGGATGGCGACGAGCATCTGATCGGGATCGGCCGCCTTGATGGCGTTGTAGACGGTGGTGATGGCCTGTGACCGACCTTCGGATTCGAGGATGGCCGCTTGGCGGTTGCCCTCGGCTCGGAGGATGGCCGCCTTCTTCTCACCTTCGGCCGCACTGACTGCCGCCTGCGCCTCGCCCTGCGCGACGTTCACCGCCGACGCCTGCTGACCTTCGGACTGCAGGATGCGGGCCCGCTTCTCCTGGTCGGCCTGCTTCTCCAACGCAAGCGCCTGAAGGATGTTCGGCGGCGGCGAGATCTCGACGATCTCGATGCGGCTGATGCGGATGCCCCACTTGTCGGTGACGACCTCCATCTGCTCCTGCACGTCGGTGTTGATGCGCTCGCGCTCGGACAGTGCCTGGTCGAGCGTCATGGTGCCGATCACCGACCGGAGTGCCGTGCGGGCGAGTGCGTCGATGCCGACGTCGAAGTTGGCCACGCTGAACAAGGCGGCCTTCGCGTCGACGACCTGCGTGAAGATCGTCGCGTTCACCGTGACGACCACGTTGTCTTTCGTGATCACTTCTTGGCGGTCGCCCGGGCGCGGGAACTCGCGCATGTCGACTCGCTGCAACGAGTCGACGAAGGGCCGGATGATCACGAGGCCCGGCTCGTGCGTGCGCTTGTACTCGCCCAGACGCTTGACCACCCCGACCTCGCCCTGCTGGACGATGTTGATCATTCCGCGCAGGGCGGCCAGCCCGACGATCACGACCAGTCCGAAGACAACCAGGGCCGCTATTGGGCCTGCAGTCACGTCGTGCTCCCATCCGCGCCGTCCGGCGCATTCGTAGTTGGTGGATCCAGCAGCGGGACAGACGTGTCGAGGATCCGGCTGCTGTCGACGGGCCAGACCGTCAACGTGGTGCCCCGCAACGCGGTCACGAGGACGGGCGTGCCCGCCGGGATCGAAGGGCCGCCGCTGACGGCGAGCCAGCGTTCGCCGCCGAGGCGCACGTGCCCGATGGCGTGATCGTCGCCGACCACGTCGAGGGTCAGCGCCTCCTGGCCGACGAGCCCTCCGTGGACACCGCGGGCGATGTGCCCTCCGGTGCGGTGCTGTTCGAACACTCGGCTGACCAACGGACGCACGGCCACCACGCCGACCACGGTGACCAGTACCGCGACGATGATCTGCAAAACGACGGCATCGGGCAGGAGCACTGCGAACAGCGCGGCCGCCAGAGCTCCGAATCCACCGAACAGCGCGTAGAACGCCTGATGGTGCAACTCGAAGAGCAGAAGGCCTACGCCCAACGCCACCCAGGCGATGACCATTCTTTCTGCACCTCCTGTTGCGGAGGTTAGCGGCCGATAGGGCCGCTCAGTTGGACGCGGCCTCCGAATATGGGTCGCAGAGTTTGCAGGGTTCGAGGCCGTCATCGCGGCTCACGGGTCGCAGCCCGTGCTTGCCGGCCACGACGACGCAATCGGGCGAGTGGGCCATGGTGCCCTTGCTCGTCGAGACGAGATCGGCCGAGGACGCGCCATTCGCTCGGCCGTCACTCGCGTGGCCGTCGCTCGAGTGAATCGCCTCGGTGATGGCGAAGCGATCCTGACCGGACTGCTGCTTGATCGTGTCCTCGAGGCGCGAGATCGCCTCGACCAGCGCGGCCGACTGAGTGCGCCCCTCCTTCACGAGCTCGGTCAGCCAGTGCGAGAAGTAGAAGATCGAACCGAGGAAGACGAGCCCGAGACCGAACAGGCCACCGGAGATCAGGTACGGGATCTGTTGGAACAGGAACGGCGAGTGCGACGCGCCGTACCAGCCGATGAAGATGGCCACGAGGCCGATGACGGCGAGGATGCTGCCGATGATCATCAGCGTGCGCTCGCTGAAGTTCAACGTGCCGCCGCCGACGCGCAGCTTGCGCACGCCGTCACTGAGCCGGCGGTGACGGTCGGCTTCTTCCTTACGTGCGTCCGCCGTGGGTACCGGCAATGCCGCAACCTCTTCGGGTGCGGGCGGTGCGGGCGGTGCGGGCGCGGGCGCCTGGACAGACGCGGATGTCTGCGCTCGCAACGGTTGTGTGCGTCGGCGCGTGCGGGGTGCCGGCTGGGTCACTCGTTGCCTCCGGAGGCGGGGGACCGATCGAGTCCTTCTGGGCAGGAGGAGCTGGCCGCGGCCAGCACGTTGTCCGCCAGCCTGCCACCACCGACGGCGGCGAGCCCGGCGGCGAGCGCGACCAACATGAGGACGACAGCGGCCGCCAGTGGACCGGAGTCGGCGAGGGAGATCGGCAGCGCGTTGCCGATCGTGCCGCCGCCACCGCCGGCCCCTCCGGCGCCGAGTTGCGGAGCGGGGGTCGTGAACTTGCCGCCGCTGACCTTTCCGGCGTTCAGCACGTTGTTACCGGTCAGCGCGTTGCTGCCGAAGCTGGAGTTGAGCGACGGGAGTGAGAACGGCGGCGACGCGGAGGCGCGGACCGAAGCCGCGGCGAGTCCGATGGTCTCGACGTGGGTTGCCTTCAGCGCGAGCACCAAGGACTGCGGCGACGAGAAGGGGATCGGACCGAGGCCTTGGCTCGGCAGCGACTCGATCGGGATCAGGTTGAGCAGGTTCGACAGCACGGGCTCGGTCGACCCGTTGTAGGTGATGGTGACGAGCAGACCGCTGGCCAAGCGGCTGGCATCGGCTCCCGACTTCACCTCGGACGGCTGGAGCAGCTTCATCTGGATCCCGGACTGCGCGAGAAGCTGGTTGGCGTTCGTGTTGCCCGCACCGATCACCGAGTTCATGAGCTGGGTGAGTCCGTCGCCGGCCGGCGTCAACGCGCTGCCGAGCGCGCCGAGCGGGCTCGTCGTCGTTGGTGCTCCGCTGTCACTGCTCGGCGGCGACGTGAAGTGCACGCCGTCGGCGTCGATCGTCGCCGGGAAGCCGAGGAAGGTGACGCCGCTCATCGTCGTCGTGCCGTTGCTCGCGGCATCCGAACCACTGCTGGTGGCGACGAGATCGGTCACGATCGAGTCGACGTGGAAGAGGCCGGCCAGCAGGTCGACGTTCGACAGTTCGACGTGGGTGCGGCTCGTGACGTCGCTGGAGCCGAGCGCGTTGTCGACCATCGACGTGATCGCGCCGATGTTCACGATGCCGGGTAGCTGGGCCGCGCCGTAGTCGGTCGTCGCGGTCGCGTCGCTGGCGGATGTATTGACGCTCTGGCGACCGGTTCCGACTTGGGTGTCGCTACCGGTCGGCCCAGCGGGGTAGAAGGCCTGCGCGCGGACCGGGTACGAAGGGATCGCGCTCGCTTGGGGCACACCGCCGAGTGCGAGGACGGACGGCAGGTCGGCGATGAGCGGTCCCGGATATACGAGGCTCGACAACGCGTAGGAGCTCGGGCCGCTGTCCATGTTGGCGACCGACTCGGGCAGGCTGGCCGCGAACAGCGGGGAAGGCGTGCCGGGGATCAGCCCCGGGCTGTTGTAGGTGAAGCTGAGCCCTTCGCCATGACTGTCGAGCTTGTACGCGCCGAACTGTGACCCCGGCTGGTCCGAGCTGCCGGACGTGTCGATGGTCTGCGCGTTGGCGGCCGCGCTTCCCGCGCTCGCGGCGAGGAGCGCGACGGCAACGAGCGCGAAGAAGGCACGGCTGCGGCGGCGGTTCTCAGGTCGGGGCACCGACGGTCTCCTTTGTCGGTCTTCGTTTCGCGTTGTCGCCCGCGCCCGCAGACTTGGGCTCGGACGGCGCTCTTCGACCGGTGCGCAGTCCGCCGACCCACTCGTAGAGGAGACCGGCGAGCCCGTTGGGCTGCCGCCCGAGGGCGACGACGGCGATGGCGACGCCGGCGAACACGAGGCCCGCTTGGTCGGGGTACTGGCTCTGCACGAACGGCAGGAGTGCGAACAGGCCGCCCCCGATGAACGCGCCGGTGATCGTCGTGATGCCACCGACCACGGCGAAGAGCAGCAGCACGATGTTGTTCTCCTTCGAGAACTGGATCGCGTCGGCCGTGGTCTTCAGTCCGCCGAACAGCGAGCCCGCCACGCCGGCCATGAAGGCCGAGATGGCGAATACAGCGAGCTTCGTACGGCGCACGTCGAGGCCGAGCGTGGCGCACGCGGCCTGGCTGTCACGCATGGCCGCCAACCGGCGGCCGAATGACCCGCGACGGAGCGCGAGCACGCCGAGTGCCATCACCGCGAACGCGATCGCACACAGGACGAAGAATGCCCGCTCGTCGTCGAACTTGATGCCCAGAAGATGCAGCCGACCGACATTGACCGACTGGCTGCCGTAGAAGTGGTCGTTCTTCAGCAACAGGTCCTCGGCCACCGCCGCGAACCCGAAGGTGACGAGCGCGAGGTACAGACCTTGCAATCGCAGTGCCGGCAACGCGATGAGCACGCCGAGCGGTACGGCGACGATGCCTGCCAGCAACATGCCCCAGATGCTGTGACCGCCGAAGTACGTCCCCATCGCCCATGTGCCCATGGCGAGGAAGACGTACTGGCACAACGAGATCTGTCCCGAGAACCCGGTGAGCATGACGAGCGACAGCAACAACACCGCGTAGATCAACGCCGTCGTCATGTCGGCGACGCGATCGCCGGGGGCGACGTTGACGAGCACGATCATCGCGGCGACGAACGCGACCGCGCGCCCGACCGACGAGGGGAGGCTCGGGACGGCGAGCGACTTGCGTCCGACGACACGTCCGACCGTGAGGCGAGCGGACGGGACGAGCAGCAGTGCGGCGAACAGGAAGATGCCGGGAATCGAGATGCGCACGGAGTCCCACACCGAACCGGTGGGCAGGGCAAAGAGGGAGTGCGCTTCGATGACACCGAGAGCGATCGCTCCGGCGAAGGTGAGCGGGAGGCTCTTGAGCTTTCCGACGATGGCCGCGCCGAGGGCGGCGGTCACGAAGAACGTGAGGACGATCGGATCGAGCGGGCCGCCGGCGGCGAGGAAGATGCCGGCGAGGGCACCGAGGGTCGAACCGAGCATCCAGCTGTAGCGAGCGATGGTGACCGGCGGCGCGCCGTTGAGCGCGGCCAGACCGGGATTGTCGACGACCGCCCGCATCGCCGTGCCCGTGCGGCTGCGGAACAGGAGCGTGCGCAGTAGCAGCGCGACCGCGATCGCGGTGACGAAGTGCGCGACGTCGTCGTAGGTCGGGGTCGCTTGCCAGAGATGCCACGTGTGAATGCCGAACAGGAAGTCGAGCCGTGCGCCGGTCGTGGGCGGGAACAGCTTCTGCGCGACGCCGATCAGCATCACCATCAAGGCGATCGTCACGGTCACGCTCGTCTGGACCGGTGCGTCGTGGAAATGGCGCATGACGCGCTCGAGCAACAAGCCGATCGCGGGGCCGAGCACGCCGAGCACCAGGATGAAAGCGAGCGGCGTCGGCACGCCGTGTTGCACGCTCAACGCGTAGAACGCGTACGCGGCGACCATGCCGACTGCACCGTGCGCGAAGTTGAACACGCCCGTCGTCGCGTACGTCAGCACGAGTCCCGATGCGGCGATCGCGATCACACACCCTGTCGCGATCCCGATGACGGTGAAGTTGAAGAGCTGACCGACGTCCTGCGCGGTCGTGTACACGCGCCAGCAGTACGCGAGCACCAACGCGACGACCACGAAGCGCGATGGCTTCTGTGGTGCGCCCCTGAACCATTCCGCCACGGCGCTCACGGTGTGGGCCTCACGAGGCGAAGCCGGAGTCGGGGAAGACCCGCTTCCACTGTCCACCCTCGATGGTGACGATCACGAACTGCGTGGGGCTGTGCCGGCCCGCCGGATCGCGCGGCGCCAGGATCCCGTCGGCCGTGTAGTTGGTCTGCTGCTGCAGCGCGGCGATCACCGCGTCGCGAGTGGGAGCGGGCCCTGCGGCCGCGATGGCATCGACGCAGAGCTTGGCCGCGGTCCAGCCCATGATGGCGAAGAAGTCCAGCGGTTGGCCGGAGCTGCTCGCCTTGTAGACGTTGGCGAAGTTCTGCATCGTGGCGTCGCCGCCCTCGACGATCTGGTGCGTGAGCCCGATGAGCGCCCCGTCCGCGGCAGGGCCCGCCAGCTGCGGGAGTTGCGGGCTGTAGGCCTGCGCACCGTAGAAGGGCACCTTCGGCTGCCAGCCCACCTGCTTGATTGCTTCCGCGAGCTTCGCGATGCCGTTGATCTCGAGCACGGTGATGAACCCGTCGTCGCCGTTGTTCTTCATCTGGCTGGCGACGCCGACGTAGTTGGTCTCGGTGACCGCGACCTTGATCGGATTGTCCGCCACGAGACCCGCAGCCTGGATGTCGCCCACGTAACCCTGGATGCGGGATGCCGCGGCGGGATTGTCGGGGTAGACGATGCCGACCTTGGTGACGCCCTTGTTGGCCTTGAACCACGACCAGATGGCAGTCGTCCCGTTGGTGGTGCCGGACGGGTCGATCGGGTTCGGCGAGAAGTAGTTCGGCTGCGCGAGCGCGTTGTTACCGATGGTCAGCGAGCAGTCGGCGATGTTCGTGCCGCCGATGGCACCGGCGCCGCCGTCGTCCTCCACGCTCGTGTTGCCGACGAAGCCGAAGACCTGATCCTTCATCTGATCCGTGGCCGACCGGTTGGTGCCGGGATCGAGGCGATCATCCGCGTTGACCAACGTCAGCTTGCGGCCGCAGACGCCGCCCTGGCTGTTGACGTAATCCAGATACGCCTTCGCGCCGGCTCGACCCGTCGCGCCGAAGTTGGGGACAGGTCCGCTGATCGTCGAGACATTGCCGAGCTTGATCTCGTTGTCCGTCACACCGGGGCTGTCGACGTGCTGGGGTGCACATGCAGCCCCGCCGCTCCCGCCGCCCTGCGGCGCCGCGGCGTTCGGATCGGCAGCGGCGTTCGGGTCCGCCGCCGCGTTCGGATCCTGGGCCGCGGCCGCACCCGGCTGGGTCGTGGTGGGCCCGGTGGCGCCACCGCTGGCCCGCACCTGGCCGCCGGTACCTCCCGTCCCGTTGGCACCGACCGCGGCCTGGTACTGGTTCGGGCTGAGTCTGGCCCCGCATCCGGACGCGACGAAGAGGCCGAACACCACGAGTAGTACAAGCAATGGGTGCGGCCGACGGGTGCGCACGACCCCCCTTCCTGGTCGAAATCCCATTTCGACGGTTGCGAGCGTCACACCTTCCGTTCTGCTTGCCCGCAGTGGTAGAAAACTGAAACACGTTTCATTTTCTCGTCTCGGCCGCGGTGAGCGCCGACCAAGGGAGACGGGCTTGCGCATCGCCTACACAGCCGAGCAGGAAGCATTGCGCCTCGAGTTGCGCGAGTACTTCGCGAACCTCATGACTCCGCAGGTTCAGGCCGAGGTCGCGACGGGTGAGAGCGGTGGCCCGGCCTGCCTCGACGCGGTGCGCAAGATGGGAGGCGACGGCTGGCTCGGCATCGGATGGCCGAAGGAGTACGGCGGCCAGGCGCGCGGTGAGCTCGAGCAATTCATCTTCACGAACGAGGCATGGCGGGCGGGCGTGCCCCTGCCGTTCCTCACGATCAACACGGTCGGCAAGACGATCATGGAGTTCGGCTCGGACGAACAGAAGGCAAAGTTCCTTCCGAAGATCCTCGCGGGGGAGTGCCACTTCTCGATCGGTTACACGGAGCCCGGCGCGGGAACCGACCTCGCCTCGTTACGCACCACCGCGGTCAAGGACGGCGACGAGTGGCACATAAACGGCCAGAAGATCTACACGTCACTCGCGTCCTACGCGGACTACATCTGGCTCGCGGCTCGCACCGATCCTGACGCACCGAAACACAAGGGCATCACGATCTTTCTCGTGCCCACGAGTGACCCGGGTTTCTCGTGGACGAAGATCCACACGATGGTCAATGCATCGACGACGTCGACCTATTACAACGACGTGCGCGTCGGTGACGATGCGGTCGTCCATGGCGTCAATCGTGGTTGGGACCTCATCACCAATCAGCTCAACTACGAGCGTGTGTCGCTGTCGCCGCCCGGCATGGTCGAGCGTTGTTACGACGACGTCGTCCGCTGGGCGCAGGACACCAAGCTGCCCGACGGCCGGCGCGCCATCGACCAGGAATGGGTGCAGATCAACCTTGCTCGCGTGCGCGCGAAGACCGAGTACCTGAAGCTCATCAACTGGAAGGTGTCGTGCGGTTCGATCAACCCGGGTGTCGCCAGTTCCGCCAAGGTGTTCGGCACCGAGTTCTTCACCGAGGCGTACCGGTTGTTGCTCGAGGTCGTCGGCCCCGGCGGTCAGTTGCGCCAGGGTGAGCCCAGCGCCGCGCTGGCGGGAAGGATCGAGCGGGCCATGCAAGGAACCTTGATCCTGACCTTCGGGGGCGGCACCAACGAGGTGCAGCGCGACCTGATCGCCTTGTTCGGCCTCGGCCTCCCTCGAGTCCCTCGCCACTGATGATCCCGACGACGACAGGAGCTCTGTGAATTTCACGCTCAGCGAGGAACAGACGGCGATCGCCGACCTCGCAGGCCGGATCTTCACCGACAAGCTCGCGCCTGAACGTCTACGAGAGATCGAGACCGACCCGGCCGGCCGCTGGTTCGCCGACGACGTGTGGAACGAACTGGCCAAGTCCGACCTCCTCGGTGTGTGCCTGCCCGAGTCGGTCGGCGGGGGCGGTTACGGCTTCTACGAAGCGTGCCTTCTCGCCGAGCAGCAGGGCAGGGCGGTCGCGCCGGTCCCGCTGGTGCCGACGTTGGTGTTGGGCGCGCTGCCCATAGCCCGGTTCGGCACCGCCGCTCAGCAGGAACTGCTCGGCGGTGTCGTCGACGGCTCGACCATCCTCACCGCGGCACTGACCGAACCAGGCGAGTACGTGACGCCGTCGGTCCCGGCGACGTCGGCTGGTCGTGAGGGCAGCACGTGGCGCGTCAGCGGCACGAAGATCGTCGTGCCCGCCGCGCACCTCGCGGCTCACGTGCTCGTGCCTGCGGCCGCGAACGGCGGGACGGGCGTGTTCCTCGTCGACCTCGCGTCGGACGGGATCGAAGTCGAGCGCAACGTCGCCATCAACGACGAGCCGCTGTCGACGGTCCACTTCGACGGTGCGGTCGGTGAGCCACTCGGCGACGTGCACGACGGCCCGGCCGTTGTCGATTGGATCGCCTCGCGTGCGATCGCGGCGCTGTGCGCGACACAAGTGGGCGTGTGTGACGTGGCGTTGCGCATCACCGCGACGTACGTGTCCGAGCGCGAACAGTTCGGCTCGAAGATCGGCACGTTCCAAGCCGTCGCGCAGCGGATCGCAGACGCGTACATCGATGCGGAAGCCATCCGGCTGACCGCGCAGCAAGCGGCGTGGCGGTTGTCCGAGGAGCTACCCGCCGACGACGAGCTGCACATGGCGAAGTTCTGGGCGGCCGACGGTGGCCATCGTGTCGTGCACGCGGCGCAGCATCTGCACGGCGGTGTCGGTGTGGACCTCGACTACCCGGTGCATCGTTACTTCCGCTGGACGAAGGTGATCGAGCAGTCGCTCGGCGGTGCGACCGAGCACCTGCGCCGCCTCGGCGAGCGCATCGCGGCGGCACCGGCGGACTAGCGGCAGCGCAGGAGCTCAGCAGTGGCATTACTCGAGACGCGAGGGGTGAACGTTCGCTTCGGCGGGCACCACGCCGTGCGTGACGTCGACCTCGACGTCGAAGCAGGGCACGTCACCGGACTCATCGGACCGAACGGCGCGGGCAAGACGACCATGTTCAACGTCATCACCGGCTTGCAGGAGGTGTCGAGCGGCAAGGTGCTGCTCGACGGCGACGACATCTCGAAGCTGCCGCCGCACCAGCGTGCGCGTCGAGGCATAGGCCGTACCTTCCAGCGGCTCGAGGTGTTCGGTTCGTTGACCGCGCGCGACAACATCCTCACCGCGGCGGAGATTCGTAAGAGTTGGGCGCGCGACAAGTCGGATCCGCGCGCGGTGACCGAAGAGATCATCGAACGCGTCGGCATCGCTGCGGTCGCCGATGACCGCGTCGATGCCATGCCGACGGGACAAGCGCGCCTCGTCGAGTTGGGCCGCGCACTGGCGACGCGACCGCGCGTGTTGTTGCTCGACGAGCCTGCGTCAGGTCAGGACGAACAAGAGACCGCTTCGTTCGCCGACCTGCTGCTGGAGTTGGCGAATGAAGGCACGGCGATCCTGTTGGTCGAGCACGACGTACCCCTCGTGATGCGGGTGTGCTCGTGGGTCCACGTGCTCGACTTCGGCGCCATCCTCGCCGTCGGCACGGGCGAGGAGATCCAGCAGAACAAGGAAGTGCTCGACGCCTATCTCGGCGCCGCCGCGGAGGAGTCATCCCTGCACGCCACCGAGCTCGCCGCCCACAGCGAAGAGGTGGGGACGTGAGCGACGCGGTTCCGGTCCTCGAGCTGAAGGGCGTGCGTGCCGCGTACGGGCGCATCGAAGTGCTGCACGGGGTCGATCTCGTCGTGCCGGAGGGCAGTGTCGTGGCCTTGCTCGGTCCGAACGGTGGCGGCAAGACGACCACGCTCAAGGTGGTGAGCGGTCAGCTCCCGGCCACGGCCGGCTGCGTCCACATCGCCGGCCGCCATGTCAACGGTGCCAGTCCCGACGCACTTGCTCGCATCGGGGTCTGCACCATTCCCGAAGGTCGAGGGATCTTCCCGAACCTCACCGTCAAGGAGAACTTGAGGATGGCGACCTATGGCGGCGTCGACTTCGCCGAGGTCGAGTCGGCGGCCTACGAGCGCTTCCCACGCCTCGGTGAGCGCAGGTCCCAGCTCGGCGGCACCTTGTCCGGCGGCGAGCAGCAGATGCTGGCACTGGCGCGGGGTCTCGCGGTCGAACCGTCCCTGTTGTTGCTCGACGAGCTCTCGATGGGTCTTGCGCCGCTCATCGTGGAGCAGCTGTACGAAGTGGTGGCACAAGTGGCGAAAACGGGCGTATCGATCCTTGTCGTCGAGCAATTTGCCCGCACCGTTCTCGGGGTGGCTGACTACGCAGCCATGATGCTGCACGGCAAAGTGGTGAGCGTCGGACAGCCCGCCGACCTCGAAGACGAACTCTCGTCCGCCTACTTGGGCGGATGATCGAACCAAACCCCGGGGGAGACACAACCGATGAAGGGCATACGCGGCATTGCGTTGGCCGTGGCAGTAGTGCTGTTGGCGGCGTCGTGCTCGAGAAGTGGAACTCCGAAGGCGGACACGACCGGATCCGGATCGAATCCTGCCGTGGCAGGTGCCGCGCCGGGCGGCGGTGACACGGCGCTGGCCAATGGCGGCTTCGGCGATCTCTCCAAGGTCTGCAGCCCTGGAACTGCAAAGGGCGCGACCGACAAAGGTGTGACCGACACCGACATCCACATCGGAACGGTGACGGACAAGGGCTTCACCGGCCGGGCTGGTCTCAACGTGGAGATGTACGACACGGCGGTCGCGTTCGCGAAGTGGTGCAACAGCCATGGAGGGATCCTCGGGCGCAACATCGTGGTCGACGATCGGGACGCGATGCTCACCAACTACAACGCGGTGGTGACGCAGTCGTGCGACGAGGACTTCGCGCTCGTCGGCGGCGGTGCGGTGTTCGACGACGCCGACAACGGCGGGCGGGTGGCGTGCGGGCTTCCCAACATCCCCGCGTATGTCGTGACGCCGAAGGCCCGTTCGGCGACGCTGCAGGTGCAACCACTCCCGAATCCCGTGTACCAGTTCGCGGGCGGTCCATTGCTCGCCATCGATCGGATCAGCAGCGGTGCGTTCCAGCAGACATCGGTGATGACCGGCAACATTGCGACGACGATCATCGTCCGGGACGCGACGGTCGAGGCCGTGAACATCCAGGGTGGCAAGGTCGTCGACCAGTCGGTCTACAGCCCCACCGGCGAAGCCGACTGGTCGCCATTCGTGACCACGCTGAAGGCTGCCAACGTCAAGGCGCTGATCATGGTGGGCGAGCCCGAGAACCTCGGGTTGTTCGAAAAGGCGATGGCGACGCAGGGCTACTACCCGGACGTCATCATGGAGACGCCGAACTTCTACGACAAGAAGCTGACCGACACCGGTGGCGACGCCATCAAGAACACGTATGTGGCGACTGCGTTCGTGCCGTTCGAGGACGCGTCGCAGAACAAGGCGACGCAGGACTACCTCGACATGATGCAGCAGTTCAATCCGAGCGGGAAGGTTGCCTCGCTCGGCGCGCAGAGCATGTCGTCGTTGCTGTTGTTCGCACAGTCGGCAAGCGCATGCGGACCGAATCTCACCCGCCAGTGCCTGCTCGAGAAGGCCGGCGGGGTGACGAGCTGGACCGGCGGGGGTCTGCACGGTGAGACCAACCCGAGCACCAACACGCCGACACCGTGCTTCTTGATCCTGAAGGCGTCGGCATCGGGATTCGAGTACGACCAGGCGGCCACTGCGCCCACCAAGGGCATGTTCAACTGTGATCCCAACAACGTCGTGCAACTCAAGAACGACTACGGCGTCCCGCGACCCGGTGGGTGAGCTTCGTCGTCGCTCGTTTCGCTGGTGCAGTTGCCGGAGTCAGTACGAGAGCCGACTGAGACGCGCCGAGGGAAGCGCCAGCGACGAGGTGCACGCGAGCGAGCGAACGGGCCCGTGAGCGAACGAGCTTGGAAGTATGGATAAATTTCTGGCGCTGACGTTCGCCGGGTTGTGTACCGGCGGCATCTATGCGATCGCCGCGAGCGGGCTCGTACTCACGTATACGACGACCGGGGTCTTCAACTTCGCCCACGGCGCGATCGGGATGCTCGGCGCGTTCATGTACTGGCAGCTGCACGTCCACTGGGGGATGCCGACATGGGTCGCGTTCCTGGCCGTGCTACTGGTCATCGCGCCGGCGTTCGGTGCGTCGCTCGAGCTCGGCATCATGCGCCGATTACAGGGCACATCCGAGGCGACGCAACTGGTCGTGACCGTCAGCGTCCTCGCGGCATCGCTCGGCCTGGCCCAGTGGTTGTGGAGTCCGCAGGAGGCACACCCGCTGTCCCACTTCTGGGAGGGCAACAAGATCTCCATCGGCCCGGTCATCGTGACGTGGCACTCGGTCTTCGCCTTCATCCTCGCCATCGCGATCGCACTCGGGCTGCGTCTGCTGCTGTTCCGAACTCGATCCGGCATCACCATGCGGGCGACCGTCGACGATCGTCCGTTGGTGACGTTGAACGGCGGCAAGCCCGATCGTTCGGCCCTGCTGGCATGGGCGATCGGTTGCTCGCTGGCCGCGCTCGCCGGCATCCTCGCCGCCCCCGATCAAGGACTCTCACCCGTCCTCGCGCTGCTGATCGTCAACGCGTATGCGGCCGCCGTGATCGGCCGCTTGCGCAGCCTGCCCCTCACCTTTCTCGGCGCGTTGATCCTGGGCCTCGCCGACGCGTACGGCACTGGCTACATCAACTTGCAGAACGACTATCTCAACGGTTTCCGCTCCGCCATCCCGATCATCATCCTGTTCGTCGCGCTGATCGCGATGCCGCAGTCGCGCCTGCGGGGACACAGCGCGGCGCGCTCCCGCGAGCGGATGCCGATGCCGTCGTGGGGCGGGTCGTTGGTCGCCTGCGGGTGCGTCGTCGTCGTCACCGCAGTCATCACGACGATGATCACCGATTCCAACGCGCTCACACTGACCCGCGTCTTCGCCGTCGGGGTGATCGCGCTTTCGCTCGTCCCACTCGTCGGCTATGCCGGGAACATCTCGCTGTGTCAGATGAGCTTTGCCGGGATCGGCGCGATCACGATGGCGCACCTCGGGGCGAGTGGCTCTCCGATCGGGCTGGTGTGGGCTGCCTTCGCGGCCGGCATCGTCGGAGCGCTCGTGGCCCTTCCCACACTGCGACTGAGCGGCATCTACCTCGCGCTCGCGACCGCGGCGTTCGCGGTCGTGCTCGACGAGTGGCTCTTCAACCTTCCGAACTTCAACATCGGCCCGTTCGACGTGAAGCTGTTCGAGTTGGGCAGCGTCCCCGTCGCTCGGCTGCACGTCCCACTCGTCGATCCGGCAAGCCAGAAGTCGTTCCTCGTCGTACTGGCGGTCGTGTTCTGCGTGTGCGCGCTGCTCGTCGTCGCCATCCGGCGCAGCTACTTCGGTGAGCGACTGCTCGCCATGAAGGACAGCCCGGCCGCGTGCGCCACGCTCGGTCTCAACCTCCGCTTCACCAAGCTGGCGGTATTCGCGCTGTCCGCCGCGATGGCCGGTGTCGGCGGCGCGCTGTACGGCTCGACGCTCGGCACCGTCACGCCGGATCGGTTCAGCTTCTTCGAGAGCCTGCCGCTGTTGTTGCTCGCGGTGGTCGGCGGGATCGGCACCGCGGGGAGCGCCCTGTTCACCGGTCTCGTGCTCTACGGCATCCCACTCGTGTCGGCATCGGTCGTGTGGTTCGCCAACGTCGGCCGGGTGCTGCCCGGTGCGATGGGTATCGGGCTCGGCAAGAACCCGAACGGCGTGGTGCCCGACGTGGCCGAGCAGCTCTCGCCGCTGCGACGCGCCACCGGGATCCTGGTCGCGCTGATTGTCGCCATCGTCGGTCTCGTGATCGCGGCCAAGCTCGACCTGCTCGAGAACTGGCCGTTCGCGTTCGCGGTGACGGGCGTGTTCGTGGCTGCTTCCGCCGTCGCCGACCGCCGCCGGTTGCTCGGAGAGGACGAGGAGCCGCTCGAATGGGTCGGCGTCGACCGTGCCTTCACGAGCGATGACGTGCGCCGTCTCGACGCCGAGCTCGGCCTGGAGAAGGTCGCGCGATGACTGACGCTCCGCTGCTCGACGTTCGCGGTGTGACCGTGCGGTTCGGTGGCAATGTCGCGCTGCACGCGGTCGACCTGCAGGCGGCGGCCGGTGGCATCACGGGGCTCATCGGCCCCAATGGCGCCGGCAAGACGACGCTGTTCAACGTGATCTGCGGTCTCCAACGCCCCGAGGCCGGCCTCGTGCGCATCGACGGGCGTGACGTCACAGGCATGCTGCCGTACAAGCGGGCTCGCGCCGGGCTGGCGCGCACGTTCCAGCGACTCGAGCTGTTCACCTTGCTGTCGGTGCGCAGCAACATCCGGGTTGCGGCCGACATCGAGCGCCGGCACCGGCGCGATCGCGCCGCGGACCCGAATCGCGTGGCGGACGAGATCATCGAGCGCGTCGGGCTGACCGAGGTTGCCGACGCGCGAGTCGACCAGCTCCCGACCGGGCTCGCGCGTCTGGTCGAAGTCGGCCGTGCCCTCGCGTCGAAGCCTCGGCTGCTGCTGCTCGACGAGCCCGCGTCGGGCCAGGACGAGTCGGAGACCCGAGCATTCGCGGTGTTGCTGCGCGAGCTGGCGACCGACGGGCTGGCCGTCGTGCTGGTCGAGCACGACGTGCAGCTCGTGTTCCGGGTGTGTGACGAGGTGTGTGTCCTCGACTTCGGTCACGTGCTGGCGGTTGGCCCGCCGGCGGAGATCCAGCGCAACGACGCGGTCGTCACCGCCTACCTCGGCGAGGGCGTGACGTGATCATCGAGTTGCGAGGACTGCGCGCCGCATACGAGCGCATCGAGGTCGTGCATGGCATCGACCTTGCGGTGCAGCCCGGAACGGTCTTCGCGTTGCTCGGCCCGAACGGTGCGGGCAAGAGCACGACGTTGAAGGTGCTCGCGGGGCTCATGCGCCCGTCGGGAGGTGACGTGATCATCGCGGGTCGCCGCGTCAACGGCGCCCGGCCGGACGATTTGGCGCGGCGCGGGCTGTGCCTCATCCCCGAAGGGAGCGGCATCTTCCCGAACCTCACGGTCCGTGAGAACTTGTTGATCGCATCGCACACCGGACGCAAGCCCGCCGCCATCGAAGCCGCGGCGTTCGAGCGCTTCCCGCAGCTGGCCGACCGCCGGACGCAGGTGGCCGGCACGCTGTCAGGCGGTCAGCAGCAGATGCTGGCGCTGGCCCGAGGTTTGGCCTGCGATCCCGCCATATTGCTGCTCGACGAGCTGTCGATGGGCTTGGCGCCGCTCGTGGTGGAAGAGCTGTACGAGAACGTTGCGCGCATCGCGCGCGAGGGGGTCACCATCCTCGTGGTGGAACAGTTCGCCAAGGTCGTGCTCGGGGTCGCCGACGAGGCGGCCATCATGGCTGCGGGCCGGATCACGATGACAGGAAAGCCGGACGAGCTGGCAGACCAGCTGAGCTCGGCATACCTCGGAGGATGAGGCGCACTATGGATCAGAGCCCGGAACGGGTGGAGCAGTTCAAGACGGAGATCGCGGCGATGAACCTGCGCGATCCCGCGACGACACGTGACCGCCAGCTACTGCGCCTCGGCGTCGCGCTGCTCGTCGTCGGCGTCGCGGTCGCGGTGTACGCGTACACGCTGTCGCATGGGACCGAGGATCCCTTGCAACAGCGCGACGCGATCGTCGTCGGGCTCGCGGCGGTGTGCGTCTCGATCGCCGGCGCCGCGCTGTTCGTGCGCTACTCGATCGCCCACTTCATGCGCTTCTGGCTCGCCCGGCTGAGCTACGAGCAGCAGGCTCAGACCGACCGTATCGTCGACGCTCTCAAGTCGCCCAACGACACCTGAGTCAGAAAGCGGTTGCTTCGAGGGCGCGCAGGGCGTCGAAGCGGGCTCGCAGGTCGTTGCGGCGGCCGGCGTCGTTGGCCAGGTTGACGAGCTCGTGGGGATCCTCTTGGAGGTCGTAGAGCTCGTGGTCCTGGTCGTCGAAGTCGGCCGCAACGCCGTACAACTTCTCGGTCGGATGCTTGAAGAACGGATCGTCGCCAGGCTTGCCGCCGCCGACGCCGTAATAGCGGGCGTACTTGTAACGGCCGTCGAACATCCCTCGGATGGCGTAACGGGTCTGCTGCACGAGCGTCGTGTGCGCGCTGTCGTGGGCGAACAGCACGTGCTCACGCGGCGTACCGCCGAACAGGTCGACGCCTTGCATCGCCGGGTCGGGCTCGACGCCGGCGAGTCCGCAGATCGTGTGGGCGAGGTCGACGTGGCTCGACAACCTGTTCGTCGTCGCCCCGCCCGCGGTCACGCCCGGCACCCGCACGTGCAGCGGCACGCGCATGATCTCGTCGTACACGAATGGTCCCTTCGACCGCAGACCGTGCGAGCCGCACATGTCGCCGTGGTCGGACGTGAAGATCACCGCGGTGTCGTCCCACGCGCCGGATGTCTCGAGGGCGGACAACACCACCCCGAGCGATTCGTCGGCGAGACGGTGCAACTCGACGTAGTAGTCGAGGTGCCGTAGCCACGATTGCTTGTCGGCGGGGTCGATGTAGCCCCAGATGCCGTGCTGCTGCGACCAACGCCAGGCGCGGTGCGCGTCGGGCTTCGTGAACAGATCGTCGTCGAAGTTGTCGGGCAACGTCTCGACCACGGCGGGGTAGTCGCGCGCGTAGGGCGGGAGACTCTCACCCTCCTTCCAGCGCGACGCTTCGAGCAGGGCGCGTGCGGTCTCGACCGCGTCAGGGTGCAATGTCCGCCACTCGGGCTGATCGATCGGGAACCACATGACGTCGTGGGGATTCACCAGCGCGACCGTGAGGAACCACGGCTGCGTGGAACCCCCCGACGTGGCGTTGGCCTGCAACCACGCCGCCGCCGAGTGAGCGATCACCGGGTCGAAGGCCACGCCGGTTCCGGCCCAGCCCATGAAGTGGCGGTCGTTGCCTTCCCAGTCGCTGTAGCCGTAGGCCTCCATCGGCGGGTGGGCGCCGACGGTCAGATGCCACTTGCCGATGTAGCTCGACCGGTAGCCGGCGTCACGGAGGACCGATCCGATGGTCGGCGTCGCCGTGTCGAGCGAGACGTGATGCTCGAAGATGCAGTTGTCGACGACACCGTGCCGGGGCACGTACTGACCCGTCATCATCGTGGCCCGCGACGGCGAGCACGGCGACGAGTGGGTCCAGTGGTTGGTGAAGTCGACGCCTTCGGCCAGCAAGCGCTCGCGCCAGGGCAACGACACCGTCGGTGGCAGCCAGGACCGCGCCCGTTCTTGATCCGAGACGACGAGCAGGATGTTCATCCGTTCGCGGTCGCCACCAGATGTTGCGCCCACGGGTAGTCGGGCTTGCCACTGGGGGAGCGGACGATCACCTCGACCAAGTGCAGCTCTCGCGGCACCTTGTAACCGGCGATGCGCGAGCGGCAGTGCGAGCTCAGGTCGTCCAACGACGGCGCCGCACCCGGCCGGGCCTGCACGACCGCGGCGACGCGCTGCCCCCACCGTTCGTCCGTGGCCCCGACCACCAACGCGTCGAACACGTCGGGGTGCGACTTCAGCGCCGACTCGACCTCCTCGGGGAAGATCTTCTCGCCGCCCGAGTTGATGCACATCGACCCGCGGCCGAGCAGGGTGATCGTGCCGTCGTGCTCCCACAACGCGAAGTCGCCGGCAACGACGTAGCGGCGACCGTCGCCCGCGGTCACGAACGTGGCCCGCGTCTTCTCGTCGTCCTTGTAGTACCCGATCGGGATGTTGCCGCCCCGCGCCACCTTGCCGACCACGCCCGAGCCTGGCGCCAAGATGTTGAGCTCGTCGTCGACGACCACGACGTCAGGCGCGGGTCGCACGGTCGGTCCGCCCTTCATGGCGGTGCCGTCCTTCGGCACCTGCGCGATGCCGTTGAAGCCTCCTTCGGACGACCCGATCGAGTCCGTGATCACGAGGTTGGGGAAGTGAGCGAAGAACCGATCCTTCACCGGTGCGGAGAACAGCGCGGCGCTCGAGCTGACGGCGAGCAGCGAACTGACATCCCAGCGACGCGGGTTCGCTTCGAGCGTCTCGATCAGCGGCCGCCCCATCGCGTCGCCGGTGATCATGATGGCGTTGGCGCTCTCGCGCTCGACGGTCGACCACACGTCCTCGGCGTCGAAGCGCGGCGTGAGCACCACGGTGTTGCCCTGGAACATCATCCCGAGCATTCCCCACTGGCAGGCGCCGTGCATGAGGGGCGGCAGCATGAACGACACGATGGGGAAGGGGTTGTTCGCTGCCTTCTCGGCCAGCTCGGTGTCGGACTCGACCTTGTGCCCGGTCAGCGCATCGATCCCCTGACCGAGGGCCATGAACACGTCCTCGTGGCGCCATACGACGCCCTTGGGCATCCCGGTGGTGCCACCGGTGTAGAGCATGTAGTGGTCGTCGGCCGACCGGGGCTCGAAGTCACGGGCCGCGCTCTCCGCCTCGCGCGCAGTGGCCCACGTCGGATCGATCGCCAGCGCGTGACGGAGCTTCGACAATCGCGGTTGCACGGCTTCGAGTCGCGCCGCGAACTCGGGGTCGTACACGACGGCGACGCAGTCGGCGTTGTCGAGCAGGTAGGCGAGCTCGTCTTCGACGTAACGGAAGTTGATGTTGATGGGGACGGCGCGCCGTTTGAACGCGCCGAGCATCGCCTCGACCCACGGGGTGCCGTTGTACGCGTAGATGCCGACGTGGTCGCCGGGCCCCACGCCGAGCGCGGCGAGGCGGTGGGCGACCTGGTTGGCTCGAGCATCGAGCTCACCGAAGGTCAGATGGTCCGTGCCGATGATGAGTGCGGGCCGATCCGGGACCCTGTCGACGACATGTTCGAAGAGATCGGCGATGTTGTACGGCATTGCGGTGAGACTAGAACACGTTCCAGTTTCGGGACACGGCCAGAAGGGACAAGACTGAGCTCGTGACCACGACATTCTTGGTGCTGTCGGTCGTCGGCGCGGTGTTCGTTCTCAACGCCTTCTTCCCCCGTAGAGACGCCGTCCTTCTCGCGCCCAGCTTCTTCGGAGCCTGGGTAACCATCGAGCTGGCGCCCTGGCTGCTCGCCTGGGAGGTGGTGCTCGTCACGGTCTTCGCGCTGGAGGGCGCCATCGTGGGCAAGCGCGGTCTCGTCGGCCTCGTGCTCGCCGTCGCGAGTGCGATCGGCCTCGTGGTGATGATCCTCCGCGCCCGCAAGACCGTCGTGACGATGCGCGACGCGTGCGGCGAGTTGCGCATCGACGACGCACCGCCGTTTCCGCGGTGGCACATCGTGTTCCCGATCCTCATGCGCAGTCGCAAGGGTGTGAAGGCCGTGCGCAACATCACGTTCGCCGAGTACCCGAAGAAGAACATGAAACTCGACGTCATCAAGTCGATCGATGCACGCCCCGGTGACCGGCGGCCGGGCATCCTCCAGATCCACGGCGGCGGATGGGTGGTCGGCGACAAGCGTGAACAGGGTCTGCCGTTGCTCAACCACCTCGCCGCCAACGGGTGGGTCGGCATCAATGCCAACTACCGCATGAGCCCGAAGGCCACGTTCCCCGATCATCTCGTCGACCCGAAGAAGGCGATTGCCTGGTACCGCGAGCATGCCGACGAGTACGGCGCCGATCCCGACTTCCTGTGCGTCACCGGTGGTTCGGCGGGAGGCCATCTGTGTGCACTCGTCGCGCTCACGGCCAACGACCGCGAGTACCAAGAGGGCTTCGAGGCGGTCGACACCACGATGCGCGCCGCTGTGCCGTTCTACGGCGTGTACGACTTCACGAACCGCAACGGGCGGTGGCCGAAGCGCACGATCTCGATGTTCATCGAGCCGTGGATCATGAAGAAGAAGTTGAGCGAGGATCCCGAGGCGTTCGCGAAGGCGTCACCGCTCGATCGCGTGCGGGCCGACGCGCCGCCGTTCTTCGTCGTCCACGGCGACCTCGACACGCTCGCACCCGTCGAGGACGCCCGCGATTTCGTCGAACGCCTGCGGGCGACGTCGAAGGCACCCGTGCTGTACGCGGAGATGAAGGGCGCCGAGCACGCCTTCGAGATCTTCCCGTCGTACCGCACCGCGCGCGTCATCGAAGGCATCGAACGATTCCTGCACTCGATCCACGAGCAGTACCTGCAGGGCCGCACCGGGGGGGCCGTGTCCGAGCACCAGGCCGCTGAGGAGCTGGTCGAAAACTAGAACACGTTCTAACCTAGGCGGCGGTGGACTTCGACGACTCTCCTGAGGAGGCCGCGTTCCGCGCCGATGCGCGTGAGTGGCTGGCCGCCAACGCGGTACCGAAGGGATCGCCGGACGACTTCGCCACCGGTCACTTCGCGGGCGACATGTCGCCGGCCGAGTACGTGAAGAAGTGCCGTTGGTGGCAGGGCCAGCTGTTCGAGGGGGGATGGGCCGGGATCTCGTGGCCCGCGAACGCCGGCGGCCGCGGCGGCAAGCCCATCCAAGAAGCGATCTTCGCCGAGGAACACTCGAAGTGGGGCGTGTCGAATGGCATCTTCACCGTCGCATTCGGGATGGTGGCGCCGACGCTGATGCAGCACGCGACCGCCGCGCAGCAGGAGCGCTACTTGCCGTCGATGCTGCGGGGCGAACAGCTCTGGTGCCAGCTCTTCAGCGAACCCGACGCCGGCTCCGATCTCGCATCGCTCACGACCCGCGCCGTACGAGACGGCGACGAGTTCGTCGTCAACGGTCAGAAGGTGTGGACGTCGAACGCCCAGCACAGCGAGTGCGGCATTCTCATCGCCCGCACCAACCCGGATGCGCCACGTCACGCGGGCATCACCTACTTCGTGGTCGACATGACGACGCCGGGCATCGACATCCGTCCCTTGCGTCAGATGAACGGCGAGGCCCACTTCAACGAGGTGTTCCTCAACGACGTGCGCGTCCCGGCCGCCAATGTGATCGGCGAGATCAACGACGGCTGGAAGGTCGCGGTCACGACCCTGTCCAACGAGCGGGTGTCGATCGCCGGCGGCTCGGGCATCTCCGATCCCGAGTTGCTGCTGCGGTTGGCGCGCACGATCGGCTGCACCGGCGATCCCATCTTCCGCCAACGCTTCGTGCACGCATGGAGCAGGGGAGAGGCGATCCGCTTCCTGCGCTTGCGCAGCCGCACCGCACTCTCCCAAGGTCGCCGTCCCGGGCCCGAGGCCTCGGTGATGAAGCTGGCGTACGCGAGGTACGTCAAGGAGCTCACGAATCTCGCGGTCGAGATCCAGGGCCCGTACGGACTGCTCGACCATCCCGACGCTCGCCTCGACGGCGTGTTCCAACAGAAGTGGATCAACGCGGTGCAGTCCTCGATCGGTGGTGGCACCGACGAGATCCAGCGCAACATCGTGGGCGAACGGGTCCTCGGCCTGCCACGCGAGCCGAAGTAAGTTCGGCCCACATGGCGCAGGCGGTGTCGACGCTCACGAAGAGCCAGGCGGCTCGGCGGGGCCGCGTGATCGAGGCCGCGCTCAACCTCGGCGCCGACGGCGGCTACGACGCGGTGCAGATGCGCGACGTGGCGCAAACGGCAGGTGTCGCCCTCGGCACCATCTACCGCTACTTCTCCTCGAAGGATCATCTACTGGCCGAGACGCTGGTCGAATGGGCGGCCGACCTCGGACGCAAAGTTTCACGCCGGCCGCCGAGGGGCGACACGCTCGCGGAGCGTGTGGTCGACGTGCTGCGCAGAGCGACACGCGGCATGGAGCTGGAACCGAAGTTGTCCGAAGCGGTGGTCACCGCGCTCACGTCCACCGATCCGCACGCGGCGCGCTGCCAGCGCGAGGTCGGCGAAGTGATGGGCGAGATCATCGCGAGTGCGTTCCCGCCCGACTTCGACACTGCCACCCGCGACGACATCGCGCGGGTGCTCGGCCACGTGTGGTTCTCGTCGTTGATCGGCTGGGTCAATCGCTGGTATGGCATCAACCACGTGGGCGACGAGGTCGAGATCGCCGCCCATCTCCTGCTCGACCAGTACGGCTAGACGGAGGACAGGCATGCACTTCTCGCAGCACTACCTCGAGTGCCTGTCGCAGGCCTCGTACGTGCTGGGGGACGAGTCGACCGGCCGTGCCGTCGTCGTCGATCCCCAACGTGACGTGCACGACTACCTCGCAGAGGCAGAAGAGGCGGGGCTGCACATCGAGCTCGTGATCGAGACCCACGTCCATGCCGACTTCGTCTCCGGTCATCTCGAGCTGGCGGCGGCAACCGGTGCGGAGATCGCCTACGGCTCCGAAGCCAAGATCGACTTCCCGGTTCGCCATCTGACCGACGGCGAACGCATCTCGCTCGGCGACGTGACGTTGGAGGTGCGGGCCACGCCCGGCCACACTCCCGAGTCCATCAGCGTGGTGGTGTACGAGCACGCCGATGACGACACTCCCTACGGCGTGCTCACGGGCGACACGCTCTTCGTGGGTGACGTCGGCCGTCCCGATCTCCTCTCGGCCGCCGGCCAGGATCCCGTCGACATGGCTCGCAGCCTGTACCGGTCGTTGCACACGCAGCTGCTGACGCTGCCGGACATGACGCGTGTCTTCCCCGCGCACGGCGCAGGCTCCGCGTGCGGCAAGCACCTGTCGACGGAGACGCAGTCGACGATCGGCGAGCAGCGCGAGACGAACTACGCGCTGCGAGCGTCGAGCCCGGACGAGTTCGTCGTGCTCGTCAACGAAGGGCAGCTCGCGCCGCCGAACTACTTCGCCTACGACGCGCGCGTGAATCGCGAGGCGCATCCGCTGCTGGACGAGCGCGATACACCTCCGTTGCTCTCCGTCGAGCGGGTGCTCGAGTTGCAGGGCCGTGGTGCGCAGTTGCTCGACACCCGTGCGCCGGACGACTTCGCCCTGGCCCACGTCGCGGGCTCGATCAACGTCGGGCTCGGCGGACGCTTCGCGGAGTACGCCGGTGCCGTGCTCGATCCGGCGTTGCCGATCATCGTCGTAGCCGATCCCGGCACCGAGCTCGAGGCCAAGCTGCGCCTCGCCCGCGTCGGCTTCGACGGTGTCGTGGGCGCGCTCGCGGATCCGGTGCTCGTGTTCGTGGAGCATCCCTCGCTCGTTCGCCAGGCGTCACGCGTCACTGCGGACGACATCGACGGCCGGGTCCTCGTCGACGTACGCAATCCGGGAGAGACACAGCTCGGCATCATCCCCGGGGCTCGGACGATCCCGCTCGCGCGGCTCGCAAGCGAGCTCGTCTCGCTCGATCCTGAGGATCCCGTCGTCGTGTACTGCGCGGGCGGTTATCGGTCGTCCGTCGCCGCCAGCCTGTTGCGGTCTCGGGGGTTCGCGGACGTGGCCGACATCATCGGTGGCTACGGGGCGTGGGCGAGCCGGGCGGGGTGATCAGATCGAGCGCTGGACGCCTTCCCAATATGGGTCGCGGAGCTTGCGCTTGTAGAGCTTGCCGCTCGGATCACGGGGCATCTCGGTGGTGAAATCGTAGGACTTCGGACGCTTGTACGACGCCAGGTTGGCCTCGGCGAACTCACGTAGCTGCGCCTCGAGCGCGGGACCGGAGTCCTGTCCGGCGGCGGGCTCGATGACGGCCTTGATCTCCTCGCCCCAGTCGTCGTTGGGGATCCCGAAGATGGCGACATCGCCGACGAGCGGGCACGTGAGGAACGTGCCCTCGATCTCGGCGGGGTAGATGTTGACGCCGCCGCTGATGATCATGTCGATCTTGCGGTCGCGCAGGAACAGGTACCCGTCCTCGTCGAGCTCGCCGACGTCGCCAACGGTGAAGAACCCGTCACGGCGGTTGGCATTCGTCTTGTCGGGATCGCCCTTGTACTCGAAGCTGGCCTGCGCGAGCGCCATGTACACGGTGCCGATCTCGCGCGGCGCGAGCTGGTTGAAGTCGTCGTCGAGGATGCGCACCTCGGAGCCGGCCCACGCCTTGCCTACGGTGCCCGGGCGCTCGAGCCACTCCTTCGAAGTGACGATGGTGCCGCCGCCTTCCGTCGCGGCGTAGTACTCCATCACCGCGTCGCCCCACCACTCGATCATCCGACGCTTGATCTGCGGCGGGCAGGGCGCGGCCGCGTGCACCATGCACCGCAGCGACGACACGTCGTACTTGGCGCGCACGTCTTCGGGCAGGGCCAGCAGCCGGTGGAACTGGGTCGGCACCATGTGCGACGTCGTCACGCGGTGTTGCTCGATGAGGCGCAACATCTCCTCCGGCGACCACTTGTCCATGAGGACGACCTTGTGCCCGAGGTGCAGCGAGTTCGTCGTCCACAACAGCACTGCGGTGTGGTACAGGGGTGAACCCGTGACGTGGACGTTGCCGTCCTCGGGCTGCACGCCGAACAGCATCAGGAACATCGAGTAGAGCGCGCCCATCTCGTCGGGATCGATGTCGGCGAGCGCGCGCTTCACTCCCTTCGGCTGGCCGGTCGTGCCCGACGTGTAGTGCATCGGCGCGCCCGCGGTGCGACCCTCGGGGCGGGTCTCGGGCTGGCCTTGCGTGAGATCCGAGAACGGACGCCAACCGGGGATCGAGCCGATGGCGAATCGCCCGTCCTCGGCGAAGCCGGCCTCGTCGGCGGCGACGGCCAAGGCGCCCGCGAATCGCTCGTGGCCGACGAGCACCTTGGCGTCGCTGTCGCGCACGATGTACGCGATCTCGGGGCCGACGAGATGGTGGTTGATCGGAGTCATGTACAGCCCGATCTGCGAGGCACCGAGGACGAGCTCCATCATCTCGACGCCGTTGGGCACGACCACCGCGACCGTGTCGCCCCGCTCCAAGCCGAGCGCACGCAACCCGTGCGAGATCTGGTTGGCCCGTGCGGCGAGCTGTCCCGTGGTGACCTCGGTGCCGTCCGGAGCGACGAGCGCGGCGCGATTCGGATCGGCGTCAGCCTGCCGGAAGAAGCCCAGTTCAGCCATCGGCGCAGACTAGAACGTGTTTCAGTTTCCGCGCTAGCGTGCCGCGCCGATGGCAGACCGAAGCGAATTGCTCACTGCGCCGCTCGTCATCGAGTACCCGTTCAGCCGCACCACCGGTCCGGTCATCGGTGCGTTCCTGACGGGGTTGCGCGAACAGATCATCGTCGGCACGAGGACGAGCGACGGACGTGTGCTCGTCCCGCCGATGGAGTACGACCCGGCGACCGGCGCGGCGTGTACCGAGATGGTCGAGGTCGGCCCGGCGGGGACGGTCACGACCTACGCGTGGGTCACGCGGCCGATGCCGAAGCATCCGCTCGACCATCCGTTCGCGTGGGCGCTCATCAAGATCGACGGCGCGGACTCCGCGCTGTTGCACGCGGTCGACGCGATCGAGCAGTCGGCGATGGCGAGGGGCATGCGAGTCGAGCCCCGCTGGCGAAACGAGCGTGAGGGCCACATCAACGACATCGAGTGCTTCGTGCCGGAAGGAGTCGATTCATGAGCGAGCTCACGTTGCCCGCGGCGTTGCGCGAGGTCGAGCTCGTCAAGAGCGTCCGCACGCCCGCGGAGCTGCGTTACTCGTACACCGCGGGAGCGGCGACGACGCGCTTCCTCACCGGCATCGCGCAGAAGAAGATCCTCGGCGAGCGGTGTCCCGTCTGCGGGAAGGTGTACGTGCCGCCTCGCGGCTCGTGCCCGACCGACGGCGTGCCGACTCGTGACCAGGTCGACCTGCCTCACGCCGGCACGCTCACGTCGTTCTGCGTGGTGAACGTGCAGTTCTACGGACAGGCGATGGAAGTGCCGTACACGAGCGGGCTGATACTGCTCGACGGCGCCGACCTGCCGCTCATGCACCTGCTGCAAGAGGTGAACGTGGATGACGTCCACATCGGCATGCGGGTCGAGGCGGTGTGGGTCGACGACGACAAGATCGGCCCAACGCTCGAGAGCATCCGTTACTTCCGCCCGAACGGCGAGCCCGACGCCGAGGTCAACCAACCCGGCGAGCACGGGTGGGGGGCGCTGGCCGATGCCTAGTCGCGACGTCGCCATCATCTCGTTCGCGCAGAGCGACCACCAGCGTGCGGTCACCAACGCCAACGAAGTCGAGATGCTCATGCCCGTGGCCGCGGAGGCGCTGAAGCGGGCCGGCATGAAGAAAGGCGAGATCGGATTCACGTGCAGCGGGTCGACCGACTATCTCGCCGGCACCGCGTTCAGCTTCGTGCAGACCCTCGACGGCGTCGGCCCGTGGCCGCCGATCCAGGAGAGCCACGTCGAGATGGACGGCGCGTGGGCGCTCTACGAGGCATGGGTGAAGATCCAGCTCGGCGACATCGACACCGCGCTCGTGTACAGCTACGGCAAGTCGTCGCCCGGCCCCACCCACGAGGTGTTGAGCCGGCAGCTCGACCCGTACTTCGTGGCCCCTCTGTGGCCAGACGCGATCTCGCTCGCCGCGTTGCAAGCGCGGGCGCTGATCGAAGCGGGCAAGGCGACCGAGAAGGAGTTCGCGGAGGTCGTGGCCCGCAGCCGGGCTTCGGCGCTCGACAACCCGCATGCCCAGTTGAAGTGGAACAAGGCGGCCGACGAAGTACTGGCCGAACCGATGATGATCGATCCGCTGCGCAAGGACGACTGCCCGCCGATCTCCGACGGCGTGGCCGCCATCGTGCTCGCCGCGGGAGACACGGCGCGTGACCATTGCGATCGTCCCGCGTGGATCCGTGGCATCGACCACCGCATCGAATCGGCCGTGCTCGGCTTACGCGACCTGACCGACTCGACGTCGACGCGCGAGGCGGGCAGGCGCGCCGGTGTCGGCGACGGCCCGGTCGACGTGGCCGAACTGCACGCGCCGTTCAGCTCGCAAGAGCTCATCCTGCGCGCCGCGCTCGACCTCGGCGACGGCGTCGACATCAACCCGTCAGGTGGCGCGCTGTGTGCCAACCCGATCATGGCCGCGGGCCTCGTCCGCTTCGGTGAGGCGGCGCAACGAGTGATCGACGGTGGCGCCGAACGAGCGGTCGCGCACGCCACGTCGGGCGCGTGCCTCCAGCAGAACATCGTGTGTGTGCTCGAGGGAGATTCTTGATGGCGAAGGAACGAGTCGCGGTCATCGGTGTCGGCCAGACGAAGCACCAGGCGACGCGCGGCGACGTCTCGATGGCGGGCCTCGTGCGCGAGGCGGCTGACCGTGCGCTCGCCGACGCCGACCTCCAGTGGGACGACGTCGACGCGGTGGTCGTCGGCAAGGCGCCCGACTTCTTCGAAGGCGTCGCCATGCCCGAGCTGTACCTGGCGGACGCGCTCGCCGCCGTCGGCAAGCCACTGTTCCGGGTCCACACGGCCGGTTCGGTCGGCGGCTCGACCACGATCGTGGCGTCGCAACTCGTACAAGCCGGCGTGCACAAGCGGGTGTTGACGGTCGCGTTCGAGAAGCAGTCCGAGAGCGAGGCGATGTGGGCGCTCTCGTTGCCGATCCCGTTCCAGCCGCCGATGCACGCGGGTGCCGGCGGCTACTTCGCGCCCCACATTCGCTCGTACATCCGGCGGGCGAAGGCGCCCGACCACATCGGCATCCTCGTCGCGTTGAAGGATCGCCAGAACGCGCTCAACAACCCATACGCCCACCTGCACGAGCGCGACATCACCTTCGAGTCGATCGAGCAGTCGATGATGTTGTGGGATCCGATCCGGTACGCGGAGACGTGCCCGTCTTCTGACGGCGCGTGCGCGCTCGTGCTGGCGGCCGAGGATTCGCTGTCCGGCGCGCGCCCTCCGGCGTGGGTGCTCGGCACCGCGATGCGCTCCGAGCCGACCATGTCCGCCGACCGCGACCCGGTGCTGCCGCTCGGTGGCATCCAGTGTGCGCGTGACGTGTACCGCCAGGCGGGCATCACCGACCCTCGCCGCGAGATCGACTGCGTCGAGATGTACGTGCCGTTCTCATGGTTCGAGCCGATGTGGTTGGAGAACCTGCAGTTCGCCGAGCCCGGCGAGGGATGGCGCATGGTGGAGGACGGCGCCACCCGCATGGACGGCGAGCTGCCCGTGAACATGAGCGGCGGGGTGCTGTCGTCCAACCCGATCGGGGCCAGCGGCATGCTGCGGTTCGCCGAAGCGGCGATGCAGGTCCGTGGGCAGGCCGGCGATCACCAGGTCGACGACGTCCACATCGCACTCGGCCACGCCTACGGCGGCGGCTCACAGTTCTTCGCCATGTGGCTCCTCGGCGCCGACAAACCGTGACCCGCTGATGGCGACGGGGCGGCTCGACGGCAAGGTCGCGTTCATCAGCGGCGGGGCGCGGGGCCAAGGAGCGGCCGAAGCGCGTCGGTTCGTGGCCGAAGGAGCCAAAGTCGTCATCGGCGACGTACTCGTCACCGAAGGCGAGTCCGTCGCCGCGGAGCTTGCGGACAACGGCGCGTTCGTGAAACTCGACGTGACGTCAGAGCAGAGCTGGCAGGAGGCGATCACCTCGACCGTCGACGCGTTCGGCGCTCTCCACATCGTCGTCAACAACGCCGGCGTGCTCGGCGGGTTCACGCCGCTGCTGCACACCACGCTCGAGGACTTCATGCGGCCGTTGCACATCAACCTGGTCGGCACCTTCCTCGGGATGCGAACGGCGGTGCCCGCGATGCGGGGGAGTGGTGGGGGCGCGATCGTCAACATCTCGTCCACTGCCGGCATGTGGGGCGTGCCGTTCGGCGCCGGTTACACGGCCAGCAAGTTCGGCGTGCGCGGCCTCACGAAGACGGCGGCGCTCGAGCTCGGTCGGTACGGCATCCGGGTGAACTCGGTGCATCCCGGGGGAGTGGCGACCGAGATGACCGCCGCGGTCGGCGACGACGGCAACAGCGACTACTACAAGGCCCTCCCCGCCGGTCGGATCGGCACGGTCGACGACATCACGAACCTCGTGCTCTTCCTTGCGTCCGACGAGAGCGCGTACTGCACCGGTACCGAGTTCGTGATCGACGGCGGGATGCAGGCCGGCGATGTCCGGCTGTTGCCTCCGCCCCGACCGTCGTAGCGGTCAGTCCGCGGCGGGGGTGTCTCGCCGCACGCGGGCCGACGCGGTCGCCTTGCGCGGTGCTTCGTCGAGCCGATCGGGCCAGTAGGGGGGCGGGAACACCGATCGTTCGTCGCCGGCGCCGACCGGTTCCGCGTAGAACTGGGCGCACCACTTGCGGAACTTCATGAACGGGCCGTCGTTGTCCGCGAGCGCCGGTCGCACGAGGTGGGCCTTGTGCTCCCAGATCGGCTTGTCCTCGAGCACCTGCTTGTGGACCTCGTTGACGAAGGCCCTGCCGACGCCTTGCGTCGTTTCGAGATCGCCCATGGTGCGGAAGCGGAAGTTGAAGCGCACGATGCACTTGTCGCGCTCGATCGGTGTCGTCACCGCCAGGTTCAACGTGTCGACGATGCCGGTGAACGACACGAGCGAGAGGCCCGGGCCCCACGATTTGGTGTCGATGCGTCCTTCCATGACGCCGCGCGGCGTCGGGAACTTCTGGCTCGAGCGCATCTGCGAGCTCGGGAACGCCGTGTCGTACGACTCGAGCTCGGGCACCGTCGCGGTGTCGTGCACGTAGCGGAAGTGGGCGGAGTCGACGCCGTTCTCGGCCATCTCCTGCCAAGTCGTCTCGATCTCGTACGACGTGCGGATGTCGGTCGACCAGTCGGGGTCGTCGACGAACTCGGGGAAGGTCGGCACCTCCCACATCGGAGCGACGCTGTCGTCCGGGTGGTACCACGCGAACGAGATGCCGTTGGCCTCG
>DASXPN010000135.1:0-22734 GCA_036493595.1 Acidimicrobiales bacterium | reverse complement strand
GACATCGAGGACATCGCCGACCTCGACCCGAGCAAGGTGTGCGTGATCTCGACCGGGTCGCAAGGTGAACCCATGTCGGCGCTCGCGCTCATGGCGTCGAGCGACAACCGTTGGATCAAGATCGGCCCCGAGGACACGGTGATCCTCAGCTCGCACCCGATCCCCGGCAACGAAGCGAGCGTGTCGAAGATCATCGACGGGATGACACGCCTCGGAGCGGAGATCGTCCACTCGGGTGTCGACGACGTGCACGCGACCGGCCACGCGAAGCAGGAAGAGTTGAAGATGCTGATGTCGATCGCGCAGCCGGAGTGGTTCACGCCGGTGCACGGCGAGTACCGGCATCTCTCCGCGCACGCGCGGCTTGCGAACGCGATGGGTATCCCCAACGAACGGGTGCTCGTGTGCGAGGACGGCGACCAGTTGCTTCTCACCGACACCGGGGTGACGCGCGGCCAGAAGGTGCCGGCCGGTTTCCTGTACGTGGACGGGATCGTCGGCGACGTCGGGCAAGGGGTGCTGCGCGATCGCCGCGTGCTCGCGGAGGAGGGCGTGGTCGTCGTCGTCGTCACCGTGGACGCGCGTTCGGGGGCGATCATCACGGGTCCCGAGGTCATCACTCGGGGTTGGGTCTACGCGCCCGAGGCCGAGGATCTGCTCGACGAATGTGCGGACGAAGTGCGCCGCGCCGTGCGCGGCGCGTTCGACTCCGGCGATCCGGTCGACATCGAGACATTGCAGCGCCACGTCCGCAAGGCCGCCGGACGATTCGTCGCCGACCGCACCCGCCGCCGCCCGATGATCGTCCCCGTCGTCATGGAGACCTGACCACCAAGTCCGGGCTACCTGGGCCGAGTCATCAGGTCCGATGTTGCTGAAGTGGCTGCTGATACGGTTGGGGCCACTGTGGCGACCAACCGAGCGTCCTCCACGGCGAAGCGCGCCGCCCACGCCAAGCGACCGGCCAAGCGGCCGGCGAAGGCAACCGCCAAACGATCGGCACACGCGCACATCGTCGGAAAGTCGGCGGCCACTGCGGCCACCGCCCTCGAAGGTCACGGCTCCGACGCCGTCGGCGTCGCGCTCCTCGCGCTCGGCGTGATCGTCGGTCTGGCCTCCTGGCTCCACCTCGCCGGCAGCGCGGGCCATGCGATCGACAGCGGCATCGATGCCCTCGTCGGCTCGGTTCGATTCGTCGCTCCGGTCGCGCTCGCAGCCGCGGGTGTCGCGCTGTTCGCAGCCGCGTCCGATCCTGGCGACGAGGGGGCGGCCAACCGCCAACCCGCTCGCCTCGTGGTCGGTTCCGCGCTCCTGCTCGTGTCGGTCTGTGGCCTGTTGGAGCTGTCGGGTCACGGCGGTGCGGTCGGCTGGCTGGCGGCCGTGCCACTTCGCGGTGTCGTCGGGTCGTGGGCCACCGGCACATTGCTGGTGGCACTCGGCGTGGTCGGCGCGATCGTGCTGACGCAGACATCCGTGCGCACGGTTGCGCGTCGAGTGGGCGCCGGCGCTCGCCCGTTGGGCAATCTCGTCAGCCGTCTGTTCACGCTCGAATCGCCGAGCGATCGCGACGGGTCGAGCGGTCTCACGACGACGCTCTACGACCAGGACGCGGACGTCGATCTGCGCGACGCCAACAATGCGCGCAACGGGAGGCGGCGCAAGCACGAGCGCGCCACGCCGAAGCTCACCGTGCCGACATCCGACGGTGCCGAGGCCAAGGACGAGGGCGAGCAGCTCGCGATCGAGCTCGGCCCCGCGGCGAAAGCGTCACCGTGGAAGCTGCCCCCATTGACGTTGCTGCAGCGCGCCGGCTCCCGCGACATCGACGTGTCTGCGGTCGAAGAGCGCGGTCGTGTCCTCGAGTCCGCGCTCGCACAGCACGGGGTCGAGACCCGTCTCGTTGGCATGGTGATCGGTCCGTCGGTCACGCGTTACGAGCTCGAGCTGGCGCCGGGCGTGAAGGTTGCCCGACTCACCAGCCTGCACAAGGACATCGCGTACGCGCTGGCGTCGCCCGACGTCCGCATCCTCGCTCCGATCCCCGGGCGCCAGGCCATCGGCGTCGAAGTACCGAACGCGGAGCGCCAGATCGTGCCGCTCGGCGACATCCTCGCGTCGCCCGAGGCCCGGCAGGCCAAGCACCCGCTCGAGGTGGCGGTCGGTCGGGACATCAACGGCAAGGCGATGTTGATGAACCTGGCCACGATGCCGCATCTGCTCATCGCGGGCGCCACCGGCGCCGGCAAGTCGAGCTGCCTGAACTCGATCATGACGTCGATCCTCATGCGCTCGACGCCCGAGCAGGTGCGCATGATCCTCGTCGACCCGAAGCGAGTCGAGATGGGCCAGTACGACCGGCTGCCCCACTTGCTCACCCAGGTCGTCACCAACCCGAAGAAGGCGGCCAACGCGCTGTCGTGGGCAGTGCGCGAGATGGAGCGTCGCTACGACCTGCTCGCCGAGGTCGGGTTCCGCGACATCACCGGGTACAACGCGGCGTTCGATCGTGGCGAGCTCGTTCCCGAGCCGGGCGTCGAGCGCGAGTACCCGCGCTTGCCGTTCATCCTCATCGTCATCGACGAGCTCTCCGACCTCATGATGGTGGCGGCGCGCGACGTGGAAGATTCGATCTGCCGCATCGCGCAGATGGCGCGCGCCGTCGGCATCCATCTGGTGATCGCGACGCAACGTCCGTCCGTCAACGTGATCACCGGTGTGATCAAGGCGAACATTCCGGCCCGTCTGGCATTCGCGGTGTCGTCGGTGACGGACAGCCGGGTGATCCTCGACCAGGCCGGTGCCGAGCGGCTGATCGGCGCGGGCGACATGTTGTTGCTCGGCCCGGCATCGAGCGCGCCGCATCGCATCCAGGGCTCGTGGGTGAGCGAGGAAGAGGTGCGCAAGATCGTCGCCCAGTGGCGCCGCCAAGCGCCCGAGGTGGCGTACGACGCGCAAGTGCAGGGATCCGAAGACAGCGCCGCGGTCGGCGGCGGGTCGACCGACGGCAATCCCGGCGACGGCGACGACGAAGCCCTCCTGATACAGGCGATGGAGCTCATCGTGCGCTCGCAGCTCGGATCGACCTCGATGCTGCAGCGCAAGCTGCGCGTCGGGTTCGCGCGAGCCGGGCGCCTCATGGATCTGCTCGAGCAGCGCGGCGTGGTCGGTCCGTCCACCGGGTCCAAGGCGCGGGACGTGTTGATGACACCCGAAGAGCTCGACGAGGCGCTCAGCCGCAACGGATAGCCGGCCGGCTGCTAAGAAGCGGCCGTGTCAGAACTACGAGAGATCACCACTGGCCTGCGCTTCCCGGAAGGGCCTGTCGCGATGGACGACGGCAGCGTCATCCTCGTCGAGATCGCACGCGGCCAGCTCACACGGGTGAACACGGAGACCGGCACGCAGGAAGTCGTGGCCGAGACCGGCGGCGGTCCCAACGGCGCCGCGGTCGGACCGGACGGCGCGATGTACGTGTGCAACAACGGCGGGTGCTTCGAATTCATCGAGGTGATGGGCATGCTGTTTCCCGGGCCACCGCCCGCGTCGTATCCGGGTCAAGGATCGATCCAGCGCGTCGATCTCGGCACCGGCACGGTCGAGACGCTCTACGAGGAGTGCGCCGACGCGGAGGGCGCCATGCATCCGCTACGGGCACCGAACGACATCGTGTTCGACACGGCGGGCGGCATGTGGTTCACCGACCACGGTGTACGCCAAGGACGCACGAGCGACCGCACCGGCATCTACTACGCGAAGGCCGACGGTTCGTCGATCACCGAAGTGATCTTCCCGGTCGACGCGCCGAACGGCATCGGACTGTCGCCGAGTGGTGATCGCGTCTACGTCGCCGAGACCCATACAGGTCGCGTGTGGGCGTGGAACGTGCCGTCGCCGGGTGTCGCCGAGGGCGCGAACCCCGTCGGTCCGAGCGGGGGCGAGTTGCTCGTCGGGTTGGAGGGCTACCAGCTGTTCGACTCGCTCGGCGTCGACGGCGACGGATGGGTGTGCGTCGCGACGCTGGTGAACGGCGGCATCACGTCGGTGTCGCCCGACGGCAGCTCAGTCGAGCATCTGGCCACCGGCGATCCGATCACGACCAACATCTGCTTTGGCGGGCCGGATCTGGGCACCGCGTACATCACGTGCTCGGGCACCGGCCGCTTGCTGGCGACCGAGTGGCCCCGGCCGGGGTTGCAGCTCGCCTATCACGCGTGAACGGCGACTGGTTCGATCCGGCGCGTCTGTGGTCCGAGCACGAGAGCCGGGCGGTCAGCTTCGAGAACCCGACCGGGGAACGAGGGGCCGGAGGCCACGCCGCCAGTGGCCGCAAAGGTGCGCCGAACCGCGTGGTGCGGCCGGGGGAGCGGGTCGTGCTCGCCGACCTCACGGGTCCCGGTCGCGTGACCCACATCTGGATGACCGTGGCTCGGCTCCGTGCGATGAACGACCCGTCGCCGTCGTTCCTGCGCGCGCAGATGCTCGAGGTGTTCTACGACGGACGCGTCGAACCATCCGTCGCCGTCCCCGCGCTCGACCTGTTCGGCGTGGTGCACGGAGTACCCGCGTCGTACGCGTCCGCGTTGACCGCGTGCAACGACGGCTTGGGCCTCGAGTGCCGCATCCCGATGCCGTTCGGCAGCCGTATCCGGATCGAGTACCAGAACGCATCCGACGAGATCGCGTTGCTCTACTACCAAGCCGACGTGCTGCTCGGCCCGCAACCCGACGACGCGGGGGTCCTGCACGCGACGTTCATCCGCGCGAACCCGAGCTCGCTCGCCGACGATCTCGTGATCCTCGACGGGCTGCGCGGTCCCGGCCGGTACCTCGGTATGACCGGCGGGGTGCGGCCGTTCGACGCGCACTGGTGGGGTGAGGGCGAGGTGAAGGTGTACTTCGACGGCGAGGACCAGCCGACCATCTGTGGCACCGGCACCGAGGACTACCTCGGCTCCGCGTGGGGACTCGGCGAGTTCGCCGCGCCAGAGTCGGGCGCGCCACTCGTGACGGGACCGACCGCCGGCATGGCCGGCGGCTGGTCGCTCGTGTCGTACTACCGCTGGCATCTGTCCGATCCGGTGGTGTTCCGGGCGTCGATCAAGGTCACCTTGCAACAGATCGGCTCGGCGGTGTTCGGGCCCGGTGACGACGCCGCGCTGGCGCGCTTCCGCAGTGGCCTCACCACCGCCGGCGACGGATGGCTCGACGGCCCGTTCGGCTCGTTCACCCTCTACGAGCGCAGCGACGACTGGTGTGCGACGGGGTTCGCGTACTGCCGGGACCCGCAGACCGTCCCGCGCGTCGACGTGCGCGCCGCCACTGCCGACCTCGCCGGCATTCCCGAGGGGCACCTTCGTCTGCGCAGGTAGCGACCGGTAGCCTGTCCGGCCATGCCTCGCCGGTTCTGGGTCGAGACGCTCGGCTGTCCCAAGAACCAGGTCGATTCCGACAAGCTCACGGGCACTCTGGTGGCGGACGGCCTGGTGCCTGCTGCCGCGCCCGACGACGCCGACCTCGTCGTGGTCAACACCTGCGCGTTCATCGAGGACGCGCGGCAAGAGTCGATCGACACCATCCTCGCCATGGCGGGTGCCCGTAAGGACGGTGCCCGGCTCGTGGTCACGGGCTGCCTGGCCGAACGCTCCGGCCCGGAGTTGGCGGAGGCGCTGCCCGAGATCGATGCGGTCGCCGGGTTCGCCGACGCCGTGCCGGTCACCTTGGGTCGCAAGTCCGCGGGGTCCGCTGGCGCACTGCCGCCGATGGACCTGTTGCACCTCGCTCGTCCGAAGGCATCCGCGCCGTGGGCGTACGTGAAGATCGCCGAGGGATGCGACCGCGCCTGCGGGTTCTGCGCCATCCCGAGCTTCCGAGGCAAGCAGCGCTCGCGTGCGATCGACGACATCCTCGCCGAGGTCGACGCGCTCGAGGCGCGTGAGATCGTGTTGGTCGCGCAGGACCTCGCGAGCTTCGGGCGCGACCAGGGTCGCGGTGAGCGCGCCATTGTCCCGCTGATCGAAGCGGTCGCCGCCCGCGTGGCGCGAGTGCGTCTGCTCTACCTGTATCCGTCCGACCTGACCGATCGCCTCGAAGACGCGATCTGCGCGACGGGTGTGCCGTACTTCGACCTCTCGCTGCAACACGTGTCGGCGCCACTGTTGCGTCGCATGCGGCGGTGGGGTGACGGCGAGCGGTTCCTCGCTCGCATGCGCCGCATCCGATTGCAAGAGCCGGCCGCCGCGTTCCGGTCGAACTTCATCGTCGGCTATCCCGGTGAGACCGAGGACGACCACGACGCGTTGCTCGGCTTCGTCGACGAGGCGCAACTCGACTGGTGCGGGTTCTTCGCGTACTCGGAGGAGGAGGGAACGTACGCAGCCACCCTCGACGACAAGGTCGATCGTGGCCTGGTGGACGAACGACTGGCGGAGCTGCGCGAGCGGCAAGAAGCAATTACCTGGGCGCGACGTGACGAACTGGTGGGCACGCGGGTCGAAGTGCTCGTGGACGAACCGGGCGTGGCGCGCAGCCATCGAGAGGCGCCCGAGATCGACGGCGTGATCCTCGTTCCCGACACGCTGGTTCCCGGCTCGTTCGCATCGTTGACGGTGACCGCCGCACTCGGTCCGGACCTCACCGCGAGCTGATGGCGATCTACGAGCAGACCTTCGGGCCGTCGGCACTGGCGACACCGGCCAACGCGGTGACGATCACACGTCTGCTGCTCGCTGTGCCGCTCCTGATGTTGATCGTCGACCACCCGTCGTCGTGGCCGGCGGTCGCGCTCTGGATCATCCTCTGCATCACCGACGGCATCGACGGTTACCTCGCGCGCCGTCAGGGGGCGACGCGGTCGGGCGCGTTCCTCGACCCGCTGGCGGACAAGGTGCTCGTCCTCGGAGCGATGGCCGCACTGGTCGGCGCGGACGTGTTCTGGTGGTTCCCGGTCGCCATCATCGCGGTGCGCGAAGTCGCGATCAGCCTGTTCCGCAGCTACTGGGGCCGGCGCGGGTTGGCCGTCCCTGCGACGCGGTGGGCGAAGGTGAAGACGGTCGTGCAAGAAGTCGCGGTCGGGTTCGCGCTCTTGCCGCTCACCGCCGACCACCGCTGGATCGCGAGCTCCGTGCTGTGGATTGCCGTCGTCCTCACGGTCGCGACCGGCATCCACTACGTCCAAGCCGGCAGCCGCGCCACCCGCGTCACCGGCGCCTAAACCCGCGCGCCGCGCCCCCCGCTGCCCGCGCCCGCCCCTCCCGCGCACGCTCTCGCCCCGCCCGCTGCCCGCGCCCGCGCCCGCCCCTCGACCCGCGCCCGCTCTCGCCCCGGCCCCCTTTCCCGCACATTGTCGACTCAGCCACGTCCCGAGGTTGGTGAGTCGACCCAGAACGAATGGCCAACCGTTCTGTGATGGTTGAGCCACGCAAGCCGTGGCTGAGTCGACCCAGAAGCGCACCGGCCCACGCCAGAAGCGCACCGGCCCACGCCAGAAGCGCCCCGGCCCACGCCAGAAGTGCACCGGCCCGCACCGGCCCACGCCGGCAACATCGCCCCGCGCCGGCAACATCGGCCCACACGCGGCCGCGCCCGCATCGTCCACATAGGGTGCACGCCGTGCGTTGCGAGATAGTCGCCGTCGGGACGGAGTTGTTGCTCGGACAGATCGTCGACACCAACTCGGCGTGGATGGGCGAGCAGCTCGCCCTCGCCGGCATCGACGTCAACTACGGGACGACCGTTGGTGACAACTTCGACCGCATCGTGATCGCGTTGCAGGCCGCGCTGGACCGCAACGACGCGGTGTTGGTATGCGGCGGTCTCGGTCCCACGCAGGACGACATCACACGCGACGCGATCGCGAAGGTGATGCAAGTGCCGCTCGAGCTCGATGAGGGGGTGGCTGCGCGCATCGAGGCGATGTTCGCCTCCCGTGGGCGCGTGATGGCGGCCAACAACATGCGCCAAGCCGAGGTTCCCGTGGGAGCGGTCGCCATCGACGATCCTCAACCGGGCACCGCTCCCGGGCTCATCTGCCCGATCGGCGACAAGGTGATCTATGCGGTGCCGGGGGTGCCGCACGAGATGCGCACGATCGTCTCGGAGGCGATCATTCCCGACCTTCGGCGTCGATCAGGTGTACCCGCGGTGATCCTGAGCCGCGTCCTGCGGACGTGGGGCGAGAGCGAGTCACGCCTCGCGGAGGTGCTGGCCGACCGCATCGACGTGCTCGACCGCACCGGCAATCCGACGCTCGCGTTCCTCGCGAGTGGCATCGAAGGTTTGAAGGTGCGTGTCACCGCGAAGGCGCCGGACGAGGCGACGGCGGGGGACCTGCTCGACGCGGAGGAAGCCGAGTTGCGCGCCCTGCTCGGACAGCTCGTGTTCGGGATCGACGACGAGACGATGGAGCATGCGGTCGGTGTGTTGCTCGACGCGCACGACTTGTCGCTCGGCCTGGCCGAGTCGGTCACCGGTGGCCTGATGGGCGCCCGGCTCACCGACGTCGCGGGCGCGAGTGACTTCTTCAGGGGCTCGATCGTCAGCTACGCGTCGGACGTGAAGCATTCGCTGTTGGGCGTGCCCGAGGGTCCGGTGGTGTCTGGCGCCGCCGCGGAGGCCATGGCAGTGGGCGCTCGTCGCGTGCTCGGCTCCGACGTCGGCGTGGCGGTAACCGGTGTCGCGGGTCCCGCGGAGCAGGATGGTCAGCCCGTGGGCACCGTCTTCGTCGGCATCGCACTCGACGACGTCGTCGAGTCCGTGCAGTTGCGGCTGCCCGGCGATCGGCGGCGCATCCGCGACTTCACGGCGATCTCGGCGCTCGATGTGTTGCGCCGGCGCTTGCTCGCACGCGGTAGCTGAGCGACGGTCGATGCGGCTGTTCGTGGCGGTGTGGCCGGACGGTGCCGCGCTCGACGAGATCGCCGCGCTGCACCGTCCGGAGCTCGCGGGAGTTCGTTGGACGACGCGCGACCAGTGGCACATCACGTTGCGCTTCTTCGGAGAGGTGGAGGATGCAGACCCGCTCGTCCGCGCGCTCACGTCCGCAGTCGACAGGATCCCGCCCATCACTGCCGTCATGGGACCGCGGGTGATTCGCGTCGGCAACATGTTGTGGGCACCTGTCGAAGGACTCGTCGAGATCGCCTCGGTGGTCGTCGGGGCCACGTCGTCGTTGGGAAGTCCACCCGAGGATCGCCCGTTCCGGGGACACGTCACGCTGGCGCGGCAGCGGTCGCGAGGGCGCGGCGGCTTGGGTGCGGTGCGGTCAGGGCAAGGACACGAGTTTGTGGGCTCGTGGACCGTCCGGTCGGTCGATCTCGTGCGGAGCCACCTCGGATCGGGTGGCGCCCGTTACGAGTCGATCGCCGAATTGCCGCTGGCCTCGGCCCGCTGAACCCCGGTCCGGCGGAGGTCCTTGAGCGAACAGTTGTTCGGAACTACGCTCTTGTCATTCGTCCCGAACACCTCGACTGTCACACCCCCTGGGGATGATGTCCGCAACCTCGTCGCTGCGACTCCGCTGCTCTGCACCGGCCGCAGCCCAGTAACCCGAACGCCTGACGGCACGCAACAAAGGAGACAGCGGTGGAGCGAGACAAGGCACTCGAGATGGCGCTCAGTCAGATCGAGAAGCAGTTCGGCAAGGGCTCGGTCATGAAGATGAGCGACAAGGGCGAGCTGAACATCGAGGCGATTCCGAGTGGCGCCCTCGCGCTCGATCTCGCGCTGGGAGTAGGCGGCCTGCCCCGCGGGCGTGTGGTGGAGATCTACGGGCCGGAGTCGTCCGGCAAGTCGACGCTCGCCATGCACGTCGTGGCCGAGGCGCAGCGCAACGGCGGCATCTGCGCGTACATCGACGCCGAGCACGCGATGGATCCGGTCTACGCGAAGGCCATCGGCGTCGACATCGACGAGCTGCTGATCTCGCAGCCCGACACCGGTGAGCAGGCCCTCGAGATCACCGACATGCTCGTGCGCTCTGGTGCGCTCGACGTCGTGGTGATCGACTCGGTCGCGGCCCTCACACCTCGCGCCGAGATCGAAGGCGAGATGGGTGACACCCACGTCGGCCTCCAAGCCCGGCTCATGTCGCAAGCACTGCGCAAGCTCACCGGCAACCTCAGCCGCACGAAGACCATCTGTGTCTTCATCAACCAGTTGCGGGAGAAGATCGGCGTCATGTTCGGCTCACCCGAGACCACGCCGGGCGGTCGGGCGCTGAAGTTCTACTCGTCGGTGCGGCTCGACATCCGCCGCATCGAGTCGATCAAGGACGGCGTCGAGGTGGTCGGCAACCGCACGCGGGTGAAGGTGGTGAAGAACAAGGTGGCGCCGCCGTTCCGCCAGGCGGAGTTCGACATCATGTACGGCAAGGGCATCAGCCGCGAGGGCTCGCTGCTCGACGTCGGTGTCGACCTCGGCCTCATCAAGAAGTCGGGCGCATGGTTCACCTACGAGGGCGAACAGCTCGGCCAGGGTCGCGAGAACGCCAAGAGCTTCCTCGCGGACAACGCCGAGATCATGGTGGAGATCTCCGAACGCATCCTGTCCCAGGTCGGCATCCAAAAGGCCGATGACGAGCCTGCGCCAGCGCCGGTCGTCGATCTGGACGACCAGCCGATCTCCCTCGAGGACTGACGAGACCCCCCGATGCGGCCCTCTCGCCGTTCGATCACGCACGGTGAGAGGGCCAACTCGGCAAAGTCGGAACTATGCCTGGAAGGAGCTAGGCCCGGAAACGTCGAATCTCGGGTCTGTTGCCCATGCTGCAAGGCCCCGAGGGGGGCGTGATGGAAACGCTGAAGGTTTCGACGAAGTCCAACCCAAACTCCGTCGCGGGTGCCGTGGCAGGTGCGGTACGGCAAGCCGGCGTGGTCGAGGTCCAAGTGGTGGGCGCGGGCGCGCTCAACCAAGCGATCAAGGCAGTTGCGATCGCGCGCGGTTACGTCGCCGCGGCCGGCATCGACCTGGTGTGCGTGCCCACGTTCGCGGACATCCTCATCGACGGTGAGCGCCGCACCGCGATCCGTCTGACCGTCGAGGATCGCAAGCGAGACAGCGCCGTGCCGTCCGATGGCACGTCCACGGCGCGATTCGAGCCGCCGCCCGTCGAGGCCAACCACCTCAACAACTGAGGGCCGACCGCCCCCGCCTAACCTGAGGCCGTGCCGCGGAAGTACCTGCTGCGCACCTACGGGTGCCAGATGAACGAACACGATTCCGAGCGGATCGCCGGACTGCTCGAAGCGGATGGCCTCCTTCCCGCGGCCGGACTCGACGACGCCGACGTCGTCGTCCTCAATACGTGCTGCATCCGTGAGAACGCGGACAATCGCCTGTACGGGAACCTCGGCCATCTGAAGTCCGTGAAGCAGGCGCGTCCCGACTTGCAGATCGTGGTCGCCGGATGCCTCGCGCAGAAGGATCGTGACCTCGTACGCGAGCGAGCGCCGCATGTGGATGTCGTGGTCGGCACCCACAACGTCCATCGAGCAGCGACGCTCGTCGACGAAGCGCGCCGGTCAGGTCCGATCACCGAGATCTTCGATGCGACCGACCCGCACGACATCGACGCTTTTCCCTCCGCGCTCCCGGTCCGGCGTGAGGTCCCGTACGCCGCGTGGGTCACGATCCAGATCGGTTGCGACAACCGCTGTGCGTTTTGCATCGTGCCGTCGGTTCGGGGCAAGGAGATCTCCCGCCCAATCGACGAGATCGCCGACGAAGTCGCACGCGTCGCCGCCGAAGGGGTGGTCGAGATCACCTTGCTCGGGCAGAACGTGAACTCCTACGGACGTGATCTGACCCGCCGGCGGCCGATGTTCGCCGAGCTTCTGCGCGCTGTCGGCTGCGTCGACGGCATCCGGCGCGTCCGATTCACGAGCCCCCATCCGAAGGACCTCCGGGTCGAGACGATCGAAGCGATGGCCGAGACACCGACCGTGTGCGAGCACCTGCACCTGCCGTTGCAAGCCGGTTCCGATCGCACCCTCGCGGCGATGCATCGTGGCTACACCGGTGCGCGCTATCTCGAACGCCTGGGTCGAGCTCGAGCCGCGCTGGCGGATCTCGCCGTCACCACCGACCTGATCGTGGGCTTCCCGGGCGAGACCGACGACGACTTCGAGCGCACGCTCGACGTGGTCGCCGCCGCGGAATACGACAGTGCCTACACCTTCATCTTCTCGCCTCGTCCGGGTACCGAAGCGGCGGCGCGGGTCGACGAGTTCGTCCCTGCGGACGTCGTCGCCGAGCGGTTCGAGCGACTCCGTGTCGTCGTCGATCGCAGCGGTATCGCGAAGCATCACGAGCGCGTCGGTCGTGTCGAAGAGGTCCTCGTCGAAGGATCCAGCAAGAAGGACACGTCGATGGCGACCGGGCGCACGCGACAGAACAAGCTCGTGCACTTCGCGCCGGACCAGGCCGCGCCGCTGCGTCCGGGCACGTTCGCCAACGTGCGCATCACCGACGCCGGCCCGCATCACTTGCTCGGCGAGCTCGTGGAAGTGACGGCCGCGCCGCGACATCGCACGCGCATAGCGGTCCTCGCCGGTTGAGCCCGTCGAGCGCGCGCGCCGCGCTGTTCATCCCCCTCTTCGACGAGCTGTCGGACCCGCGGGTCGCCGTCGATCTCGCGCGCGTCGCCGAGGAGACCGGATGGGACGGCGTGTTCGTGTGGGACCACCTGATGTATCGCGACCCGGTCGAGCGCGTCGCCGATCCCTGGATCGTGATGTCGGCAATGGCATGCGCCACCGACCGCATCACGATCGGCCCGATGGTGACACCGGTCCCTCGCCGGCGCCCGCAGGTGCTCGCCCGCCAGACCGCGACGCTGGACCATCTGAGCAACGGCCGGCTCGTGTTCGGCGTCGGCCTCGGTGGCGATCCGGGCGGCGAGCTGTCCAACTTCGGTGAGGAGATGGATCCCCGGCTGCGAGCCACACTGCTCGACGACGGCCTCGAGCAGATCGACCGATGGTGGCGGGGCGAGGAGGCCCACGGCGTCTCGATGCGGCCGGGGCCCGTGCAGCTACCCCGCATCCCGATCTGGGTCGCGTCGCGTTACCCGCACCGCGCACCGGTGCGCCGGGCGGCCCGGTGGGACGGGTGGTTCCCGATCAACGTGCCCGCTCCCGATGCGCTCGCCGAGCAGATCTCGTACGCGACCGAGCACCGAACCGCGGATGCACGCCCGTGGGATGTGGCCGTGCAGGGACTGCACGACACCGATCCGGACCCTTGGGTGGACGCCGGCGCCACGTGGTGGCTGGTGCGCTTCGAGCCGTTCGAGTTGCCCGCCGCGCACGTGCGGGCCATCGCGCAGGCAGGTCCGCCGACACGGTGACGCCGCACGTCGCCATTGTCGGCACGACCGCGTCCGGTAAATCGGCACTCGCACTCGGACTCGCACGCCGGCACAACGACATCGAGATCGTGTCGATCGATTCGATGCAGGTGTATCGCGGGATGGACATCGGCACCGCGAAGCCGACCCCGGCCGAGCGGTCCGAGGTCCCGCATCACCTCATCGACCTCGTCGATCCCGACGAGGACTTCACCGTGGCGAAGTTCCAGCGCGCCTTCGCCGGCGCGATGACACAGATCGAAGCCCGCGGTCACCGCGCCGTGCTCGTGGGCGGAACCGGCCTCTACCTACGGGCCGCAACCGACGGACTCACGATCCCCGGCCGATATCCGGCCACACTCCTCGAGCTCCATGACCAACCGACCGACGCGTTGCACGCTCGCTTGCAACAACTCGACCCGATCGCGGCGGCGCGGATGACGACGACCAATCGGCGCCGCATCCTCCGCGCCCTCGAAGTGACGATCGGTAGCGGTCACCCGTTCTCGTCGTACGGACCCGGCCTCCAGGTGTACCCGCCCACGCCGTTCCACCTCGTAGGTGTCGCGTTGCCATCGGCCGTCGTCGCGGCGCGGATCGCGGGGCGTTACGAGCAACAACTCGACGACGGGTTGCTCGACGAGGTCGAACGCCTCGTGGCCCGACCCGGGGGAATGTCACGTACGGCGGCGCAAGCGCTCGGCTACAAAGAGTTGGCGGCGTACCTGAGAGGTGAGGCGTCACTTCCCGACGCGGTCGACGACGCGATCCGGCGCACCCGCCAGTTCGCACGACGGCAACGGGCCTGGTTCCGTCGCGATCCGCGCATCGAATGGATCAGCGTGGACGCCGACCCGTGTGAGGCCGCGGGGCCGCTCGAGCAAATCCTGTCCCGTAGGGTGCCGTAACTGCCACAATTGCGCCCGAATGCGCCTGACCAAGCACCACGGCCTCGGCAACGACTTTCTCGTCCTGCTCGACCTCGACGGCACGCATCCCGTGTCGGGCGACACGGCTCGCTCTCTGTGCGACCGGCATCGCGGCATCGGAGCCGACGGGCTGGTCCGCGTCACCGCGGGTTCGTCGGACGGTCAACGCGTCGTCGACGTGACCATGCAGCTGCTCAACGCCGACGGCGGCCGGGCGGAGATGAGCGGCAACGGCATCAGTTGCCTCGCGCAGGCCGTCCGTCTCGCCGGGATGGTCACCCGTCCGACCATCAACGTGGCCACTGACGCCGGGTTCCGGGCGGTGACGTTGGAGCCGACCGATCAACGCGGAGTGCACCGGGCCAACGTCGACATGGGCGCGGTGAAGGTCGGGGAGGACGAGTCGGAATGGACCGATGACGAGGTCCTTCGGGCCGTCCGCGTCGATGTCGGCAACCCGCATCTCGTGATGCATGTCGCGGAACGACTCGACGACGCAGAGGTCATCGGGCTCGGTCGTCACGTGAACGAGCTCGTGCCGGGCGGCATCAATGTCGAGCTCGTGACCCCAGGCCCGATCGCCGGCGAGGTCACGATGCAGGTCTACGAGCGTGGCGTCGGCCTCACCGAAGCGTGCGGCACAGGCGCATGTGCGGTGGCGGCCGCCGCGCAACGATGGGAGCTCTGCGGTCGAGCGGTCCGCGTTCACCAACCCGGTGGCGCGGCGGACATCGTGCTCGGCCCGACCGTCGAGATGAAGGTGACGGTCCACTACATCGGTATCGTCGACGTACCCCAGTGAACGACGCGCTCACCGACACCCTGATCTCGCGCGAGACGCGCGAGAAGCTCGTCCTCGTCGGTGTCGCGCTCGACGGCGCGCATACCGACGACGTCGAGACGTCGCTCGACGAGCTCTCGCAACTCGTCGACACCGCGGGTGCGGACGAGGTGGCTCGGGTCGTGCAGCGACGCGATCGTCCGGATCCGGCGACCTATGTCGGCAAGGGCAAGGCCGAGGAGTTGCGGGAGGTGTCGCTGGCGGTCGACTCCGACACGGTCGTGTTCGACGACGAGCTGTCACCCGCGCAGCAGTACAACCTCGAGAAGCTCCTCGGACGCACCGCCATCGATCGCACCGCCGTGATCCTCGACATCTTCGCTCAGAACGCACATAGCCAGGAGGGCAAGGCGCAGGTCGAGCTGGCCCTGTTGCGTTACCGCTTGCCCCGGATTCGAGGCAAGGGCCGCAACCTGTCGCAACAGGCCGGCGGGATGTCGGCCGGTGCGGCGCGCATCGGCTCACGCGGTCCGGGCGAGACCCAGCTCGAGGTCGATCGCCGGCGACTGGTTCGTCGCATCCACAAGCTCGAGGACGAGCTGCGCGACATCGATCGACATCGCGCCACCCAACGCAAGAGCCGGCGCCGCAGCCGGCTGCAACACGTCGCCATCGTGGGCTACACGAACGCGGGGAAGTCGACGCTGCTCAACCGGCTCACCGATGCTGGTGTTCTCGTGGAGGACCGGTTGTTCGCGACGCTCGACGCCACGACGCGCCGCCTGTCACTTCCCGGCGGCGAGCCCGTACTGCTGACCGACACCGTCGGTTTCGTCCGCAAACTGCCGCATGGCCTCGTGGAGGCGTTCAAGTCGACACTCGAAGTGGCCGGCGACGCGGACCTGCTCGTCCATGTCGTCGATTCGTCGGCGGTGGAACCCGAAGCGCAGATCGATGCGGTGCGATCGGTGCTGGCGGACATCGGTGCCGCTGACGTGCCCGAGTTGCTGGCTTTCAACAAGGTCGATGTCGCGCCCGAGCGCGCGCAACGTTTGGCCGCGCGCAACGAAGGCAGCGTCGTGCTGTCGGCGGCGACCGGTGCCGGCATCGACGAGCTGCTGCGCGCCATCGGCGATCGTCTGCGCGCCATGACGACCGTGGTCGAACTCGTCATCCCGTACGAGCGCGGAGACGTACTCGCCGCGGTCCATCGCGAAGGCGAGGTGTTGTCCGAGACCGCGCGGGACGACGGCATGCGCCTGCGGGCCCGCCTCGACGAGCCCGCCACGGCGCGGTTCCGCGCCTACGTCGCGACCTGATGGCCTTCGTCCCACCGCCGTACCCATACGAACGGCTCGACGAGCTGAAGGCGGTCGCCGACCAACTTCCCGGCGGCTGCGTCGACTTGTCGATCGGCACCCCGTGCGATCCTGCGCCCGTCGCGGTCATCGCCGCGTTGAGCGGGAGCAATTCCGAGCGCGGTTACCCGCCGTCGATCGGCTCGGCCGACTTCCGTGACGCGATCGCGGAGTGGTTGCACCGGCGGTTGCACGTCGAGCTCGCGCCTGACCGCGTCGCCGCGTGCATTGGCACCAAGGAGTTCGTCGGCACGGTGCCGCAGTACCTGCGCCTGCGCACGCCCGAGCGCGACACGGTCCTGTATCCGGCGATCAGCTACCCGACGTACGAGATGGGAGCGACGCTGGCGGGGTGCCGGGCCGTGCCGTATCGAACTCTGGCCGACATCGGCGACGCCGATGCCGAGCGGGCGCTGTGCCTGTGGGTCAACAGCCCGGTCAACCCGACTGGTGACCTCGTCGATCTCGAGGCCGCGGCGCGCTGGGGTCGGGCTCGCCATGTCCCGGTGTTGAGCGACGAGTGCTACGTCGAGTTCACGTGGGAGGGCTCGCCCCGCACCATTCTCGAGAGCGGGTCCGACGGTGTGCTGGCCGTGCACTCGTTGTCGAAGCGATCGAACCTGGCCGGCGTCCGCGTCGGCTTGTACGCCGGTGACGCCGAGTTGGTCCACTACCTGCGCGAGGTCCGCAAGCACGCCGGCTTCATGGTGCCCGGCCCCGCTCAGGCGGCCGCCGTCGTCGCCTACGCGGACGACGAGCACGTCGACGCGCAGCGGGCGCGGTATCTGCATCGACTCGAGCGAATGCGCGAGATCCTCCACGCCGGACTCGATATCGACACGCCGATGCCCGCGGGTGCGTTCTACCTGTGGGCGCCTGCGCCGGGAGGAGATGCGTGGGCTCTCGCGAAGCGACTCGCCACTGAAGCGGGCATGCTCGTGAGTCCGGGTGACTTCTACGGACCCGACGGTGCCGGCCACGTCCGCATCGCGTTAGTGCAGCCCGACGACCGCATCGAGCTCATCGGCCAACGCCTCGGCGTCATCTGACGTCGAGCACGCCGCTCGCGGCCGTTACCCTCGACGGGCATGGCCGACCTCCGAGCGAGCATCGAGGACTTGTGGCACCGGCGCGCCGAGCTCGGCCCTCAGGACATCGAGGCGCGTGCCACGGTGCACGAGGCGATCACGTTGCTCGACCGGGGCGAGGCCCGCGTGGCTGAGATCGTCGACGGCGAGGTCGTCGTCCACGAGTGGCTGAAGCAGGCGATCCTGCTCCTGTTCCCCCTGCTGCCGATCCAGACGATGGAAGTCGGTCCGTACGAGTACGCCGACAAGTTGCCGTTGAAGCGCGGCTACGCCGCGCAGGGCGTACGCGTGGTGCCCGGCGCATCCGCGCGATTCGGCGCCTTCCTCGACCGCGGTGTGATCCTCATGCCGAGCTACGTGAACGTCGGCGCCCGGGTCGGCGCGAACACGATGGTCGACACGTGGGCCACTGTTGGCTCGTGCGCGCAGATCGGAGCGAACGTGCACCTGGCCGGGGGAGTGGGCATCGGCGGTGTGCTCGAGCCGCCGCAAGCCGCGCCGGTGATGATCGAAGACAACGCGTTCATCGGGAGCCGGTGCATGGTCACGCAAGGCGCTCGCGTCGGCGAGGGCGCAGTGCTCGGCGAGGGCGCGATCCTCAACCCCGGCATCCCCGTCATCGACAGCGCGACCGGCGAGGAGCTCAGCCGCGGCCACCTCCCGCCCTATTGCATCGCCGTGCGAGCGGGGCGGAAACGGGAGTTCGCCGGCGGCGAGTTCACGCTGCCGTGTGTCCTCATCCTTCGCCGTTACGAGCCGGGCGAGCGCCAACACCTCAACGACATCCTCCGTGAGCAAGGAGTCAACGTCGGGTGACGGACCTGCTCGCGCTCACCGCCGAGCTCATCGACATCCCGTCGGTCAGCAACGACGAGCGAGCGATCACCGACCACCTCGAAGCCGAGCTGCGGGCGGTGCCGGCCCTCGAGGTGGAGCGGGTCGGGGACAACCTCGTCGCGCGCACGTCGTTGGGTCGTGACCTGCGACTCGTGCTCGCGGGCCACACCGACACGGTCCCGGTCAACGGCAACGATCGGGCCACGCTGGAAGGCGACACCTTGTGGGGGCTCGGCGCGTCCGACATGAAGAGTGGCCTTGCCGTGATGCTCGAGCTGGCGCGCACCGTCCACGCACCGGCGGTCGACGTCACCTACGTGTTCTACGCAGGTGAGGAGATCGCATCCGAGTACAACGGGCTCGGTCATCTGTTCCGCGACCGCGCTGACCTGCTCGAGGGCGATGTCGCCATCCTCGGCGAGCCGACCGGCGCGGTGATCGAGGCCGGCTGTCAAGGGACGATGCGCGTCGAGGTTCGTATGGCCGGCGTGCGCGCCCACAGCGCTCGGCCATGGATGGGAGTCAACGCCATCCACCGGCTCGGTCGGTTGCTCGCCATCGTCGACGGGTGGGACGGCCGTGAGCCGGATGTCAACGGCTGCCGCTACCGCGAAGCGGTGCAGGCCGTGCGGGTCGAGGGCGGAGTGGCCGCCAACGTCGTGCCCGACGAGGCGACCGTTGTCTTGAACCATCGCTTCGCACCCGATCGTGACGAGGCGGCCGCCGAGCAGTGGCTGCGCTCATTGCTGGCGCCGGCGCTCGAGGACGGCGACAGGTTCGAGGTCGTGGACGCGGCGCCGTCGGCCAAGCCCGGTCTCGACCACCCACTGCTCGCAGCCCTGATCGATCGAGGGTTGCTCGAGGTGCGAGCCAAGCTCGGTTGGACCGACGTGGCGCGATTCGCGAGTCGCGGCATCCCGGCCGCCAACTTCGGTCCCGGCGACCCGCTGCTCGCGCACACCGCCGACGAGCGGGTCACTCGTGCGCAACTCGAGCAGGCGTGGTCGGTGCTCTACGACCTCGTGACTACTGGGGTCGGGTGAAGGGCCGGCGGAAGAACACCCACGTGGCCGCGGCCGCTACCGACGAAGCCATCAGTCCGGCGACGATGGCCGGACCCTTCGGAACGCCGTCACCGACGTTGGTCGTGTGCACGGTTGCACCGCCGGTGGCGTCACCGCTCGGAACGTTGACGGGCGGCGGCAGTTCGAACGTGGGCGGCGGCGCCTGGGTGGCCGGCGTACCGGACGCGCCGGCTTCGGCTTGCGGGGGCGCGGTGGCGGGCGGGTTGCTCAGCGGCGTGACGGCGTTGGTGGTCGACTGGTCACCCGCCGGTGCCGGTGCGGAGCTCACTGCAGCGGCGACGTCGAGCGCGCCGGCGCCGTACACGTCGCTCGCGCCGAGCGGCTTCGCGGTGTGCAAGAGCTGGTCGACGGTCTGCTGCGGGGAGAGTCCGAGGCTGCGGAGGAGCGCGACCGCTCCGCTCACATGGGGCGCCGCCATCGAGGTGCCGGCCAGGCAGGCGTACGCGTTGACGGCGTTGTTGGACAACCAGTACGTCGAGAGCACGCCCTGCGGATCCTTGGAGCACGAGTCGCCACTGTCGGACTCTCCGCCCGGGGCCATGAGGGCCCACTTCGCGCTGCCGATGTTGTTGGCGTAGCTCGCCTTGCCACCGTTGCGATTCAGTGCCCCGACCACGATGGCGGGTTCGTTGCTGAACCCGGACGGCAACACGAAGTCGTTGCCCGCCGCGACGACGGGGATGGCGCCCTTGCTCCACGCGTAGTCGATCGCCTGGCTGAACGACGGCCCGAACACCGACTGCACTTCGTTGCCGAGCGACAGGTTGATCGCGGTGGCGCCGTGGTCCGCCGCGTACACGATCCCGGCGGCGACATCGTCGGCGTTCCCGCTCGCCGTGCAGTCGGTCTGAGCGACGCTGCACGACTCCGACAGCACCTTCACGTCGAGCAACTGTGCGTCGGGGGCCATGCCCGCGACACCGCGCCCGTTGTCGGTCTCCGCGGCGGCGATGCCTGCGACGTGGGTGCCGTGGCCGTCGTCGTCGTCACCGCCCGAGCTGTCGCACTTGGACGGGTCACCGCCCGAGTTCACACAACTCACGTGGCCGACGATCTTGCCGCTGAGGTCCTCGTGGTGGAGGTCGATGCCAGAGTCGACGATGGCGATCGTGGTGCCCTGCCCGGTCGTCCTGGCCCACGCCGACGGCGCGCCGGTGGCAGCGAGGTTCCATTGCAGGCCGAATGCAGGATCGTTCGGTTGCGACGGCACCGCGCCGGCCACGCGGGCCCCGGCGAAGAAGGTACCGATGGCGGCGAGGACAGCGAGCGCCGAGCGGCGGCGTCGGCTCACTCCCTCAATTTTCTACAGACGGGCTCCTAGAGCCTCCTGAGCACCGTGACGACCCGGCCGTACACGGTGACGTCGGCGGCGTCGAACTCCATGGGCGCCATCGCCTGATTGGCCGGCAGCAGGGTGACCTTGCCCCCCTTGCGGGTGTAGGTCTTCACCGTGGCCTCCTCGCCGGGAATGCCGGCGACGATGACGTCGCCCTTGTCCGCCGTCGTCTGCGCCCGGGCGACGACGTAGTCGCCGTCGAGGATGCCGAGGTCGACCATCGACTCGCCCCGCACACGGAGCATGAACAGCTCACCGCCGCCGGTGAAGTCGGCGGGCAGCGGCAGGACCTCCTCGACGTTCTCCTGCGCCAAGACGTCGGTGCCCGCGGCCACGTCGCCCACGAGGGGCACGAACTGGGTGGGCCGGCGCTCGAGCACGGCTCCGGAGTTGGGGTCGTAGCGAACCTCGATCGCCCGCGGCTTCGTCGGATCACGTTTGAGGAAGCCGAGCTTCGACAGCGTGTTCAGGTGCGAGTGCACCGTGGAAGGCGAGGTGAGCCCGACCGCTTGGCCGATCTCACGAACCGACGGCGGGTAGCCCCGGTCGCGCATCGACTTGTCGATGATCTCGAGGATCTGGCGCTGCCGGTCGGTCAACGTCTGGTCGGTCATTGCCGTGTCTCCCGCGTCGAAGAGGTGCGTGCGATCACTGCGGAGCAATCGAACATATGTACGAGTTCGAACCGTACCAGAGACATCCGATGCTGGCAAACACCTGTTCGACATTTTCTTGACAGCGAACGGACGTTCGTGGTTGAGTCGAGCCATCGACGAACGTCTGTTCGGCAGCATGACCAGCACCAGCGGCGCTGAATGGCTTCCGACCCTCGGCTGCCGAAGTCACGGCTTCCGACGTCCTGGCTGCCGCCGAAGTCACTGTCACACCCCCTGAGGAAGATGCATCCATGACCGCCATCGCCTATCCCAGCCCTCACCCACGGCAAGTGCAGCTCCGCCCCCAACTGCGTGTGGTGCGCGGTGTCCCTCGCCAGTCCGAGGGCGTCTACCGGCGCCGTCGTCTCGGCGCTGCGGTACTGGTGGCCCTCGCCGTGGTTGCCCTGTTCGCTCTCGCGGCCGTACTGCGCCCGAACGGCACGGGGTCGACCGCGGTGCACACCGAGCCTGCTTCCGGTGCCGTGGTGAGCGACCCGTCCGCGTATGGAGCGAGTCACGTTGACCCGCCGGCGGGCTCCGTGTATGTCGTGCAGCCGGGCGACACCCTGTGGTCGATCGCGCACAAGCTGCGGCCCGAGGGTGACGTCCGCGCTGAGGTCGACCGGCTCGCCGGGCTCAACGGCAGCTCCGCACTGCAAGCAGGGCAGCGGCTGCGGCTCGCCGGCGACGACGGCTCGTGAAGAGGTGTCCGCACTAGCCTCGCTCGCAGTGCGGTGCCCTGCGTGCTCGAGCGTCGACGACAAGGTGGTCGACTCGCGGGCGTCCGATGACGGAGTGACCATACGGCGCCGTCGTGAGTGCCTCGCTTGCGGGCGTCGCTTCACGACCTACGAACGGCTCGAGGAAGCGGTGCTGGTCGTCGTCAAGCGATCAGGGCAACGCGAAGCCTTCGACCGGGTGAAGATCGTCGTCGGGCTGCGCGCCGCGGCGAAGTCGCGTCCGTTGCCCGACGACGAGCTCGAGGCCATCGCCGCGTCCATCGAGGACGAGCTCGTCGGTGGCGGCGAGGTGTCGACGGAGCGCATCGGTCTTCTCGTGCTCGACCATCTGCGCGAGATCGACCACGTCGCTTACGTCCGGTTCGCCAGCGTCTACAAGGGCTTCGACGACGCGGCGGACTTCGAGCGAGAGCTCACGCTCCTCACGAAGTCGACGGCCCCGAAACGGCACTGAGCGCGCCCTCTCGCACGTAACGGAGGAAGAGGTAGCTGTCGGCTTCGAGCACTCGATCGAGGCGGAACGAGTGCGGGTCCGGCGGTGCCACTCCCTGCGCGAGACGAGGCGACGAGCCGCCGGCGACG
>DASXPN010000134.1:0-13820 GCA_036493595.1 Acidimicrobiales bacterium | reverse complement strand
AGCCGGTCGGCGAGGCCCCCGACCAGAGGTACTTCCGGACCGATCACGAACAGGTCGCCGTCGAGCTCATCAGGCGGCGTGGCCACCGCGTTCGGCGTGCCGGCGTTGCCGCCGCTCACGGTGACGTCCTCACACGTCCGTCCGAGCACGTGCGCCAGCGCGTGGGCGCGACCATCTCCCCCGACGACGACGACCCTCACCAACCGGACCGTAGTCGGGTCACCACGCCCCCAACAGAGGCGTAGGTGCGAGTGACCGTCAACCGCCGACGTGGACGTACTGATCGCGCGCGGGCCCTACGCCGATGAGGTGGATGGGCACGCCGACGCAGTCCTGCAGCAACTCCACGTATCTCGTCGCGGCAGCCGGAAGGTGATGCGCCTCGGTGGCGGCGGACAAGTCCGTGCGCCAACCGGGGATCTCTTCGTAGATCGGTCGCACCTTGTGCAAGATCGATTGGCTGTCGGGCCAGTGCTCGAGGCGGCGTCCGTCGACCTCGTAGGCGACGCACACCTTCACGGTCTCGAGCGGGTCGAGCACGTCGAGCTTGGTGAGCGCGACCTCCGACAAGGAGTTCAGTTGAACGGCGTGGCGCAACATCACCGCGTCGAACCATCCGGCGCGGCGCCGGCGCCCCGTGTTCGTCCCGTACTCGTGACCGCGCTCGACCAAGAGGTCGCCGGTCTCGTCCTCGAGCTCGGTCGGGAACGGACCCGACCCGACCCGGGTCACGTACGCCTTCGCCACGCCGACGACGCGATCGATGTGTCGCGGGCCGATGCCAGCACCCGTACAGGCGCCGCCGGCGACCGGGTTCGACGACGTCACGAAGGGATAGGTGCCGTGGTCGAGATCGAGGAAGGTCGCTTGCGCCCCTTCGAGCAACACGTGCTGATCCAACTCGAGCGCGTCGTGCACGAGACGGACGGTGTCGCACACGTACGGCTCGAGTTCTGGCGCGAGCTCGTCGAGGTACTGCGCCACGATGTCGTCCCGCTCGATCGGCAGCTGGTTGTAGACCTTGGCGAGGAGGCTGTTCTTCTCCTTCAGCACGATGTCGAGCTTCTGCTCGAAGATCTTGCGATCGAAGAGGTCCTGCACGCGCAGGCCAACCCGTGATGCCTTGTCTGCGTACGCGGGACCGATACCGCGCTTCGTCGTACCGAGCTTGTTCTTGCCGAGATAGCGCTCGGTCACACGGTCGAGGGCCTGGTGGTACGGAAGTATGAGGTGCGCGTTGGTCGACACCTTCAAGCGGCTGCAGTCGACCCCGCGTCGAGTGAGCCCGTCGATCTCCGAGAGCAACACCGCAGGATCGACGACCACGCCGTTGCCGACCACCGGGGTGATGTGGTCGTAGAGCACGCCGCTCGGCACCAACTGCAAGGCGAAGCTCTCGCCGTCGGGGGTGACGAGTGTGTGGCCGGCGTTGTGGCCGCCTTGGTAGCGGACGACGACGTGCATCTCCTTGGCAAAGAGGTCGGTGAACCGCCCCTTGCCTTCGTCGCCCCATTGCGTGCCGACGAGGACCGTCGCAGGCACGTGCGCTCCTTCATCTGCGAACAGGACCGCAGGATCCTACCGGCGCCGCCCAACCGACCTCGCCGGCTTCCTCAGGATTCGCCGAACCCGGAGCGAAGCTCCGGCGAGGTCTGCCCGCACCGAAGGTGCCGGGCCCCACAGCGCAGCTCCGGCTAGCTCAGCGAGGGAAGCGCCAGCGACGAGCTGACATCACCAACGAGCGAGCCCGCACGGGCGAGTGAGTTGGTGCCGAAACAAGGTCAGCGAGGGAAGCGCCAGCGACGAGCTGACACGTCGGCGGAGGCAGGAGCGAAGCGACGCCCGCAGCCGACAAACAAAACAGCACAACGGCGCGGAGCCCGAAAGCCCCGCGCCGCTGCCCTCCGCTCCCACGCGGTGTGTGCTCAGGGTGACGCGTCCCGTCCTAGCGTCACCCCGGGCGTCATCGCCCCCGCGAGTCGAGCTGACTGCCCGATGGTCGGACTACAAGCCCGACCTCGAGCGACGCATCGCTGCCACTGCGGCCGGCGACCAGTTGGCCAGGGCCAGGAAGAAGCCACCCGCCATCAGCAGCAAACCTGCCAACGACGCCAGCGGCTTGGTGTCGCCGGCACCGGTGCGAGCCAACTCCGTGCCCGACACGGTGGTGACGGTGACACCCTGCACCTGGGTGCAGTCGTGGGTCAGCGTCTGATCCGTGGTGTCGAACGCCGGAGCCGTGATCCTGAAGACCGCAGTCTCGTCCTCCGCCATGGCGTAGGTGCGTGACGTCGTCTCACCCGCACCGACGGTGACGGTGTCGATGACGGTGCCGTTCTTGGTGACCGTCATGTCGACCGGCTCTTCGCCGTCGTTGCTGAAGGTGATCTTGGCGCCGTTGCCATCTGCCGAGCAGACGTTCTCGATGGACGCGAGAGGCTTGAAGCAGTCATTGGTGAAGCCGGTGTCGACGTAGCTCGGTCCGCCCGCACTGATCGTGAGGTGGATCGTGTCGCCAGGCGAGACCGGGATCACGAAGTCTTCCGTGCCGCCGGGGGCGACCGTGTGCTGCGTCGTGGTGCCGGTCGCTGTCGTGTGGATGCTGGTGCTCGAGTTACCGGAACCGACGGTCACGTCGAACGTCACCGGCATCTCGGCATCAGTGTTGGTGAGGTGCACGTGCACGCCACCGTCGGTGCAGTCCCTGACGGCGGTCGCCGCCGGGTTGGTGCAGTTGGCCGTGAAGTCGTCGTCCACGAAGGTGGTGTCACCTTGCGTGATCGTGATGTGCACGGTCGCGTCCTCGGCCACCGGAACCACGAAGTCCTCGTGACCACCGCCGGCCACGTCGTGCTGCGTCGCCGTGCCGTCGACCGTCACGATGAACGAAGCCGTGGACTGCGCGCCCTCGTTGGCCAGGTGGACGTCCACGCCACCATCGGCGCAGACCTTGGTGGCCGAAGCGGCAGGGTTGAGACAGTTGGCCGTGAACGATTGCGAGAAGACATCCGTACCGCCGACGGTGTCGTGAACCGTCACGGTCGCGGTCTCACCGTTGGCGAAGGGGATGTCGCGGGTCTCGGTGCTGAGCGGCGCGACGCTGACACCGGAGAAGACCGCCGAACCATTCTTCAAGACGTCGACCACCGCGGTGTCGTCGTCATCCGGGTTGGCAATGCTCACATGGACACCCGGCGAACCTTGGAACAGCGTGCAGCTCAGCTGCGCCGTCGGTTGCGGCGGGATGATGCACTTGCCCTCGCCACCGTTGTTGGCGTCGATGAGCATGTTCGCACCGTCGGGCTTGCCGTTGGCCGACCGTGAGTCCTCGCTGTAGTAGCTGCCGTCGGGTCCGACCTTCGCCAGCGGCGGGCCGATGACCGCGTCGATCTGGAAGTTGCAGGCGTCTTCGCGGGAGGGGACCGTGACCGTCAGGGGGCCGAAGCCACCGTCCGGATTCGAGCACGATGCGCCGAGCGGGCCGCAGTAGTCGAACACGATCAGCTTCTGGTTGTCCTGCGGGACGAACACCGGGTGCTGCGTCGCCTTGGCCGCGAGCGAGACGCCCGCACCGTCGCAACCCTGTGCGAAGCCCGTCCACGTCATGGTGATCGGGTCGCCGGTGTGCAACGTGAACGAGCCGAGCGTGCCGGAGGTCACGCCGTTCACCGTGTACTTCGCTCCGGTGATGATGGAACCGCCCTGCGAATTGCAGCCCGCGGGGAACGGCGCGGGGTCGATGTTCGCCGGGTAGTTCGCGTAGTCGGTGATTGCTGAGGGAAGCGGGCTGGCGGCGCTGGCGCCTGATGCGAACGTGACCAGCAAACCGGCCACGATCGCCACCAACGCCGCAACCCCCAGCGGAACCTTGCGGAACCGTCTGGCGTCCGCACCTCTCGCCCTCGGTGCTCTGTGAACCATTTCCACTGCTCCTTGCCATACGTGGGAGTCGGCGAGGGCAGAAGGGTGGGGGAGTTACCGCCAAACGAAACCCGCCCTCCGGACCTCAATGTCCGGGGCCGGTTTCGCACTCGCTCCCCGCCGGCCCAGGGCGACCAATCACGCCGGCGGATCAACACATCCCCATCGGGAAGGTAAAGGTTCACGCGGAGTGACGCAAGCAATCGCCTTCGTGATCACCGGGAATTGATCTTCTACCGGCGGGAGTTGTGCTCCTGTTGGGCAATCAGTCCCTTACGACCAGCTCAGAGCCCTCGGCATCGACGGTGATGTGGTCGCCTTCGCCGATCTGACCGTCGAGTAGGGCGGTGGCCAGACGGTCGCCCAACTCCCGCTGGATGACCCTTTTCAGGGGACGAGCGCCGAACGTGGGGTCGTAGCCCTCGTGGGCGATCAGCTTCGCCGCCTCGGCCGTCACGTCCATCGTGATACGCCGCGCCGCCAACCGATCCCGCAGCTGGCGCAACTGGATCTCGACGATGCCGCCGAGGTCATCCTCACTGAGCGGACGGAACCGGATGATGTCGTCGATGCGGTTGATGAACTCGGGCTTGAAGAAGTCCTTCGGATCGCCCGGCAGGTTCGACGTCATGATCAGCACGACGTTGGTGAAGTCGACCGTCCGGCCCTGGCCGTCGGTGAGACGGCCGTCGTCGAGGAGCTGGAGCAACACGTTGAACACCTCGACGTGTGCCTTCTCGATCTCGTCGAGCAGCACGACCGCGTACGGCCGGCGCCGCACCGCTTCAGTGAGCTGACCGCCCTCGTCGTAGCCGACGTAACCGGGAGGGGCGCCGATCAGCCGCGAGACCGTGTGCTTCTCCTGGTACTCGCTCATGTCGATCCGGACCATGGCGCGCTCGTCGTCGAACAAGAAGTCGGCCAGCGCGCGTGCGAGCTCGGTCTTGCCGACGCCGGTGGGGCCGAGGAACAGGAACGACCCGATGGGCCGGTGGGGATCGGACAAGCCCGCCCGGCTGCGGCGAATGGCGTTGGCCACCGCATGCACCGCTTCGTCCTGGCCGACCACTCGCTCGTGTAACACGTCCTCCAGCCGCAGGAGCTTGTGCATCTCGCCTTCCATGAGGCGGCTGACGGGAACACCGGTCCACTTGCTCACGACCTCGGCCACATCCTCCTCGTCGACCTCTTCCTTCAACATCTTCTGGTCGGACTGGAGTTCGGCGAGCCGCTTCGTTGCCTCTTCCACTTGGCGCTCGAGCTCGGGCATCACCCCGTAGCGAACCTCGGCGGCGCGCTCGAGGTCGGTCTCGCGCTCGATCTCGTTGCGATGCTCCTCGAGTTGTTCCTTGAGCGTGCGAATGGTGCCGATGGCCTCTTTCTCCGATTGCCAGTGGGCGACCATCGCCGCCTTCTGCTCGTTGAGGTTGGCAAGCTCCCCGTCGATGGCATCGAGGCGCTCTTTCGACGCGACATCGGTTTCCTTGGCCAGCGCGACCCGCTCGATCTCGAGCTGGCGGATGCGGCGCTCGACGACATCGATCTCGAGTGGCATCGAGTCGATCTCGATGCGAAGGCGGCTGCCCGCTTCGTCGACGAGGTCGATCGCCTTGTCGGGAAGGAAGCGGCCCGTGAGGTAACGGTCCGAGAGCACTGCCGCGGCAACCAGCGCCGCGTCCTGGATGCGCACGCCGTGATGAACCTCGTAGCGCTCCTTCAACCCACGGAGGATGGCAATCGTGTCCTCGACCGACGGCTGCCCGACGTACACGGGCTGGAAGCGACGCTCGAGCGCGGCGTCCTTTTCGATGTGCTTGCGGTACTCGTCGAGGGTCGTGGCCCCGACGAGGCGAAGCTCACCGCGGGCGAGCATGGGCTTGATCATGTTGCCGGCATCCATCGAGCCTTCGGCCGCACCCGCGCCGACGATGGTGTGGAGCTCGTCGATGAAGGTGACCACTTCGCCCTCGGCGTCGGTGATCTCCTTCAACACTGCCTTCAGCCGTTCTTCGAACTCACCGCGGTACTTGGCGCCGGCCACCATCGAGCCGAGGTCGAGTGAGATGAGCCGTCGGTTCTTCAAGTTCTCGGGCACGTCACCCTCGACGATGCGCCGGGCGAGACCTTCGACGATGGCGGTCTTGCCGACACCCGGCTCGCCGATGAGCACTGGGTTGTTCTTCGTGCGCCGCGAGAGCACTTGGATCACCCGGCGGATCTCGTCGTCGCGCCCGATGACCGGGTCGAGCTTTCCTCGGCGGGCCTCCTCGGTCAGATCGCGGCCGTACTTCTCGAGCGCCTGGTACTGCTCTTCGGGGTTCTGGCTGGAGACACGGTGGCTGCCGCGCACTTCGCGCAAGGCGGTGAGGAGGTCTTCGCGCTTGACGCCGAGACGCTCGGCCAGCGCCAGCAACAAATGCTCGGTCGACAGGTACTCGTCGCCCATCTCGGCCCTTGCCCGATCGGCGTCGTCGAGCGTGTGCTGGGTCTCGCGCGACAACCGCACGTCGGTGCCGTACGACTTCGGCAGCTTCGCCACCGCGTCGTCGGCGGCATTGCGGGCGCTCAGGGGCTGGGTGCCGACCCGATTGAGGATCGGTAGGACGACACCCTCCTCCTGACGCAGCAGCGCGGCGAGCAGATGATCAGGTGTGACCTCCGGGTTGCTGTTCGCCCGCGCCGCCTCGGTGGCCTGGGTGAACGCCTCTTGGGTCTTGATCGTCCAGCGGTTCGGATCGAGCGGCATCGCTCGCCCAGAGTAGCGCGCTCAGAGAAGTTGACAACGTGTCTGTCAACTTCTGTCCGCCACGCCCCGATATGCCCCGTGAGCAGGAGTTCAAACCAGTCGAGCGAACTCTGTGGCCATGAGTAATCGCAGTTCCCGGCGGTGGTGGATGGCAGTGATCGGCGCAGCAGCACTGGCGCTGGCCCTCCCCGCACTCCCGAGCCGTGCGGGGACGGCGGCTCCCTTGGCAGCCGCGCCATCCTCCAAGCTCTCGCCGCAGCTCGCGGGCATCGTGAGCCACGGCCTGACCGATCAGATCTACGGCTCGGTCGTCGAGGGTCACGTGCCGGGCACCGTGTACTACCTCGCGAAACTCCGGTCTGTCGACGCATCGACGCTGCGCGCGCTGCAGGCCGCGGGCGCCGCCGTCCGGTACCGCTACGACATCATCGACTGGGTCGCCCTGTCCTCGCCCTCGGCCACCGTCGCCGCCGTTGCCGCCCTCCCGCAGGTGACCCGGCTGACCGAAGACCGTGTGCTGCACCTCGACTCTTTGACCGCAACCAGCGCGACTGCCGCGCAAGTGGCGGCGGCCTTCGGTGACCAGTCCAAGCGAGGCAACCACGACATCGGCGCCGACTCGGCGTGGGCCGACGGGGTGACCGGCAATGGTGTGACGGTCGGCGTCGTGGACAGCGGCATCGACAGCACCCACGCCGATGTGTCCGCGAAGATCAACACGTTCGTCAACTGCATGGGCGTCGCCCCTGACGTCGTCAACGACACCAACGGAGTCGGTAGCTGCGTGCCCACACCCGGCACCGACGACAACGGTCACGGCACGCACGTGTCCGGCATCGCGGCGGGCGGCGGTGTCGACAATCCCGACCTGCCGGGCATCGCGCCGGACGCCTCGCTGGCCGGCGCCAAGGTGTGCAACGGCGCGGGCTCGTGCCTCAACTCGTCGGTGCTCGCGGGTGTGTTGCAGTTGGCGCTGCCGAAGTCGTTGGGCGGTGCCGGCGCCGACGTCATCAACCTCAGCCTCGGTGGCGGCCCCGGCTACGCGGCCGGCGTCTTCGCCGCGAACCAGGAGAACGACGCGGACCCCGAAGCGCAGTTGATCGACGCGCTCGCGGACCAGTTCAACGTCGTGTTCGCCATCGCGGCGGGCAACGCAGGCCCGACCCTCCAGAGCGTGGGCTCGCCGTCGACCGCCAGCCAGTCGATCTCGGTCGGCGCGTCGGTCACCGACTGGGACCTCAACCATCCGCGCGACGAGACACTCCACGGTCAGAACGGTGACGTGCGCCCCGAAGCTGCTCAGGCAGGCGTGCATGCCATCTCGACGTTCAGCTCGCGCGGCCCGAGTGGTGATCGACAGATCAAGCCCGACCTCACCGCGCCCGGTTCGTACATCGTGTCCGCCGAGGCGACGAGCGGCGGCGAGGTGAAAGCGGCCGACGCCGCCGTCGGCAACAACTACTCGACCGATCCGCAGTACGCCGTGCTCTCCGGCACCTCGATGGCCTCGCCCGCCGCGGCCGGTGCAGCCGCGCTCGTCATCGACGGCTACCGCCAGTCGACCGGCTCGAGCCCGACCTACTACGTCGTGAAGGCTGCGCTCGCCAACACCGCGCACGGCACCGCGTTCGAGGGTCCGGTCACGGGACTTCTCTCGTCGATCAAGTCCAACCGGCTCGGCATGGACCCGGCTTCCCTCTTCCCGCCCCGCAACCAGGGTGACGTCGGTGTGAGCGGTGAAGGTGCGGGCCGCGTGTACGTACCGGACGCCGTGCTTGCCAGCACCGCCGGCGTCCTCGCCTACACGCCCGCGCAGCGCGACACCAACGGCGCGCTGACCACCGACGCGCTGCAACCGAGTTGGGCGCTCGATGACCTCGCGCCCGGGCAGACAGCGCGCCAGGCATTCCTCTTCCGTGGTGGACCGGAGATGGCCCTGGCGACGACCAAGTTGTCGCTCAGCGTCGAGTCAGCCCCCGAGGTGAACGGCGTGCACGCCGCGCCCGCGAGCTGGTTCACGCTCCCGAGCAACCCGACCATCACCCGGGGTGCGGAGAAGTCCGCCAACCTCACCCTCAAGATCCCGGCCGGTGCCGCACCCGGTCAGTACTCGGCGACGGTCGTCGGCACGGCCACCATCGGCAAGGGCGTAACGCAGCACGTGCGCATCCCCGTGCAGTTCTTCGTGCCGATGCCGGTCGGCACCGAGCTGACCTCGCCGATCTGGGCGAGCGACACCACCGACTACTCCATCGTCGGGTTCGAGAACCCTGAGGGCGGCATCTTCACCGACTGGTCGATGGTGCCAGTCCGCATCCCGTCGAACACGTCGGTGGTCAACGTCAACGTGTGGGACGACGCCGGCACCTCGACGATGGACGCGTTCGTCTTCGGTGGTGACGGCAACGAGATCAACTCGACGGTGACGAACGATGTGCTGCACGCCGTACCGGCGGGTGCCGCGCTGCAACCGACGTCACAGAGCTCACCGGGCACGATCACTCTCACGGTTGGTCCCGCCGGCACCGGCGACGTCCAATCGGGTCAAGTCGTGTGGATCGTCGTGTCCGACACGAAGCCCACCAAGCCCGCGACCTTCGAGACCTACCACCTGCGAGTCTCGTAACCGCGCCCGCCCCGCGTCCGGGGTCAGCGGTCGAAGAGGACCAGGGACTGCTTCAGCGGCACGAGATCGCGGCGGTACTGACGATGCGTGCTGTCGAGCGCGGCGCGTGCCGACGCGCGCGTCTCGTCGAGCAGAAGCCGTAGCGCGTCGAGCTCGGCTTCGAGATCGAGCACGCGCCTCACTCCGGCGAGGTTGAGGCCTTCGTTGGTCAACTCCTGGATGCGGCGAAGCTGGCTGATGTCCGCGTCGCTGTAACGGCGGCTGCCGCCGACGGTACGAGCCGGATCGACGAGGCCCTTGCGCTCGTAGATGCGCAACGTCTGCGGGTGCACGCCCGCGAGCTCGGCCGCCACGGAGATGACATACACCGCTCGTCGCTCGCGGGCACTGCGCTCTCGTTGGTCCACCGCTACACCCCTAGGTGAGCGCGGGGCGATTCGCTCGCCGCCGCGGCCAGTGCTTCGACGGCCTTGCGCTCCTCGGCCGACAACTTCGCAGGCACCGCGACTTCGACCGTCACCAAGAGGTCGCCGGCCCGCTTGGGTACCGGCACGCCGCGGCCCTTCAACCGGAACGTACGGCCCGAGCGGGTGCCGGGCGGGACCTTGATCGTGACGGGCGGACCGTCGAGGGTCGGCACCTTCACCTCGGCACCGAGCGCGGCCTCGGCGAACGTGATCGGCACGGTGATGGTGAGGTCGGCGTCGCGCCGGCCGAAGAGCGGGTTCGGTTCGACGCGCGTGATCACGTACAGATCGCCGTTGGGGCCGCCGTTGCGACCCGGGCCACCGCGACCCTTGAGCCGGATGCGCTGTCCGTCCGCCACGCCCGCCGGGATGCGCACCTTCACCTGGCGAGCGCGCAACTCGGTGCCGGAGCCGTGGCACGTCGGGCACGGATCCTCCACGATCGTGCCCGCGCCACCGCACTGCGGGCAGGGCTGACTGAACGAGAAGAAGCCTTGGTTCTCGTCGAGCACGCCGCGACCACCGCAACGCGGACACTGCTGCGGCATCGTGCCCGGCTTCGCGCCGGTGCCGTGACACGTGTGGCAGGCGACATCGCTCGTGAGGTTCACGCTCGTCGTGACGCCTTGCACGGAGCCTTCGAACGAGAGCTGCAGCTCGGTCTCGAGATCGGCACCGCGCTGCGGGCCGACGGTGTCGGTGCCCCGACCACGACCGCGACCGCGACCACGGTTGAAGAGGTTGCCGAACAGGTCACCGAGGTCGCCGAGGTTGTCGGTCGTGAACGTGTAGCCACCAGGACCACCGAAGCCGCCGCCGGCCATCGGGCCCATGCGACGGACTTCGTCGTACTCCTTGCGGCGCGCCTCGTCGCCGATCACGTCGTAGGCGGCCGAGACCTCCTTGAACTTCTCCTCTGCCGCCGCGTCGCCGCCGTTCGCATCCGGGTGGTACTGGCGCGAGAGCTTGCGGTACGCGGTCTTGATCTCCTTGACGGTTGCCGTCTCCGGCACGCCGAGGATGGCGTAGTAATCCTTCTCGAACCACTCCCGCTGGGGCGGCATCCGTGTTCCTACCCGCGCACCTTCACCATGGCGGGACGCAAGACCTTGCCCTTCCACGCGTAACCGGTACGCAACGTCTCGCTCACCGTCGGCTCTTCGTCGTCGTCACTTGCGGGCTCGTGCAACACCGCCTCGTGGCAGTTGGGGTCGAACACGACTCCATCGGTTGCGATGACCTCGAGGCCTTCCTTCTGCAGGGTGTCGAACAAGGCCTTGTGCAGCGGGCTCACTCCTTCGACGCCTTGGATGATCGCGTTGTCGAACCCGTCGAGCACCGGGAGCAACTTCTCGGCGAGCCGTGAGCCGGCGTGTTCGATCACCTCGGTGTTCCGACGCATCGTCTGCTTCTTGTAGTTCTCGAACTCCGCTTGCAGCCGCTGCGCGAGCGCGAGGTACTCGTCGCGCTGCTGCGCGATCGAGGAGATGTCCTGTTCGATCTCTTCGGCCGCCGCCACGAGCTCGGCATCTTCGTCGAGCTCGGGCGGACTCTCCTCGTTCGGTACCGCCTCGGAGTCACTCATCGTCAAGCGGACCTGTCCTCGTCGACGATCTCCGCATCGACGACGTCATCGTCGTTCGGCGGCGGGGCCGAACCACCGGCGGCACCGCCGCCCTGCGAGTACTCGCGGTCGGCAGAGGACGCGGCCTCGTAGAGCTTTTGCGTGAAGTTCTGCGAAGTGGTCATGAGCCGTTCGGTCGCAGACTTGATCGCTTCGACATCGGCACCGGCCAGCGCCGACTTCAGATCGGCGAGCGCGGACTCGACGGACTCCTTCTCCTCACCCGAGATCTTGTCGCCTTGATCGCGCAACAGCTTCTCGGTCTGGTACACGAGCGTGTCGGCGTTGTTGCGAGCCTCGGCCTCATCGCGCCGACGGCGGTCCTCTTCGGCGTGTGCCTCGGCGTCGCGAACCATCTGGTCGATCTGGTCCTTGGCCAGCGACGACTGGCCGGTGATCGTCATCGACTGCTCCTTGCTCGTGGCGCGATCCTTCGCGGAGACGTGCACGATGCCGTTGGCGTCGATGTCGAACGTGACCTCGATCTGCGGGACGCCCCTCGGCGCGGGAGGCAGGTCGACGAGCTGGAACTTGCCGAGCGTCTTGTTGAACTGCGCCATCTCACGCTCGCCTTGCAGCACGTGGATCTCGACCGACGGCTGCATGTCCTCCGCGGTCGTGAAGACCTCGGTACGCCGCGTCGGGATCGTGGTGTTGCGCTCGATGAGCTTCGTCATCACGCCGCCCTTGGTCTCGATGCCGAGCGACAGCGGGGTCACGTCGAGCAGGAGGACATCCTTCACATCGCCCTTCAGCACGCCGGCCTGGATGGCGGCGCCGATGGCGACAACCTCGTCGGGGTTGACGCCCTTGTTGGGCTCTTTGCCGGTGATGGCGAGCACGAGATCCTGCACGGCCGGCATGCGGGTGGAGCCACCCACGAGGATGACGTGGTCGATCTGCTCCTTGGTGAGCCCGGCGTCCTTGATCGCCTGCTCGAACGGCGTACGGCAACGCTCGAGCAGATCGGACGTCAGCTCTTGGAACTTCGCGCGCGACAGCTGCTCGTCGAGATGCAACGGACCTTCCGCGGTCGCGGTGATGAACGGCAAGTTGATCTGCGTCTGCTGCACCTGCGACAGCTCGATCTTCGCCTTCTCAGCCGCTTCCTTCAGCCGCTGCAGCGCCATGTTGTCCTTCGACAGGTCGACGCCGTGCGCGGACTTGAACGACTCGACCAACCAGTCGATGACGCGCTGATCCCAGTCGTCACCACCGAGGTGGGTGTCGCCGTGCGTGGCCTTCACCTCGAACACGCCGTCGCCGATCTCGAGGATCGACACGTCGAAGGTGCCACCGCCGAGGTCGAACACGAGGATGGTCTGGTCGGGGCCGCCGTCCTTGTCGAGCCCGTACGCGAGCGCGGCCGCGGTGGGCTCGTTGATGATGCGCAGCACCTCGAGGCCCGCGATCTGACCGGCCTCCTTCGTGGCGGTGCGCTGCGCGTCGTCGAAGTACGCCGGGACCGTGACGACCGCTTGGGTCACGGTGTCGCCGAGGTAGGACTCCGCATCACGCTTGAGCTTCATCAGCGTCCGGGCGCTGATCTCCTGCGCGGTGTACTTCTTGCCATCGATGTCGATCGTCCAGCCTGTGCCCATGTGGCGCTTGACGGAACGGACGGTGCGATCGGGGTTGGTGATGGACTGACGCTTCGCCACCTCGCCGACGAGTACCTCGCCGTTCTTCGCGAAGGCGACGACCGAGGGCGTGGTGCGCGACCCCTCGGAGTTGGGGATGACAACCGGCTCGCCCGCCTCGAGGACGCTGACGACCGAGTTGGTGGTGCCGAGGTCGATGCCGACGGCCTTGGGCATGGGAATCCTCCGGGGTACGGCGGTGGGAACGGTTCAGACTTTGAACTGGGTCACAGGATAAAAGTTGAGTCTGCTATTAGCAACCTCGTAGCCTCACCTCCGTGACGTCGACGCTCGTGCTGCTGCGCCACGGTCGCAGCGATTGGAACGATCGCAATCTCTTCACCGGATGGGTGGACACCGACCTGTCTCCGCGAGGCATAGACGAGGCCAGGCGGGCGGGGGAGTTGATGCGAGAGGCCGGTGTCCATCTCGACGTCGTGCACACCTCCGTCCTGGTCCGAGCCATCCGTACCGCGTGGATCGCGCTCGACGAGATGGACCTGACGTGGTTGCCCGTGCACCGTTCGTGGAGGCTGAACGAGCGTCACTACGGCGCGCTACAAGGGAAGGACAAGAAGGCCACGGCCGAGGAGTTCGGTGCCGAGCAGGTGATGATCTGGCGCCGCTCCTACGACATCCGACCCGAGCCGATCGAGCCGGGCAGCGAGTTCGACGTCGCCGACGACCCGCGGTACCGCGAGTTGCCTCCCGATGTGATCCCGCGGACCGAATGTCTGAAGGACACGCTCGAGCGCACGCTTCCGTACTGGGAAGACGCCGTCGTGCCGGATCTTCG
>DASXPN010000133.1:0-76106 GCA_036493595.1 Acidimicrobiales bacterium | reverse complement strand
CGATGGGGTGGCATGACAGTCACCTTCATGCGTTCGAGATCGGGGGAACTCGTTACGGGATGCAGTTCGACGAGTACCCGGCCGATGAACTCGATGAGAAAGCCGTGACGGTGCTGGCTGCGATCGGTGATACCGCCCGCTTCGCGTACGAGTACGACTTCGGCGACTCGTGGGAGCATGAGATCATCGTCGAAGGTCTCTGCCGGTTGCCGATCGGACTGAAGTCAGCCGTATGCGTCGACGGCGCGAACCGCTGTCCACCCGAGGACTGCGGCGGATCGGGTGGCTACGAACTGCTCCTTCGTGTCTTGGCTGACCCCGATCACCACCAAAACCAGGAGCTGAGCGATTGGGTCGGAGGTCCAATCGACCCGACGGAGTTCGATCTCGCGCTCATGAATGCTCGGCTACAGGCACGGCGCTGAGCGCGCCCGCTCCCAAGCGAAGACTCCCGACCAGCCAGCGGTCCATAGACTTGGGAACTGAGATGTCGACGCACCCACCGAACCCGAGCCTGGTGGCGATCTCGAGCTACCCGTGAGGGAACAACTCGCGCGCGCCCGCATCCGGGATCCGTCCGCAAAGCCGGTCGTCGACGATCTCAGCGACGAGGAAGAGGCAGCGTTCCTCGACGCCATCTCCAACTGACACATAGCGCTGGCCTCGACGGTCGTGTTGCCAAGAACGCTCGTTCTGGATGAGTTGTCACGGGTACGATTTGCGGATGGCTCGGTCTGAACGCAGGGCAACTGAGCGTCTTCACGAGCTCGACGCCGAAGACCGCGCCTGGCTCGCGGAGCGGTTGAACGAGTACAGAGATCTGCTCACCTATCTCCGCGAGCATTGAGGCGCCCTTCGTTGGCGTTGGCCGTCGCCATCAACCATGAAACGCGATCGCCAGATGAGTGGTTCGACGAGCCCGACGATCTTGATCGCGTTGCGACGGCACTCGCGACGATCGACGAATCGACGATCCCGTAATCGCCGCCAGTGTTCTCGCGTACAGGGTGGCGCGGGCCCAGGGTTTCGGTGAAGGCAACAAGCGGACGGCGTTCCTGCTGGCCCGCTGGGTTCTCGATCGCAATGGGAAGAATGGCTCGGCACTGATGCCGGCGGATGATCGGGGTTTCGCGGACCTGCTCGTGGGAGCCGCCTCTGGTCAGGAAGTCGAAGACGACGTCGTGGCGCTCCTCGTCTCGCGCGACAGCTGACGAATACCCACAACTGCGACCCGGGTCTGATCGACCGGACTTGAGACCGCGTCCGCCGCACTGAAGTCGCGGACTTCTCGCGGACCTCGTCAGTGCAACGCGTGGTCACGTCGTGCGAGCTGACACACGCTGACCAGCTACGTTCCGGCTCGGAGGTGTCTGGGTACCTGGTGGGCTCCCCCGCCTTCAAAGCGGGTGGTCGTGGTGATCCCACGACGGCGGGTTCGATTCCCGTCCACCTCCGCCACTGCCTTTCCCGACTCCGGGTCACCGTGGCCCCCAAGGGGGCCACGGTGAACCAACATTGCCGGTGGTGACGACGGAGATACGGGTGGGACGGCAGGTGACGGGCGACCTCGACGAGGCCTCGGCGCGCGAGTGGCTCGTGAGCGACGGTGCCGGTGGCTACGCCATGGGCACGGCGGGCGGGTTGCGCACCCGCCGCTACCACGGCTTGCTCGTGGTGGCGACGCAGGCACCGATCGGACGGATGATGGGGCTCATCGCGCTCGATCCGATCTTGGTCCTCGGCGACCGCCACATCCGGCTCGCCACCCACGAGTGGTCCGACGGCACGATCGCGCCCGCCGGCCATCTGCACCTCGCGTCGTTCAGCGTGCGCGACGGGCTCCCGTCGTGGCGGTGGGCGGTCGGTGACATCGTCGTCCAGGCCGAAGTGGCGATGGTGCACGGTCGCCCCGCGGTTGGTGTCACGCATCGTCTCGTGCACGCGCCCCAACCAGTGCGACTCGAGCTCGAGGTGCTGTGTACGTGGCGAGACGTGCATGGCGAACGGTTCGCGGCCGCCGATCCCGACGTCGAAGCAACGGCGGACGGCTTGGTGTTCGAGCACGCATACCGCGTTCGTGGACCGGCGTTCGACGCGACCGGCGCGTCCTGGTGGCGGGGCGAACGTCACCGCGAAGAAGCAGCGCGCGGCTTGAACGACCGGGAGGACATCTGGCGCGCGGGCACGTTCAGCGCGGAGCTGCACACCGGCGACGAGATCGCCGTCGAGGCCTGGGCCGGCGACCTCGAGAGCGCGCCGCCCCACGCGGCGACCATCATCGACCAAGCGCGGCAGCGCACCGCTGATCTCGTCGCCGCGGCCGGGGCGCGGGACGACGACGAGCGCCATCTCGTGCTTGCCGCGGATCAGTTCGTCGTCCACACGTCGAACGGGGCAACCGTCGTTGCCGGCTATCCATGGTTCGGCGACTGGTCGCGCGATTCGCTCACGTCGTACGAGGGCCTGTTCCTGTGCGCGAACCGCATCGACGCGGGCCGAGCACTCCTCGAACGGATGGCGAGCACTGTCAGCGAAGGAATGCTGGCCAACACCGCAGATGCCGGCGGACTCGAATACAACACTGTCGACGCCGCCATGTGGTTCCTGCACGCGCTGAGCCGGCACGTGACCGTCTCGGGCGACGCGGACCTCGCGCATCAACTGGCAACAACCGTGCGCGACATCGTCGACCATCACATGGCCGGCACTCGCTTCGGCATCAAGGTCGACAGCGACGGGCTCATCACCCAAGGCGCCGAGGGGTGGGCGCTGACGTGGATGGATGCGCGCGTCGACGGCACTCCGATCACGCCGAGAGTGGGCAAGCCGGTCGAGGTCAACGCGCTGTGGATCAGCGGCCTGCAGGGGATGGCCCGGCTGCTGCGGGCCAGCGACCCGCCGCTGGCCGACAACCTCAGCTCGTTGGCCGCGCGGGCGAGACGCTCGTTCATCGCTCGGTTCGTGCGTCCCGACGGGCTCGGGCTGCTCGATGTCGTCGACCCCGACGACGCAACCGTCCGCCCCAATCAACTGCTCGCGGTCTCGCTGCCCGACGGACCCATCGACGACCCGACAACGGCGGTTGCGATCGTGCGCGCCTGCGCGCCCCTGGTGACGTCGATCGGGATGCGATCGCTCACCCCCGACGACCCCGGCTACATCGGGCGCCATCGGGGCGGGCCCGCCGAGCGTGATCGGGCGTATCACCAAGGGACGGTGTGGCCGTGGTTGCTCGGGCCGTACGTCGACGCCTGCAGGTGGGCGGGGCTCGAGGTCGACGGGCTCATCGACGGCGCTCTCGCCCACATCGGCGAGTGGGGACTCGGGTCCGTGTCCGAGACCGCCGACGGAGATCTGCCTCACCGCGCCTCGGGCTGTCCGTTCCAAGCATGGTCGGTGGCGGAGCTACTGCGAGCGAAGCGCTCGGCCACGATGTAGGAAGAAGCGCCAGCGGGAACCGGCGACGAAGGGAAGCCCTCGACATGCAACTCGGGATGATCGGTCTCGGCCGTATGGGCGCCAACATGGTGCAACGGCTCATGAATGCCGGCCACGACTGTGTCGTGTACGACATCGACCGCAAGTCGGTGGGCAAGCTGAAGCGCAAGGGCGCGACGGGCGCGTCCAACCTCGAGGACTTCGTCAGCCAGCTCGACCGGCCCCGCAACGTCTGGATCATGGTGCCGGCCGCGTTCGTCGACTCGGAGATCGCCGATCTCACCAAGCTCCTCGACGAGGGCGACACCATCATCGACGGCGGCAACAGCTACTACCGCGACGACATCCGCCGCGCCGAGGAGCTCGTCCCGGCGGGCATCCACTACGTCGACGTCGGCACCAGCGGTGGCGTGTTCGGCCTGGATCGTGGTTACTGCCTGATGGTCGGCGGTGACGACGAAGCAGTCGGCCGGCTCGACCCGGTGCTCGCCACGCTCGCGCCCGGATCCGACGCCGCGCCCCGCACCAAGGGCCGCAAGGGCAAGGCGACGCAAGCCGAGAACGGCTATCTCCACTGCGGCCCGAGCGGCGCCGGGCACTTCGTAAAGATGGTCCACAACGGCATCGAGTACGGGATCATGGCGGCGTACGCCGAGGGCCTCGCCATCCTCGAGCGTGCGGACATCGGTTTGCGCGAGCGCGAGAAGGATGCCGAGACCGCGCCGCTGCAACATCCCGAGTTCTACAAGTACGACCTCGACATCCCGTCCATCGCCGAGCTGTGGCGCCGGGGCTCGGTGGTCGGCTCGTGGTTGCTCGACCTCACCGCGGCGGCGCTGGTCGAGTCACCGGAGCTCGAAGAGTTCACCGGCCGCGTCTCGGATTCCGGCGAAGGGCGCTGGACGGCCCAGGCGGCAGTCGAGGTCGGCGTGCCGGCCCACGTCCTGACGTCGTCGTTGTTCGAGCGGTTCGCGTCGCAAGGCGACGCCGATTACGCCAACAAGTTGCAGTCTGCGATGCGCAAGCAGTTCGGCGGCCACATCGAGAAGATGGTCAAGGAAGAGGGCATGAAGTAGCGCCATGACCCGCGCCGTCGATTCTCCCGAATGGAAGGCGGTCGCCGGCCACTACGAAGAGATGAAGGACGTCCACCTTCGTGACCTCTTCGCCGTGGGCGACGACCGCGGCGAACACCTCACCGTCGAAGCGTGCGACCTGTTCCTCGACTACTCGAAGAACCGCGTACGACAAGAGACCATCGAGCTCCTGCTCGAGTTGACCGAGGCGAGCGGGTTACGCGAGCGGATCGACGCGATGTTCCGCGGCGAGCACATCAATGTCACCGAGGATCGCGCCGTGCTGCACGTCGCATTGCGCATGCCACGGGACGCGCAACTCGTGGTAGACGGCAGCGACGTCGTGGCCGACGTGCACGCCGTGCTCGATCGGATGAGCGACTTCGCGAATCGGGTTCGATCGGGTGAGTGGAAGGGCTTCACCGGCCGGCGGATCCGCAACGTCGTCAACATTGGTATCGGTGGCTCGGATCTCGGTCCCGCGATGGCCTACGACGCGTTGCGCGACTTCAGCGACCGCGGCCTCACGTGTCGGTTCGTGTCCAACGTGGACGGCAACGACATCTGGGAGGCGACGCACGATCTCAATGCCGCCGAGACGCTGTTCATCGTGTCGTCGAAGACGTTCACCACCATCGAGACCCTCACCAATGCAACATCGGCGCGCGAGTGGCTCGTCGGGCAACTCGGCGACGAGACGGCCGTCCGCAATCACTTCGTCGCCGTTTCGACCAACGCGGAGAAGGTCGCCGCGTTCGGCATCGACACCGAGAACATGTTCGGATTCTGGGATTGGGTGGGCGGTCGCTACAGCTACGACTCCGCCATCGGGTTGTCGCTGATGATCGCCATCGGGCCCGACCAGTTCCGCGAGATGCTCGCCGGCTTCCACGAGATGGATGAGCACTTCCGCACCGCTCCGTTCGATCAGAACATGCCCGTGCTGCTCGGGTTGCTCGGCATCTGGTACCGCGACTTCTTCGGCGCCCAGAGTCAGGCAGTGCTGCCCTACAACCACTACCTGTCGCGCTTCTCCGCATACCTCCAGCAACTCGACATGGAATCCAACGGCAAGTCGGTCGACATCGAGGGAAACCCGGTCGGCGCCGACACGGGCCCGGTCGTCTGGGGCACGCCGGGCACGAACGGCCAGCACGCGTACTACCAGCTCATCCATCAAGGCACCACCCTGATCCCGTGCGACTTCATCGGCTTCGCACGACCGGCGCATTCGGTCGGCTCGCACCATGACCTGTTGATGGCCAACCTCTTCGCGCAGACCGAAGCGCTGGCCTTCGGCAAGACCCGCGAGCAGGTCGAGGCCGAAGGCGTGGCGGCGCATCAAGTCGCGCACCGGACGTTCAAGGGCAACCATCCGACCAACACATTGGTGGCGCCCGCGCTCACGCCGCGAGTGCTCGGCCAGTTGGTCGCGCTCTACGAGCACAAAGTGTTCACGCAAGGCACCATCTGGCACATCAACTCGTTCGACCAGTGGGGCGTCGAGTTGGGCAAGGCGTTGGCCAACCGCATCATGCCGGAGCTCGAATCGCCCGAAGATCCCGAACTGCAGCACGACTCGTCGACCAACGCGCTGATCCGGCGCTACCGGTCTGACCGCTGACATGCCGGCCACGGCGGAGAACCGGCTGACGGTCGTCCGCCACGGCGAAACGGAGTGGTCGCGCAACGGCAGGCACACCGGCCGCACGGACGTACAGCTCACCGACGAAGGACGCGCGGTCGCGAGCAAGCTCGAGCACGCGCTGCGCGGCCGAAGCTTTGCGCTCGTGTTGAGCTCGCCGCTGTCCCGCGCTCGCGACACCGCGTCCCTTGCCGGTTATCCCGACGCGATCGTCGATGAGAACCTGCGCGAGTGGGACTACGGCGACTACGAGGGCATCACCACGGCCGAGATCCGCGAGAAGCTGCAATCCGACTGGTTCCTGTGGCGCGACGGCGTGCCGAACGGCGAAGGGATCGAACAGGTTGCCGCCCGCGCTGACGGGGTGATCGTGCGCGCTCGCGGCGCGGGCGGCGACGCTCTGGTGTTCGCGCACGGCCACTTCCTGCGGGTGCTCGGAGCGCGCTGGCTCGGCATCGAACCTGGATTCGGGCGCCACCTCGTCCTCGACCCCGCCACGCTGTCCGTCCTCGGGTGGGAGCACGGCACTCCCGCGATCGACGCCTGGAACGCCCCCGCCACCTGACAGACTGTCGAGCCGTGCGTGGCGACGCAGAGCAACATCGACTCGACGAGGACCGCGATGGCACCGCCCGGTGGAAGTGGTGGGGCCCCTACCTTCCGGCGCGGCAGTGGGGCACGGTCCGCGAGGACTACAGCCCGGGCGGCACCGCGTGGGACTACTTCCCGCATGACCATGCCCGGTCACGGGCGTACCGCTGGGGCGAGGACGGCCTCGGCGGCATCTGCGACCGCTGGATGCATCTGTGCTTCGGGCTCGCGCTCTGGAATGGCAACGACCCGATCCTGAAGGAGCGGCTCTTCGGCCTGACCAACTCCGAGGGCAATCACGGCGAGGACGTGAAGGAGTACTGGTGGCCGCTCGACAGCACGCCCACTCACTCGTGGATGCGCTGGCTGTACAAGTACCCGCAGCGGGCCTTCCCGTACGACGACCTCGTCGCCGAGAACCGGCGGCGCGGGGTCGGTAAGCCCGAGTACGAGCTCGTCGACACCGGTGTGTTCGACGAGAACCGGTACTTCGACATCGAGCTGACCTACGCGAAGGCGGCACCCGAGGACGTGTGCATCGTGATCGAGTGCACGAACCGCGGTCCGGATCCGGCGCCCCTCCACGTGCTGCCGACGCTGTGGTTCCGCAACACGTGGACATGGGGACGCGACGATCGCCATCCGTGGCTGCAGCTCGACGGCGATCGCATCGAGGCCGGCCACGCGCTGTTCGGTCAGCGCTGGCTCGCCGCGGAGGGCTCGCCCGCGGCGACGTGGCTGTTCTGCGACAACGAGACGAACTACGAGCGCCTCTACGGCTCGACCAACTCGACGCCCTACCCGAAGGACGGCATCAACGACCACGTCATCCGCGGCACGGCGACGGTCAATCCCGCGTCGAGCGGCACGAAGACCGCGGCGTGGTACCAGCTCACCATCGACCCCGGCGCGACCGAGACCATCCGGCTGCGGTTGAGCGACCAGCCTCACGACCATCCCTTCGGCCCGGACTTCGACGAGACGCTGGCATCGCGCCACGAGGAGGCCGACCAGTTCTACGCGGAGCTGGCGCCGGGTGCGCCGAGCGAGGCGCGCCATGTGCAACGCCGGGCGCTGGCCGGGCTGCTGTGGGCGAAGAAGCATTACCGGTACGACGTGAAGCAATGGCTCGAAGGCGACCCGTCGATGCCGCCGCCACCCGCGGGTCGCGACGAGGGCCGCAACGCCCACTGGCCGCACATCTACAACGCCGACATCATCTCGATGCCCGACGAGTGGGAGTACCCCTGGTACGCCGCATGGGACCTCGCGTTCCACATGGTCCCGCTCGCCCTCGTGGACCCCGATTTCGCGAAGCAGCAGCTGCTGTTGTTCTGCCGCGAGTGGTACATGCATCCGAACGGCGAGCTGCCCGCGTACGAGTGGGCCTTCGACGACGTGAACCCGCCCGTCCATGCGTGGGCCGCCTGGCGCGTGTTCAAGATCGACGCCATACAGCGCGGCGAGCGGGACTGGGACTTCCTCGAGCGCATGTTCCACAAGCTGCTCATGAACTTCAGCTGGTGGGTGAATCGCAAGGACGCCGAGGGCAACAATTTGTTCGAAGGTGGCTTCCTCGGCCTCGACAACATCGGCTTGTTCGACCGGTCACGTCCGCTGCCGAGCGGTCACATCCTCGAGCAATCGGATGCGACGTCGTGGATGGCGATGTACTGCCTCAACATGCTCGCCATCGCGGTCGAGCTCGCGCACCACGACCCGACGTACGAGGACGTGGCCACGAAGTTCTTCGAGCACTTCCTCGCCATCGGTTCTGCCGCTACCCAGCGCGACGGCTACTCGTTGTGGGACGAGGACGACGGCTTCTTCTACGACGTGCTCGTCGACCAGTACGGCGGACGAATGCCGTTGAAGGTGCGTTCGTGGGTCGGGCTGATCCCACTCTTCGCGATCGAGGTCTTCGATCGACGGGTGCTGGAGAACCTGCCCGAGTTCCGCGAGCGAGCGGCGTGGTTCATCCGCAAGCGGCCCGAGCAATGTCACAGCCTGCACATGGCCGACTTCGGCGGCTCGCGGGAGCGTCACCTGTTGGCGTTGGTCGGCCCCGACCGCCTGCGCCGCATCCTGATGCGCATGCTCGACGAGACCGAGTTCTTGTCGGCGCACGGGCTTCGCTCCGTGTCGAAGGAACACGAGGCGGATCCGGTGCAGCTCGACCTCGAGGGTGAGAAATACGAGGTCCGCTACCAACCGAGCGACTCCGACACGTATCTGTTCGGCGGCAACTCGAACTGGCGGGGTCCGGTGTGGTTCCCGCTCAACTACCTGATGATCGAGTCGCTGCAGAAGTTCCACCACTATCTCGGTGACGAGTTCACCGTGGAGTTCCCGACGGGCTCAGGGCGAGAGTGCACCTTGTGGGAGGTCTCGGGTGAGCTTGCCCATCGGTTGACGGCGTTGTTCGTGCCCGACGCCGATGGCCGGCGCGCCAGCAACGGGGGCGTCGACCTCTTCGACCACGATCAGTACTGGAAGGACGAGGTCACCTTCTCCGAGTACTTCCACGGCGACACGGGCAAGGGCCTCGGTGCGTCGCATCAGACCGGCTGGACCTCCTTGGTCGCCAAGCTCATCCGCCAGTACGGGAGCTAGCGCGAGCTAGCGAGACCGGTCCGTGTCGTGGATGTGATCGTCGTCGGGGGCGGCATTGCGGGGATCTCGGCCGCGTATGAGTTGGCGGCGCACGCGTCGTGCGTGCTGCTCGAACGTGAGGATCAGCTGACCCACCACACGACCGGGCGGTCGGCGGCGGCGTACCTCGAGACCTATGGCAACGCGACCGTTCGACGGCTGACGATCGCCAGTCGCTCGTTCTTCGAGTCGCCCCCGGCCGAGCTCGACGCGACCGATTTGCTGTCACCGCGGGGGCTGTTGTGGATCGGTACTCGGGAGCGCGTGGCCGCATTGCGAGCGATCGCGGAGAACGGCGCCGCGCTCGTCCCGTCCGTGCGGCTCGTCACCACGGACGAAGCGCGCTCACTGTGCCCGGCGTTGCATCCTGCCTACGCAGCGGCCGCCGTTTTCGAGCCCGACGCGAGCGACATCGACGTTGCCGCATTGCATCAGGCGTACGTGCGTGGATTTCGTGCTCGAGGCGGCGAGATCGTCCGCTCGTCGCCGGTCACCGCGCTCGACCGCGACGGCGATGCGTGGACGGTCGTGTCGGGCGGGTCGACGCGGCGGGCCGATGTGGTCGTCGACGCGGCGGGCGCGTGGGCGGATGAGGTCGCGGGCCTTGCCGGCGCTCGGCTGCTCGGGCTGCAGCCTCTGCGGCGCACCGCGTTCACCTGTCCTGCTCCCGCCGCTGTCGACGTGCGGACGTGGCCGCTGGTCGCCGACGTCGATGATCGCTTCTACTTCAAGCCCGAAGGCCCGCAACTGCTGTGTTCCCTCGCCGACGAGACACCGTCACCCCCGTGCGACGCGCAGCCGGAAGAAGCCGACGTGGCGCTGGCGCTCGAACGGATCAACGATGCGACGGACCTCGGCCTGCGTCACGTGCAGCGGGCATGGGCCGGGCTGCGCTCGTTCGTCCCCGACCGCACACCGGTGGTCGGACGGGACCCGGAGATGCCGGGCTTGTGCTGGCTCGCCGGTCAGGGTGGCTACGGCATCCAGACCGCGCCGGCGATGGCGCGCGCCGTCGCCTCACTGGTTCTCGATGGCCGTCTTCCCGACGATCTCGTCGCCGTGGGCGTGTCCGAAGCCGACCTCTCGCCCGCCCGATTCCACTGACCGCAGGTGATCAGACGGCGAGGAGGTCGCGGGCGCCGGTGTCGCTCGACGGGTGGCGCAGCTTGGACATGGCACGAGCTTCGATCTGGCGAATCCGCTCACGAGTGAGGTTGAAGTGCTCGCCCACCTCTTCGAGGGTGCGAGGCTCGCCACGGTCGAGCCCGAAGCGCAGCTTCAAGATCTCGCGCTCACGCTCATCGAGGGGAGCGAGCAACCGTGCGATCTCCTCGGGCAGCAGCGCGGTGGCGGCTACCTCGAAGGGTGATTCGGCCGATCGGTCCTCGACGACATCGCCGAGCTCGGCGTCGCCGTCCTCGCGCAGAGGCTCGGACAGCGACAGCGGCTCAGCCGCGAATCGCAACGCCTCGGTGACCTTGTCCTCCGGCATCTCGACCTCGGCCGACAACTCGGCCAGCGTGGCCGGGCGACCGAGCTTCAGCTCGAGTCGTGCCCGTGCCTTCTGCAGCCGGGCCAGCGTGTCGCCCGCGTGGACGGGGAGGCGGATGGTGCGACCGGTGTTGGCGATACCGCGGGTGATGGCCTGGCGGATCCACCAAGTGGCATAGGTCGAGAACTTGAAGCCCTTGCGCCAGTCGAACTTCTCGACGGCGTGCATCAGGCCGAGGTTGCCTTCCTGGATGAGGTCGAGGAGGGGAAGGCCGGATGCCTGGTACTTCTTGGCGATCGACACGACCAGGCGGAGGTTCGACTGTACGAAGGTCCGCTCGGCGTCTTCGCCTTCGCGGGCTTGACGGCGCAACTCGCGCCGCCGTGCGGGGGTCAGGTCTCGGCCGGCGCGCTCGAGGTTGAGGCGCGCCTCGTTGCCGCCCTCGATCGCCTGGGCCAACCTGACCTCATCGTCCTTGGTGAGCAGCGGGTACTGCCCGATGTCCGTGAGATACAGGCGGACGAGATCTTCCTCGTCGCGCTCGACGCGCTCTTTGGGCAAGAGGGGCCTCTCTCTTCGAATTCTGCTGGGGGGTACGGCGGAACGGTTCGCGACGGGGAGTGGTCAGCCCGCCAAGGCGACTCGGCCGTCGCACGGCCCGAGTTTGTGCTCCTTACGATACTGGCCAGGTCAAGAGTGCCAACCACCTCGATCCGAGATCCACAACTTCACGCTGCGTGTTCTTCGGTCGCGCTGGGACATGCCTTGACGCACTGGGCCTCGGAAATTTGTACCAGCCGGGGCAGCATTCGTCAGGGCACCCGCCGTCCCCTGCTCTACGGTGCGTAGCCGTGCCGGTGGAGCTGGTCATGGTGACGATGGCCTTCGAGGCCGCCGATCCGGACGCGTTGCAGTCCGTGCTCGCCAAGTACGTCGTGGTCAGCCGGGGTCACGAAGGGTGCCGCAACATCGACTTGTGCGTGTCCGCGACCCATCCCGCTCAGTTCGTCATCGTCGAGAAGTGGGAATCACCCGACGCGCAGAGAGCCCATTTCGATTCGCTCGAGATGGTCGAAATGGCCAACGCGTGCGCAGGACTGCTCGTCCGCCCGCCGACCATCGACCTCCTCGACCCGATCTCTGCCCACGACCTGCACTAGACGCCGCAACTGCGGGTCCAACATTCGAGCGATTGGGTCAGGCGGCGACTGCGGCGGCCTTGTCGGACAGCGAGACGATGTCATTCCAGGTGAGGTCGTCGCCGGTCCAGAGTCGCTCGAAGGCCTCGTCGGCCGCATCGGTGAAGCCGTGCCGGTTCCGGAAGTGGTACAGCCGGCGCTGGCGGTTGTCGTGATGGCGGAAGCCGAGGCGGACGAGCCGCCCGATCGAGTAGACGTCCCACGCGACCGAGAGCTGCAACGAAAGGTCCGCGTCGGGCGGCGGTTCACCGAAGCTCGGATCGAGACGATCGCGCACTCGGAACAGCAGCCGGCCGAGGACATCGGCGCTCCCCGTCCGCGACACGAACCGTGGCTTCTTCGGGTCCTCGAGCGCGCCGCTCTCGACCTCGATGACCACTGGGTTGTCGTACGACGTGACGACGGCGCGCCCGAGTGGCGTCGTCTCGTCCACCTCGATGCGGACGTCGAAGCCGGCGGCGAAGCCGATCGCGGGAAGGAGGTCCTCGACCACCGACTTGATCTCGCCCCCGTCGAAGCTGACGAGCGAGAACGTCTCCGGCGTGACCGTGACGGTCATGCGTTGGCTTGCGCGGCGAGACGCTCGCGCATGCGCACCGCGTCGGCCTTGGCCTCCCGCGAGATCTCGGCGAGGTCGTCCATCTCGGCTTCGTCGAAGCCGGCGAGCTCACGGAAGCGACGGGCAAGCCGGATCGGGCTGTCGTCGTCCTCACCGCGGAACCCGCCGAGCGAGAACAGCTTGTCGACGACTCGCTGGAACTCGAGAGCGCGCTCGCGCCGGTCCTTGTCGTGCTCGGTGAGGCGGCGCAGCCAGTCGCTGCCCATCTTCACGTGGGTGACCTCGTCGGCGAGCATCCAGTCCTCGCAGAACTCGAGGACCGGGTCGCCCGCGACGTCGCCGAACTCCTTCATCGTGTTGAAGACATCGATGGCGAGTCCTTCGAGTGCACGGTTCACGCCGGTGAGCCGAAGCACAGGGTCCGGGTTGCAGGCGGCTTCGTAGAGGAACGTCGACTCGGAGAACTCACCGAGCTCGGTACCCATCCAGTCCATCAACTTGCACGAGATCTCGGTGTGGCGGGCTTCGTCCCAGCACTGCCTCGCCATGTCGAGCTTCAGCGCGAACGGCGTGTCGTCAGGGCCATTGCCGGTTTCGAAGTCCCAGCACGTGCGGCCCGCGCCCTCGAGCGCCTGCACCTCGCCGACGAAGATGCCGTGCATGAGGTTGCGCGCCGCGTCGGATGCATCGGGCCGCGCCGGCGTGAGCTTGGTCACGCCCCGGCTGCCCGCGCGGCCACCGGCGGACCGGGGGTCGTTGAACCGCTGCTCGGTCGTGAGGCGCGTGAAGCGCTCGTCACGGGCGAGCAGATCGGCCGGGAAGATCTTCCTCATGAGTGGGTCTCCTCCGTGGTCGGGTACGCCGAACCGATACTGCCCGGTCCGGCGATGCCACCTGCCTTCAGCATGAGCTTCTCGAGTCTCGCCTGGTGCGCGGTGGCGCGGTCGACTTCCTCATCGGTATCGATCAGGGACTGGATGAGCATCTCGCCGTCGCGGTAGTCGTCGAACTCGTCCTGCAACGCGAACCTCAACGAGCGGATCGTCGGCGCGTCGGTGATCGTGCTGGTGTTGTTCAAGTGGTAGGTGTACGCCGCGATCTTGTGCGGGATCAGCACTCGGTAGACGCCGACCAGCTTCTCGATGGTGAGGTCGGCCGCTTCGGGCTCGGTCATCGCGTCGACGAACGCAACCAGCTCGTCGTTCGGCGGCACCGTGAGGCGGTCGGGATTCATCTCGCGCAGTTCGGGCAGCCGCTTGTGCCACAGCTCTGCGTGCCACGCGTGGTGGTAGCAGTGCGTACCGAGACGCATCTTCACATCGAGCTCCGGCACCGTCGCGACCCACCCGCCGAGGGCCTCGAACAACTTCATCTCGATCCACTTGTAGTTGCCGACGCGCCGTGCCGACTCCTCGACCGAGAAAGACCCCGGCAGCTCGCGACGGTCCCACGGTGCGAAGGGCGCCCGCGCCTTCTTCGGATCGGCCATTGGTCCCCTGATCCCCCTGATCGGCTGTCCGTGCAGAATCCCGCGAACTTGACCCCTTGGTCAAGAAACGTTGGTCACACGGCAATCCGCTGAGCACGCCGACAGTGGCCGGCTCGTCGTGATCATCCGCCGACGAGGAGCGCGTCGAGCTCCGACAAAGCGGCCTCCGGCGCCGCGGCGTCGACGAGGATGGCGTGGAGCCCGGCCCGCTGCGCCCCCGCCACGTTGCCCGGCGCATCGTCGAGGAAGACCGCGGCCGCAGGCTCGACACCGCCCAGCTGTTCGAGGGCGTAGAGGAAGATGGCGGGGTTGGGCTTGCGCATTCCGACCGCGGATGAGTCGACGATCACCTCGAAGAGCTCGTCCACTGGCACGAGCTCACGCCACTGGCCCGATGCCTCCTTCACGTTGTTCGTGACGAGCCCGGTGCGATAGCCACCGGCGCGCAGGGCCCGCACCTTCTCGACAACGACGTCGTGCACCTCGAGGCGGGACATCAAATTCGCGAGCTGCGTGAAGTCGATCTCGATCTGTGCGGCCGCGGCGCGCTGGAAGAGATCCGTCCCGTACTCCGCGGCACTGATCTCGCCACGTTCGAAGCGGTGCCACGCGTGATCGGTGTCTTCGTCGTACGGACCGATCATGAGCCCGAGGACGGCGTCACCGCCGATGCCGCTGTCCGTGCCGAGCGCGGCCATGTGATCGAACGGCGAGGTCGTCAACACACCGTTGAAGTCGAACAGCACGGTGCTGATGGGGCCGGCGGTCATGCCGGCATTCTGCTCCTACGACGCGTCCCTACGACGTGCAACTCAAGCAGCCGGAGGTGGGATAGGCGGGGCCCGGAGTCCATGGCGGATCACCGCCGCCCGGGGGGTTGTCGCTGACCGCAAGCGGGTTCTGGCCGATGTGCGGATCATCGGCGGGCCACTGGCCGAGTTGGTAGCGAGCGCCGTTGTCCGTCTTCATCATCATCCCGGACCCGTTCTGGTTGCGCTCGTCCGGCCCGCTCGCCGACGGGTCGTAGTACACCTCGGCGAAATCCTTGATGTCGGGCGGTGAAGCCGGCGTGCTGAACACGTACGGCAACGCCGAGGTGCCCCCGCCTGACGGTGTCGGCGGATAGCTGAACAGACCTTGGCGCCACGAGTCGGACGTCAGGATCGGTCCGGCCATGTGAATGCCGCGGAACAGCGTCTGTACGCGAGCGCGGTAGATCTCGATCAGCACGCCTTCGGAGCCGTCGGGATCGTTGCGGCGGGCGTCGTGGTACTCCTTGTAGCCCGTGCCGTTCTTGCGATCGGTCCACGACACCCACAACGGGGTCATGCCGAACGCGTGCTTCCACTGGTTCTGGTCGTAGAGACGCGCGGCCGTCGTTGTGTCCGACAACCCCGTACCGGTCACGAACCACTCGGGGAAGTAGGTCTGCTTCGTCGCCTCAGGCGTGATGAGGATGGGTGAGAGGGGATCGACGATGGGGATGATCGTCGTCACGCCCGCGTCCTTCATCTGGGCGATCATGTTCGTGACGTCGTTCTGATTGCGACCGGGGTCGTAGAGGTACCCGATCTGTTTCGCGAAGGACACGCCGTACTGCGCGAACGCAGACTCGCACGCGCTACGTATTCGTTCCCCTTCGGGGTCGACCTTGCCCATCGACCCATTGAGATAGATGAGCCCGAACACGCGCGGCTTCGTCTTGAAGTGCTGGAGCGGGTTCAACTCGTCGCCCGCATAGACCGCGTCCTTACCGGCGAGCCGCTTGCCCACGTATTCGGCCGCGAAATTGCAGTAGTCGGTGCCAGTCGGCAATCCGCTCGGGATCACGAGCGGGTTCTCGTTGTAGAACTGCTGCGACAGCGACGTCGTGCACATGCACAGGATCCCGCGGGCGTTGAGCTCGCGCGCGAGGACGGTCGGCATCGCGGCGGCGGGGTTGCCTTCGATGACGGCGAACGGATGCTTGTCCGCGATCTGCGCCGCGTCCGCGATCATCGCCTCGTCGTTCGTCGACACGGCGCTCGCGTTGTAGTCCTCGTACACGACCTCGCGGCCGTAGGTCTCGTAGTGGAAGTTCGAGTAATTGAAGAGTGCGTCGTACGCGCGCTTCACGGTCGCGTCGTCGTCGGCCAGCTTGTACGCCTGGAGGATCGCCTTCGTCGCGTCATCGAGTTGTCCGAGCCAGCGGATGACGAGAACCTTGTTGCCGGTCACGCCGTCGGCTGTCGCACCGCCGTTGTCGTGGCTGAGCCAGTTGGCGCACGGCGGCATGTAGAGCGAGATGCCAACCTGGCGTCCGTCGGGCCGACAGTTGGGGCCCTGCCCGAAGGCGACGTCGGATGCGCTGGCCGGACCCGCGCTCCCCGCATCGGGTGCCGCGGAGCCGCCTCCAGCTGCGGCACCGCCGGCGGCGCCGGCGCTCACGTCGACCGGCGCACCGGTACCGCTGGAGGTGTTGGCCGCGGCCGCCCGGTTCGCTCCCGAGCCACCGGTGGTACCGACGCGATCGGCGTTGTGCGCATTGCCGGGCACGAGTGCGATGACGAGCGCAAGCACGCACAGCACGCCGAGCGGGATGCCGTATCGATCGAAGAACTCACGCAGGTTCATCGCCACTGTCCCCCGAAGTAATTGCACCAAACAGGCATAAAGCCCATATCCAGAGTTCGGGGCCGGACGCTCGGATCCTTCATGCGGGGGCGCGGAGTGTTGAATCGAAGCGAACTGCGCTTCGCGATGGGGACGGGAACGGGGATCCTCGCGTTCCTCGTCGTGGTCGGGATCATCTATCCCGCCAAACCGTCCGTGCTCTTCTTCGGGCTGATCACCGGCTCGCTGTCCGGGTTGATCGCGATCGGCCTGGTGCTCGTGTACCGCGCCAATCGCATCGTCAACTTCGCGCAGGGTGACATGGGCGGTGCGGCGGCCATCCTCGCGGCGTCACTGATCGTGGGACGGGGTTGGTCGTTCTTCCCCGCGGCGATCGCCGGATTGGTCTTCGCGCTCGTGCTCGGCGCGCTGACCGAGATCATCGTCATCCGGCGGTTCAAGAAGGCGCCGCGTCTGCAGTTGACCGTCGCGACCATCGGCCTCGCCCAACTCTTTCAAGTCGTCGAGTTGGTGCTTCCGAAGGTGTTCAACTTCGACACGGTCCCGCAGCCGCCGGAGCCCTTCAAGTTCAGTCTCGACTGGGCGCCGATCACCTACCGCGGTGGCCACCTCCTGATCCTCCTCGTCGTGCCGCTCGCGGGCGCGACGCTGGCGGTGTTCCTGCGGCGGTCGAGGTTCGGCATCGGCATCCGCGCCGCGGCCGAGTCCACTGACCGTGCCGCGCTCCTCGGCATTCCGGTGCAGCGCCTGAACACCGTCGTGTGGATGCTCGCGTCCGGTCTCTCCGGTCTCGCGGTCGTGTTGCGCATGCCGATCCAGGGCGTCGCCATCGGTTCGCCGCTCGGGCCGGCGCTGCTCCTGCGGGCACTCGCGGCTGCGGTGATCGGCCGGATGGAGAGCCTGCCGAAGACGATCGTCGCCGCGCTCGTGCTCGGCATGGTGAGCGAAGCGGTGTTCTTTGCGTCCGGCAACACGATCATCGTGGACGCGGTGCTGTTCGGCGTGATCATCGGCGCGCTGCTGTTCCAGCGCGGCGGGCGCGAGGACCGTGCTCGCGACATCGGTGCGTCGAGCTGGCGGGCGTTGCGCGAGGTGCGCCCCATCCCTCGTGAGCTGATGCGGTTGCCCGAAGTGCGTATCGGCCTGGGAGCGCTGTCAGCCCTCGCCGGCGTCGTGTTGCTGGTCGTTCCCCTGACGCTGAGCAAGAGCCAGGTCAACCTGCTGGGCGTCGGACTCATCTTCGCGATGGTGATGTGCTCGCTGGTCGTGCTCACCGGGTGGGCGGGCCAGATCAGTCTCGGGCAGCTCGCCATCATGGCGTTCGGCGGCGCGGTCGCGTGGACGCTGTCGGTTCAGGGCAAGGACTTCTTCGTGTGCGTCGGCGCCGCCGCGCTCGTCGGGATGCTCGTGTCGATCGCGCTCGGCATCCCCGCGCTGCGAATCAAGGGACCATTCCTCGCGGTCACGACGCTGGCGTTCGCGCTCACGACGGGCACGTACTTCCTCAACAACCAGTACTTCCCGTGGCTCGTCCCGAACATCAGCGAGCGGCTGCACAGCCGGCCCGTGATCTTCGGCAAGTTCGATCTCGAGTCGGACTACGCCTACTACTACGTGATCCTCGCGTTCCTCGCGCTGGTGATCGCGTCGGTCTGGCGGGTGCGGCGGTCGCGCACCGGGCGTGTGCTCATCGCGAATCGCGACAACACGCGCGCCGCGCAGTCGTACGGCATCAGCCCGGTGCAGGCGCAGCTCGTTGCCTTCGGTTATTCGGGCTTCATCGCCGGGCTCGCGGGTGGCCTCTATCTCTTCCATCAGCACCAGCTGTCGACCCGCCTGCTTGATCCCGCGTACGACATCCTCGTCTTCTCGATCGGTGTGCTGGGCGGGCTCAGCTCCATCGCCGGCGCACTGCTCGCCGCCGCCTACCTCTACTGGGTCAACTACTCACCGTTCACGAAGGCGACGGAGTCGCAGCTGTTCGCCAGCGGGGTCGGGCTGCTCGTGATCATGATGATCCGCCCCGATGGGCTCGGCGGCGCGTTCTATTCGGCTCGCGACGCCGTGCTGCGACGCATCGCCACGTTGCGTCATGTCGTCGTGCCGAGCCTGCTCGCCGACGTGCGCGTCGTCGACGAGGAAGCCGAGACCATCCTCGGCGATGCCGAGGACAAGCAGGTGTGGGCGCCACTCACCCGCAGCGAGGTTCCCGACGATCCGCTGCTGCTCGTGCGCGGGCTCGAGGTCGCGTACGACAAGACGCAGGTGCTGTTCGGTATCGACTTTCACGTCGCGCGCGGCGAGATCGTCGCCCTGCTCGGTACCAATGGCGCCGGCAAGTCGACGTTGCTGTCGGCCGTGTGCGGGTTGGTGAAGCCGAGCGCGGGCAAGGTCACCTACGACGGCAAGAACATCACCGGCGTGCACACCGCCGCTGCGGTCGGGGACGGACTCGTGCTCATGCCTGGTGGAAAGGGCGTGTTCCCGACGTTGACGGTCGAAGAGAACCTGCGGCTCGCGTCATGGGTCTACGTCGACGATCCCGACTACGTGAAGGCCGCGACCGACAAGGTGCTCGAGTTCTTCCCCGTCCTGCGCGAGCGCTGGGACCAGCGGGCCGGCAACTTGTCCGGCGGCGAGCAGCAGATGCTGACGCTCGGGCAGGCGTTCATCGCTCGACCGAAGTTGCTGCTGATCGACGAGCTCAGCCTCGGCCTGGCGCCGATCGTCGTCGAGCAACTGCTCGGCATCGTGCGCGCCATCCACGAGAGCGGCACGACGGTCGTGCTCGTCGAGCAGTCGGTCAACCTCGCGATCACGCTCGCGCAACGGGCCGTGTTCCTGGAGAAGGGCGAAGTGCGCTTCGACGGCCCCACCGCAGAGCTGCTCGAGCGGCCGGAGCTGCTGCGGGCGGTGTTCCTCGAGGGCGCGGGACCGAGCCGCAAGGACGGTGAGGCCGCGACGCCAGGGTCGAACGGTCACGCGCACGACTTCGTGGCCGAGTGCGACCACTGCGGCCACGAGCACAAGGTCGCACTCGAGCTGCGCGAGGTGACGGCGAACTTCGGCGGTGTGCGGGCTGTGAACGCGGTCGACCTGAGTGTTCGTGACGGCCAGATCATCGGAATCATCGGCCCCAACGGCGCCGGCAAGACCACGGTGCTCGACATCATCTCCGGCTTCGTCACGCCGTCGAGCGGTGATGTGCGGTTGGACGCGGCGGATGTCACGGCACTCTCGCCGGATCAACGCGCTCGGCTCGGCCTCGGCCGATCGTTCCAGGACGCTCGCTTGTTCTCCGCGATGACGGTGCGCGACACGATCGCCACCGCGTTCGAACGACATGTGCCGGTGCCGGACGCGATCGCGGCGATCGCGCTGTCGCCTGCGGTGAAGATCTCCGAACGCGCCGTCGAGGCGGAAGTCGAGCGACTCATCGCGCTCATGCGGCTCGAGGCGTATGCGGACAAGTTCGTCGGGGAGCTGTCGACCGGCACGCGACGCATCGTCGATCTCGCCTGCGTCCTCGCTCATCGCCCGTCGGTGTTGTTGCTCGACGAACCGTCGTCCGGCATCGCGCAGCGCGAGACCGAGGCACTCGGCCCCGTGTTGCTCGACATCCGCCGCGAGACCGGTGCCGCCATGGTGGTGATCGAGCACGACATGCCACTCATCACGTCGATCTCCGACGAGCTCGTCGCGCTCGAGCTCGGCGCGGTCGTGGCGCATGGCATTCCGTCGGACGTCATCAACAACCCCCGCGTCGTCGAGGGTTACCTCGGCACGTCGGAGGCTGCGATTCGGCGATCAGGGTCGGCGAAGCCGGGGAAGAAGACGGCGAAGCGCCCTCGTCGCCGGGAACCCCTGGTGGCGCAACGATGAGGCGCACGCTCGCGTTCCGGGCGGGGGTGGCGATCGCGGCAGGCGTGCTCGCGCAGATGCTGACGATGGCCAGCGCGCATGCGAGCACCGCGACCGTGCTCGACGTCGGTTGGTGGACGTCGCAACCCGGAGCCTCTGCGGCCCCGAACGGCGGCTTCCAGGTGGCGAACGGCGTGAACGGACCGCAGAGCGTGGCCGCGGTGCGACTCCGCAAGGACGGCGACCCGGGTCCGGTCACCTTGGTGCTCACACCGCAAGGGGGCAGTGTCAACGAGGACGCGGCCGCCAAGCTCGAGGCGTGCCCGATCGTGGCGGATTGGACGCCGGCGAATCCCGGCAAGACCGCCGACGCGCCGAAGTACGACTGTTCGGCGTCGGTGCCGGTGGCGAAGGACGCGGCCGGAACGTGGTCGGCCGACGTCACGCCGCTCATGGCGAGCGCCGCGGATGGGCAAGCCGTCTCCCTGATGGTGATCCCGGTCGGGTCGCAACTGTTCGGCGGATTGCAATTGCCGTTCCAGATCTCGTTCAGCGGCGCGTCGGTGCCGGGCCCTGCGGCCACCCCTGGCGTCTCATCCGGAGCATCCTCGTCGCCGTCGGAGTCGCCGTCGTTCGCGAACGGTTCGTCCGGAGTCGTCGCCGGGTCGCACCCGTCGGTCTCGGGGGCGCCGCAGCCGTCGGCGGCGACCGGCGCACCGGCTGCGGGCACCGCGGCGCCACCGTCGACCGGGGCCGCGAAGCAGACGACTGCGCCGCCATTCATTCGCATCAGCACCGGAGGCGGGCCCGGCAAACCGTGGGGCCGGCTGGTGTACCTCGTGCCGTTGAGCGCGATGGGTGGCTTGCTGGTGGCTCTGGCGCGCAAGGGCGCGGCGCAACGAGGACTGGCAGGTCAACCTGCATGACCCTCGGTGACGCAACCCGCGTGTTCCTGACCAAGCCGACGGCGCGCATCCTCGTCGCCGTCACCGCGGCCGTGCTCGTGGTGCGGGTCGCGCTCGGACGATGGACGTTGCGCGACGTCGTCGTGATGGCGGCCATCATCGGCTTCGAGCCGCTGACCGAGTGGGTGATCCACGTGTACGTGCTGCACATGAAGCCGCGGATGGTCGGACGGTGGCGTCTCGATCCGCTCGTCGCGATGAAGCACCGCGCCCACCATCGCGATCCGGCGGACCTTGATCTCGTCTTCATTCCGCAGGTGGTCGTCGCAGTCGCGCTGGTCGTCGGTTTCGGGTTGCCGCTCCTGCTCGCACCGACCGCGCGCGTCGCCTTGTCCGCCTCAGTGGCGTCCTTCGGGATGCTGCTGACCTACGAGTGGACGCACTACTTGATCCACACGCGCTACCGCCCCAAGTCCGACGCGTACAAGCGGCTGTGGCGCGCCCATCGGCTGCACCACTTCCGCAACGAGAACTACTGGTTCGGGGTGACGAGCCACCTCGGCGACCGCGTTCTCGGCACCTACCCCGACAAGGACGAGGTCGACCTCTCACCGACCGCCCGCGACCTCGACGACGCCCGCACCTGACGGCTGCGACCCAATGTTGGCGCCATTGCGGGGCTATCGCCCCGCAATGGACCCGCAGTTCGCAAGAGGGGACGGGCGGCGGACGGGCGCCGCGCGGCGTCAGCCGGCGTACTTGTTGGTGATGGGTAGCCGGCGGTCCTTGCCGAAGGCCTTGGGCGTCACCCGCACACCGATGGGGGCCTGGCGGCGCTTCCATTCGGCGACGTCCACGAGGCGCGTGATGCGCTGCACGAGGCCGGCGTCGAACCCCGCCTCGACGAGGTCGGCACGCGTGAGATCGCGCTCGACGTACGCGGCGAGGATCGGATCGAGTAGCTCATAAGCCGGGAGGTTCTGGTCGTCGCGCTGGCCGGGTGCGAGCTCGGCGGATGGAGGCTTGTCGAGCACCGATGCAGGGATCAGGTCATGACCCGCGACCTCGTTGCGCGTGCGGGCCAGCTCGTAGACCTTGGTCTTGAACACATCCTTGATGACGGCGAACCCACCCGCCATGTCGACGCCGTAGATCGTGGTGTAGCCGACCGCCAGCTCGCTCTTGTTGCCACAGATGAGTACGAGCCAGCCCCGGAACTTGTTGGCCAGCGCCATCAGCAGCGCGGCACGGATGCGCCCTTGCAGGTTCTCTTCGGTGATGTCGGGTTCGACGCCACTGAACGATGGCTCGAGCAGCTCGAGCAGCGCGGCGAAGGCGGGCTCGATCGGTATCGTCCGCAACTCGACGCCGAGGTTGGTACAGAGTTGCTCCGCATCCGTGATCGATCCGTCCGACGAGTAGCGCGACGGCATCGCAACCGCGTGCACTCGAGCGGCGCCAACGGCGTCCGCGGCGATGACCGTGACGAGCGACGAGTCGATGCCCCCCGAGAGGGCGATCACGACATCGGTGAAGCCGTTCTTCTCGACGTAGTCGCGGGTACCGAGCACGAGCGCCTCGTACACCTCACGGGACGTCGACAGCGGTTCGGCCACCGAGGGCCGCCGATGATCGTCGTCGTGATCGGCGCCCGCCGGACTGACCTCGACGACCGGGAGATCGGGCGCCGTCGCCCGACCGCGGGGGTCGAGCAAGCGCTTGCGGAACACCGGCATCGCCTCGATGTCGACCACGAGCATCGTCTCGACGAACTGCTCGGCGCGGGCCACACAGCGCCCGTCGCTGTCGAACACGAGCGACGCCCCGTCGAAGATCAGTTCGTCCTGGCCGCCGACTTGGTTGACGTAGACCAACGCGCACGACGCGTCCGCCGCACGAGTCGCCAGCATGCGCTCGCGCTCGGTGAGGCGCTCGACGTAGTACGGCGACGCATTGAGGTTGACGATCAGCTCGGCGCCGCCCGCCGCTTGCTCGCCGATGGGACCAAAGGGGCTCCACGCGTCCTCGCAAACGGACACGCCGACCTTCACTCCGGCGATCTCGAACAGCAAGAGCGGTTCGTCACCCGGCGCGAAGTAGCGCTGCTCGTCGAACACCGCGTAGTTGGGCAGGTGTCGCTTGTGATAGGTACCGGCGACTCGACCGTCGGCACAGACGGCCGCCGCGTTGAACAGGTCACGATCGGCGTCGACGAAACCAACCGCCGCCGCGCAGCGTCCTGTCGCGGCCGCAACCTTCTCGAGGGCATCGCGGTTCGCCCGGATGAAGCCGGGCTTGAGCAGCAGGTCTTCGGGCGGATAGCCGGTGATCGCCAGCTCTGGGAACACCGCGAGATCGCAGCCCTCCGCTTCGGCGCGCTGGTAGAAGTCGAGGATCTTGGCGGCATTCCCGTCGAGATCGCCGACCACGGTGTTGAGCTGGCAGAGGGCGACGCGAACCCACGGCATCTACTCAGCGTACCCAGGCGCCTTCCGGGGCAAGATGGCGACGGTGATGCGAGCCGACGCGCCGGTTGCCGAGCGCGCTGCCGAGGCAGTACGTAACGCGAGCCGTTCGCTGTCGCGCCTACTCGACGCGGACCCTGACGCATCCGCGGTGCTCGACCATCTGGACCAGCGCGCACCGGTCGACGAGTCGTCGATCGACACCCTGGTGCGATGGAAGCGCTTCGAGTTCCTGCGCATCGCCGCACGCGATCTCCTCGGCATCGATCAACTCGAGGCCGTCGCCGACTCGCTGGCGGACATGGCGGCGGACGTGTTCGACGCCGCGGCGCGACTCGCGGGCGCGGACGGTATCGCTGTCATCGGGATGGGAAAGCTCGGCGGGTGCGAGCTCAACTACGCGTCGGACGTCGACGTGATGTTGCTCAGCGCGCCGGCCATCGATCCCGAGGTCGCCACCCGGCAGGCGACCAACGTCATCGACATCGCTCGGCGTTGCTTCCGTGTCGATCTCAACCTTCGCCCTGAGGGGCGTGACGGCGCGCTCGTGCGCACGCTCGCGTCCTACGAGGCGTACTGGGAGCAGTGGGCCGAGCCATGGGAGTTTCAGGCGCTGCTCAAGGCGCGACCGGTCGGTGGCGATCGTGACCTCGGCCGGGCGTTCGCCGACTCGGCCTCCGCTCACCTGTGGTCGCGACCGTTCACCGCCGAGTCGTTGCGCGCGACGCGAGCGATGAAAGCGAGGGCGGAGAGTGAGGTGGCGCGTCGAGGTCTGAGCGATCGCGAGCTCAAGCTCGGCCCGGGCGGAATCCGTGACGTCGAGTTCGCGGTGCAGCTCCTGCAGCTCGTACACGGGGGCGCGGATCCGGAGCTACGGGTGCGAGGCACGCTCGTCGCGCTGAACGAGCTGGCCGACGCCGGCTACGTCGGGCGGCGCGACGCCGATCTGCTCGCGACCGCCTACCGGTTCCTGCGCACGGTCGAGCATCGCCTCCAACTCGACGACGAGCAGCAGGTGCACGCGCTTCCTGTCGACCCGATCGAGCTCGATCGCCTGGCCCGGATCCTCGGTTATGTGGGGACGGCCTCCGCGGGCGCGGCCGGCCTGTTCCTCGACGAGCTGCGGCAGCACCAGTCGGAGGTGCGCGCCATCCACCAACGCCTCTGGTTCCGTCCGCTGCTCGAGAACTTCGCGCGCGACCACGATCGGGTGCTCACCGAGGAGGTCGCGGCGACGCGGTTGGCCGCGTTCGGGTTCACCGATGTCGATCGCACGCGCCAAGCCGTGCGCGAGTTGACCCGAGGGCTCACGCGCTCGTCGCGGCTGATGCAGCAGATGCTCCCGCTCCTACTCGATTGGCTCTCATCCTCGCCCGATCCCGATCTCGGACTGCTCGGGCTGCGCAATCTCGCATCGGGTCCGCAGCGGTCCATGGAGCTCGCCACAGCGTTCCGCGAATCACCCGAGGTGGCGCAACGGCTGTGCCGGTTGCTCGGCACGAGCCGCCTGCTCGGCGAGCAGCTTCGCCGGAACCCCGACACGATCGACTCCCTTGGCGATCCCGATGCGCTGCGGCTCCGCTCGCGCGAGGAGCTCATCGCGGGGACACGCGCCGCGCTCGGGTGGAGGGCGGGCACCGCGGAGCGATGGCTCGCGCTCAAACGGTTCACCGACCGAGAGGGCCTGCGCATCGCAGCCCACGACGTGCTCGATCTCATCGCGGTCGACGAAGTGGCGAACGCACTCACGAACCTGGCGGAGGCGACCCTCGAAGCCGCGCTCGACGTGCTCGAGCCGCCTCTGCCGTTTGCCGTGATCGCGCTCGGACGGCTCGGCGGCGGTGAGCTCTCGTATGCGAGTGACCTCGACATCGTCTTCGTGTACGACGGCACCACGGCCGAGGACTTCGCGCTCGCCGAGCGTGTGGCCACGACGCTGTTGTCGTCGATCGGCGGCAACCGGCCGCACATCTACGACCTCGACCCGGATCTGCGCCCCGAGGGCAAGGACGGGCCGCTGGCGCGCAGCCTCGAGGGCTACTGCGAATACTTCGAACGATGGGCCGCGCCGTGGGAGCGCCTCGCGCTGATCAGGGCGCGCCCGGTGGCAGGCGACCGTGCGCTGGCGGCGCGGTTCATGGGCGTGCGCGACGCGTTCGTGTGGGACACGCCGTTCACGGATGAGGATCGCCGCGAGATCCGTCGCATCAAGGCCCGCGTCGAGCACGAGCGGATCCCTGCCGCCGAGGATCCTCAGTACCACCTCAAGCTCGGCCGGGGAACGCTGTCCGATGTCGAGTTCTGCGCGCAGCTGCTGCAACTCGAGCGTCGCGTGCCGTCACCGGGAACGACGACCGCGCTCGACGAGCTCCAGGCGGCGGGCGCGCTGACGGTTGACGACCACGACGTGCTCGCGGAGTCCTACCGCTTCTGCGAGCGCACCCGCAGCCGTTGGTTCCTCGTCAACAGCGCGCCGGCGGACTTCCTCCCACCGCAGCTCGACCAGTTGGCTCGCCTCGCGGTGTCGCTCGGCACGAGTCCCCGCCAGTTGCGCGACGACTACCGCAAGGTCACTCGACGCGCCCGCCGCGTGTTCGAGCGACTCTTCTACGGTCGCGAGCCGTAGCGGCGCGCCGCACGGTTGGTTCAGCGCGGGGCGAACAACACTTCGGCGCCGACCGGCACGTACCCCGCGGCCAAGCAGGCGCGCATGGACGACACGTTGCCCGGTGCGACTTGCGCGAACACCGGCTCGCCCTCGGGCACGAGCGACGTCGCGACGCCGGCGAGGCGCCGTCCGAGCCCACGACCTCGTGCCGCCGGCTCGACCTCGTATGCCATCTCCCACCGGCCGGCGACGCCTTGCCCGACGAGGAGCACACCCGCAGGCTCGTCCGCCTTCGCATCGGCGTACACGACCGCGTCGGGACGAAAGTGCCGGGCTCGACGCACACGTGGGTGGTCGTCGAGATCGTCACGTACCCACACGTCCATCTCGCTCGCGGGCGCGGGCGACGGCGCCGACAACGACGGGGGCGCGGCCAGGACCACGTCGAGCGTCCCAGGCTCGGCGCCGACCCAGCCGGCCAGGAACAACAAGAACGACGCCGACATCGGCGCGCCCAAGTCGTCACGCGGTAGTCGAGTGCAGGCGGTCGACTCGTCGACATCGGTGGCGATCACGTGGTGACCCGCGAACGCGACGACGGCGTGCATCGGGCCGCGCGGTCCGGTGAGCGCCGGCAACATCGTGACGCCGCCGTCCGCGACCGGAGGCCGCCCGAAGGCGGCCTCCGTGAGGATCGATCGAAGGGGATGCGACTCAGACGTGATGCTGAGTCTTCCAGCTGGGCCCTACGACGAAGTCGAGTCGCTCGAGGTCGAGCTGTCCGTCGAGCCGCTACCGCTACCGCTACCGGGGAGGCTGCCCGTGCTGGGAGCGCAGCCACCGGTCTTGCCGGCTGTGTTCACGAACTTGTCGGCGAGCTGGGGCAGCTTGGCCTTGGCCTTGTCGGCCTTGTCCTGGTTGATGGTGCCGTTGCTCACCGCTTGATCGATCTTCTGGTCGCCGGCGTTGACGATGGCCGTCACGACGTCGCTCGGGTTGACGCCCTTGGAGTTGGCGACGTCCGCCACGGACTGCCCATTACGGCGAGCCGTGACGAGGTCCTGGGGTTGCACGCCGATCTTGTCGGCCGCGACCTTGACCATGCCCCCGGCGATGCGGGCTCGCGGCCGAAGTGCGGCGCGACCGTTGCCATTGCCTTGCTTCGCGCCCTTGGCCGCGTCCTGCAGCGACTGGATCACAGCATTTTCCTGATCCTGGGTGATGGTGCCCTTCTGGACGAGACCGTCGAGGGCGTTCTTCACGACCTGCCCGCGTCCGGGGGCGGCGCACGCCGCGCTTCCCGACGAGGACGACGAGTCGGACGACGACGACGTCGACGGGTTCTGCGCACTGGCCGGAAGGACAGTGCTGACGGCAAAGACACCGGCGCCGAGGGCGACGACGATGCCAATGGTGGTGAGGAGCTTCTTCATGGGACTCAAGGTGACGGCGCCTTGTTAGCGGGACATGAACGAGCGATCAGGATTGGAGTCTTGCTAGTGTGTCCGCATGTCGGAACAGCCATCCCACTATCTGGACACTCTGGCGATGTGGGATGGTGGCTTGTATGCGGCCAACACCGGACATCATCGCCGCTACGACGACGAATTCGTACGCAGCCTCCCGTTGCAGCCGACCGATCGCGTGCTCGACATCGGCTGTGGCTCGGGGGACTTCACCGCGACGATCGCCGCGCTCGTGCCCGACGGTGGCGTCGTCGGTATCGAACCGCAACCGTCGCTGCTCGAGCAAGCGCAGCGGCGGGCACGACCGAACCAGTCGTTCGTCCAAGCCCCGGCGCAGCAGTTGGCCGCCGCGATCGCTGCCGCGGGCGCGACGGACGGGGACGCGGCGGCCGCCGAACCGTTCGACGTGATCATGAGCAGAGCGGTGCTGCATTGGATCCCGTGGACCGACCACCGATCGATACTCGAGCAGTGCCACACGTTGTTGCGTCCCGGCGGCGTGTTGCGGATCGAGTGCGGTGGCGGCGACAACGTCCGTGAGGTGGTGGCGTTCCTCGACGACGTGACGGCGTCGATCGCCGGCGTGGGCAGCAGTCGCGAGCCCGTCACGGCTCCATGGCACTTCGTTCACGCGGGCGCGTACCTCGACCTTTTGCTCGGTGTCGGCTTCGACGTCGACAACGGGTTCGTCCGCACGGTCGCACAACGGCGGCCGTTCGATCGCGAAAGCATCACCGGCTGGTTGCACAGCCAAGCGGCCCAGGCGTACGAGGTCGGTCTCGATCCGGACGAGCGAGCTCGACTGCGCGCCGCCATAGATGAGCGCGTCGACGAGCTGCGCCGCCCGGACGAGTCCTATGACCTCACGTTTGTACGGCTCGATCTCCTCGTCCACGCACCAGCGCCACGATCCCGATGATGAGGCCGACCGCGCCAACCACCAGCGCGGCGATGGCGAGACCGTTGTTGGTCTCCTTCTTCACGACAGTGCCCGTCACCGACACGCCGGCCTGACCACTCGACGACGGAGCGGACGAGTCGCTTCCCCCCGGGGTCGCCGCCGTCAGCTGCAGCACCGGCGCAGGATGGTCGGGCTCGGGCTGACCCGCGACGCTCTGCTCGATCCACGACACGTCCTGGCCGTTGTCGTAGCTCTGGACGGTCGGGAACGAGAGTGAATCGACGTCGTCCGGCAGCCCCTCGACGAAGATCGTGAACTCGTCGAACTCGCCGGGCTTGATCTGGCCTCCGGTCCACGCGACCTCCGACGCAGCCTGGGTGATCTGAGCGCCTTCGTCGGTGGTGATCGGCGTGGCCAGATTGGTGTTCGTGACCTGGTACGTCCACCCGGCCTTCGGCTGCACAACGACCGAGGAGAACGGATGATCGTCGGGCAGCTTGACGTCGATCTTGACGGTGTTGGCGTTGTCCATCTCATTCGGCACACGGAACGTCAGCGTCGTGTCGCCCCCCTTCGGGGCGCTCGACGGGTCCACGGTCACGTGGGCGAAGGCCGGCGACGCCAGCGTGACGATGGCGCCCGCGGCCAGAGCCGCGACGCCGATGAGCCTGCGGGTGCGCATGCAGTGTTCCTCTCTATGGATTGACCGTTACGTCAAAGGAGGCGGTGTCCTCCTCGAACTTGGAGAACTGCGCGCGAACGACGATCGTCCACTGGCCGGGCGCGGAGAGGTCGTTCGTGTCGAACTGGTAGTGACCGGGCCCGGCCACGAATGGCTGGCGCTTCAGTGGCCCGATGTCGCTCGCCGGGAACGACAGCTCGAGCGTGACGCCGTTGGCGACGTCGGCGGTTCGACCGGTGGCGTCGAGCACGTACAGGTGGATCGAGTTGTGACCAGAGCGGTTCGGGTCGACAACGAGGTTGACGCTGTCCTGACCCAGCGGCTTCGTCTGGGAGTAGATGGTGCCGATGCCCGCAGCCGTCGCCGCCGGCACTTGGTTCACGAGCACGCCGGTGATCGCGATGACCGCGAGCATCCCCACCCCCTCGATGCGGACCGTGCGCAGCAGATGCGACCACGCATCGCGACCGCGGTCCTCGGCTCGGCGCAATGCCGGCACGAGCCGGAAGTGGTTGTACGTCGCGACGGCGGCGATGACGGCGACGATCGAGAGCTTCACGAGGATGAGGCGGCCATACGTCGTCGACGTGAGCGCGTGAATCGCCTTCACTTCCTCGTACGCGAGGATCCCCCCCGCGATACCGACGGCGATGATGGCGTAGGACGCGACACGCGAGAACCTCGCGACGACCGCGCCGGCCTCCATGGGCTCACCGTCGTTGCGGCGCCGCGCCACCAGGAACATCCCGAGGAACAGCACCCCGCCGAACCACACGGCCGCCGCGAGCACGTGGACGACGTCGGACGTATAGACGAGCCATCGCGGTGACGTGGTGGTCGTGTGGCCCGCGAAGGCGAAGCCGATGGCCGCCGCCGCGCCGCCGGCAGTGGCGAGCACACGGGTGAGGGTGGTGCGCTTCGCCCACATGACCGCCACGGTCGCCACGACGAGGCCGGCGATGACGGTGAAGGTCTGCGCTCCGACACCGTCCGCGAGGACTTGGCCGAGCACCCCTTGGTGGGTGATCGCGCTGAGCCCGAGACCCGTCGCCAGCGCGGCAGAGATCGGCAACTGCACGACGACACCGACCGCGCCGAAGATCGCCGCGACGAGGACGACCTTGCTCAGCCAGCGCCCATCGCTGCGTCCGTCGTGCACGACGGCGAGGAAGATGGCGCCACCCGCGGCGAGCAACGTGCCCGCGTAGCCGATACCTCGGGCCACATTGCCGGCCATGTCCCACTTCTTGTCGGCACCCGAGTTGAGCAAGGACGACACCAGGCCCGCGCTCGCAGCACTTCCGCTGCCGACCGTGAACGTGAACGCGCCGCGAACAGGGTGCGAGTCAGCGGAGATGACGCGCCAGGTGACGATGTAGCCGCCGTCGCCGATCTTCTGCAGCCCCACGGTGACCGTGTGGTTGCGAGCGACGACGTTGCCGTCGTCGACACGATGGCCCTGGCCGTCGAACACGCGCACCGCCCCGAGCGACGCGCTCACGTTCTCGTTGAACGTGATGCTCACGAGCGAAGGCGGTTGGTCCAAGTGGGCGCCGTCGCTCGGACTCGATGCCTGCAAGATCGCGTGTGCGGATGCGGGACCAGCACTGAGAATGAGGAACAGGACGGCGAGGGCGGCCGAAACCCCGAGACGGCGTCGTGTGATCACGCGCCGAGTAACCCGCCCATGCCGAGCATGGAGGGTAGTCGTCGCCCATCGCGACCGAGTTCCCACCCCGCCCCAGCGGCGGGGTCATCCGGGAAGGGTGATGACCGGCACCCGAGTTGGGCCGATGATCCGCGGACGTGGCCACGATGAGCTCCGACTCTGTGCATCACGGCGCGACGGTCGCCATGGACGCCAGTGGTGCGATCCGGGTTCCGAGGGGAGCGGCGATGGCGGCGGCCACCCTCCGGATCGCATTGGGGTTGGTGTACCTGTGGGCATTCGTGTCCCAGGCGTTCGGGATCACGTACACCAACAAGGCAACGCCACCCGCGGATGCGCCGGCGGGAACGAAGACCACCTACGAGTGGACGTTCGGCTATGACTCGTCGAAGGGGTGGGTCAGTTCGGGGTTCGACTATTCCCCGACCGAGGCGTTCATCGACAACAACCTGCATGGTCCGCTGGCCGAGATCCCCCAGAAGCTGCCGACTGGTGTCGACGACTTCATGTGGATGTTCGCGCTCGGTGGACTCGGAATCGGTCTCACCCTGGGCATCGGGTCCAACCTGGCCGGCTGGGGCGGTTTCGTGTTGAACATGCTCGTGTGGCTCTCCACGTTTCCGCCGTCGACGAACCCGATCATCGACGGTGAACACACCGTGTTCGCGTTGGCGCTGCTGCTGCTCATGTATCTACAAGCGTCGAACTATTGGGGCGCCGGTCGCTGGTGGCGCGCCCACACGCCGGCGCTACTCAACTGAATCCCGCCGATCCGCGACGGGCCGGCGCTCGGCCCGCGAGCCCTGTGACCTGGCATTGGCCGGACGGGCTACGTGGCGGGCTGTGCGCGCTGCCCGCGCTCCCATTCGCCTTTCTCGATCCGAGCCTCGGCCTGGCGTGGGCCCTCGGGACCCTGCCGGTTGCCATGTTGCCCCTCGCGCCGACTCGCCACGCCCGCCGCCGGCTCATAGGGATCGGCGCAGTCCTCGGCGCGTCCGTGATCGCCGGCTCACTGTTCGCCCTCACCGGGATCACAACAGTCATCGGGATCTTTCTCACCGCCTACGGCTCGGCTGTCGCAGCCAGCCGAGCCCCTGGCGGACTGTTCGCGCTCACCTTGTGCCTGCCGGTCGCCGCCATCGGTCTGAGCTACCCGCCCGGCGAGGCCTGCGCCCTCGGCGTCGTGTTCCTCGCCAGCGCGGCGTTCTCCTACATCGCCCTGCTCGCATGGCCAGAGTTCCCAACCAAGCCGTCGCGGCCACAGCCGCTCCTACCGAAACCGTTCGCCCGCCGCTACGGGCTTCTCGCCGGCCTCGCCGGGGCCACCTCCGCGCTCGCCGGCCTCGCTGTCCACACCGACCACTTGGGCTGGGCGCCTGCGGCCGGGTACTTCGTGCTCCGACCCTCCGCCGACATGCAAAGACTCCGCAGCACCGGCCGCATCATCTCCGTTGCCTGCGGCGCAACCGCGGGCGTCGTTTTCGTCCGTACCACTCCGTCCGCGACCGCTATCGGAGTCTGCGCCGTCCTCGCGGTCGCAGGGGCCGCCGCGACCCGCACGAGCCACTGGTACGTCGGCCCCGCGTTCGGTTCCCTCCTCTGTCTCACGCTGCTCCTCTACGCCGACCCGAGCACCGCCAACGAACAATGGCGACTCAACCAACGCATCGGCATGACGGCCGTCGGGGTCGCATCCGCCTACCTCTACGGCGTCCTCGTACCGCGACTGATCGAGCGCGCCCGGACAGCACACGTATAGATGCCTCTACATCGCCCGTCCGCCGAACGTCGCGGGCACGGTGCTCGGCTTTCGTCAGGCCTGGTCGGGTCGCGCAGCCTCGGTGAAGAGGTCGCCTTGCGCGGCTCCCGATCCGGCGTGGCCACCGCCTTTGCCCCGGAGGACGAACGCAGCCGCGACGGCAAGCACCGCTCCAGCGAGTGGCCCGGCGACGTAGACCCAGTAGTGGCTGAAGTCGGCGCCGACGAGGTCGGGACCGAAGGTGCGAGCCGGGTTCATGGACGCACCCGAGATCGGGCTGCCCCACAACCCCGCCAGCGCGATGTAGCCGCCCACCCCGAACGCACCGATGATGCCGACGTTCTGAGCACCCGACGCGGTGCCCAGAATCACACTCACCAGTCCCAAGGTGAGAATGAACTCCATCCAGAACGCGGACCACGACGAGTAACCGGCCGCCGGATAGTTCGAACCGAACACCGCCGAGACTTTGATCACGTGCTGCAGGAACAAGGCCGCGAGGGTCGCGCCGCCGAGTTGGGCGACGATGTAACCCGGCACCCGCCACCAGGGAAAGTCCCCGCGCAACGAGAACGCCACAGTCACCGCCGGGTTGAGATGCGCGCCCGACACCTTGCCCATGAACAAGATGATCGCCATCACCATCAGCGCGGGGGCAGTCACTGCCGCGGTGCGGCTGATCGTGCCCGGGAACGCCTGTCCCATCATCCCGCCCCCCGCCGCCACCAGCACCAAGAAGAACGTGCCGAGCACCTCCGAGAACAGCCGCCGCCACTCCTGTCTCGGGTCCTGAAAGTCCTCGATCGGCTGAAGGACCTCCGAGTCGAACCACTCCGTAATGCGGTCAGTCATCTCCCGGTAGCTGCTGGTCATGGCCCCCCAATCAGAGCGCGACGGCCCGCGGTCGTGCATCCGGGACGACTGCCTACCAACGTCGCCCGCGTTCGTGCCGCACACACCACATCAGGCCACCGAGCGGGGTGATCGGTCCTCACCCGGAGCGGGCGATTGCTCGTCGCCGCTCGACCACAAAGGACCAAGCGGGCCGCCGCCCCACGAACAGGCAGGTCAGCTCCCCGACCGATTCAGATGTCGTAGTAGAGCTGGAACTCGTACGGGTGCGGGCGAAGGCGGACGGCGTCGATCTCGGTCTCGCGCTTGTACGAGATCCAGGTGTCGATCAGGTCCGAGGTGAACACGCCCCCGACCTTGAGGAAGTCCTGATCCGCCTCGAGCGCCTCGAGCGCTTCGTCGAGGGAACCGGGCACCTGGGGCACCTTCGCCAGCTCTTCGGGCGGGAGGTCGTACAGGTCCTTGTCGACGGGCGGCGGTGGCTCGATGCGGTTGTTGATGCCGTCGAGGCCGGCTTGCAACATCGCCGAGAACGCGAGGTACGGGTTGCACGACGGGTCCGGGCAACGGAACTCGAGCCGCTTTGCCTTCGGGCTCTTCGAGTAGAGCGGGATGCGAACCGACGCGGAACGGTTGCGCTGCGAGTACACGAGGTTGACCGGTGCTTCGTACCCCGGCACCAGACGCTTGTACGAGTTCGTCGTCGGCGCCGCGAAGGCGAGGATCGCACGAGCGTGCGTCAGCAATCCTCCGATGTACCAGCGGGCCATGTCGGACAGCCCGGCGTAGCCGGTTTCGCTGAAGAACAGCGGGTCGCCGCCCTTCCACAAGGACTGATGGCAATGCATGCCCGAGCCGTTGTCCTGGAAGATCGGCTTCGGCATGAACGTCGCGGTCTTGCCCGCCGCATACGCGACGTTCTTCACGACGTACTTGTAGAGCATGAGCTTGTCCGCCATCTTCAGCAGCGTGTCGAAGCGCATGTCGATCTCGGCCTGGCCGGCGGTGCCGACCTCGTGGTGCTGGATCTCGACCTCGATACCGAGCCGTTCCATCGTCAGGATCATCTCGGAGCGCAGATCCTGGTACTGGTCCATCGGCGGGACCGGGAAGTAACCCTCCTTGTACCGGATCTTGTAGCCGAGGTTCTTTCCGCCCTCGTCCCGACCGGTGTTCCAGGCCGCTTCGACCGAGTCGACCGAGTGCGACGCCGAGTGCTGGTCGTAATGGAAGCGAACGTCGTCGAAGATGAAGAACTCGGCCTCCGGTCCGAAGTACGCGGTGTCCGCGAGGCCGGTCGACACGAGGTGGTCTTCGGCTTTCTTCGCGATGTAGCGCGGATCGCGCGAGTAGGGCTCGAGGGTGATCGGATCGTGCACGAAGCAGTTGATGTTGAGCGTCTTGTGCGTGCGGAACGGATCGATGACCACCGTGTTGGGATCGGGCATGAGGATCATGTCCGACTCCTGGATCTCCTGGAAGCCGCGGATCGACGAGCCGTCGAAACCGAGGCCTTCCTCGAACGCATCGGCGGACAACTCGTGCGCCGGGGCCGAGAAGTGCTGCATCAGTCCCGGCAGATCGCAGAACCGAAAGTCGACGACCTCAACGCCCTCGTCCCGGGCCAATGCCAGGACCTCGTCGGGTGTGCGTTCCTGCACGGGTTCCTCCTTCGAGTTGGGGACCGGCGCAAGCTAACCGGTGGGCCGCCCCGTTGCTGAGGCGGCCCACCGCGTCAGAGTCCTACGCCTGCAGTTCGTGCGCGAGCGCGGAGCACACCGTGTCCACGATCATCCGCGTGACCACGTATGGATCGCAGTTCGCGTTCGGCCGGCGGTCCTCGATGTAGCCCTTCTTGTCGACCTCGACCTGCCACGGAATGCGGACCGATGCACCGCGGTCGGACACGCCGTAGCTGAACGAGTGCCACGGCGCCGTCTCGTGCGCACCGGTGAGGCGGTGCTCGATGTCGGACCCGTAGTTCTTCACGTGCTCGTCGGCCTTGGCGCCGAGCGCTTCGCACGCGGTGATGATCGGGTCGTAGCTCTCGCGCATCGCCTTCGTCGAGAAGTTCGTGTGCGCGCCGGCGCCGTTCCAGTCGCCCTTGACCGGCTTCGGATCGAGCGTCGCAGAGACACCGAAGTCCTCCGCGGTGCGGTAGAGCAACCACCGCGCCAACCACAACTGGTCGGAGACCTCGAGCGGCCCGAGAGGGCCGACTTGGAACTCCCACTGCCCGGGCATGACCTCGGCGTTGATGCCCGACAGGCCGAGGCCGGCCACGAGGCAGTTGTCGAGATGCTTCTCGACCACATCGCGGCCGTACACCTCGTCGGCGCCGACACCGCAGTAATAGAAGCCCTGCGGCGCGGGGAAGCCCCCGGCCGGGAAGCCGAGCGGATGGGCCTTCTTGAAGAACGTGTACTCCTGCTCGATGCCGAACCACGGCTCCTGCGCCGCGAACTTCTCGGCGATCGGACGGAGCAGCGCCCGAGTGTTCGTCGGGTGGGGCGACATGTCGGTGAGCAGCACCTCGCACATCACGAGCTTGTTGTCGCCCCCGCGAATCGGGTCAGGACACGAGAAGACGGGCTGCAGCACGCAGTCGGAGTTGCTCCCAGGCGCCTGGTTCGTGCTCGACCCGTCGAAGCCCCAGATGGGGAGCTCGGCGCCGTCGGAGAGGATCCTGGTCTTGGACCGCAGCCGCGCAGTCGGCTCCGTGCCGTCGATCCAGATGTACTCGGCCTTGTAGGTCACGTCCGTCCTTTGCAGAGAGTGGTGGTTGTCCGCAGGAAGCGTTCCAGTGACTCGTTTCCGACCCGTTGCTCGAATGTGAACAACATGTGAATCGGCGCACGAGCGGCGAGGAACCTGGTCGGCCATGTCAACATGGATGAATGATCGAGCGCCAACAGGACTACGTGCTGCGCACGGTCGAAGAGCGCGGTGTCCGCCTCATTCGACTCTGGTTCAGTGACGTGCTGGGCCAGCTCAAGTCGTTCGCCATCTCGCCCGCCGAGCTCGAGAACGCCTTCGAGGAGGGCATGCAGTTCGACGGGTCCTCGATCGACGGCTACAGCCGTGTGCAGGAGAGCGACGTGCTCGCCCGGCCGGACGCCAACAGCTTCGAGCTGCTCCCTTGGGGCATCGACGACGCGCCGTCCGCCCGGATGTTCTGCGACATCGCCAACCTCGACGGGTCACCGTTCGAGGGCGACCCTCGACAGGTCCTCAAGCGCAACCTCGAGCGCGCCCGCGAGCGCGGCTTCACCTTCTACGCCGCGCCCGACATGGAGTTCTTCTACTTCGCGTCGTCCGATCCGGCGCTACAACCGGAGCCGCTCGACACGTCGTCGTACTTCGACCTCACGACCGCCGACGTCGCGGGCGACATCCGCAAGGAGACGATCCACACGCTCGAGGCGCTTGGCATCCCCGTCGAGTACTCGCACCATGAGGACGCGCCGAGCCAGCACGAGATCGATCTCCGCTACACCGACGCGCTGACCATGGCGGACAACGTCATGACGTTCCGCTTGGTCGTGAAGGAGGTCGCGCACGTGCACGGCGTGCACGCCACGTTCATGCCCAAGCCCATGGAGCGGGTGCAGGGCTCGGGCATGCACTCGCACTTCTCGCTCTTCGAGGGCGACATGAACGCGTTCCACGATCCGGGCGATCCGTACGGGTTGTCGAAGGTCGGGCGCGGCTTCATCGCCGGACTGTTGCGGCACGCACGGGAGATCAGCGCGGTGACGAACCAGTGGGTGAACTCGTACAAGCGCCTGGTCGTCGGGTTCGAGGCGCCGGTCTACATCTCGTGGGCGCGCAACAACCGCTCGGTGGTGGTCAACGTCCCGCACACGAAGAAGGGCAAGCACGAGTCGACCCGCATCGAGTTCCGGGCCCCCGATCCCGCGTGCAACCCGTACCTCGCGTTCTCCGTCGTGCTCGCGGCCGGTCTGCGCGGCATCGAGGAGAGCTACGAGCTTCCGCCCGAGACGACCGCAAACCTGTACCAGCTCACGGAAGAGGAGCGGTTGGCCGAAGGGATCGAGATGTTGCCGGGCTCGCTGTCCGACGCGTTGAACGCGATGGAAGGCTCGGAGCTCGTCGCCGAAGCGCTCGGCGAGCACGTGTTCGAATGGTTCATCCGCAACAAGCGCGCGGAGTGGCGCGAGTACAAGACGCACATCAGCCAGTTCGAGCTCGACCGGTACTACCGCAACCTCTGATGGAACCGCTGCTCCTGTACCCGGACCCGCCGCCGCCCGACCTCGCGCAAGCCCTCGACCTCGGTGGCTACACGTGGAAGTCGGCCGCCAACGAGCGCGCCGCGCAGATGGCAGTGCCCGACGACGGATGGGCGGGCGCCATCGTGTGCGCGGACGTCGATCCGGAGGGTGCCTTCGCGCTGTGCCGCGCGTTGCGCAAGCGGGACGTCCCGCTCGAGCCGCTGCTCTTGCTCGTGCCCGGTTCGAGGCTGCACGAGCTCGAACTGCGAGACGACCTGTACGACGACTTCTGCCTCACGCCGTTCCATCCCCGCGAGCTCGAAGCGCGCGTGAAGCACCTCTTCTTCCGCAGCGGTCGCGGCACCGGCCCCGAGCTCATCGAGTACGGCGAGCTCATGCTCAACCTCGAGACCTATCAGGCCGCGTGCGCGGGTCGGCCTCTCGACCTCACGTACATGGAGTACGAGCTGTTGAAGTTCCTCGCCGCCCATCCGGGCAAGGTGTTCACCCGCGAGACACTGCTCTCACGGGTGTGGGGCTACGAGTACTACGGCGGCGCGCGCACGGTCGACGTCCACGTCCGGCGCCTGCGCGCCAAGCTCGGCGAGGAGCACGCCAACCTGATCCAGACCGTGCGATCCGTCGGCTACCGCTTCGGCCAGAGCCGCTGGGGCATCTGACGTTTCGTTGGCGAACGGGCGGTTGCGGACCTGCGGTTCGCTGACGAGTCGGCAGAACCGGTGCAGGGCTAGCCCGAGAGGTCATGGGCAAATGACCTGATCGGGTCATGGACGTTCATGGCTTCAGCCCGCACTATGCGTACTCGTGACGGTGCGGAGGGCGAGGACAGCGACCGCCTCAGCCGTTCGCCGGAACACGGCTGTTCGTGCGGCGCTCGCCGTTCTCACCGCCACAGTGATCGTCGTCGCCGCCAGCGCTGGGCCGGCGGCGGCTGACGATCCGTTGTTCATACCCTGGTCCACCCTGCTACCCGGGCTCAGCACGCAGTACGAGCCCATGTCGTCCAACATCTGCTCGAGCGGTCAGACGAAGTGCGTCGACTCGGTCATCAAGGAGATGACGAATCGGTTCAATCCGCTCGCCAAATCCTGTGACCACAACGCCGTCTTCTCCCTGACCTATCTCCGCACCACCCAGCAGTACCGCAACACCATCGAAGACCCGACGTTCTTCTCGGACACTCCGTTCATCAACCACCAGGACGCGTTGTTCGCGAAGGACTACTTCGATGCATGGGACAGCTACCGCGCCGGCGATCCTCCCCCCACTCCGCCGGCGTGGCAGCTGGCCCTCAGCGCTGCGGACAGCGAGAGCGTCATGGGCATGGGCAATCTCCTGCTCGGGATGAGCGCCCACGTGAACCGCGACCTGCCCTTCGTGCTGGCCGACATCGGGCTCGTGAAGCCCGACGGCTCGAGCCGCAAGCCTGACCACGACAAGGTCAACGAGTTCCTCAACAAGGTCATCCAGCCACTGCTGCAGGAAGCGGCTCAGCGATTCGACCCGACCATCCTCATGACCCACTTCAACGGTCAGACCCTCGACTACACCGCCACCATGCAGATCCTCGTCGGCTGGCGCGAGATGGCCTGGCGCAACGCGGAAGCGCTCGTCAATGCACCGACACCCGCGGCGCGGGCGCTCGTTGCGCAGCAGATCGAGACGTCGGCCGCGCTGGAGCAGTACATGATCATCGCGGCGACGTCGTACCTACCGGTGACCGCGAGCGCGGCCGTGACCGCGGCCGTCACGCTCAACAACGCGACGACCGTGATCGACCCGTCGACCCTCACGCAGCTGCTGAACCATGCGCTCGGCGACAGGACCGCGAACGTGACGGCAGGACTGATCCCCTTCTTCGGTGGAGCAGCTGCCCGTGATGCGTATTGCGCCACCCATCACGGGTAGCGCACGGCCCTCAGACCGGGTGCACGTCCTTCGCCTGAAGGCCACGGTCGGTCTGTTCTGAAGTGAACTCGACCTTCTGGCCCTGCTCGAGCGTCTTGAAGCCCGAGCCCTCGATGTTCTTGTAGTGGACGAACAGTTCGTCGCCACCATCGTCCGAAGCAATGAAGCCCCAACCCTTCTCGGAGTTGAAGAACTTCACGGTGCCGGTCGCCATGCCGGAACCCCTTTCGCGCCCTGGGTTCGGCTGACTCGCCCTGCGAATGCCTTGCCCCACTTGTAACAAAGGAAAATATCGGGGGCAGATTAGCCACCACGGGGGGCTCAGCGCGCAATCCTCACTCCGCGCCGTGGTCGCGGCCCTTCGCTGAGTCAGCGATTCAGCTCGATGAGCTCGCTTCCTTCGTGGCTCGCTTCGCCGTTGGACTTCAGGGCGACACCGAGGACCACAGCGACGAGCAGCCCGCTGAGTATGAAGACGATCGGCAGCACGACGACCAGCAACAGCACGATGATCACCACGCCGACCATGGCGATTGTCTACCCGACCCAGGCCCACGCCTCCACTTCCACCAGCGCGCCGAGCGGCAGCTCGGCCACACCGATGGCGGAGCGCGCCGGTCGATGATCCCCGAGCTCCTCGGTGTACAACTCGTTCATCTGCGCGTAGTCACTCATGTGCCGAAGGAACACGGTGGTCTTCACGATCTTCGCGAGCGACGCGCCGTTCGCCTCGAGGTGGCCGCGCAAGTTGGCCATCGCTTGACGTAGCTCCCCTTCGAGCCCGCCCGCCACGAGCTTGCCGTCGACGATGCCAACCTGACCTGACACGACGAGCCAGTCACCCGCCCGCACCACCGGCGTGTAGGGGGATGTCACTTTGCGTGCTCCGGGCGTCGTAGGTCCGTGCGGTTCATCGCAACTTCCTTCCAGTTGGAAACCGTGGCGGGCAGCCTTGCGCGATCCAGGTGGCGGCGGCCACTGCGGCGAACACTGCATCGCTGCCGTTGCGGGGTGGGCCGCCGTCGTCGTCGATCTCGATCTCGATCGGCGGCGTGTCGACCGCACGCAACACGCCGAACGAACGGACCGTGAGGTCATGAGGCTCACCGCCGTCGTCGACGGCGATGCCCTCCGAAGTGACCCAGCCGAGCGCCATGTGCGCGGCGCCGATGCAGTACGAGCGCAACACGACGGCATCGAGCGGGTCGCCGGCCGCGACCCGTACGCGCACGCCGCCGCCGTCCACCGTTGCCTCCGCTCGAGCTCCGCTCGGTGCGACCACAGGGCCAGCCGTGCCCCGCGCGCCCGCGAGTAGGACCGCAGCCTCGGCCCACCCTGCGGCGCGCAGCGCGGCCGAGGTCGGAGGACCGACAACGTCCACTTCGTCGACCTGCAACGACGGTGCCATCGTTGCGATCGCCGCGGCGATGCCCGGCGTGCGTCGTACCCGCACGATGCCCGAGCCGTCGGCGCGCACACCGGCGGCAATGGGCGGACGCTTGGACCCGAGGCGAACCGTGTCTTCGCGCGACAGGACCACACGCACCGGCCGCCCGTGGCGATCGGCCAGCTCACGCGCCGCCCGCGTCACGTGCGAGTCGACCTTGCCGCCGAACGCGCCGCCGTTGGCCAGCGGGGAGGCGGGCTGCCCACCAGGCACGCACCACGATGCATCCGTCTCGAGATACGCGGGCTCGACCCACTGGGTCTGCAACGTCAGGTGCCAGTCGCCTTCAGGCAGGTCGATGGGCGGCGCCAGTTCCATCGTCGTGCGGCGGCCCTGCACCTTCGCCGCGCCTCGCCTCGCCTCGATCAAGGTCTCGGCGACGGACCATCCACCGGCGCCGTCGGGCACGGCCACCATCGCGTCGGCGGGCGCGACGTCGTCCGCGAACCCGCCGCGCCCGAGCGCGATGTCAGGACCGACTCGCTGCGGGGTGCGACCTTCCAGTGCGGCGCGTTGCGCGGCACCCTCCAGATCACGACCGCTGATCGCGACCGGATCCTCGGAGAACTGGCGCCACGCGTCGAGGATCGTCCGCCAACCGGTGCAACGGCACAAGTGCGCGAGCAGCGCTCGTTCGACGCGGTCGACGTCGTCCGCGGCAACGCCGGACGCGCGGAGCGCGTCGAATCGCATGACGATCCCGGGCGTGCAGAAGCCGCACTGGCTCGCACCGGTCGCGCAGAACGCGTCGCCCCACCGCTCGGCTCGGGCGCCGACACCTTCGATGGTGGTGACGCGCCGGCCCGCTACTCGTCGGGCTGGCGTCACGCACGCGACGCGCGCCTCACCGTCCACGAGGACCGTGCAGCAACCGCATTGCCCCTGCGGGCTGCAGCCGTCCTTCGGTGAGCGGAGGCCGAGCCGGTCGCGCAGCACCTCGAGCAACGACGCGCCGTCGTCCGCCACGGCGACCTGGCGGCCATCGACCTCGAAGGCGAGGTGACCATCAGCGGTCATCGCGGTGACGATAGGTTCGCCGGGTGACTGCAGGTATCAGTCGCCGGACCTTCATCGCCGGCTCGGGCGCGGCCGCGCTGCTGGCGGCATGTAGCGGCGGGAACAAGACCAGCGACCAGCGACCGGAGTTCACGATGATCTCGTTCTCCGACACGTCGGCCCTGCTGCCCGGATCGCCGCAGCGAGTCACACTCGGCATCGCAGATCGTGACGGCGTTGTCCTGGCGACGCCGCCGACCAGCGACCCGCTCGTGTTCACCGTCGAGTCGAACGGCCAACGCATCGGTTCGCCGGTCACGGTGCCGGCGCACACTCAGGGGATCCCGAAGGCGTACTACCCGGTGATCTTCACGCCGCCCGCGGCCGGGATGTACTCGATCAGCGCCGCGGTCAAGGGCACCCCGATCGCCACCGAGATGCAGATCGGCACGACCACGACCGTCGTCGCCGTCGGCCAGAAGATGATCCCGTTCGACACGCCGACCGTGGCCGACCAGCGCGGGGTCGAGTTGCTCTGCACGCGCAACCCGCCATGCCCGCTGCACGACGTGACGCTGCGCGAGGCACTGGCGGGAGGGACCACGGTCGCCTTTCTCGTCGCCACCCCTCAGTTCTGCCAGCAGGCCATCTGCGGACCGGTGCTCGACGTGCTGGTCTCGCAGAAGGATGCGTTCCCGCAGATCAAGATGCTGCACAGCGAGGTGTATCCGACCGTGGCCGACGCCCAACCCAATGTGCTGAAGGTCACCGACGTCGTTTCGGCCTACGGTTTGACCTTCGAACCGGCCTTGTATCTGTCGAGCAAAGACGGCACCATCGTCAACCGGCTGGACACGATTTTCGACCAAGGAGAGCTGCACGATGCACTGACGAAGCTCGGCAGCTGAGAACGAATCCACCAAAACAGCTAACTCGTCAGTAATACCAACCGATGCGTAGTAGCGGCGGACAACGGCACAACGGTGGAGTGCGACAGACTGCCCATGATGACGCAAGGCCACGAAGACGAGCCGACCGAGAGTCTCGACCACCGCGTGTTCACGGACGCCCTCTTCGGAGCCAGGATCGTCCGAGCCGCTGACCCTCCCGAGCGAGCGCGACAGCTGGCGGACGAGTTGAGTGGCGAGGTCGTCGGCGACATCACCGCGGCTGAGGGTGCCTTCGCCGCCCGGGCCGACGCCGGCCGCGCGGACCCCGTGGTACTGACCGAATCCGAACGAACACGGCTGGTCGAGAGCGCGGCGCGGGTCGACGACGGCCCCGAGCTTGTCGCGACAGCGTCGACGCTCGCCGACCTGCGCGAGATCGCGGGCGAGCTGTCGATGAGCGAACGCATCCGTTCGAACACCGAGGCCGAGTTCGTCGACTCGTTGAACCGTCGGCTGTCCGCCGCCAGCGCGGTGGCGGTACACCCCGAAGCGATCCGCCACGCGGCCGCCGCCGTGATCGACGCGGAGGCAGACGCCGCTCGGTACGACGCGGAGCTCGCGGCACTGAACGGGACGGCACGCGAGCGTCCGGCACCGACGGGCAACGGCAGCGCCGACGCTCGTGACGGCGCGAGCGGGAACGGCAAGGCGAGGGCCGCCGTCACGCAGACGCCCGCCGGCACCGAAGCCGCCGAGCAGCTCGTCGACGACGGTGACATCGACGACGAGGCGGACCTCGACGAGCGGCGGAACTCGGAGATCTTCGACGAAGAGATCCTCGAACAGAACCGTCGTGCCCTCGGCATGGCCGTCGGCGTCGCCGCCTTCTTCGGCGGCGCCGGGCTGCTGCTCTTGCAATCGCACCTTCCTCCGGTCGTGCCGGTGCTCGTATTCGTGATCGGCCTCGGGCTGGCGTGGAGGCTGATGATCCACAACCGGTCGCAAGGTCGTGTGAGCAACGCCGAGCTCGAAGTCGCCGACCTCCAGGCGGCCGGGCCGGCCATCGAATCGGAGCCCGAAGGCAGGCCCAATCTGCTCGGGGTCTTCGACGTCGACCTCGCCGCCGACCTGCACGACGAGGAGGTGCGCATGGCGCGACGCGCCCACCTCGAGACGGCCCGCAGCATCGCCGACGAGCGGGTGCGGTCGGCGCGCAGCCGGTGGGCGATGCTGGCTGGTTCGGACGTCGATCCCCGAGACGTCGAGGACCTCCTGCGCGTTCGCGATCCGCAGTTCGAGTTGGTCGGTGCGGCCTCGAGGACTTCGCCGACCGTGCGGACCGTCAGTGCCGTGCACCGGCGGGCGCTCGCCCGGTGGCGGGTGGCATGGGCGGCAGTCGGTTACGACGAACCGCCGGACATCGACTCGATCGACGAGCACATCGATCGCCTCGCCGCACTCGCTCGGGGAGACGACGATGCGAAGGCGGCCCGAGATCGCCTGCGGACCGCGGATGCATGGACCGACGCGTGCGCGCTGATCGATCGACCGATCCTGCTCGTGGAACCTGAAGGCTGGTTGCCGGCCGGCGTGCTCGAGTCGATGATGAACGCGCTACCGGCCGGGGCCGAGGTGATCGTGGTGGAACAGGAGAGCGACGAGAGCCCGACGACGCCCGAGGACGACACGACGCGCGAGGACGACACGACGATGGGGACGCCCGCCGACCGCGAAGCGGCCGAGCAGCCCGCCGACGACGACGGAACAGCCGAGGGTTACGAGAAGCTCTGACCGCAGCCGCACGTGCGCTGCGCGTTGGGGTTGTTGATGGCGAACCCGGCCTGCTGCAACCCGTCCTTGTAGTCGAGCACCGCGCCCTCGAGCAGCGGAGCGCTCGACGGGTCGACCACGACTCGTACGCCGTCGTAGTCACCGGTGATGTCGTCGGTGGCCACGTCGCTGTCGAAGAACATCTCGTAGCTGAATCCCGAGCACCCACCCGGCCGCACGGCGACCCGCAATGCCAGCTCGGGCTCGCCTTCGGCCTCGATCAAGCCCTTCACCTTCTCTGCGGCTGCGTCGGTCAGCGTGATCACCAGTGATCCTCCTCGGAACGGTCCTACGAATTTACCCGGCTCAACCGGTCACACAACTCACCAGCTCGACTTGGCAGGGGGTCCGGTGGACGAGCGTGTGGAATTCGGTGACCTCGACCTCGCCTTCGCCGGCGGCCTCGACGAAGCCTTCGACCATGCCGCGGTGGAGACTGCATACGAGATCAGGGTTCGCCTCGGCCAACTCGCGGAACGGGCAGTGCGCGAACGCGATCGTGGCGGTGTCGTAGTCCCCGGCAATGGCCGGGTCGAAGCCGAGACGATCGAGCTCCCCGACGAGGGCATCGATGCACGAGCGGCGCTTGACCTTGGCGCCGCCGACTCGTCCCTGCTCCCGTCCCGCGTCGGCCGCGTCCTCGGCGCCGGCACCGGCCAGCCGGGCGGCTCGCAGGAGCATGCGGGCCAAGATCGGGAACGTCGGGGGCTCGAGCCCGAGCGACGGCGCGTCGGGCGCCAGCAGGTAACGGTGCTGAGGGCGACCCACCGAGCCGCGGTTGTCGCTCTGCACCTCGAGCAACCCGACCTCGCGCATGCGCTCGAGGTGCGGCCGCACGGTGTTCACGTGGAGCCCGAGTGTCTCTGCGATGTCCGCGGTTGCGAGCGGATGCGGGGCTCGAGCCAGCTCGAGATAGATCGCGTACCTGGTGTTGTCGCCGAGCGTCTTCAAGACGTCGAGACGGGACGCATCCGCACTCACTGCAGTTCAGGCTACACCCGAGATTCCACGGCCTTCGCCGGTAGAATCATCGAGTGCCTTCATCCACCGTCGATCTCGCCGAGGTGATGGGCGCGCTGCGAGGGGTGATCGATCCCGAGCTCGGGTCCGACGTCGTCGAACTCGGAATGATCCGAAACGCGGTCGTCAACGGCAGCACGGCCACGGTCACGGTCGCATTGACCACCGCGGGATGTCCCCTACGGGCGCAGCTCCAGCGCGACATCCGAACTCGCGTGGGTTCGATTCCGGGCGTCGAGCGCGTCGACCTCGACTGGACCGAGATGACCGACGACGAGAAGACCGTGGCCATGGAGCGGGCTCGGTTCAACATCAGCCAACGCACCGAGCAGACATCAGTCGCGCCGACGACACGCGTGATCACGATCGCATCGGGCAAGGGTGGCGTCGGCAAGTCGTCGGTCACGGTGAACCTCGCAGCCGCGCTCGCGGCGCGGGGCCTGAAGGTCGGTGTGCTGGACGCGGACATCTGGGGATTCTCCGTTCCGAGGATGCTCGGCGTCGACGGCCGTCTTGCCGGCATCGTGCGTGACGACCGCAAGCTGATGGTGCCCAACGAGCGCGCGATGGGCGCGGGCTTGATCCGTGTCGTCTCGATGGGGTTCCTGGTCGAGGACGAAGGCTCGGCCCTCATGTGGCGCGGGCTGATGCTCAACCGCGGCGTGCAACATTTCCTACAGGACGTCGAGTGGGGCGACGACCTCGACTACCTGCTCATCGACATGCCGCCCGGTACAGGCGACGTCCAGATGGGCGTGGCCAAGCTCGTACCCCGCGCCGAGGTCGTCATCGTCACGACACCGGCGCTGGCGGCACAGAAGGTTGCCGTACGCGCCGCTTCGATGGCGCGCAAGAACTACCTCCGCATCGCGGGTGTCATCGAGAACATGAGCGCGTTCACGTGCGAGCACGGCGAGAGCTACGCGCTGTTCGGCGAGGGCGGCGGCGAAGCGTGTGCGATCGAGGCCGGCGCGCCGTTGCTCGGCTCGGTCCCGCTCGAATCCTCCGTCGCGGCCGGAGGGGACACGGGCATGCCCGTCGCGCTGGCCGACGGCCCCGCGGCGGATGCCTTCCGTGCCATCGCCGCTCGCATCGTCGAGGAGGCAGTCCCGCCAGTCGAGATGGCCGGCTGTAGCGCTCGCATGCTCGAGGCGGCGATGCAGGCCGTCGACGACGCGGACCACACCGACCGCTGAGCGGGCGGTCGGCGATCAGCGGTCAGCTGGAGAAATCGCTGAACTGGTCGCTGAAAATCGAGAAACTGCTGTCGGTGGTGAAGTCGCTGGGGGCCGCGAAGTCCTTCGTGTCGCTGATGTCGGCGGTGCCATCGAGGAATCCCGTGTATGCGGTCTTCAGCATCTCCGAATAGATGAAACCGGTGTCGCCCTGCGTCGGGGGACCGGCGAAATCGCGCAGCGCCGTCTGCAGCGTGAAGTTGCCGCTGGTGCCGCCGGCCCCGGTTACGACCACGTCGACCGTCGCCGCGAACGGGAACCCTTGTGCGAGCACCTCGGGTTGGTCCGCTCCGACGTCGTTGACGAACACGAAGATGCCACCGTTCACGCCGGACACGTCGACATTGCTGAAGGCGTCGACGCTCGGGATGTCGAGCGCTCCCTGACCACCGAACGTCGTGCGGTGCTTCTCGACCGTGGGCGCGTCGGCGGCGAGCGAGAGCACAGCGTCGAAGCCGCCGGACGGGATGACCTTCACGAGGAGCGCGGAGTCCACCGGCACCTTGATCTGGTGGACGAAGGTCTTCCCCGTCGCCACCTTCCCGGTCAGCTGACCGGTGCCGTCGCCGCCGCCACCGCCGCCACCGCCCTTGAGCGCGAGCACGGCCACGATGAGGACGATGACCGCGGCCGCGGCTGCTCCGATGATCGGCAGCTTCGAGCTCCGCTTCTGTGACGACCGCGGCGCGGGCGGGATGGCGGCACCCGCGGCGCCCGTCGTGTCGGCCGGCATCGGGTCGGTCGACGTCGTCCCACCGTCGGAGACGTTGTCCGTCCACGACGTGCCGTCGAAGTAGCGGTATTCGTGGCGGCCGGCGGGATCGGGACGCCATCCCGCGCCGCCTGACTCCGCCACGGCAGCCGCCACGGTGGTGAGCGTCCGCGACACGACCGGCTCTTCAGGCGTGGCCACCACTGCGGTGGCGGCCGCGAGCTCGGCCGTCGTCGCGCCGCCGATGGCCGCGGCACCGGCAATGGCGGCGCCGAGCGCGATCGCGTGCTTCGGATGCGCGTCCGTCGCGACGGGACGGCCGAGCGCGCTGCCCACCATCTCCGCGACGAGAGGGATGCGCGACGAACCGCCGACGAGGAGGACGCGACTGATCGCGTCTGGTTGCACATTCGCCGATCGCAGCGCCCGCTCGAGCGCGCCGATCGTCTGCGTGAGCGCCGGACGAATCATCGACTCGAATTCACCGCGGGTGAGCCGCACCTCGGTCATCACGTTCGGCAGGAGCACCGGAATGGATGTCTCGCTGTCCGCCGACAGCGCTTCCTTCGCTTCGATGCACTCCTCGCGCAAGCGGGCGGCGGCGGCGATGACGGTCGGATCGTCTTGGTCGATCTCGTCGAGCGCGCCGCCGAGCGCATCACGGACGTGGGCGAGCACCGCCGCGTCGAAGTCGATGCCACCGAGGCGTTCGATGCCTTGCGGGTCGCCGAGAATCTCGAAGCCCGTCTCGGTCTTGCGCAGGACCGCGGCGTCGAACGTGCCGCCGCCGAGGTCGTAGACCGCCACGATCTCCCCCGGCGCGACGTGTTCGGTCGACGCGTAGTGCACCGCGGCCGCCTCGGGCTCGGTGACAAACGTCGGGTTCGAGATGTCGGCCAGCTCGACCGTCTGGACCAGCAACTCCTTCTTGTACGGACCCCAGTTCGCGGGGTGACACACAGCGACGTGTTCCGCGGGGCCGCCTTCGAGTTGCGCAACCTGGGCGACCACGGCCTTCAGCAGCTCGGCGGACAGCTGTTCGGCGGAGTACGGCGTGCCGCCGACCATGATCGGCGTGGTGTCGCCGACCCGCCGCTTGAACTCCCGCGCGACACGTGCCGGCTCGGTCAGCGCGCGGCGGTCAGCCGCCTCCCCGGTGAGGACGTTCTCGTCCTGGCGCAGGAACACGACGGAGGGGACCGCCGCCATGTGGGTGCCGATCGACACGATCTGCGCACGACCGTCCCGGTAGGTTGCCACTGCGGTATAGGTGGTACCGAGATCGATACCCAAGACGTAGGGCATGGGTTGGTCCTGTCAGCTCGAGAGGAAGTCGGAGAGCTCGGAGACGTCCGACAGCGAGCTGGCCAGATCCGACAGGTCCGATGCGCCCTTGAGGTCGGCCGGGATGGCCTGGAGGGTCATCGTCAACTTCCCGGCCTGACAGTTGCCCTTGTCGTCGACGAGGACGGCGATGAACTCGAAGTCGCCGCCCACCGGCACGGTCACGAACCGCTTCAACTCCTCGCCGGCGCCACCCGCCTTGTCGGCGAAGTAGACGGCGTTGCCCTTGGAGCCGATGTCCTCCTCGCGGAGGTTGCTGCACGCGTCCTTCAGCTGACCGCTCAGCACGTCGCTGAGATCGCTGATCTGAGAGTTCACCGAGTCGATCACGTTCTGGTTCGTCTCGACGACGACCCCTGGGATCAGATCGGGGTCGTCACCGTCGATGGTGACCGTGACGACGTGGTTGCCGTCGACCTTCAACGTGTGGATCGCCGGATGGGTCGCATCCTTGCCGTCGTCGGTGAACGTGACCGGCTTGTCGCCGATGGCCGTCGCCCCCCCACCACCGCCGCCGCGGGTGAGGAGGAAGATGGCCGCGACGATGACGACGAACGCGACCGCCGCACCGATGATGATGGGCGTCTTCGACTTCGACGGGGTCGGCGCCTGCGCCTGTTGGCTCTGCCGTGCTGCGACCTGCGACGGGGGTGGCATCGGCTTGCCACCGAGCGGCGCGGTGCTCGTCGTGCCCTGGTCGGAGACGTTGTCGAGCCAGGCGTAGCCATCCCAGTAGCGCATCTCGTGCGTCCCGGTCGGGTCCGGAAACCAGCCGGCGGGATCGTGGGTCTCGACCATGTGGACGCTTGCCTCGTGTCAACGGCGGACGAATCGGCGCGGAACGCTACCGCCCCCGCAGTTTCGCGGAGAACGCCCTGCACTACCGTGACCCGCCGTGTTCTCCCGGCGACACCGCCTGCTTGCCGCAATTGTGTCCGTCGCCGCGGTGTTGGGTCTGTCCGCCTGCAGCCGGCCCCCCAACCTCGACCAGCAGGAGCAGGTGGCGTTCGCACGGGCGTGCGCAAGCCTGCTCGAACGCAACATCGCGCAAGCTGATCCGCCGATCCGCGACCTCGACCACCAAACACTGAACCTCGACGATCCGGCCGGGTTCTATTCGACGCTCGAGCGGCTGCGCGGACCCAACACGTTCAACTTCAGCGATCCAGCGGATGCCGATCGGTCGCCCAAGGACAAGCTCGACGATCCGTGCCGCCCGGTGCTCCACGCCGGAGGTTCGTCGACCAGCGCGTCGACCACGTCGACCACCTCGACCACCTCGACGACGACGACGTCGACCACCGCCTCGACCACGTCGACAGCGACGACCGTGCCGGGTTCGTGAGCGAGGTCGCCACCCTCGAACCAGTCGATCGCGACGAAGGCGACGAGCCGCGAACCGGGGCGCCTCGACGCTCGTGGTTGCGGTTCGCGGTGCCGGCCGGGCTCGTTATCGGCACGCTGGCAACCCGCTTGCCCCACCTCAGCACGCCGCGGGCGTTCGTGTTCGACGAGATCTATTACGTCCCCGACGCGGCGTCCATCCTGCGCAACGGCGTGGAGCAGGGCGGGGTCGTCCATCCGCCGGGCGGCAAATGGCTCATCGCCGGCGGCCTCCGCGTGTTCGGCTTCACGTCGTTCGGCTGGCGCTTCGCCGCGCTCGTCGCCGGCTGCATCATCGTCCTGCTCACCTACATCACGGCTCGCCAGCTCGTGCGCGGCTATTTGCTGCCCGGCCTCGCCGGTGCGGCCGTCGCGCTCGACGGAGTGTCGTTCACGACCGGTCGAGTCGGCATGCTCGACGTGTTCCTCGCCCTGTTCACGACCGCCGCCATCACGTGCACGGTGATCGCGCTCAAGCACCCCGAGAACCGGCGGCGGGTGACGTGGTGCCGCTGGGGCGCGGCGGTATCGCTCGGGCTCGGACTCACCGTGAAATGGAGCGCGCTCTATCTGCTCATTGCAGTGGTGCTGGCGTTCTTGTGGATCAACGGGCGCCAGACGAGAGGCCCTCGCCAAGGGCGCGCAGTGCTCGCAACGGTGATCGCGCTGACGGTCGTGCCCGCCACGGTCTACGCGCTGGCGTACGTGCCGTGGGTCGTGAACGCCGACAAGACGTACCAACACGTCGTCGATTGCCAGCGAGACAACGACTGCTCGCTCGCACTGCCGAACCGCCTCCGCCAGCTCGTCGAGGACCAGCACCGCGTGCTCGAGTTCCAGCTGACGAGCAAGCAGGACAACAACAGCAACGCCGCACCCGCGTGGCAGTGGGTCGACCAGCTCCACCCGACGGTGATGTACCGGATCGATTGCGTCTCCGCCTACAACCAGGCGCCGGACAACCTCGCGGACAACTCATGCGAAGGCGCGGGCAACGGCAAGATCATGCAGATCGTCACCGTCGCCAACCCGGTGGTGTGGTTCGCCGCGCTCGGCGCCGGGATCGTGTTGATCGTGTTGACCGCGTGGCGCCGCGACTTCTTGCTGCTGTTCCTGCTGTTGGCCGGTGCCTACCAGTGGCTGTTCTGGGCAGTCAACGACCGTCACTCGTACAGCTTCTACATCGCCCCGCTCATACCGGTCTTCGCCTTGTGGCTCGTAGTGGCCTTCGCGCAGCGGTGGTTCCGATGGGTCGCGCCCGTGTTCGCGGTGCTGTTGGTGGCGTCGTTCGCGTTCTACTACCCGATCTGGGCCGGTCGACCGATGACTCCCGACCAGGCCCGCGCCCGTGAGTACTGGTTGGCATATTGATCGCCGCCGTCGAAGCCGAACCGCGTTCACCGTGGATCGTCGTGCGGTGGATCGCGCTCGCGACCTACGCCGTCGTCCTCGTGCTGTGGTGCAACGCGTACGGCGTGCCGATCGGGCACGACTACATCTTCATCTGGATCCTCATCGGTCTGTTGTGCGCGTGCATCGGACGGACGTGGATGTCGATCGTCCATCTGCTGATCGACTGGGGACCGTTCCTCCTCGTCGTGATCGCGTACGACCTCTCGCGAGGGTGGGCCGACGGCGCCGGATTCCCCGTGCACTTCACCCCGCAAATCGATGCAGACAAGCTGCTGTTCTTCGGTCACGTGCCGACCGAGTGGCTGCAACAGCACCTGTACCACACCGATTACGTCGTCGGTTTCGTGGGCGGACACATCGTGGCGACGGTCGAGCCCACGGTTCCGGTGCAGTGGTTCGAGGTCGTGTTCGACCTCACGTACCTGTCGCACTACCTCACGTCGTTCATCCTCGCCGCGTTCTTGTGGGTCAAGTCACGGGCGCGGTTCCAGGCGTATGCGCGGCGGTTCGCGACGCTGAGCGCGTTCGGCTTCGTCACCTACGTCGTGTTCCCCGCCGCACCCCCGTGGCTGGCCGCGCAGCAGGGCTACCTCGCGCCGACCGTTGGCCGCATCGGCGGCCGCGGGTTCGTGTGGCTGCACCTGCACACGATCCGCAATCTGATCGACACAGGCACCAAGACGACCAACCTCGTCGCCGCAGTGCCGTCGCTCCACGCCGGGTACGCGACGCTCGTCGTTCTCACGTTGTGGCCGAGCCTGCCGAAGTGGGGACGGGCGCTGCTGGTGCTGTATCCGCTGCTGATGGGCGTCATGCTCGTGGCGACAGGCGAGCACTACGTGGCGGACATCATCCTCGGCATTGCGTACGCATTCGGGGCGCACTTCCTGTGGAACTTCATCGAGCGATGGTGGGAGGGCCGCAAGGATCGGAAGGCTGACGTCAGTCCGAGATCCGAAGCGCTACAGCCGGCTTGATGCGGCTCGCCTGCGTCGCGGGCAAGCTGACCGCGAGCAGCGACGCGCCGAGGGCGATGGCCGCCAGCGCGAGCAGCGCCAACCACGGCACGGTGAACGGCAACGACTCGTCGCTGAAGGACGATGAGTTGCTCAGCACCGAGTATCCGGTCACGAGACCGAGTGCAGCACCGATCACGATGCCTTGCACCGCGATGAACGCGGCTTCGACCATGAACGATCGGCGCACCACCGACGACGCGAATCCCATCGCCCGCAACATGCCGATCTCGCGGCGACGCTCGCGCACAGCACGCACCATGACGACACCGAGCCCCGCAATCCCGATCAGCAGGCCGAGCGACAAGAAACCTTCGAGCAGCGAGATGAACTGCGCCTGCACGTCGAGCCGGTCGTCGACGAGTGACCGGAACGTGTCCGCCTTCAGCCCGTTGGCCACCAGTGATCCCTGTAGCTCTTGCGCGATCCGTCCGGCCTCGGCGCGATCGTCGACCTTGGCGTAGAAGCGCGAGGCGGACGTGCTGTCCACCAGCGTCGGCAGGTTGCGAGCCGCCACCATGGCACCGTTCTCGGCCGGGTCGAGACTGCCGTCGAGCCCGACGACGGTGAGCGGGTGCCTGCGGCCACTGTCAGGATTGATCAGGGTCACCTGCTGCCCGACGTGCACGGCATCACGCACCGGCCCGACACCGGTGGCGAGGAAGTTCTCGGGCACGATCACGAGGTCCGGTGAGGTCAGCAGCGCTTGCCACGCGTCCGCGTCACTGCCGAACCTCGGATCACGTGACGACAACGTCGGCCCGCCATGGGCCAGCAAGGACTCGTCGAAACCGGTGAGCTGTTGCGTGACGTCGGCTGCGGCGGGATCCGATTGGAACTGCGCTTCGGAGCGGATCAGCGGCGCGATCGCGACGATGCCGGCGTGCTGCTGGAGCTGTGCCGCCGTGATCGGGTTGCCGGGGCTGCTGTCGACGCGCAGGTCATAGCCGGCGGCCGTGTCCGCGGTGACGCGCGGCGCTTGCGCCTGGAACACGGCCGCGAACACCGCCATGAACACGAGGGCGAAGGTGATGAGCGAGTACATGCCGAGCAAGAGTCCGGTGCGCACCCGTTTGGCGAGCGGGTTGGCCAGACCGAGCCGGGTCGCGAGTCCGCCACCCGATGCGGACAGCCGGTTGGTCACCCAAAGGATCTGGTCGTCGTTCGTGATCGCGATCACCACGCCGGCCGAGACGAGCACGATGCCTTGCACGAAGAACACCGCGACGTCGCTGTGGCCGAAGACCGACGGCAGCAGTGAGAACGCGGCGATGGTGTAGGTGATCAGTCCGAGGCCCGGCAGCGAGATCGCGTAACGGCGGCTCATGAGCCGGGTGAGCAACGGCACGAGGCACCACGCAACGAGCGCCGGACCGATCAGTGCGGGTATGGGTTGCGCCCGCGAGATGCCGGCCGCGAGAAGCAGCGCACCGAGCACCACCCCTGCCGTAGCCGCGACGGCGACACGCGCGCCATGGCGCGCGGGCGCCGGCTCCGGCGAGTCGCGGATGGCGCGTATGACGTTGAGGTGGCTGATGCGCGCGCTGGTCGCCCACACCGTCACCAGCGCGATGAGGAGCCCGATGCCGAATCCCGCCGCGAGGCTCGATGGCTGCACCGCGAACTGAAGACCGGTGATGCCGCGCCGCCCCTGCGAGAAGATGCCCTCCGTCACCTGCACCACGATGCGCCCGACCCCGACGCCGAGGAGCGCGCCCAGGGCCGCGGCCACGATGGAGTACGCCGTGCCCTCCAATCCGAACACGCGCACGAGATGGCTGCGACGGAACCCGAGCGCGCGCAACATGCCGAGCTCTGCCTTCCGCTCCTCGGCCAGCATCACGAAGATGTTGATCAACAACAACACACCCGCCGCGACCGCGAAGCTGCCGATCAGGCCGAACAGGCGTGAGAAGTTGCGGCCTTGTTGATCGGCGAACGCCAACGTCTGCTGTTTCTCGTCGTTGATCTGGATGCCGCCGAGGCCGGCCGTGCGGATCTGCAGTTCGAAGACGACAGCGTCACTCGGGCCCGCGCTGTCGAAGACACCGCCCACGTTGGACACGAGGACGCGGCCCTCGGGGACGAGCGAACCGGGTAGCGCGCCGGCGGCCATCGCCTCGAGCGTTCCCGGCGCGACGAAGAGGTTCGGAGCCCGGCTGGCGAAGCCCGGATGGAAGCCGGCGACTCCGACGCGGGGCACGATCCGGCGCACGGTGAGATCAGCCGTGTGGCCGTACGCGAAGACCTGGACCCTGTCGCCGGGGTGCACGTGCAGCGAGTCGGCGAGATCGGCTCCGATCACGGCTTCAGTACCCGCGGGCGTCGGCCCCCCGTCGACGAGTCCCGTCGCGGACGGGTCGTTCCCGAACGAGCGAGCGGCGTCGAAGTCGACCTCTTGCACGAAGGCGTCGGGCTCCGAGTGTGCGGGTCCGCTGCCCGACTGCTGGCTCGTCACCGCCACCTGAGCGGTGATCTCCGGAAGCACACCGTCGGTCTGCGGCAACGGCTTCGCAATGATCCGTTGCACGGCGGGCGTGATCTGGGTCGCGTCGTGGACGAGCACGATCTCGTCGATCGGTCCGAGTCGCGTGCGAGCTTGGTCCCGGAGCGTCGCCTGCAGCGTGTCACCGACCACGAACGACGAGGTGATGATGGCGGTGCCGAGCAGCGAGCCCAACACCACGAGCAGCGCTTCGCCCTTGCGGCGCAGCGCGTTGCGGACGGCCAGGCGGACCGTGACCGCGGTCACGTGCGGCATCAGGGGGACGAGGAGCGGTAAGGGGGCGACCACATCGACGGAGGCCGGTTCGGCCTGACCGTCGACCTCGGCGGTCGCGGTGGCCTCGGCTGATCCGGGAGCACCGCCGACGGCGGCCCGTCGGCCGTGATGCGACCGTCCTGTACCTGCAGCACCCGCTCCCCGCGGGCGCCGATGGTGAGGTCATGGGTCACGACGATGAGGGTCTGGCCTGCCGCATGCACCTCGAACAACAAGTCGAGCACCGAAGCGGCGGTGTGGCTGTCGAGATTGCCGGTCGGCTCGTCCGCCCACACGATGGCCGGCGCGGCGACGAGCGCGCGTGCGATCGCCACGCGCTGTTGCTCACCACCGGACAACTCCGCGGGCCGGTGATGCAGGCGCTCGACCAGACCGACCCGCTCGAGCATCGCCGACGCGAGCGCGCGGGCGTCCTTGCCGCGCGTCCCGACCACGAGCAACGGCAACTCGACGTTCTCGAGCGCGGTGAAGACGGGGATCAGGTTGAAGCTCTGGAACACGAAGCCCATGCGCTTGGCCCGTTGCGCGGTTCGCTCCGCGTCGGGCAGCGCGTGGATGTCCTCGCCGTCGACGAGCACGGTGCCGTCGTCGATGTCATCGAGCCCCGACAGGCAGTTGAGCATCGTTGTCTTGCCGTTGCCCGACGGGCCCATCACCGTGACGAGCTCGCCGGGATGGATGTCGACGTCGATGCCGCGCAACGCCTCGACGTCGTGAGCGGCCGTCCGGTAGGTCTTGCGCACTCCACGCGCCGACAGGATCGGCTCGGGCATCCCGTCGACGGTAGTGGGCGCGCGTTACGCGGAAGGAAGCGTGAACGAGAAGCGCGCGCCACCCTCCGGCGCGGACTCGTACCAGACTCGTCCGCCCATGGCTTCGACGAGCCCGCGTACCAGCGCGAGACCGAGCCCGGTTCCGTCTTGGCGGCGGCGGGGCATGCCGGTCAGACGCAGCCGTGAGAACAGCGCCGTTTCGGCCTCTTGGATCCCGGGGCCGCGATCGGTGACTCGCACGACGATCTCCGCGCCGACGCGCTCACCGGTCACCACCACCGGCGACGCGCCGTACTTCAAGGCGTTCTCGACGAGGTTGGCGACGACTTGTTCGAGCCGGCGCCGATCCGCGAGCGCGTGCACGCCGGACGGGATGCGCACATCCACGATGTCGGCGCCTGCGACCGATGCCAGCGCGGCATGCACAGTCGTGCGCACGTCGAGACGCCGGCGATTGACCAGCAACGAGTCGTAGTCGAGCAGGCTCATCTGGTCGAGGTCGTCGGCCTGCCGGGTCATCCGCTCCGCTTGCTGACGGATGCGTTCGCCGATCGACTGCACCTGGGCGGGGTCCAGCTCCTCGCTGTGACTGTCGAGCACGGCCCCGAGACCGAGGATGGTCGTCAGCGGCTGGCGCAACTCGTGACCGAGCAGCGCGAGCAGATCGTTGCGTAACTCTTCGAAACGGACGGCCGCGGTGAGGTCACGGACAATGCCGTCGAAGCCGATCAGCTCCTCACCATCGCGCCGCTCGACCGCGCGGATGTCGAGCACGCGCACGACGCCATCCGCGCGCCGGATCGCCACCTCGGTCTGCTCGGCGTCGAGACGGAAGTTCGTCTCAGGATCCAAGGCGTCGACGAGTCGAGCGCCGACCAGCTGCTCGACCGACCGGCCCAGGATGACGGCGAGCGCGGTGTTCGCGTATCTCACGCGACCGTCGAGGCCGACCTCGTACACGCCGTCGCTCGAGTGCTCGACCACGTTGGCGTACCGCGCCCGGCTCTCCTCTTGCCGCTCCATGACGGACTGCCAGTAGCCGCGGGCGATCGCGTCGGTCAGCCGATCCATCGCCGGCAGCACGCGAGTGAGCAGCAGCGACAGCGCGAGGCCCCAGTGGCGGCCACGCTCCTCTGCGACCTCGACCGCGGTCTGCACCACCAGGTCGCGCGAGATGCGCAACACGAGCAGCAGCTCCTGAAGCGGTGTGTTCGCCCAGGCCGCTTCGACTCCGACCATCGCCAGCTCGTCGATGAGCGAGTCGTCGACGTCGTTGCCGAGCGCGGCGACGGCGACGATCGCCTCGAAACGGGCCTGCGCCTCTTCGACGAAGTGCGCCTGCTGCGTGAGCGACCAGCGGCCCGCTTCGGGGAACACCGCGACGAGGAGATCGAGGGCCCGCCGCGCCATGTCCTCGGAGCGACCGTCGAGCGCGTCGAGAAGGCTCTGGGGGTCGACCTCGTCGAGGCTCAAGTCCGAGAGGTCGACCACCCGCTCGCCCTCGCTGTTGCGGGCCAGGAATGCCTTCAGATCCCCGAGCGCGAGGCGCGGCCAGCCGTCCGGCGAGGCGGTGGTGCGCAGATACCCGGCGCCGACGAGGGCTTCGATGCTCTCCACCGGCAGGTGGAGAAGCCCCGCAGCCTCCGGCAACGTGATTCGCCCGTGTCCGCCGACGTCACTCATCACTGTCAATCTTCGACACGAAACCCGCCGCTCTTTCTCGATTCACGAGGAAATCGTCAACCACTCACTGTCCGCGTCATCAACATCGCCCGTCGTCCTGACGCGGCCCTCTGCGCCCAGTTTTCGCAGATGTGCGTGCACGGTCTGCTTCGCACGGGGCACGAGCTCGTCGATGAGCTCGGGATACAGGCGCGCCACGATCTGTGCGATTTCTCGGTCTCCCGCGTCCAGCGCGTCGAGCACCTGTGCCTCGCGTTCGAGACGGTGCGCGATGTAGTCGTCGATGACGGCGCGCGGCTCGTCGATCAAGTGGCCGTGCCCGGGCGCGATGGAACGCAGTCGCAGCGACAACAACCGATCGAGTGATTCGAGATACGCCGCCATGTCGCCGTCGGGCGGCGCGATCACGACGGTCGAGCCCTGCATGATGTGATCACCCGAGAAGAGCAGCCGTTCCTCCTCGAGCAGGTAGCAGAGATGGTTCGACGCGTGGCCGGGGGTGTGCAACGCCCTCAGCCGGAACTCCGTCGCCTCGAGGCAGAAGCCTTCGCCGATCTCCGTGTCGACCTCGAGACCGTCACGCGAGGTGAACGCCAGAACCTCGGCTCCCGTGCGCGCTTTCAGGGGCGCCGCGCCCGGAGAGTGGTCGGGGTGAGTGTGGGTGCAGAGGATCCAACGGATGCGGTCGCCGCCACAACCGATGACGGCGTCGAGGTGCGCAGTGTCGTCCACGCCGGGATCGATCACGGCTACCTCGTCGATACCGACCAGGTAGGTGTTGGTGCCTGGCCCCGTCATCACGCCCGGGTTGGGCGCGAGCACCCGCCGCACCATCGGGCTCAAGGCCGACGCCACTCCCGTCACGAGCGGCTTGGGCGCCGGCTTGTCGAGATCGGTCATGCGCGCTCGGCCTCCGCGACGACCGCGTCGGCAACGAGCGCGTATGCGGTCAGGGCTTGCAATGTGTGGCGCGTCGGTTCGATCAGATCGACTTCGGAGCGGTCGGCCGCCGTCAGCACGTCGACGGGCCGTGCCCACAGTCCCTCGGTGGTCTCCCACCCGTCGTGACTCGGATCCTGACCCGGCGGTGCAGGCGCGACGAAGAAGCGCGTGTCGAAGCGGCGGGGCGGACCCATCGGCGTGATCCAGTGTCCGAACGGGCGCAGGAGGTCGACCGCGATCGTGAGCGACTCAGTGATGCACACGTCGAGCATCGTGCTGTTGCCCGCGTTCAATGAGTCGCGATGCGTCTCGAAGTTCCCGGCATCGACGACGAGCGCGCCGTCGCGCCGGCCGAGTAGGAGGCCGGCCTCTTCGAAGCACTCACGTACCGCGGCGACGTAGTAGCCGAGGCCGCCACCGTCGACACCGAGCGTCGCCGACGCGGTGGCGTCGTCGAGCCCGTCGCACCACGGTTCGAGCTCGGGCAGGCGGTCCGCCGCGTCGACCGCACCACCGGGGAACACGTGCGCGCCCGGAGAGAACACCGCGGCGCGCGTGCGTTGCAGCATGAACACCTCGAGTCCCTCGAGGCCGTCGCGGACGACGGCGACGGTGGCCGCCTCGCGGATCGGGACGTCCTCCGCCGCGGTCAAGGCTCCAGCTCGGGCGGTCGGCGCGGCTCACGCCCGTCCGGCACGTCTGGCAGGTCTGGCTGCTGGCGAGGGTCGCGGGAAGTCACGTCGCGTGAACCGGTGTTCCGGTAGTCGACCCGCCGCCCGAACCCGTCGACGACGCGTACGACCAGCGAGCCTCGGCGCACGAAGCTGCGCGTGATCAGCGCTCGGATGCCCCATCGCACCGGCGGCACCAACAGCAGCAGCCCGATGACGTCGGTGATGAAGCCGGGCGGGATCAGGAGGACGCCTGCGACGAGGATCAAGAAGCCGTCGACGAGCTCACGGTGCGGCACCCGGCCCTGATCGATCGTCGTGTGGAGGCGCCCGAGAACGGCCACGCCCTGCCGTTTCACGATCCACACGCCCGCGATCGTGATGAGGATCAGAAGCCCGATGGTGTTCAGCACGCCGATGTGCGAGGCCACCACGACCATCACCCACAGCTCGGCGATGAACAGCACCACCAAGAGGGCGAGCATCCACGAATCGTACCGTTCGCTACCGTCTGGCCAATGGGGACGGAAGAGGCCACCACTCCGGCCTCGAAGCAGCAGCAGGCGACGAAGTCAGGAAAGTCAGCACCGTCGGCTCGGAGCAAGCAAGCGACCGGGGCCGCTGCCGCCGACGATGGCGCACCGGACGACGCCGATGGAGGACCCGCCGGACCAGGGCCTGACGGCGTCACGAGAGTACGACGTCTCATCCCGACGACCGCGCTCGGGCTGTCCGCGCTCCTTTTCTTCATGGGCATCGCGGCCGCGTTCAGTGGCGCGGTGCTCTACGCGTACTACGAGTCGCGCCAAGAGCAGACCGTCAACAAGGTCGACTCGTTCGTGGCCGGCTTCGGCGATCAACTCGACGCCGCGAAGAAGCAGATCCAGGCCGAGGGAGATTCGGCCAAGCAAGACGTCCACAACCAACTCGACGAGCTCCAGAAGTTCGCGGCGAGCGGCTCGACGCTGACGGGACTGCTCAACAAGGCGCAACCGTCGGTCTGGTTCGTGAGCACGCTCGACCAAGCGGGCGCGCCGTCAGTGGGCTCTGCGTTCGTGGTGTTCTCCGACAGCCAGTCGTCGTTCTTTCTGACCTCGTACACGACGATCCAGGCCGCGACGCAACAACCGGCGCCCGGGGTGACGTTGCGCAAGCAAGGCGAGGATGACCTGCAGGCAACAGTGTTCACGTGGGATCCCGGTCACGATCTCGCGTTGCTCAGCGTCACCCGGCCGAACCTGCCGGCACTCCCGTGGGCGGACCCGGGCGCGAACCCGAAGATCGGCGACCGCGTGTTCGCCATCTCGGGACTCGGTTCGACCGGCGCCGCCATCACGCAAGGGTTCGTGGCCGACGTGTCCACCGACGGGCTGCAACACGACGCGCCGGTGGGCACTCAGTTCCAGGGTGGACCCTTGCTCGACTCCGACGGCAACGTCGTCGCCGTCGCGTCACGCACCTACTCGCCGCTCGGCTTCCAACCCGAGTCGGTGTTCTTCGCGCCGCTGGTGCGATCGTCGTGCGAGGTCGTCCTCCACTGCCCGAACGGCAACCCCCAGCCCAACGGCTGACGCGTCAGTTGCCGACGAGGGTGGACGGCGTCGAAATGGGGCGAGGGACGGTGGTGGTCGTCGTGGACGTCGTCGTCGGCGCCGTCGCGTCCGGAGGCGCCATGTCGACGACGTACGGCCCAGCGCCCGGAACGCCTGACGGGTAGCGGCGCGGCCCGGGGTTGAAGCCGCCGCGCGCGTCGCGCTTGGCGGCGTCGGCAACCGTCTGGATCGGTGCGGGCTGGTTGAAGTCCGTCACCGGCACACCATCGAGCGCCCGTTTCATGTAGTGCTGCCAGGTCGACGCGGGGATCGTCCCACCCGTCACCTCCCGCACGCCGTTGATGTTGTGCATCCCGCAGTCCGCTCCCGCACCGCAGTGCAGATGCCCCATCCACACTGCCGTCGACAGCGTCGGGGTGTAGCCGACGAACCACGCGTTGGCGGCGTCCTCCGCCGTTCCCGTCTTGCCGGCTGCCGGCTGATCGCCGAGGTCTTTGCCGGCTGCGGTACCGGACGTGAGCACGCCCCGCAGCACATCGGTCACGTTGTCGGCGACGACATCGGACACGACCGGTTGCGCCTGGTCCGCCGCGTGGGTGTTGTCGATGATGAGCTTTCCGTCGGGACCGAACACTTGGAGGACGGGCGTCGGTGCGGCGCGCTTGCCGTGATCGGCGAACACCCCGAAGGCGGAGGCCATCTGCAGTGGTGAGACGTCGATGACACCGAGCGCGACGCTCGCCCCGTACTTCGAGGGGTCGTAGGCCGGCATGGTGGCGCCGAGTCGCTGCGCCATGGCCATCGACTTGTCGACGCCCACATCGAGGATCAACCGCGCGTAGACGCCGTTGACGCTCTGCCACGTCGCGTGGCGAAGATCGATGCTTCCGAACGACTCGCCGCCGTAGTTCTGGATCGACGTGCCATCCGGCAGGTTCAGCGGCGCGCCCGAGTACACCTTGGTCGGCTGCACGCCCTCCTCGAACGCAGTAGCGAGGACGAACGGCTTGAACGACGAGCCCGGCTGGCGCGGCGCGAGCGCGGTATTCACCTGCGAGAACGCGTAGTCGCGACCACCAACCATCGCTTTGACATATCCGGTGGCCGGCTCGACCGTGACCAGCGACATCTGCAACTCAGGATCGTTGTCGCCCATCGACGCCGCCACTTCTTCCTGCGCGGCTTGCTGCATTCGTGGATCCAACGTGGTGACAATGCGCAAGCCGCCCTTGTCGAGCGTCGGGCACGCGTTGGGCACGCATCCCGGCAGGTTCTGCTCGAGCCACGAGTGCACATAGTCCGTGAACCACGGCTGCGCCGACTGTTGCTGTTCAGGTGGGTAGACGATCGTGGCCGGTCCCGGCGGCGGCCCGTTGACGGCCAACCACACCGGCACCTGTACGGCGAGGTCGTGCGCCGCCTGCGAGATGCGTCCTTGGTCGAGCATCTCGTCGAGCACCAAGCGGCGGCGTTGCTCGGCCAGCTCGGGATTGACCAACGGCGAATATTTGCTCGGCGAAGGGATCACGCCCGCGAGCAGCGCCGCCTCTGACAGGCCCAGTTGGCTGACCGGCTTGCGGAAGTACGTCTGGGCCGCGGCACCGACGCCGTACGAACCACTGCCGAAGTAGATGGTCGACAAGTAGCGGAACAGGATCGTGTCCTTGTCGAGTTGACGATCGATCTGGGCGGCGAGGATCGCCTCATGGATCTTGCGACCGATCGATCGTTCACCGTTGGTGAACGCGTTCTTCACGTACTGCTGCGTGATCGTCGACCCACCTTGCACGACCGATCGGTTGAGCACGTCGTCCCACAACGCGCGGAAGGTCGAGCCGATGTCGACGCCACCGTGCTCGTAGAAGTGCCGGTCCTCTGCGCTGACGACTGCGTCCTTCAGCACCTGCGGGATGTCGGACTGGTTGACCGGGATGTTGGTGTCGAACTGTTTGAACACACCGATCTCATTGCCCTCGTCATCGAGGACGTGGGTCACGCTCGACTCGACCCCCGGCTTCGGCTGGGGGATGGTCGCCGGCAGCGGCAGGAAGATCAGGGTGGCAAGGACGACCGTGACACAGGCAATCGGCATGAAGAACGCCACGAGCGAGAACGCCACTGCATGCAGAAGCGTCCGAGCGACCACGCAGGAAAGCTTCCACGTCCGCCGCCTTCTAACCTCGTTATCGGGGCGTTTTGCGGGCCGCGGCCCGTTGTGACAGGGCGGCGAGGCGTCGATCCCACGCTGCGCCGACGCTCGCCATCCACGCCGCGGCGTCCTCCAGGGGGTCTGACCGCAGCACGTAGCGAACGGATCGGCCCTGCTTCTCACTGTCGACCAAGCCCGCGACCCGGAGCAGATCGAGGTGCTTCATGACGGCCTGGCGGCTGACCGGCAGGCGCTCCGCGAGCTCGGTCGCGGTCAGGGGCCCACGCTGACCGACGAGAGCGAGCACGGCCCGCCGGGTGGGATCACCGAGCGCAGCGAAGACGGGATCGGGCCCCGGTCTCACACCAGGACGAATTGGCGCTCGAGGCACCGCCGCTCGAGATCGAAGAGGCGGTCGTCCCAGATCGCACCGGCCGAGAGCCGGATGGTCGCGCCGGCGGTCGACGCGTGCGTCTCGGACACCGCCACCTTGACTCCGTCTTCGACCTCGGTGAGCTCGAACACGACCCGGCTGGCGAGGTCGTCACCGGGCGACCACCACACGAACGACAGGCGCTCGCCCGGGGTGACCTGCTCGACGACGGCGTGGCGGACGCGACCGTCGGGCTCGATGTAGGCGGCCACCCCGCCAGGCTCGAGGTCGAGGGCAATCGGCGTACCGAGCCAGGTGGCCAGCTCGTCGGGATCGGTGAGCAGGCGCCAAGCCTCCTCGCTGGTTGTGTCGAGGACGACGTCACGTTCCACTCGCATCGCCACAGCATAAGTGCAACTGCTCGGTTGCACAATGCCATCACGATGTGCAACTCTTTGGTTGCACATGACTGTACGACCCGGGAAGGGAAGCCCCTGATGTTGATACCGACGGTGATCGAGCAGACCAACCGGGGCGAGCGCGCCTACGACATCTACTCGCGGCTGCTGAAGGACCGGATCGTCTTCTTCGGCAGCCAGCTCGACGACACCGTGGCGAACCTCGTGACTGCGCAGCTGCTGCATCTAGAGGCGGAGGACACGGACAAGGAGATCCAGCTCTACATCAACTCGCCCGGCGGCGACATGACCGGACTGTTCGCGATCTACGACACGATGCAATTCATCCAGTGCCCGATCAGCACGATCTGCGTGGGGCAGGCGGCGTCAGCGGCGGCCGTGCTGCTGGCGGCCGGTACGCCCGGCAAGCGGCTCGCACTGCCGAATGCGCGCATCCTCATCCATCAGCCTCACGGTGGTGCGCAAGGTCAGACCGTCGATGTCGAGCTCGCCGCGAAGGAGATGGCGTTCATGCGCCATCGGATGAACGAGATCCTCGCCAGCCACACCGGACAGTCGCTCGACCGCATCATCTCGGACACCGATCGCGACTACATCATGCGCGGCGACGAAGCGCGCGCCTACGGGATGATCGACCATGTGATCTCGCACCGGGAGCTGCACGCGGTCACCGCCATCACCGCGTGACGTCGACGTAGACCCACGCGCCTTCGACGCGCGTCGCGTAGACGGGAAGGTGCACGAGGTCGTTGGTCGGCATCGAACCGTCGTCGACCGAGAAGCACCACAGGTGGTTGCCACACACGACGTGACTGCCCTCGATCCAACCGTCGGCCAGGTCGGCGAACTGGTGGGGGCACCATGCTCCATACGCCCGGATGCCGTCGCCGACGTGGAACAGCACGACCGCGCAGCCATCGACGTTGACATGCAGTCCGCGGTCGAGGGGGACATCGTCTACACGCGCCGCGCGGGTTTCAGGCATCGACCCGTAGCATGCCCGGCCGTGCGGCCGCCTTCCGTCGATGCGCTTGCCCGCTCGATCGCGGACATCGACCTGCCCCATCCGTTGCTGGTCGACGCGGCCCGCGCCGCGATCGCTTCGGGCGACCCGGAACGAGCGCGGGAGATCGCCGTCGCGACCCGTCACGCGTTGCTGCGTCCCGTGGTGAACGCCACCGGTGTCCTGTTGCACACGAACCTCGGACGGGCGCCGATCGGGCTCACGCAACGGGCTGCCTACACGAACCTCGAGCTCGACCTCGACAGCGGGAAGCGTGGCTCGCGACGCGCGCACGCTGGCTCGCTGCTCGCCCGCGCCTGTGGCGCGGAGGCCGCGCTCGTCGTCAACAACGGCGCGGGCGCGGTGCTGCTCGCGCTGGCGGCGCTCGCGCGCGGTCAAGGGGTGGCCGTCTCACGCGGTGAGCTGGTCGAGATCGGCGGTGGCTTCCGCGTGCCGGAGGTGATGGCGGAATCCGGTGCCGATCTCGTCGAGGTGGGCACGACCAACCGCACGCGCGTCGCGGACTACGAGAAGGTTGCCGCCGGCGTCGCGTTGATTCTGAAGGTGCACCAGTCGAACTACCGCATCACCGGGTTCACGGAGGAGGCAACGGTCGAGCAAGTGGCGGCGATCGGCCCGCCCGTTGTCGTCGACCTCGGCTCCGGCCTACTCGATGCCGCGTGTCCGTGGCTGGCGGATGGACCGCCCTCGTGGCTGCGAGACGAGCCCGCGGTCCTCCAGACGATCGCGGCGGGCGCTGCACTCGTGGTGTTCTCCGGCGACAAGCTGCTCGGCGGACCTCAGGCCGGCGTGCTCGCCGGTGATACCGCGTTGATCGACGCGTGTGCGCGCCATCCGCTCTACCGCGCGCTGCGGCCGGGCGGACTCGTGCTCGCCGCCTTGCAAGAGGTCGCGCTCGCGTATCTCGCGCGCGACGGGGACGCGCTGGCGTTCTGGCGCATGGCGACGGTCGGCGTCGACGAGTTGCGCCGGCGAGCAACCGCTGTAAGCCGCGCGCGCGGCACGGTCGTCGACTGCGCGTCCGTCACCGGTGGCGGCACCGTGCCCGGTGTCGAGATCCCGTCAGCAGGTGTCGGCATTCCCGGTGATGTGACCGCCGCACTGCGGACCGTGCAGCCGAAGCCGATCATCGCTCGCGTGGACGCCGGTACGACCGTGCTCGATCTGCGCACGGTCGACCCGTCCGACGATGCCGTCATCTCACACGCATTGGATCTGTTCGCATGAGCTCACTGTTCACTCCCGCCGGCGATGGTCAATGGCTGCCGACGGACCTCGCTCGCGGGCCGTGGGATCCCGCCGCGCTGCACGGTGGGCCATCCGCCGCGCTCCTCGCTCGCGCCGTCGAACCGTTGCTCGCACCGCTGCAACCGGTGCGACTGACCATCGAGTTGTTGCGACCCGTTCCTGTCGCCCCGCTGCGCGTCGACGCGCAACTCAGGCGCGATGGCCGCAAGGTCCGCCTGGCCGACGCGACGATCACCCACGACGGTGCCGTCGTGGCTTCCGCCGCCGCGCTCGCCATCCGGACCAAGGACGTCACGGTCATGGAACAACCGTCCGATCGTCCGGCGGGGCCCGACGCGGGCGCGCCACTCGCGAGCGCGCTCGATGCGTACGAGGCGTTCCACAACACCGGCGTCGAGCATCGCTTCGTCGACGGCGAGTTCGGCGTACCGGGCCGCGCCACCGACTGGATCCGCCTACGCCAGCCCGTAGTCCCCGACGAGGAACCGTCACCGTTGCAACGGGTCGCGGCCGCCGCCGACTTCGGCAATGGCATCAGCGGGCTCGACATCTTCGGTTCGCTGCTCTTCATCAATCCTGATCTCACGATCCACCTGCACAGGCTCCCAGTCGGCGAGTGGGTCTGCCTCGAGGCCGCCAGCCGCTACGCAGACAATGGCATCGGCCTTGCCGCCAGCCGCTTGTACGACGAGCAGGGGTCGATCGGGCACTCGTTGCAATCGCTGCTGCTCGACGTCACCTGACCATGCACGTCGTCGCGACCGCGGGTCATGTCGACCACGGCAAGTCGACGCTCGTACTCGCGCTCACGGGCATCGACCCCGACCGCTTCGCCGAAGAGAAGCGGCGCGGGCTCACGATCGACCTCGGCTTCGCGTGGACGACGCTGCCGTCAGGTCAGGGCATCGCATTCGTCGACGTACCCGGGCACGTTCGCTTCCTCAAGAACATGCTCGCCGGGGTCGGCGCGGTCGACGCGTGTCTCTTCGTCGTCGATGCCGTCGAAGGTTGGAAGCCGCAATCGGAAGAGCATCTGCGCATCCTCGAACTGCTCGGCATCCGTCATGGTGTCGTCGCGCTGACCAAGGTCGGCCTCGTCGACCCGGATCACGCGGAGCTCGCCCAACTCGATGTCGCCGACCATGTCGCAGGAACGTTCCTAGAACACGCCGAGGTCGTGCCGGTCGACACGCCGACCGGCGTCGGGCTCGGCCCGCTTCGACTCGCGCTCGATCGGCTCATCGACACCACGCCCGCCGCGATGGACCGCGGCCGCCCGCGGCTCTGGGTCGACCGATCGTTCGCGGCGACGGGCGCCGGCACCGTCGTCACGGGAACACTGACCGGAGGTTGGTTGCACCTGGGCGACGAGGTCGTCGTCGTCAGCGGCTCCGGTGAGCGGCCGGTGCGGGTACGGGCGCTCCAATCACTGAACGAGTCACACGAGTCACTCGGCCCTGGCAACCGCGCCGCCGTGAACCTCGTCGGCGTGCATCACGACGACGTGGTGCGGGGCGACGCCGTCGTCCGGCCATCGCAATGGCATCGCACGAGCACGTTCGACGCCTCGTTGCACGTGCTCGGCTCGCTCGATCACGACGTGTCCCGTCGGGGCGCGTACGTCGCGTATCTGGGCAGCGGTGAGCACCCGGTGCGCGTGCGCATCCTCGGGCATGACTCGATCGAGCCCGGAGGCGACGGGCTCGTCCGGATCCACGTCCAGGCCGCATTGCCGCTCGTGCCGGGCGATCGGTACGTCCTGCGTGAAAGCGGCCGGGCGGAGACGGTCGGCGGCGGCGAGGTGCTCGACGTCGACCCGGTGACGCGGGCGTCGCGTGCGCGCCCGGATCGATCGGTCGAGAGAGTGATCGCGGAGCGAGGCTGGACCACCGTCGATGAGTTCGAACGGTTGACCGGCGAGCGCAGAGACGCGACCGCGGGCCGCTGGATCGTCGATGGTGAGGCACTGGCCCGTGCTCGCGATGAGGTTGCCGACCGCGTGCGCGGTGCCGGCCCGCTCGGGCTCGATATCGCGACGCTGACGGATCGCGAGCGGGCCGTGCTCGAACTCCTGACCGCGGACGGCGAGGTCGACGTCGCGGGAGGACGCGCCGTCGAATCCGGCACAGCCGACCCGCTGGCCGGCCATCCGTTCGTCACCGCGCTCGAAGCGCAACCGTTCACCCCGCCGGCACCGGCGGAGCTCGGCGTGGACGCGGGCGAGTTGCGCGAGCTGGTCCGCCGCGGCCTCGTCGTCGAACACGACGGCGTGTGGTTCGCGCCGAGCGCCATCGACGGTGCCGCGCATGTCGTCGCGGCGATGCTGGAATCGCAACCCGACGGTGTCGCGGTTGCGGATGTACGCGAGCGGCTTGGAACGACGAGGAAGTGGGCGGTGCCTCTGCTCACGATCCTCGACAGTCGCGGTATCACCCGGCGTCGGGGCGACGTCAGAGTGGCGGGGCCGCGGCTTCCCGACGTGACGTCATCGCCGTAGCCAGCGGAACACCGGATGGTTGCGCGACCAGCGCCCCTGCTTCGCTTCGAGCTCGCGGGCGAGCCTCGCCACCTCGACGTGGTTCGTCATCACCTCGCCGAAGTGATCGGGATCGGCCAGCAACCACGAGTGGCTGCCCTCGACGACCTCGCCCTCCGACTCGAGCGCGGTACACATCGCGTCGAACGCGGCGCGCGGCACCACGCCATCGCGAGCACCCCACAACACCACCACCGGAAGCTGTCGATCTCGCAGCTCGGCGAGCTCGTGCGTGAGATCGGCGTTGCGCGCGATCGTGCCGACCTTCCAAAGGGCCCGAGGGTTGCGCACGAGGTTCGGGAGCGCGTCCGCGAGCACGACGGGCAACACCTTCGTGGCTTGGTTCAGCGGCCACACATCGGACGGGAAGTGGAGTCCCCAGTCCCACAGCGGCCGTTCGCTGATCGCCTTCACCGTCGCGCCCGACTGCCACGACGAGCCGCCGATCGAATTGATCAACACCAACGTCCGCACCCGTTCGGCATGGCGGTGCGCGGTCTTGATCGCAACGCCTCCACCGAACGAGTGACCGAGGAGGAAGACCTCCTCTTCGATGCCGAGGCTCTCGAGGAATCCGTCGACCCAATCTGCGTAACCGGTGAGCGAGAAGTGGCGCCGTGGCAGGTCGGGTGTCCCCCCGAAACCGGGCAGCGCGGGTGCGTAGACGCGGCAACCGAGCGCGACGAGACGGTCGATCGACTGCCGGTAGGCGCGATACCCGAGGGCCCAGCCGTGCAGGAACACCGCGGGTAGCGGTGTGCCCTCGCTGGACAACTCGCCGAGCCCGGTCGGCTCGGCGACGCCATAGAGCGCAGGACGACCATCGACCCAGCTCCGGCGCCACGCGAACGACGCCGGAGGAGCCTCGGGAGGAGCGTCAGGAGATGCCTCGGTGATGGCCGGCATGGAGCCGTCACCGTATTGGACCGCAGGCACGCCGCGGGAAGCGTGCCGCGCAAGGGACGGAACGTAGGGCCGCCCGAGGGCGAGGCAGCTTCAGTGCCGTTTGCGCGCCGAGTTTCCCTACCGGAGAAGTTGCTTGCGTTCGACCTCGTTGAGGCCGCCCCAGATGCCGTGCGGCTCCTTGATCTTGACCGCGTAGTCGAGACACGGCTGGCGCACGGGGCACGTCGTGCAGATGGACTTGGCGCGGCCTTCACGGTCGAGCTTCTCGTCCTTGCGTTCGAAGTGCGAGGGTGGGAAGAACACCATCGCCTGCGGGCCGCGGCATGCCGCCTTCGCTTGCCACGCGTCATCCGTGCGGACTGCGCTCATCCCCGTATCCCCCTTTGAACTGCGGAAACGACCATACAACCGCGAATTTCGAGGATTCAAGGGCCAAATTGTGGCGGGCACCACACTCGCAAACCGGACGAAGGCCCAGGTCACGAGGGGTGCGACGAACGCCTCTCGCGGTAGTCGCGGGCGGCACCGGTCAGTGGCTCCACATCGAGAACGAGGCCGTCAATTGCCGCGACCCGGATTTGATCACCGGGAGAGATGGGCGTCGCGCGGTTCGTGCGGGCCCGCCACGTCGCCCCTCGAACGACGACGACACCTTCGGGCGACACGGCTGTGCGCGCTTCGCCCTCCTCGCCCACCATCCACTCCCGCCCGATCGTCGGTGTCGAGAACCGAGCCCGCACCATCGCGGGCATGCCGCTCAGCATCGCGATCGTCATGCCGACGATGCCGATGAGCAACGTGATCCACGACAGCGACAGCCCGTCGTACAGGGTGAGCGAGCCGATGACGAACGCGACGGTGGCGATGCCGGTCCACACACGAGGAACGCCAGTCTGGATGTCCACCGCGTAACCGAACATGGCGAACACGAGCAGAGCGATGGCGACCGGCCGGCTCGGCAACACCGCCAGTCCGTAGCAACCGAGGAGGAAGGCGCCCGCGCCGACGACACCGGCCACGCCGACGCCGGCGGTGAAGAGCTCGAAAATCAGAAGGGCCATCCCGATCACGAACAGCAGGTAGGCGACCGGCGGACTCGCGACCGAGTGCATGAGGCGATCGACGAGTGAGACCTGCGCGAACTTCGTCTGTCCCGCCGGTTCCTTTCGGGTCTGGTCGCCTTGGGTGATCTCGTTCACCGGCACGCCCGGGATGCTCACCACGAAGTCGCCGATCGTCGCGGAACATCCTTCACTCGAACCACGCTGGCGATCACAGCTCGCGGGGATGTTGGTGATGCCGCGCGTGAACGCCTCGTCCGCGCCGATGTGTTGTTCGTCGACTTCGATGATGCTGCCCGGCGCGAGACCCCGGTACTTCGCCGCTTCGACCACGCGCGCCGCGCCGCCCGATGCTTCGGCGCCTGATGGTCCGACCCACACGCCGATCGTGACGGTCGCGTTCTGCTCGTGCGCGACGAGCTGATCGAGCTCTGCGTCGTCGACGACCGCGCCCGGGCTGTCGAGTTGGACGACCAGCGCGTCGACCCGATCCGCCTCCGCTTGGGTGATCGACCGTTCGATGAAGCTGACCTCGATCGGGTCCAGGTAGCCGCTGACCTGGATGACGGTGACGAGCCCGTCGTCGGCGGACGGGCTTTCGGGGGTCGCGCCGTTCGATCCCGAGCCGCTCGACGCGCCGGAGCTGCTCGAGCTCGAGGAGCTACCGGTGCCCGGCTGTTGGGCGACCGCGCTCGGAGCCACAGCGCCCACCATCAGCAGCAAAATGCCGAGGATGGCGAGCCGTCTGGGTAGATTGCGCACGCTCGCTCCGAAGGGTGTTCCGTGGATCCAGCGCAGTTCTTCGCTGCATCCCGCCTCGTCATCGTGGCCGGGAAGGGCGGCGTCGGCAAAACCACTGTTACGGCGACGCTCGCCCGCGCCGCGGCCCTGAGCGGGCTCACGTCATTGATCGTGGAGGTCGAGGGGAAGTCCGGCTTGGCCGCGCTGTTCGGTCGCGAGCCGCTGACCTACGACGAGATCACGCTGTCCGCTGGAGGAGGCCCTCGCGGCGCGGCCGACATCCGCGGACGCACGTTGACGCCTGACGACGCGCTGCTCGAGTACCTGCGTGATCACGGGATGTCTCGCATCTCGAAGCGCCTCGTGTCGTCCGGCGCGTTGGATGTCGTCGCCACCGCCGCGCCTGGCATCAAGGACATCCTCATTCTCGGCAAGGTCAAGCAGCTCGAGCGGGCCGGCACGTCCGATCTGTTGATCCTCGACGCGCCCGCCGCGGGCCACGCGATCACGTTTCTGCTGGCAGCGCGCGCGTTACTCGACGCGGTGCGGGTCGGCCCGATCAACAGCCAGGCGCGTGACGTGCTCGAGATGCTCACCGACCATCGTCGGTGCCAGGTACTGCTCGTGACGTTGCCGGAGGAGACGCCGGTGAACGAGCTCGTCGACACCGCCTACCACTTGGAGGACCGCGTCGGCGTGGCCCTCGGCCCCGTCGTCGTCAACGGGCTGTATCCCGAGTTGAAGGGACTCGACGTCGATCCGACCGAGGCCGCGTCGAAGGCGAAGACATCGTTGCGCGGTGGTGAGGCGGATTCGTTGCGGGCGGCGGCCGACTTTCGTCTCCACCGAATGGCGCTGCAACGCGAACAGATCGAGCGCCTTCGTTCGCAGTTGCCGCTGCCGCAACTGCACCTGCCGTACCTGTTCAATGCGGACCTCGGACCGAACGATCTCGACGCGCTCGCGGAGGGCTTGCTCAGCGGCATCGGCGCGTTGCAGGGAACGCCGTCGTGACCGAGCTCGAGCGTCTGGTCCACGAGGCCGACATCATCGTCACGGCAGGATCGGGTGGCGTCGGCAAGACCACGACCGCGGCGGTGCTCGCACTCGAAGGGGCGCGCGCCGGACGTCGAGCCGTCGTGGTCACCATCGATCCGGCCAAACGCCTCGCCGACGCGCTCGGGCTCGAGGGTCTGAGCAACACGCCATCGAAGATCGACGGGCCGTGGCCAGGCGAGCTGTGGGCGATGATGCTCGACACGAAGTCGACGTTCGACGACCTCGTGGTGAAGCACTCGGTCGATCCTTCGCAGGCCGACCGCATCCTCGGGAACCGCTTCTACAAGAACATCTCCGGTGCGCTGTCGGGCACGCAGGAGTACATGGCGATGGAGAAGCTGTACGAGCTCCATTGCGACAACGAGTTCGACCTCGTCGTCGTCGACACACCGCCGACGCGTCACGCGCTCGACTTCCTCGACGCGCCACGGCGGCTCACGCGCTTCCTCGATCATCGGCTCTACCGCATCTTGATGGCGCCGACGCGTGGACTCATGAAGGCCGCCAACGTCGCCGCACAAGCATTCGTGCGCACGCTCTCGAAGGTGGTCGGCGCCGAGGTGATCGACGACGCGATCACGTTCTTCACCGCGTTCTCGGGGATGGAGGAAGGGTTCAAGCACCGAGCCAACACGGTGTTCGAGTTGTTGTCGTCACCGCAGACCGCGTTCGTGCTCGTGGCGTCGCCGCGGCGTGACACGGTCGAAGAGGCCGACTTCTTCGCTCGCCGCCTGCTCGAAGCGAACATCTCGGTCAAGGCGCTGATCGTCAACCGCATGCATCCGCGATTCGGCGACGGACTCGCCGAGGCGACGCGTGAACGAGCGCGCACACTCGAAGGCAACGACCTCGGCGGTCTCTACGCCAACCTCGCCGACTTCCGACTGGTGGCGTCGCGTGAGGAGGAACACCTCGCCGGGTTGGCAGAGCGCGTCGCACCCGCGCCGGTGGTGCGGGTGCCGTTCCTACGGACCGACGTCCACGACCTCGAAGGCCTGTCCGAGGTCGGCGAGTACCTGTTCGACGACGCCGCGGTCTGACGGCTGCTGTCTGACGGCGCTGCTGTCTGACGGCTCAGGGGCCGTCGACGGTCGCGAGCGCGGTTGCCGCGGCCTCGATCGTCTCCGTCACCGGCACGATGCGATCGAACCCGGTGGTGTGCAGCAGTCGCGTCAATGTGGGTCGGCTGCACGCGACGGCGACGTCACCGCCCGCCTCACGGGCGCGGCGGATGCCCCCGATGAGCGCGCCGAGGCCGGCAGAGTCCATGAACGGCACCGACGACAGGTCGATCAACAGGCGCGGTGACGCAGCCAGTTCCGCGAGGCGCTCACGGAACTGTCCAACGGTGTAGGCGTCGAGTTCACCGACGGGACGACAAACCACGTAGTCGGCGGAACTCTCCACCTGGATCTCGAGCACTCAGCCTCCGGCGGGATCGGATGCAGGTCCGATCGTAGTCAGCTCAGGCGAAGATGCTTCCCGCGCGACCGCACCGCTAGCCTCCCGCCGTGCCTGACGTGCTGGTCGCAGCGGACGCGGACTGGATTCATGACGAGGTCGAGGCCGCGCTGGCCACGCCCGAGCGTGCCGTGCAATGGGTACGCCGCGGGATGGACGTGCCACGCTCCGTAGCCGAGCTCGAGCCTGAACTGGTAGTGCTGGACCTTCAGATCGGGAACATGGGCGGGATGGCGACGTGCATGGCGCTGCGCCTCGAGTCAGGCGCCGGAAGGTTGCCGCGGGTGCCCGTGCTGATGCTGCTCGACCGTGAGGCCGACATCTTCCTCGCCCGCCGATCGGATGCCGACGGCTGGCTGATCAAACCGATCGACGCGTTCCGCCTCCGCAAGGCCGCCACGGCATTGTTGGACGGAGGGACGTACACCGAAGGCGTCCCCGACGACGCCGGCGAGCCCCTCCGCCTCTGAGCCCGCGCGGACGCTGCGGCGGCAGGGGTGGCCGACAGAACCCGATGCCCGCGGAAGCGCCTTCGGAGTCGGCAAGGCAGTCGGGTACAGTCGACCGCTCCACGGGGAGTGGCGCAGTTTGGCAGCGCGCTGCGTTCGGGACGCAGAGGTCGTGGGTTCAAATCCCGCCTCCCCGACCAAATTTTCGCAGGTCAACATATGTGCTCTTGATGAGTTCGTGCTGTCATCGCCACGCCGGCCGTGGCGCACGGATGTCGACAGATCGCGACCGTGGGTCAGCGCGCCCAGATCGTGTTGGCGTCGGACGCGAGGTCCTCGGCGCCGGAGATCGCTCGCGTGTTGCAGACCGACGAGAACCAGGTGCGCCGGGTGATCAGCGTGTTCAACGCCGATGGGATGGGCTCGGTGCGCCCTCGTATCGGGGGCGGGCGCCCGAGGAGGATCGATGACGCGGCTCGCGAGAAGATCCGCGCCATCGCTCTCGCCCGTCCCCGCGATCTGGGTGAGCCCGGCACCCGGTGGTCACTCACGGCGCTGCGCCGTCACCTGATCCGCAAGCAGGTGGTCGGTTCGATCTCGAAAGAGCATCTGCGCCGGGTGCTGCAGTCGATGGGGATCACCCCGCAACGCACCCGCACCTGGAATTGGAGCAACGACCCGCTGTTCGAGGAGAAGAAGGGCTGGGTGCTGGCCGCCTACAAGGGCGCAGAGGCCGGCACCGTCGACGGCGTCGTCGTGTCCTTCGAAGAGTGTGGCCCGATCTCGCTCAGACCGCACGCCGGCAGCGGCTGGTTCCCCACCGGCCGTCCCGGCGCGGCAGCGGGCGACCTACCGCTTCGGCGGCACCCGGAAGCTGCTCGGCGCCTACGACGTCGGCGCCGAC
>DASXPN010000132.1:0-5288 GCA_036493595.1 Acidimicrobiales bacterium | reverse complement strand
CCACTTCCCCGTTCCCGCACATTGTCGACTGAGCCACGGGAGCGAGACGTTCAGCCGACCCAGACCGGCATGCGTGTGGTTCTGGGTCGACGGTGCCTCGCGGCACGTTGCTCAGTCGACCCAGATCGGGGCGGCGGCGCGCCACGCGCCACCCGCCTCCCCCCTCCCCCCGGCCTCCCGCGTTGGGACGGTGTGAAAAGTGCGACGCCCCCGGCCGAGGGGGGATTCGACCGGGGGCGTCAGCCACGCCTTGCGGCCGAGGGGGGATCGGCCGCGGCGCGAATGTGAGTCGGGTCAGGCGGCGCGGCGTGAGGCGACGAGACCGCGCACTTGGGTCCTCGCGTCCTTCGCCGCCGTGCGGGCCTGCTTGGAGGCAGTACGAGCCTGCTCTGGCAGCCGCTCCTCGATCTGGTCGAGCAAGGCGTCGAAGCGAACCTCGATGCTCTCGAGCCGCTCCTCGACTGTCTTCGCGCGATCGTCGACTCGCTTGCGTGCCTCGTCGACCTGGCCACGGACTCGCTTCCGCAGTTCCTGGCGCTGCACCTGTGCTTTCTGCACGGCGATCACGGCGAGGCCGACGGACACGTAGACAGCGTCCTTCGCCAGCTTCGAGAGATCTTCCGGGGACGTGGGGGCCATGACTGTGCTCCTCCGAACGGGCTACAAATCGCTTGCAACCATATGCCGTCTTGCAAACTATTGCAAGCAAACTGCCCGGAGCCGGTACCGTCCGCACCGCCCGCCCGGCACCGCCGCGGCCGGGGATCAAGACCTCTGCCCACTAGTTTGGAACCTTCGTGGCTTCCGTCTCCCAACCTGTCGCGCCCGGCGGGCTCGTGCCCGCCGACGACACGGATGGGGGCGAAGAACCCGTTCTGGCCCCACCCGCGGTCGCCGTCGTCGTCGCCTGCGACCCGGGCCCGTGGTTCGAGGAATGCCTTCAGTCCTTCGGCGATCAGGACTACCCGAACCTCTCGATCCTCGTGATCGACTGCGGCAACGAGGGCGTCGACCCTCGGGTGGCGGACGTGCAGCCGTCGGCCTACGTCCGTCGTGTCGATGCCAACCGTGGCTTCGGCCCGTCCGCCAACGAGGTGCTCGACGTCGTCGAGGGCGCCGCCTTCTACGTCATCTGCCATGACGACGTCGCGCTCGCTCCGAGTGCGGTACGAGCCATGGTCGAAGAGGCGTTCCGGTCGAACGCCGGCATCGTCACGCCGAAGGTCGTCGAGTGGGACAACCCCTCGCGCCTGTTGAGCGTCGGCGAGTCGGCGGACAAGACCGGCGTGCGCGCACCGCTGGTCGAGCCAGGCGAGCTCGACCAGGAACAGCACGACGCGGTGCGTGACGTGTTCTGCGCACCGGGTGGATGCGTGCTCGTGCGAGCGGATCTGTTCGCCGTCCTCGGCGGGTTCGATCCCGAGATCGAGTTGCTCGGCGAGGACCTCGACCTGTCGTGGAGGGCGCAGGTGGCAGGCGCCCGCGTCGTGGCTGTGCCCGCCGCGGTCGTGCGCCATCGCCAGGCCTCCGACGGCGAGCGACCCATTCCGGACCACCGTTTGCAACTCAACCGTCACCGCCTCCGCACGATGCTCACGTGCTACGGGCGGTTCCATCTGCTGCGCGTGCTCCCTCAAGCGATCCTGCTCGCGCTCGGCGGCATCATCTACTCGCTCTTCACCGGGCAACGCCGTCGCGCGGGCGACGTGGCATCCGCGTGGCGGTGGAACCTCCAGCGCCTCGGCGAGATACGCGCCAACCGCAAGCGCCTCTCGCACATCCGCCAGTTGCCCGACAGCGAGGTCCGGCGGCTCCAGATGCACGGGAGCGCACAGCTCGGCCGGCTCGTCCAGGGCCAGGTCGGTGGCGACGACGAGACGCTCTCGCCGGTGGCCGCCGCCGGCCGCGAGCTGGCCGGTTCCCTGCGCAGCCGGCCGTTGCGCATCGCCGCGGGCGTCTGGGCCGGCGTCGTCGTCGTGGTGCTGTTCGGCAGCCGCCATCTGTTGTTCGGCCATATCCCCGCCTTCGCCGACCTGCCCGCATTCCCCGGCGGGCCGTCGATCCTGTTCACGAAGTGGTTCAGCGGATGGCGCAATGCCGGTCTCGGATCCGAATCCGCGGCGCCAACCGCGTTCGCGATGCTCGGCGGATCCGGTGTCGTGTTCCTCGGCGCGATGTCCGCGCTGCGACGCGTTCTGTTTCTCGGCCTGATCCCTGTCGGCATCGTCGGCACGTGGCGTCTCGGACGAGGAATGGGGTCATCGTTGGCGCGGCTCGTCACGCTCGTGACGTTTCTCGCCATCCCGTTGCCGTACGACGCGGTGGCGCGTGGCCGTTGGGGTGGGTTGCTCATCTGGGCCGCGGCGCCGTGGTTGGTGCTGACGCTCGCGCGCCAACTGCGCACTCCATTGTTCGGCCGACCGGACGGTCCGCATCGGCCGTTCAAACAGACCGCGCTCGGCCTCGGGCTCGCGGTCGCGGTGCTCACTGCGTTCGAGCCGATCGCCGCTGTCGTAGTGCTCGTGATCGCGGTTGGGCTGCTTCTCGGCTCCGTGGTCGTGCTGCGCGTCCACCACATGACGCAACCGGTCGTCGTCGCGGTCGGCGCCGTCGTGGTCGCGTTCGTGTTGCATCTGCCGTGGTCGTTCGACTTCGTGCTACCCGGTAGCCAGTGGTCCGCCATCGGTGGGGTGCAATCGGTCGCCGCGCAACTCGACATCGGAGAGATCCTGCGGTTCCAGACCGGGCCGATCGGTGGTGCGCCGTGGGGGTGGGCGTTCCTTGTCCTGGCCGCGCTCCCGTTGTTCATCGGTAGGGACTGGCGCTTCGAGTGGGCGGCGCGTGCGTGGGTGCTCGCGCTCACGTGCTGGACAGTGGCCTGGATCGGTCAGCAGACGTGGTTCGGCCACGCGCTGGGCCCACCCGAGGCGCTCCTCGCCCCGGCCGCGGTCGGGCTGTCGCTGAGTGCCGGCCTCGGCCTCCTCGCCTTCGAGCACGACCTCCCCGGCTACCGGTTCGGCTGGCGCCAGGTCGCGTGGCTGGCGGCGGCGGCCGCGCTCGCAGTCGGTGTGGCGCCGGTGTTGGTCGCCAGCTTCGACGGCCGCTGGAACTCGCCCGACGAGGGATTCGAGAGCGTGCTCGCCTTCGTCAACAACGACCAGGCGACAGTGGGCCCGTACCGGGTGGCGTGGATCGGCGATCCGGACGTGTTGCCACTCGCCGGTTGGCAGCTCCAACAGGGCGTCTCGTTTGCCAGCACCGACCACGGCCTGCCGTCGGTCGAGGACCGCTGGGCGGGTTCGTCGGACGGCGCGACCAGTCTGATGAGCGACGCCTTCCATCTCGCCGTGCGCCGCGATACGAGCCGTCTCGGCCGGCTGCTGGCGCCGATGGGTGTGCGCTACATCGTGGTCGAGAGCGCCGCCGCGCCGGAGGGACAGCCGACGCGCCCAGTGCCGCCCGCCATCGATCGATCGCTCGGTGAGCAACTCGACCTGCAGCAGGTGCTCGCCGATCCGCACGTGCAGGTGTACCGCAACGTGGCGTGGGCGCCCACCCGCACCGCGCTCAGCCCGGCGGCCGCGGTCGCAGCCGGCCAGGGTCCGTACTTCGACGTCGCCGCCGGCGTCGACCTGGCGGGGTCACCCCCGCTGCTCACCGACCACTCCGGTTACACGTCGGCGAGCGGCAAGGTGAACGACGGCACCGACATGTATCTCGCCGATGCGTCGTCGTCACGATGGTCGCTGAAGGTGGACGGACGCAGCGCGCCGCGTAGCAAGGCATTCGGATGGGCCAACGCCTTCACGGTCGACAAGGGCGGGACGGCGAAGCTCAGCTTCACGACACCGTTCCAGCGTTACGGCATCCTGCTCGTACAGGTCGCGCTGTGGGTCGGTGCCATCGTGTTGCTGGTCCGGTGGCGGCGCCGCGCTGAGGCACCATCGTGAACCCGCGGCGACTTCCGATCATCGTCGTGATCCTGGTGACCATCGCCGCGCTCGTGATCGCGGATCGCAACCAGACCGCACCGGCGCGCGCTGACGTGGTCGCGCAAGGCGCACTCATGCCGGTGACATCCCCACCCGCCGCCGTGTCGTCGTCGTTCTTCTGTGCCGGCGGCACCGCCACCGCCGGAGGCGGATTCGACGCCACCATTGTCATCGCCAATCCCAACCCGACGGCCATCACGACCACGATCACGTCGTTCCCGGCCGCGTCACCGTCGGACACGGCCGGAACCGCGGCCGTCGCCGCGTTGCAACCCGTCGCGAAGCAGGTGCAGGTCGGCCCGCGGGCGCGCGCCGACGTGCATCTTGCCGACATACTGGCGTCGCCCTTCGCTGCCGCGCTGGTCGAGACGAACGATCCCGATGTGGCGGTCGAGCACCGCATCACCACGGCGCAAGGATCGAGCTCGTCGCCGTGTGCGTCGGCCGCGTCGAAGACCTGGTTCCTACCCACCGGCACGACGACGCGCGACGCCCACGAGTTCCTCGCGGTGTTCAACCCGTTCTCGGCGGATGCCGTTGTCGACGTCACCTTCCAGACCAACGACGGCTTCCGCAGCCCCGACGACTTGCAGGGTCTTCCGGTCGCGGGCCGTCACCTGCGGATCATCGACGTGACTGCGGACGTGCCGCGGCTCGAGCAGCTCGCGGCGTTCGTCACCGCCCGCGCCGGCCAAGTCGTCGTCGATCGGCTGCAATCGTTCGACGGCTCGGACCCGAACCATCCCGGCGGTACTGCCGTGACGTTGGGCGCACCGCAACCCGCGCCGGTATGGACCTTCCCCGAGGGGGAGGTCGTCGGGGGTTTGCGCGAGTCGTTCACGGTCGTGAACCCGAGCAACCAACCCCAGCAGGTGCGGCTCGAGATCACGCTCGACAACCCCGCGACGAGCGGCGTCGTCGATCCGATCCCGATCACGGTGCCGCCCAACAGCTACAGCCAAGTCGCACTGCAGGACCAGACACGGGTGCCGAAGGGCATCGGCCACAGCGTGACGGTCCGATCGGTCTCAGGGCCCGGGGTGATCGCCGAGCGCGTGATCAGCGGCGCGGCCCCTGCGCCTCGGCGGGGCTACGGCCCTGCGCTCGGTGCGCCGCTGCAAGCAACGAACTGGCTGTTCGCCGACGGCAGCGCGGTCGCCAACACGTCCGCCGAGTTCGTCACCATCTTCAATCCGTCGCCCGACACGGTTGCGCGCGTCTCGGTTGCCGCCCTGGCGCAAGGACAGAGCCTTGCCATCGATCAACTCCAAAACATCGAGGTGCAACCTGCCGCCC
>DASXPN010000131.1:0-7055 GCA_036493595.1 Acidimicrobiales bacterium | reverse complement strand
TGAGCGGGACGAGCTCGCCGTCACGGAACCACCACTTCGATTCGCACATGTGGCAGGTCGTGAACATGAGGTCGCGCTCGCTCACCGACATCGAGATCGTGATGAGGTCGCCCTGCTTGCACTCGGGGCAGGTCCCGGGGGTGGTCTCAGGCATCGTGCGTCCAGTGTCGGGTGCCGGGGGCCGCGAGACCATAGCACCACACCGTCATCTCTCGAGTCTGCCGTGCGATCGCTTCTCCACCCCCCGAGGGTGCGTCGTGCCAGGGTCGCGGGGGACCATGCTCGTAGCCCGATGGCCGAGGGCGTCCGGCCGACGCCGGACCGTGTCAGACCGCGATCGGCGCCGACGTGCGCTCGTCACGCACCACCCAGCCGACCGGCGGCGTCATGCGCTCGACGTGCTCGTCGCACAGATCCAACAGGTTCGGGTCCCGTTCGGCGAGGAGCCCCACGATCACGACTGCACGATCGGCGTAGACGAGGGCGACGGTGGCGGTCGGGTCGTTGGCGCATCGCATCTTGGCGCAGGTTCGCATGGCGGGCAGCCTAGATCACATCGATGTGATTTCAAGTAGATCCCGACGGAGATCGACGGAGGTGCGAGGAGCGCTAGGCGGGCGGGAAGCTCCAATAGGTGGCGCTGGCCGGACGGGCTCCCACGATCACCACGTGGTCCCCCACGCTCACCAGCGGGTACAGCTGCTCGACCTCCGCGTTGTGCATCCGGATGCAGCCGTGCGAGGCGTACCGGCCGATCGACGCTTCGTCGCTCGTGCCGTGGATCCGGATGAGGCCCGGGGCGGTGATATAGATCGCCCGAGGGCCCATCGGATTGCCGGGGCCGCCGGGGATCACGGCCGGCTCCGACGCCGCCCAGCCGTTCGGCGCCGGGTTGTACCAGGTCGGGTCGACCTTCTTGTCGTAGATCCCCCAGACACCGGTCGGCGTCGTGAACCCCGGCTTGGCTGTCGCAACCGACCACGAGCGCACGATGCTGAACCCGTCGTACAGGTACAGGCGGTTCTGGTTGAGGCGCACCACGATCGTGTGCCCCAGCGAGTCGTCGGTCACCTTCGGCTGAACGAGTGCGGTCTGCAGGGCGATGTTGGTGCGTCCCGCGGCGAGCGCGTTCTGGATCGCGGTCTTCGCGGCCGCCGCGTCGAGCTTTTGACCGGGCTGCGCGTGAATCATCGTGATGTCGTCTTGCGACGGCGTGATGCCGATCGACGCGTCGACCGGCGCGACATAGGTGCGTTTCGCGATCATGCTCGCGAAGTCCGCAACGCCGGTGCCGTTCGACGACACGTCCACCGGGATGCTCACGTCGAGTGACTCGTCGCGCAGGCGGTGCCACGCACGGTCGAGCGTCCCGAGGTCCTGTCCGGCACGGAAGGCACGCGAGACGGCGTTGGTCACCGCGGCCCGTTGTCCGAGCGTGGCCGGCGACACCGTCCAATGATCGTGGCCGACCGTGACGGTGAGCGACCGGCTGAGCTCAGCGTGGGCCGCCGCACGCACCGCCTGGATCGCCTCGTCGCGCGTCATCCCGCTGACGTCGACGCCCTCGATCGAGACGCCCGGCATGATGCGGTCGGCTTGCCCGCGTTCGTACCGCATCGCGGCGAACGCCGCCCCAGCGGTCAGCAGACCGACCACGACGAAGGCGGCCAGCAGGACAAGCAGGACGGCGGAACGCCGACGGCGGTGGATGTGTCGACCCTTGGCCATGTTCGAAAACCGCTCCAGACCTGGGAAGGAAGGTCGCCCGATGATACCGCTGCTGCTACGGCGCGTCGGGCAGGGCGCCCGGCGGCACCGGCAGGGCGCCCGGCGGCACCGGCACGCCGAGCGCCATCGCGTAGCGTCCCGACCCCGCCGTCCCCGCCCCGAGCGCGACGATCGGCCCGGTCGCCTGCACGAGCGCTGCGGCGGTGTGATCCTTCCGGAGGAACGCGCCCGGGACGACGGCCGTTTGCCCCGCCGGGATCGTCACCTGCACGACGTCGCCGAGGCCGCCACCACCCTCGTGGAGCAACGTGACGGTCGCCTGGACCTTCGTCGCGCCATCGTTGACGAGCACGATCGACGCGGTCGGGTCGAGCCCGAACGCCGTCGGCAGCACGAGCCAGTCGGGGGCGTCGGTCGCCGAGCCGCCGGTCGCGGCGTCGTCCCCGCCGTGGCCGGCCCCCCGTAGCCCAGCCGCAACCGTGCCGCCGTCGGTCTGCACGATCAACGCCGAGGCGCCGTCCGTCGGCACCTGCGCCGACATGGTGGACGACCCGCCTTGGCGGACATCGGTCAGATCGCCGACCGGGCTCGCGTCGACGCCGCGCGCCAAGACCTGTGCGGTGAACCGCACGCCCGTGTCGTTCGTGACCAGCAGCGAGAGCGTCGCGCCGCCCGTTCCTCCGGTGATCGGCAGGATCCACCGCGGCGCCTGCCCGGGCACCGCAAGGGAAGAGCGGATCCCGCCCGTGTCGCGCACCACGGACGAGGCAACCGCGATCCGGCCTCGCGCAGCCGTCACCTCCGCGCCGACGATCGATTGGCCAAGCGCCCCGACCTTCTGCGAGCCGACCGGCAACGCGAGCGCCGAGCCCGCCGGAACGGTCAGATCGGTCCACGCGCTGCTGCGGACGGGCGGCTCCTCGGGCAGGTACAACGTCACGTCGATCACGGCATCGATCGAGAACGGGTTCATCACGACCAAGAAGGAGTGCGAACGCTGCGTGGTGACGCCATCGACCACATCCCACACCGGTCCGGGCGTCGACGTGCAGGGCTCGGCGCCGAGCCCGGGCTCCTTCGCTCCGCCCCAGACGGCCCACCCGACGGCCGCCCAGCCGCCGAAGACGTCGACGCGCGTCGACGCCGCGCGCGTCGACGCGTCGACCGCTTGCAAGACCTCACCATGTGGCGGGACGGAGACGTCCTTCGGCTTGCCGGCCGGGCCGTCCGAGTATGCCGTGAGCCGCGCGTCCAGCGTCGCCGCCGTCGGGTTGGCGATCTCGATCGTGGCCGTCCATCCGGGGCCGCCGCCGTGTGGGCACAGCCACGTCGTCGACCGCGCGGTCCCTTCGGTCGCGGCGGCCGGCGTCGCGGGCCCGAGGCGAGTTGCGGCCTCGGCGCCAACCACGACCAGCGCGGCCAGCGCGATCGCGAGCCATCCACGCCCGCCAGGCATCAGCGACGCACCGGCTTCCGCGTCACCCACAGCGCGACGGCCCACGCCGCCGCCAACAGCCACATCGACAGCGTGCGCGGGAACTGATCGCCGTACCTGATCTGGACGTCGCCGGATGCCCCGCTGAACGACGTGGCCCACCCGAACGATCGCTCCGGGCGCGTGTCATGGCCGACGAGTTCCCACGACGGGTCGTATGCGGTCGCCACCGTCGCGAAGTTGCCACCGTCGCTCGAGCCGAACCAGCCGCCTTCGGTCGCATCGAGCGTGCCGGCGACGTCCGGCAGCAACCGTTGGGTCGCGTCCGGATCGTTGGTCCGCGCGATCGCCAGCGTTTCGTCGTCGGCGTGCAGGACGGCCGCCGGCGGCATCGCCGCGGTGTTGCGCCAGATCGACAGCCCGGCCGAGGGCACCGGTTCGAGGTCGACCTGCGATCGCACCGCGCTCTCGGCCGTGGGGTTCAACCGGTCCTCGGGCACGACGACGAAGCGCACGCCGAACGGCGCGAGCAACGCGCCGCCGTGCACCGTGGTGCCCGACAAGATCTCGTCGAGCGTCGCCTCGAGCGGATCGACCCCGCCACCGGTCAGCGGCCGGCCCGTGTCGATCGCGAGCGTCCCCGTGCGATCGGTGATCGTATACGCGGCCGTCGCCTCGCCGGCGGGCACCACGCCTGCCGGGTCGCCGCCGGGCGCCGGGAACGGCTGGCCGTCGGGGTTCGCGAGCCACACGACGTTGTACGGGCCGTGAGTCGCTGACGCGAGCACCGCCCACGAGGGCGGGATCCGGTCGGGTCCGCCGATCCCCCACGTGGCGGCCATGGCCGCCAGGGCCTGGAGGAACAGCCCGATCGCAAGCACGGCCATCAACAGCACACTGCCGATCTGGCGGAACCCGAACGACGTCCGCTCCAGTCCCCCGAGCGCGGACGCGAGCCCGTCGCCGAGCACGAACGCCGCGCATACCGCCGCGATCGTCGTGTAGACGGGCGCGTTCGACGCCCACATGGGCAGGTAGGCGGCCCCCGCAAGCCAGGCGAGGCCGAGCGCGATCACGCCGACGATCGCGGTCCGCGCCGCCGGGCCGCGGCGGTCACCGCGTGCCAGCGCGAGCCCGAGGAGCGCGGCGATGGGCAGCACGAGTGCAGGCGTCCAGTCCCCCGGCGCGTGGCCGAGCGAGAAGCGCACCAATTTCCACGCGTTCAGCTGACCGACGCCCGACCACAGGCCCCGAGCGCCGAGCGCGGTGACGGTCGGGACGAACGGGAACAGCAGGATCGCTGCGGCGATCGCCGCAGCGGCCACCAGCGTCACACCGCGGATCCGGCCGGGCGCGAGCACCAGTCCCGCGAGCGCGACAAGTCCCACGGCGAGCGCGACGCCCGGCACGAACGCCGCACCGACGGCGATGGTCACTGCGAGCCCCGCGGCGAAGCGGAGCCGTCCGTCCGACGGCTCGGCTCGCGCGAACCCCGCCTCCAAGCGCTCCACCAGCGGCGGCATCACGGCCATCAGGAACAGCTGCGGCACGCGGCCTTCCGAGACGGACCAGAGCATCAGCGCCGACGAGGCGTACGCCGCCGCCGCGACGACGGCCGCGCCAGACTTGCCCGTGCGACGGACGACCGCGCGGTAGCACAGGACGGTCGCGAGCGCCGGCCCGACGATCACGATCAGCTTCTGAGCAAGCGTCGTGTTGACCAACGACAGATAGGAGATGCCGCCGAGTGCCGCCAGGCCCGGGCTCCCCGCCGCGGTCCCACCCAGCCCGGTCGTTCGATAGCCGGACACCATTTCGGCGAAGAAGCCGCCCGGGGTCGATGGGAACGCCGGCAGCACCGCCCCGAGCAGCGGGTTCGGCGAGAGGAGCGCACGAGCGGCGAAGCCCCACACGACGACTCCGACGAACGCGCCGACGACGACGGGATGCTCCGAGACGAACGACGCGGTCCGGTGACGCAGGCGCTGCGCCGCGGGGCGACCCACATCCTCCTCGCCGAACTCGCGCTGTTCCTCCAAGATCCGCTCGGCCGTCTGGAACCAGCGCGGCAGATGCAATCCGGCCGACGCGGTGTACCGGCTCAACGCGTGGTCTCGAACGGAGCGCGCGCGCTGCGTCTCGCGTCGGCGGCGCAGCGTCCCGCCGAGGTGCGTCGTGTTCCATCCGATCGCGGCCAGGTGCTCGTATGCCTCCTCGAACCGTCTGCCGAGGCATAGGTACAGAAGTCGGATGAGCGTCAGGAGCGTCCCAACCGGCAGCACCCACAGCAGCGAGAGCCAGCTGTAGTTCTTGAGGACCGAGGCGAGCGCGTTGCGGTCCTGGATGTATCGGTCGCTGTGCGCGTCGTCCTGTTCGGCATCGACGTCGTCATGCTCGGGGCCGTGCTGGACGCGCGCACGCGGAGTCATCAACACCGGCCAGCCGGCGATGCGCACCCGCCAACACAGGTCGACGTCGTCGACGCCGAGCCGCTCGTCGTAGAGACCGATCCGTTGCCAGACGGCGCGGTCGACCAACATCGCGCAACCGTCGACGGCCAGGACATCGAGGATCCGGTCGAACTGGCCCTGGTCGATCTCACCCGGCTGCAGCGGGGAGATCGCGTGCCCGAACCGGTCGACCGCCCGGCCGACGTCGCGAAGCTCGCGCGGACGATCGAGGTCGACCACCTTGGCGCCGACGATGCCCGGGGACTCCGCCTGCAACGACGTCGCCTCGACGAGGCTGGCGACGGCGTCCTCGTCCAGGACCGTGTCGCCGTGCAGCAACAAGACGTGATCGGCCGCGGCGACGACGGGCTGATGAAGCGCCGCAGAGAAGGAACGGGCGTATCCGAGACGCTCGTCGTTGCGGATCACTCGAGACGAGCCGAGCGCCCGCTCGAGCAGCTCGTGCGCCTCGTCGTCGGTCGCGTCGTCGACCGCGAGCACACCGAAGGACTCGTAGGTCTGGCTCGCGAGCGCGTGCAGACAGGGACGAAGGGCGGGTTCTGCCGACCGAACGACCAGGATCGCGAGCACCGACGGCGCACGGGTCGGCGCGCTCGCCGGCGCGACGGACGGGCTGGATGCGGTCATGGGGAAGCGCGACGCTCGCGCGGCGGCGAGACTAGCACGGGCCCTCGCATGAAAGCGGAAGGGGGGCCCGAGCGGGCCCCCCTTCAGCGCGTGAGTCTCGGATCAGCGCTTCTTCGCGCCGCGCCGCTTGGCCGCCGTCGACTTCTTTGCCGTCGACTTCCTGGCCGCACTCTTGCGCTTGGCGGGCTTGCGCTTGGCCGTCGACTTCTTGGCCGCGCTCTTGCGCTTCCGCGTCGTGGTCTTGCGCTTGGCCGCGGCCTTCTTGCCAGCGGACTTGCGCTTGGCGGTCGTGGACTTGCGCTTGGCCGCGCCCTTCTTGCCAGCGGACTTGCGCTTGGCGGTCGTGGACTTGCGCTTGGCCGCGGCCTTCTTGCCAGCGGACTTGCGCTTGGCGGTCGTCGACTTGCGCTTCGCCGGCTTGCGCTTCGCAGCGGTCGACTTCTTGGCCGCGCTCTTGCGCTTCGCTGGCTTGCGCTTGGCGGTCGACCGCTTCTTGGCCGTACCTCTCTTCGCTGCCATGCTGCCCCCTTCCCTTTCCTGTGCCCTTCTTAGGTGGTGCGGGCTCTCGCGGAGGCCCCTACGACGCCATGCGCTTCAGCCGGCGCCGCTCCCGTTCGCTCATGCCACCCCACACGCCGTACCGTTCATCACGTCGGAGTGCGTAGTTGAGGCATTCGATGCGAACGGAACACTCGCTACAGATCCTCTTCGCCTCCCTCGATGAGCCTCCCTTCTCGGGGAAGAAGATCTCCGGGTCGTGGTCCCGACACCGTGCTCGCTCTTGCCAAGGGATG
>DASXPN010000130.1:0-26729 GCA_036493595.1 Acidimicrobiales bacterium | reverse complement strand
CAGAGCACCAACTTCAAGAACCATGGTGACTACGTGAAGTCCGCCGGCGGTGGTGCAGATGCAGCCCACTCATGCATCGGCATGCCGGTAACCAGCAACAAGTAGGACCCCGTCAGCGGGCAGCGCGGATGGATGCGCTGTCGCCGAGCCACAACCTTGACCGGCCCTCGCTTCGGCGGGGGCCGGTCCGCGTCCGTCAGGTTCTCGACGGTGACCAGCGCGAGCGCGCCGGTCGTCATCGCGCGGTCGTCATCGCGCGGCCGTCATCGCGCGGTCGACCCGCGCCGGCGCCCGCCGCGGTTCTGTGTCGACCGAGCCACGGCTTACGTGGTTCAGTCGACACATTTCGAACGCCCGCGGCTTCTGTGTCGACCGAACCACGCCGGGCGGTGGCTGAGTCGACAATGTGCGACAAGGAGGCGGGTGCGGGGCGGGCGGTGGCTGAGTCGACAATGTGCGACAAGGGTGCGGGGGCGGGGCGGGGGCGGGGGTCGGGTAGGTCAGCCTTTGATCTCGAGTTGGTCGCCGGGCTTGAGCTCCCACCGCGCGAACGTGCCGGCCTCCGCTTCGATCACCGCGTGCGACTTCATCACGACGCGGCTCACGCGCCAACGTCGCATCGACACAGTCCGGACCACGACGAGATCGCGATCGATGAACGCGACGTCGATCGGAAAACGCATCCCGAACGTGTGCACGGAATGCGCCGGCTGCAAGAGCAGCGCGCCCTCGATGCCGTCGCGCCCGAGCAGGCCTTTCGTGCGCGCCCCGAGCGACTCTGCCACCTCGAGCGTGGCCAGCACCTCCCCATCTCGCACCAGCCAAGCCATCTACACGTTGAACCTGATCTCGACGACGTCGCCGTCCGCGACCTCGTACTCCTTGCCTTCGACGCGCAGCTTGCCGACTTCTTTGGCCTTGTTCCATGAGCCGAGCTCGAGCAGCTCGTCCCACCGGATCACTTCGGCCCGGATGAAACCCCGTTGCAGATCGGAGTGAATGACACCCGCGCACTCGGGCGCCTTGGCTCCGGCTCGGAACGTCCACGCTCGCGACTCCTTGTCGCCGGTCGTGAGGAACGTGCGCAGCCCGAGCAAGTGGTACGCGGCCGCGGCAACGCGCGGTAGCGCGCCGAGCCCGAGCCCGAGCCCCTCGAGCAGCTCCGTGCGCTCATCCGGTGGCAACTGCGCGGCTTCGGCTTCGAGCTGCACGCACACACCGAGCACTTCGGCGGCGTCGCCCAACTCAGCTCTCACGGATTCGACCACCGCGTCGTCACGCACGTGGTCCTCACCGAGATTCACGACGGCGAGCACCGGCTTCGTGGTCAGCAGGGAGAAGGGACGCAGACCGCGACGCCGTTCGTCGGTCAACGCGGCGCGATACAACGGCGTGCCGTCGGACAGCACGCCGACCGCCCACTCGAGCACCGCCACATCACCCGCCAGGGACTTGTCGCCTTTCGCGGCCTTGCGGCGGCGACCGAGTTGCTGCTCGGCGCTGGCGAGATCCGCCAGGGTCAGCTCGAACTCCAGCGTGTGGAGGTCTTCGATCGGGTCGCTCCCGCCGACGACGTTGTCGTCCACGAACGCCCGAAGGACATAGAGGATCGCGTCGACCTCACGGATGCCACCGAGGAACCGGTTGCCGAGCCCTTCACCCTGCGATGCGCCTTTCTGCAGCCCGGCGATGTCGGCGAACTCCGCGGTCGCGTGCACGACCTTGCGCGACGCGCTCATGACAGCCAGTGCATCGAGCCGCGCATCGGGTACGGCCGCGACCCCGACGTTGGTCTCGGTGGTCGAGAACGGGTGGGGGGCAACCGTCGCGGTGCCGCCGGTGAGCGCGTTGAACAGAGCGGACTTGCCCGCGTTGGGAAGACCCACGATGCCGAAGCGCTCCACGACGGCCGAGGGTAGTGGCGTACCGGCTCGCTACCTTTGCGCCGTGGACCCGATCGAGGCGCTCGAGCGCATCACCTACCTGCTCGACCGTGATCTCGCTCCATCGGTCAAGGCCAGCGCCTTCCAGCGCGCCGCCGAGACGGTGCGAGCCACCGATCCCGACGAGCTGCGCACGCTGCACGAACAGGGCCGGCTCAAGGAGCTGCCCGGCATCGGCGACAGCACGGGCCGCGCCATCGCCGAGGCGCTCGAGGGAAAGGTCCCCGAGTACCTCGCGAATCTCGAGTCCAGCACCGTGATCCCCGAGGGCGAAGGCGGTGAGCTGCGGGTCGCGTTGAAGGGTGACTGCCACACGCACTCGGTGTGGTCGGACGGGGGTGCGCCGATCGAGAAGATGGCTCGATCCGCGCAGGCGCTCGGCCACGACTACATCGTCATGACCGATCACTCGCCCCGGCTCACCATCGCGCACGGGCTGTCGGTCGAGCGCCTCCGCGAGCAGGTGAAGGAGATCGCCCGGCTCAACGAAGAGCTCGCGCCCTTCCGCATCCTCACCGGGATGGAGGTCGACATCCTCGAAGACGGTGCGCTCGACATGGACGACGAGGTACTCGGCGAGCTCGATGTGGTCGTCGCCAGCGTCCACTCGAAGCTACGCATGGAGCGGTCGGACATGACCAGGCGCATGGTGCTGGCGATGGCGAGCCCGCACACCGACATCCTCGGGCACTGCACGGGCCGCAAGGTCGTCGGCAGGGGCCGGCCCGAGAGCCAGTTCGATCCCGAGCTCGTGTTCGCCGCGTGTGCCCGCTTCGGCAAGGCGGTCGAGATCAACTGCCGTCCCGAGCGCCAAGACCCGCCCGAGGAGCTGTTGACGATGGCGCTCGAATGGGGTTGCAAGGTGTCGATCGACACCGATGCCCACGCCCCCGGGCAGCTCGAGTGGCAGCCGTACGGATGCGACAAGGCGGCCCGACTCGGCATCGACGCGGGCGAGATCGTCAACACCATGAACGCGGACGACCTGCTGGCCTGGGCCGGGAGTCACCCGAGCGAGTAACGTCTTCTCTTCATGTCGAAACGGACTGTGAAGCGAAAGAATCGGGCGCGTCGCAAGAAGGCGAATCACGGACGCAAGCCCAACGCCGGCCGCGGCTGAACCTGAACGACTCGTCGCGCCCCCTGTCGATCACGTCGATGTGATCCACGGGGTCACGGTCGCTGACCCCTACCGCTGGCTCGAAGACGTCGAGTCCGACGAGACGAGAGCGTGGTCCTCGTACCAGAACGCCCGCACCCGCACCGCCCTCGATGCCCTTCCTGACCGGGCCCGGCTGCACGCTCGCCTGAGCGAGCTCTTCCGGGCCGGAACCTCGTCCTCACCGGTGATCGAGGGCGGTCGCCTGTTCTCGCTCGACCGGTGGGGACATCACGACCGCTCCGTGCTCTGCGTTCGGCCGCTCGACGGCGATGGTCCGCACGAACCGACGGTCGTGCTCGACCCGATGACGGTCGTCTTCGACGAGACCGCCGCTGTCGACTGGTACCACCCGTCACGCGACGGCGCGCTCGTGGCCTACGGGGTCTCTGCATCCGGTGACGAGCGCTCGACGTTACGCGTGCTCGACACGCGGACCGGTGAGCACCTGTCCGACGAGATCCCCCACACGCGCGCCGCGTCGGTCGGCTGGCTCCCCGACGGTTCGGGATTCGCCTACACCCGTTACGCCACCGGTGGCGACTACGACCGCCACGTCTTCTGGCACCAGATCGGATCGGACTGGGCCGACGACACCGTGTTGTTCGCCGACCTGCCCGATCCGACGGCGTGGCCGGATGTGTCCGTGTCGCGCGACGGGCGGTTCGCGCTCGTGCACGTCGAGCTCGGATGGAGCCGCAACGACATCCACCTGATCGACGTACGCACGGGCGAGCAGCACACGGTGATCGAAGGTCAAGAGGTCGTCACGTGGTTGACCGTCGACACACCGCGTCATCGTCTCGTCGGACACACCACGCTCGACGCGGGCCGTGGACGGGTCATCGCGGTGCCGCTCGACGGTGAGTCACTCAAACCTGATCGATGGCAGACCCTGGTCGCAGAGAGCGACGCGGTCATCGAAGGCACGGCGGTCTCGGCCAACACGCTGCTCGTCGCGTCGACCCGCAGCGCGGTCTCGCATCTCGCGCAGCACCAGCCCGACGGTACGTACACGGACGCGGTGCCGCTACCCGAGCTCGGCTCGTTCGCAGGGCTCACGGTGGACCGCGCCACCGATGTCGCCGTGTTCTCGTTCACGGGGTTCGCACGGCCGCCGACGCTGTTCAGATGGACACCGGAGGCGGGCACGACCGTCTGGAGCGACCTGCCGGGCGCGCCCGATCCAGACGCCTTCGCCTTCACGCAGCACACCTACGAGTCGAGCGACGGGACCAACGTCGCGATGTACCTCGTGCGGCCCCGGGACGCAACCGCGGGCACACCGCGTCCCACGATCCTCACTGCCTACGGCGGCTTCGCCATTGCCATGTCACCGGCGTACAGCCCGGTCATCGCGGCGTTCGTCGAGGACGGCGGCTGCTACGCGGTCGCGTGCATCCGCGGAGGTAACGAGGAAGGCGAAGCGTGGCATCGCGCCGGCATGCGCGAACACAAGCAGCGGGTGTTCGAGGACTTCTACGCGGCGGCGGACTGGTTGGTGGCTGAAGGCATCACGACCCGTGAGCAGCTGGCGATCCGTGGCGGATCGAACGGCGGGCTACTGATGGGCGCGGCGATCACGCAACGTCCTGACCTGTGTCGCGCGGTGGTGTGCGCGGTGCCCCTGCTCGACATGATCCGCTACCACCTGTTCCTCATCGCCCGGCTGTGGATCCCGGAGTACGGCGATCCCGACATCGCAGAGGAGTTCGAGTGGTTGTACGCGTACTCGCCGTACCACCACGTGGTCGACGGCACGTGTTACCCCGCAGTGCTCATCGAGACGGGCGAGGAGGACAGCCGCGTCGACCCGTTGCACGCCCGTAAGTTCACGGCCCGCCTGCAGGCGGCGACGTCGTGCGGTTCGGAGCATCCGGTCATCGTCCGCATCGAGGCCAGGGCAGGGCACGGCCAGGGCAAGCCCGCCACCCGCCAAGCCGAAGAAGCCACCGACGTGCTGACGTTCGTCCACTGGCAACTCGCCGACGCCTGACTCGGCTGCGGCAGCCGGAGCCTCACTGTCAGTGGAACGGCCACGGCTCCGGGCGCAGCGTGATCGAAGCCACGACGAAGATGGCGGCGACGACCCACAGGCCCTGACCGATGGGCGTGAGGCGTCCGTCCTCCACCGCGAGCCCGACGGCGCGATCGACGACCAGCGCGGCGCGGAACTGCATGCGATCGCGCAACACCGGTAGGACGAGCGCGGCCATCGCCGCGGCACCGCCGACGCGCAGGAGCCAGTCCTCCACGGTCGTCGTGGACGTGAGGCCGTCAACCGCGAGCCACAGCGCCACCGTCGCGCCGGTGAGCACCAAGGCCAGCACTCCCACCGCGCACACGTGACCGACATTGCGCAGGAACCGGACCGGCACGTACGGCGGGAGCGCGGCGCGATGGCGCCACAGCAACCGATCGCCCGACCTTCGGAGCCGCACGTAGACGATGGCGTCACCGATCGTCGCCAGCGCGGGCAGCACGACGAACCCCGCCACGAGGAGCGAGAGGATCGGTAGCAACGCGCCGAAAGCGAGCGCGATCACGAACATCGGCACCGTCGCCTTGCGCCGGCCCGCTTCCACCGCGGTGGGCACGGGCAGCAGAGCCGGGGGCGAGTCGAGCGGCCGGGTGCCCTCGGTGCGGGTCACGTCCCGCTCGGCCTCGGGCTCCGGCGGCGGGCGCCGCGACGCGTCGACGACAGGAAGCGGCGTGACACCGAGCCGGAGCAGGAACGCCTTCACGGTCTGCGGCCGGTGATCGGGATTGAGCTCGAGCCCATCGAGCACCCCGTCGGACACGGGCTTGGACATCGAGCTCACGAGCCGGTGCGGCGCGACCAGGGCCGAGCCGGTCTGGCGGTCGATGGCAGGTGTCGGTGTCCGGCCTGTGAGCACCCAGTACATCGTCGCCGCGAGGCCGTACACGTCGGCCGGAGGCCCGCTGCGACCGTCGGCCGCGTACTGCTCCGGAGGCGCGTAGCCGGGCGTGACCATGCGGGTCATCGGCGCGGTCTCGTCCACCGTGAACTCGCGGGCGAGGCCGAAGTCGATCAGGACGACGCGATCGTCGTCCGTCAGCATCACGTTCGACGGGTTCAGGTCGCGATGCAGGATGTTGGCGCCGTGCACGATCGCCAGCGCGTCGCCGCAACGGCGAGCGACATCGAGTGCCTCGACCTCGGGCCACGGTCCGCCGCGGGCGAGCACGTGCTCGTAGAGGGTTTGGCCCTCGAGCAGCTCCATCACGAGGTACGCGGTGCCGGACTCCTCGAACACCTCGTACACGCGGACGATCCCAGGGTGGGTGAACCGGGCCAGCACCGAGGCCTCACGCAAGAAGCGGACCTTCGCCGCCGCGAACGCTTCCGCCGCGTGCGGCGGAGGGGTGACGACCCCTGCGTACCGGATGGCCCCTTCGCAGAAGAGCTCTTTCAGGGCGACAGCGCGCCCGAGGCGTAGGTCGCGCGCGGCGTAGGTGATGCCGAACCCGCCGCGGCCGAGCGTGCGGTGCACGACATAGCGCCCGCCCTGCAAGGTCGCGCCCGACGGCAGCTCGAGCGGCACGGCGTGTGTCGTCGGTGAGGAGTGTTCGCTCATCGCTAGCTGCTTCAACGGTAGTTGTACGGTCGGAGTTCGTGGCTACCCCGACAATTGGCTCGATTCTGATCGGCGACGCACCGGAGTCGTGGCGGGCCGCGGGCTTCACCGTGGACGACGATGGCAGCTGCCAAGTCGGGACGGTCCAGCTGCAACTCGCCGGTCCCGACGCCGGCAAACGCATCGTGGCGTGGTCACTGCGCGACGTGCCCGCGTCGATCGAGGACGTCGACGGGCTGCCCACGACGGCATGCGATGCGCCGCCCCCGGCACCGGTCGAGCACGCGAATGGAGTCGAGTTCATCGACCATCTCGTGATCCTGTCGCCGGACGTCGATCGCACGGTCGGCGCGCTCGAGGCGCTTGGCATCGAGACACGGCGAACGCGCCAGATCGACGCGGATCAGTACGGGTTCGACGCCCGCCAGACGTTCTTCCGCATGGGCGAGGTCGTGCTCGAGCTCATCGGTGCGAACGAACCGATGGAGGGTGCCGCGGATCGTCCCGCGGGCTTCTTCGGGCTCGCCTACACGGTGAGGGATCTCGACGGGACGGCCGCGATGCTCGCTGAACACATCGGCAACGTGAAGGACGCGGTGCAACCGGGCCGCAGGATCACGACGTTGCGGCACAAGAACTTCGGAATGTCCGTCGCCACCGCCTTCATGTCGAGAGGCGCCGCCGCCATCTGAATCGGCCCCGGCGGGCGCTCTCGCCGCCTTTCCTACGGCTGATGGCCGGCCTCGAGGTCACGCACCGACTGGAAGGTGAGTTGGTCGACCGCGTGCGGATGATCGACCTCCAACCGATCAAGCACGAAGCACACGTGATCACCGCCGTTGTCGACGACATGGAGCACCCGTCCGACGAAGCGGTTGGGGCAGCGGGAAAGCAACGGCATGCCGAGCGGGCCCACCGTCCATTCGCATCGTGTGAACTTGTCGACCTCGTCGTCGGTCAGCTCGCCGAACAGCTCCGCCATGTCATGGTCGCCGCGGCTCGGGAAGTGCACGGCGAGCCCCTCCGCATCGCGCGCGACGTCGTACGTACGGTTCGCGATCGACACGAACACGGCCCAGCGAAGGGGCTTGATGCTGCACTGCGTGTGGAAGCCGACGAGGCAGCCGGCTCGCTCGCCTGATCGCGAGACGGTCGTGACGATGACCATCGGGTAGTCGAGCTCGGCGGTGAGGCTGTCGGGTGCCATGGGGCAGGGCTTACCCGGCCATGTAGCCTCCCGCGCGAATGCTCGACCACGTCTTCACCGATGCGATCGGCGCGTTGCGCGACACCTTCGAGAACGCCTTGCTGGAACGCCAGGCCTTCGAGGAGCGATTCCAGGCCGATGTCCTCCTCGGCGACCTCACGTGGGAGACGAGTTACGGCTTGCCCGGCGAGGGCAGTCCGCCGCGGGTCCGCGCCGACATCACGCTCGACTGGCCGACATGGGCGCAGACCGCGTACCGGTCGTGGTACATCGGCGAGCCGCTCGAGGAAGGTCCCCGTATCGAGATCGAGATCTTGTTGCGGGTGCAGCGCTTGGCGCAGCCGCCGGATGCGTCGGCCGTGCTCGCGGTGTTGCCGGAGCGGAGTCCCGCGATCGGCATCGAGCCACTCGAGCGGACCGGTCCCACCATCGAGACGATCTTCAGCCAGGACCTCACCGAGCTCGAGTACGCGGTGGAGGTCGGCTACGAGGGCAGCTACGAGCTCGACGAGGCCACGCTGAAGGACGGGTCGGTGCTCGACGATCACTTCGGCGCGATGGGTGGATGGATCGCGTCGACCCTCGTGCGTCTCGGCGACATGAAGTTCGAGTTCCTGCCGCCCGACCCCGACGAGGACGACTCGTGACGGGCGACCGACCCAGGAAGGTCGAGGTGCTGGCCGGCGGGTACCAACTCGTCGAAGGGCCGCGCGTCGATGGCGACGGCAACGTGTGGTTCACCGAAGTGCTCGGCGGCGGCGTCCATCGTTGGTCGCCCTCGACCGGCTCGGTCGAGACCGTGGTACCGAAGCGACGAGGGGTCGGCGGGCTGGCGTTGCATGCCGATGGCGGCGTCGTCGTGTCCGGGCGCGACATCACCCACGTTCAACCCGACGGCACCAACCGGTTGCTGTTCGCCGCGCCCGACGGCGTCACGGGGTTCAACGACATCGCGGCGACGAGTGACGGCGGCGTTCTCGCCGGCGGGCTGCGGTTCATGCCGTTCGGTGGCGACGAGGTCGTCCCCGGCGCGTTCTGGCACATCACGTCGCCGGAGAACGCCGAGCTCGTAGTCGACGACATCGGATGGCCGAACGGAGTGGGAGACGACGGATCGACGTGGCGGTTCTGCGACTACCACCGCGGCACGATCACGGTGATCGATCGAGACGGCGGACGTCGACTGGTCACGACGCCGAGCGGCGAGGCAGACGGGATGGCGTTCGACGACGACGGCGGCATGTGGATCGCGCAGCCTCGCAGTCACTCACTCGTGCGCTTCGACGCCGGTCTCGATGTCGACCGCACGATCGATCTCGGTGACCACCAGCCCGCCAGCCTTGCGTTCGGAGCGGGCACGATGTTCGTCACGACCATCGCCGGCGAGGGCGCACCGGCCGCGCTACTGCGCGTCGACGCCGGCGTGACCGGGCCTCGCCATCTCGTCGCCACGCTCTGACCGCCGGTCCGAACGACACGACGAAACCGAGGAGGGTCCATGCCTGACGATGTGGTGGTGCTCGAGGTCGCCGACTCGATCGCGACGGTCACACTCAACCGGCCCGACGCCCGCAATGCGTTGTCACGAGAGGTGCTGCGCCTGCTGCCCAAGCTGGTGCAGGAGTGCGACGGACGCGACGACGTCGCCGTAGTGATCATCACCGGCGCCGACCCCGCGTTCTGCGCCGGCATCGACTTGAAGGAGTTGGGTCGCGAGGACCGGGGCGGCAGCATGGCGGAGGCGCCCGCGGCCGCGCCCGCGGAACGTCGGGGCCCGCTCCCGCGCATCGGCAAGCCGGTCATCGGCGCCATCAACGGCGTCGCCATCACCGGCGGCTTCGAGCTCGCGCTCAACTGCGACTTCCTCGTGGCGTCCGAACGCGCTCGCTTCGCGGACACGCACACCCGCGTCGGCATCCAGCCCGGGTGGGGCCTGACCGTGCTGCTGCGCGAGGCGGTCGGCATCCGGCGGGCACGCGAGATGAGCACCACCGGCAACTTCGTCGATGCGCAGACCGCGCTGTCATGGGGGCTCGTGAACCACGTTGTCGCCCACGACGAGTTGCTGCCGTTCTGCCATCGACTGGCCGGCGACATCGCGTCGAACGATCCTGCGGGCGTGGGGCAGATCCTCGACACGTACCTCGACGGCGCGATGGGCACCGACGAGGACGCGTGGTCGCTCGAGGTACGGGTCTCGCGCGACTGGATGAGCGGCGGTCACGGATCGGCGGCGGAGGTTGCGGCGCGGCGGGATGCGGTGATCGCCAGGGGCCGCGGCCAGGTGAGCTAGAACCGGCGAATGCGTAAACCCGTCCTGGCCGTCGTCGCCGGCTTTCTCGCGTTCGCCATCGTCGCCGTCGGCTGCGGCGGCGGCACCAGCAAGCTGAGCGCGAAGGACTTCGCGGACAAGACGTGCGGCGACCTCGGCGACTGGACCAAGGCGCTGACCGACGTGGGCGCCAACCTCTCGTCGCTCTCCGACTCGTCCGACGCCGATACCGCGAAGAAGAAGCTGAGCAGCGCGCTCGGCACTCTCGACTCGGCGACGGCCAAGCTGGTTTCGGGCATCAACAGCCGATCGGCACCGAATGTCGCCAGCGGCGACCAGATCAAGAAGGCCGTCGTCGACGCGCTCAACAAGATGCGCGATCAGATCCGGACCCTGCGCACCAAGGTCGACAACTTCGACGCCGCCAACGGCGACTCGAACGATACCGACGCGTTCCTGAGCAACGTCAGCGACTTCTCGAGCGGGGTCGACAGCGACGTCGCGAAGTTCAGCGACTTCAGCGACAACTCGGCGCTGAACAGCGCCTTCAGCGACTCGAAGGTGTGCCAGCAGTTCGCGAGCGAGGCGAGCAACCTCTCGTCGTGACCACCGTTCGAGCCCGGCTCACGACTACCGTGCTCAGCCCGTTTCTGTCAGCCCGTCATGCGGTCAAGCGGTCTCGGCGGCGGCCGCGGCGGCGCGGTCCTTGCCGAGCTCGTCGAGGAGCTCGTACTCCTCGCCGGTGTCCGTCCAGTCCTCGAACTGGATGACGTTGATCTCCGAGAACTTCTTGCGGAGCCAATGGTCGTTGCGGTCGAGCAGGCCGAGCTTCTTGCAGTTCGGCACGATCTTCGAGAACAGGAGCTGCTGGAACGGATCGTCGTTCTTGTTGACCTCGTTCTCGAGCTGGAGCTTGACCATCGTGCGTACGTCGACACCGAGGCGCTCCCACACCTCTTGCTGCAAGAAGCGGTCACGCATGCGCACCGCCGCCTCGAAGGTGAACTGCTGACGCTCGAGCATCTCGGCGTCGGACAGGCCCTCGTAGTACTCCTTCAGCGACAGCACACCGAAGGCGACGTGACGGGCCTCGTCGCTCATCACGTAGCGCAGCAGCTGCTTCAGCAGCGGCTCCTCGGTGAGCATGTGCATGAAGCCGAACGCGGCGAGCGCGAGGCCCTCGACCATGATCTGCATGCCGAGGTAGGTCATGTCCCACCGGCTGTCGTTGATGATGTCGTCGAGCAGCATGCGCAGGTGGGCGTTGATCGGGTAGTGGCCCGAGAGCTTCGTGTCGAGGTACTTGGCGAAGACCTCGACGTGACGGGCCTCGTCCATCACCTGGGTCGACGCGTAGTACTTCGCATCGATCCACGGCACCGTCTCGACGATCTTGGCGGTGCACACCAGCGCGCCCTGCTCGCCGTGCATGAACTGGCTCATCGTCCAGTTCTGGCCCTCTACGCGGAGGCGGTCCCACTCCTTCTTGCCCCAGCCGGCGAGAGGGCCGCCGGGAGCGAGGGCCGCTTGCAGCACGGGGTCCGTGTCCGGATCCATCGGCGCGTTGGCGACCACCTTCTCGATGTCGACCTCGGTGTCCCACGGAAGGTCGGTCTCACCGTTCCACTGCGAGACCTTGGCCTTCTCGTACAGCTTGTTGAGCGCAGGGCGCTGACCCTTTTCGTAGTCCCACGTGAAGATGGCGTCGGCGTTGTCCTTCACGGTGTGAAGAACGGAGTCGATGTCATCGTTCGTGATGGCGAGGATCGCCTCGAGGTCGTTGGCGTCCTCGCGGCCGAGGATCTCTTGGTTGGTAGCCATTGCGGTCAAGTCCCCCTGTGGGTCATTGCTTCGGACGGTGCGACTGCACCGACCAGACGGTTGATGAGTCGCTCCCACGGCTCGGGCTGCGGGAGCGAGATGGATATGGCGTCGTAGAGAAGGAAGCCGAGGCCGACTGCGTGGCAGAAGCGCACGAGGGACTCGGTGTCGAGGTCGGCGTCGATGCTGCCATCGGTCTTGGCTTCCTCGACCAGCTTGGACAGCACCGAGGCGCGCTCTTCGACGATGCGCAAGAGCTGAGCCCGGACCTCGCTGTCGCGGCGAGCGGCGACGAACGCCTCGAGCAACAGCGCGCCCTCGGCGTGATCATGATCGTGATCCTCGTCGCACTCGTCCGACATGACGAGATGCGAACCGACCGTGCGGAGGATGTCCGACGCGTGGCCCTCGAACCGGTGCTGCGCGAACAAGTCATCGAGCTCGTCGGTGGTGTGCGACTCGATCGCGGCTTGCAGCAGATCGGCCTTGCCGGCGAAGCGGCCGTAGATCGCGCCGGTGGTCAGGCCCGCTCGGCGGGCAATCTCCTGCACCCCGGCCCGGTCGTAACCCTTCTCGGCGAAGACCGCAGCGGCGGCGCCGAGCAGTCGATCGCGGGTCGTGTCAGGCTCGGCGAGTGCCATTCCGGGCCACGATAACGATTATTACCGCAGGTGACAAGGGTGCAGAGCCCGAGACTTCGGTCACAGCTTCACGACGGGAGCAGGGGCCCGACGAGGGCGCGGAGGTCGTGTTGAGGCCGGGGACCGACGTGGGCGAGCACCTCCCCGGCCGCGACAGAGCCGAGGCGGGCGCAGGTCTCGATGTCGTAGCCGGAGGTCAATCCGTACAGCGCACCGGCGGCGAACTGGTCGCCCGCACCCGTGGTGTCGATGACCGGTCCGAACGGGTCGGCGGCGACGGCGTGGATCTCGTCGCCCTGCATGACGACCGCGCCTTGCGGTCCGCGCGTGAGGAACGACAGGTCGCAGTCGTCGCGAGTGCGCGCCACCGCGTCGTCGAATCGATCCACCTCGTACAGCGAGCAGATCTCGGCATCGTTGGCGAACAGGATGTCGACGGACGAGCGGATCAGGTCGAGGAACTCCGCACGGTGGCGCTCGACGCAAAAGCCATCGGACAGCGTCAGCGCGACCTGGTTGCCCGCCTCGCGCGCGATGCGCATCACCAGGCGGATGGCGTCCTTCGTCGATTCGCGATCCCAGAGGTAGCCCTCGCAGTACACGATGCTCGCGGCCGCGACGAGTCCCTCGTCGACGTCGTCGACATCGACCTCGCCGGCGATCCCGAGTGACGTGTTCATCGTGCGCTTCGCATCGGGGGTCACGACGATCAGCGAGCGCGCCGTCGGCAAGCCGCCACGGGCCGCCGGCACGTCGAAGTCCACGCCCGCGGCCCGGATGTCGTGGGCGAACACCTCACCCAGCTGGTCGTCGCGCACCTTGCCGATGAACGCCGCTCGCCCACCGAGCGCGGCGACGCCGACCGCGGTGTTCGCCGCGGACCCACCGGATGTCTCGATGCCGGCCGGCATCGCGTCATAGAGCGCGTCGGCGTGATCGTGGTCGATCAGTTGCATCGAGTCCTTCGTCAATCCGTGTTCGGCGATGAACGCGTCGTCCACCGACGCGATCACGTCGACGATGGCGTTGCCAACGGCAAGTACGTCATGGGGCTGGTCGATCACGGGCGGGACACTACCGACGCCACGTGTCACCAGTAGCGTTCGGTCGATGCCCGATCTCGACCCGTATCGACTACCTCGCACCGTCGTCCCGTCGCGCTACGAGCTCACGATCGCCCCCGACCTCGATACCGCCACATTCACCGGCGAAGAGCGCGTCGAGGTTGACGTCGTCGAGCCCGTCACCGAGTTGGTGCTGAACGCGGCGGACCTCGACGTCGACGACGCGTGGCTCGAGCCGGCGGCCGGAGGCACGCCGAGCACCGCGACCGTGACGCTCGACGCGGACAACGAGCGCGTGCGCCTCTCGGTCGAGCAGCCACTCGATCCAGGTGCATGGGTGCTGCACATCCGCTTCCGCGGTGTGCTCAACGACAAGTTGACGGGCTTCTACCGCTCGACGTTCACGGACGACAACGGCGACGAACACGTCATCGCGGTGACGCAGTTCGAGGCGACGCATGCTCGGCGCGCGTTCCCATGTTGGGACGAGCCCGAGATGAAGGCCGTGTTCGCGGTGACGCTCGACGTCGCCGACCATCTCACGGCAGTTTCCAACGCGCGAGAGCAGTCGAACGAGCCCACCGGTGCGGGGCGTCGCCGCATCCGCTTCGCCGACACGATGACGATGTCGACCTATCTCGTCGCGTTCATCGTCGGACCGCTCGAGGCCACGGCACCGATCGACGTCGACGGCGCGCCGTTGCGAGTCGTGCACGCGCCGGCCAAGGCCCATCTCACCCACTTCGCCGCCGAGAGCGCCGCGTTCGCGCTGCCGTACTTCGCGGACTACTACGGGATCGCCTATCCGGGCGACAAGTGCGACCTCGTCGCCGTCCCCGACTTCGCGTTCGGGGCGATGGAGAACCTCGGTTGCATCACCTTCCGGGAGGTGCTGCTGCTCGTCGATCCGGAGCGCTCGACCCAACCCGAGCTGCAGAACGTGGCAGACGTGATCCATCACGAGCTCGCGCACATGTGGTTCGGCGATCTCGTGACGATGAAGTGGTGGAACGGCATCTGGCTCAACGAAGCGTTCGCCACCTTCATGGAGATGAAGTGCACGGACGCCTTCCGCCCCGAGTGGGAGCGCTGGGTCAGCTTCGGTTTGGCTCGCACCGCGGCCTTCGAGGTCGACTCCCTCGCCAGCACGCGCCCGATCGAGTTCGAGGTCGTGTCGCCCGACGACGCCGAGGGGATGTTCGACGTCCTCACGTATGAGAAGGGCGCGGCCGTACTGCTGATGCTCGAGCAGTACCTCGGCGAGGACGTCTTCCGTGACGGCATCCGGCACTACCTCGGCCTGCACCAGTACGCGAACACCGAGACGACCGACCTGTGGGATTCCATCGAGGAATCGAGTGGCCAGCCCGTCCGCCAGATCATGGACAGCTGGATCTTCCAGGGCGGTTACCCGGTGGTCGAAGTCGAGATCGCCGGTGAGCGCACGGTCCGGTTGCGCCAGGAGCGTTTCAGCTACGGGCTCGACGGTGACGACGGGGACATCGCCGCGACGACCTGGGTCGTGCCGGTGCTGCTCGTGTGGTCCAACGGTGAGCGGATCGAGCAGCGCAAGGTGTTGCTCACCGATCGCGAGCAGGACATCGAGTTCGCTGATCCCGTGCGGTGGGTGTTCCTCAACCACGGCGGGTCCGGCTTCTATCGCACGCGCTATCGAGGCGTGATGCGCGAGCGTCTCGCGACCCACATCAGCCGGCTCAGCCCGCTCGAGCGCTACAACATCGTCGACGACGCATTCGCGTCGGTGTTGCAAGGCTCGTCGACGTCCGCGGAGTTTCTCGAGCTGGCGCGCAGCTTCGCCGACGACACCGATCTCGCGGTCTGGCAACGGCTGGCGGGCGCGTTCGCGTCACTCGATCGCATCGTGGACGACGACACCCGCCCGCGGCTGCAGGCCACCGTGCGCGCGCTCGCGGCGCCGGCGCTGCATCGCATGGGATGGGCGCCGAAGGACGGTGAGACCGATCGCGACAAGCAGACGCGGGCGACGCTGTTCGAGCTCGTCGGCACCGTCGGCGCGGACGACGACGCCGCGGCGCGTGCCCGCTCGATCCACGACGCGTACCTCGCCGATCCGGACGCGGCCGATCCCGCGATGGCGGCCGTCGCGGTGAACGTGATCGCCGATCACGGTGGCCCTGACGACTTCGCCGCCTTTCTCGACCGCTTTCGGACGTCCACGAACCCGCAAGAACAGATGCGGTACCTGTACTCGCTGGCCCGGTTCCGCGACAAGGCGTCGTTCGAGCAGATGCTCGAGCTCAGCATGTCGGAGGTGCGCACGCAGAACGCACCGTTCCTGTTGGGGCGGGCGCTCATGAGTCGCGAGCACGGCGCCGAAGCGTGGGACTTCATCCGCCGCCACTGGCCCACGGTGATGGAACGATTCCCGTCGAGCACGGTCGTGCGGATGGCCGAGGGCGTGCGGGCGCTGAGCGACCCTGCTGTCGCGCAGGACGTCCTGTCGTTCTTCGCCGAGCATCCGCTACCGCAAGCGGCGCAGACGATGGCGCAACACCTCGAGCGCTTGCGTGTCAACGTGGCGTTCCGCGAGCGCGAGCAACCGGCGCTGGCTGCTGCTCTGGAGTGAACCACCGAAGCGCGCCGCCGTGGGTCTTCGCGGTCGAGCCGGACACCGCGCAGGTCACTTGGCGAAGGGGGCCCGATGGTGAGGCCCGCGCGCAACTCGTCACCGGTCTGCGGCCTGACGCGACACAGGTCGTGCGGGTCGGCGACGACGACGTTGCGGTCACCACGATCGCGGCCCCGCCGGGTGCAGAGCTGTGCCGCATCGCCACGATCAACGACGTGCACATCGGCTGCCGCCGGTTCGGCTTCCGGGGGCAGATGCACGAGCCGGCGGCCGGCACCCCTCATGCCGTGCGTTGCGCGCGCCGCGCCATCGACGACGCGCTGGCCTGGGGGGCGCAACTGCTCGTCGTGAAGGGCGACCTCACCCATCACGGGCGCGAGGACGAATGGGCGACCATCGGCGAGTTGCTCGCCGCCATTCCGGTCGGTGTGGCCGTCGTGCCGGGCAACCACGACGTCAAGCGGGGGCGCCATGTCGAGCCGCAACCCGCGCTGGCGAAGCACGGCCTGCACCTCGTCCACGGCGTCGAGGTCATCGACATGCCTGGCGTGCGAGTGGTGTTGGCCGACACGACCGTGGTCGGTCACGATCGCGGCCGCATCGCGCATCTCAGCCCGGACATCGTGCGGATCGCGTCACGAGCATCAAGGGGCGTACTTGTCGCGCTGCACCACTATCCCCAGCGCTACCGCGTGCCGACCTTCGCGCCGAGCGGCATTCCCGGGCCGGAAGCGAATCGGTTCCTGCGCGACCTCGCGGCCGCACAGCCGAAGTCGTTGGTGGCGACGGGCCACTCGCATCGCCATCGCCGGCTCGAACGCTTCGGCATCACGGTGACCGAAGTCGGATCGACGAAGGACTTCCCCGGCACGTGGACCGGCTACGCGGTGCACGAAGGCGGCATCCGCCAAGTGGTGCGCCGGATCAGCGATCCGACCTGCCTGCCGTGGCTCGACGACACGCGGCGCGCCGCCGCCGGACTTTGGGGCCTGTGGTCACCCGGCTCCCTGCGCGACCGTTGCTTCAGCGTCACCTGGTGATCGCGCCGGCGTACGGCGAGCTACAGGCCGCCGACGGACGGCGCGAACCGCGCCAGGTACGACGTGAGGTGGGCGTAGGCCCCGGTGGCGAGCAGCACTCCGAGCACGACGAGCAACGCGCCGCCGACGCGTTCGAGCGTCGGCGCGATGCGACGCACGCCCGCCGCGATCCCAGGAGCGGCCGCGAGTCCGAGTGATGCCAGCAGGAACGGCACGCCGATGCCGGCCGCGTAGGCGAGCAACAACAGTCCGCCGCGCACCGGCTCACCGTCACGCGCCGCGACAACGAGCGCAGCCCCGAGCAGCGGTCCGACGCACGGACTCCACGCCGCGCCGAACGCCACACCGAGCACAAATGGACGGACGGGGCCTGCGATGTTCGGCAAGCGCGTGACCAACCGACGTTCACGGACCAACGGTCCGCGCAACACGCCGAGAAGGACGAGACCGAGCACGATCACGATCGCACCGCCGACTCGCTGCAACACGTTCTGCACATCGCTCAGCGACGAACCGATCAAGCCGGCGAGCGCGCCAAGCCCTGCGAACACCAACGCGAACCCGGCGATGAAGACGACCGTGGCGGGCACCGCCGTGGCGATGTCGCCGCTGTCCGCCGACTCGCCGACGATCATCCCGAGATAGGCGGGCACCAACGGCACGAGACAGGGGGCCAGGAACGATGCCACGCCCGCCCCGAACAGCGCGATGTAGTCCGCCAGCACAGCTCACACCGCAGTTGTCGAGTGGACGTGAGAGCGGTTCATTGGGTTCCGGCGCCGAAGGTGAAGGAGAAGGCTTGGAAGCCCGTCGTCTGCGGTCGCAGCACCAGGGTGTGGACGCCGCTCGGTCCACTGGAGATCACCCGGTAGAGGTCGTCACCCGTCACCGGCACCGCGGGCATGGGTGTGCCATCGAGTTCGACACCGAGCATCGCCGGACTCGCGCCGCCGTCTGCGCCCGCGCCCGCGACGATGTTCACCTCCGCGGCGCGATAGCGCAGCACGATGGCCGCGTTCGGATCGGCAGACTCGATTCCTTGATCGCTCACCGTCCACGCGCCCTGCAACGCGAACGTGTCGGTCGGTACCGGATCGGGCGCGGTGAACGTCTGCGTGCCGGCGGTCAGTGGCTCGGGTGACGACGCGAACTCGCTCGAGCCGAACGCCAAGCCGAAGTGGATCTCCGGTGTTTCCGCGGCGGTCTGCACCTCGTCTGGCCCGCCACTCGCGGCGAGCGGCGCGGTCGACGCGACGCCGAGCAGCGTGCGGACGTCGTCCTCCTTCTGGTCGTAGTCGCCCTCGCCGATGTACACCTGCCGGAGCTTGCCGTCGCGGTCCGTCAGGTACTCCTGGGGCCAGTACATGTTGTCGAAGGCATGCCAGAGGTCCATGTTGTCGTCGAGCGCGACCGGCCACGTGACGCCCAGTTCCTTCACCGCCCGCGCCACGTTGTCGTGGTTCTTCTCGAAGTCGAACTCGGGCGAGTGGATGCCGACGACAACGAGTCCGTCGGCCTGATACTGGTCATACAGCGCGCGAAGGTGCGGAAGGGTCCGCACGCAGTTGACGCACGAATAGGTCCAGAAGTCGTAGATGACGACTTTGCCCTTGAGATCGTTTGGGGTCAGCGGTGGCGAGTTGATCCAGCCCTTCGCGGCCGCGAGGTTCGGCACCGAGTCAGCCTTGACCGACAGGTCCCCTGCTCCGGCCAGGTCCTGCGGCTTCACCCTCGTCGCGACATAGACGGACAGGCCGGCAATGAGCGCGACCGCGGCGAAGGCCACGAGGTACAGCCGGCGATTCATGGCCTCATTGTCACCGGCCCGGAGTCGGCTGTTGCGTCAGGGGCTCCGGAGTACGCTCCCGTTCCCCGGCGGAGCAGTACGGGAGGGAACGGAGGTCAGATGACCCGGAGTCATCGTGTAATTGGCGCGGCGCTCGTCCTGTTGCTCGTCCTCACGGCGTGCAGCAAGAGCAACAAGAGCAACGCAAGTGCGGGCAACACCAACGGCGTCACATCGGACTCCACTGACAACGGCTCGTCGAGCCAGAGCTTTGGTCCCGACGACGACGACAAGATCATCAAGAGCGCCATCGACGATGTGCAGACCTTCTACGAGGCCGAGTTCCCGAAGCTCTACGGAGGCCAGTTCACACCCATCAAGGGCGGCGAGTTCCCGTACGGGCCGACCGATCCTCCGCCGAACTGCGGCTCGCCGGGGGTCGCCAACTACAAGGACGTCGCGCAGAACGCGTTCTACTGCCCCCAGGGCGACTTCGTGGCGTGGGACACCGACAATCTCACCAACCAACTGCTCGACCAGTTCGGCCCGTACACGCTGGCGATCGTCGTCGCCCATGAGCTCGGTCATGCCATCCAAGCGCGGCACGGCATCCTCGACGGCCGGTTCCCGACCTTCGTGACCGAGCAGCAAGCGGACTGCTTCGCGGGCGCCTACACGCAACACGTCCAGCAGGGCGGTTCACAGAAGTTCAAGGTGTCCCTCGGCGACCTGGACAACGCGCTCGGCGGCTTCTTGCAGATTCGCGACCCCGTCGGCACCGACACGGTCAACGACGAGAGCGCGCACGGCTCGGCGTTCCAGCGCATCAACGCGTTCGAGGACGGCCTCAACGGCGGCATGGACAAGTGCAAGACCTACGAGGACGAGACGTTCAACTTCGTGCCCGAGGTGTTCGTGCCCGGTTCACTCGATCAGGCGCAGCAGGGCAACCTCCCGTTCGACGAGGTCGAACCGCTCGTGATCAACAACCTCGAGGGCTTCTGGGGTGAGGCGTTGCCGTTGCTGCCCGGCGGAAAGAAGTGGACCGAGGCGAAGACGAACCCCTTCGACCCGACGGCCGGTTTCACGTGCGGCAAGTCGACCGTCAAGGGCAAGGACGCGATCGGCAAGTACCTCTACTGCCCCGACAACGACACCATGAATTGGGACGAGAGCAACCTGATGCCGCAGGTGTACAACAACATCGGCGATCTCGCCCAGGGTGCCATCATCGGCAAGCTCTACTCACAGCGAGCCCAACACCTCACGGGGCTGCCGACCGACTCGATCGACGCCGCGCTGCAAGCGGATTGCTTCACGGGTGTGTGGGTCGCGACGACGAAGACGCTCGAGATCGACAACAACCTCCCGGACAACGCGAAGATGGAACTGTCACCGGGTGACCTCGACGAGATCGTTGCCGCGTTCCTCCAGTTCGGCGCCAAGCCGATCGACGTGCAAGCCGGCAAGGCGCCGACGGGCACGGCGTTCGAACGATTGAGCGCGTTCCGCGTCGGGTTCTTCGACGCACTCAACAACGGGTTCAAGAGCGGGCTCTCGACGTGCCAGAAGACCGACCTGAGCAGCTCGAATTCCAGCTCCGACTCTGCGTCGTCCTGAACGGCGTCAGTCGGAGGCGGCGAGGGCGTCCTCCCAGCTCGCGCCCTCGGCGATGAGTTGGCGATAGCGGATCACCGGGCGGGGGCGGTTCATCCCGAGCACACCCACGACCTTCCCCGCCCGCCCGTAGAGCGCGACGAACCGCCGCTCCTCGATCGAGCCGTCGACGACGCGCACCTCGTCGTCGGGGCCACTACGTCCCGCGAGCTGGATCTTGCGGTCGTACTGATCCGACCAGAACCACGGCACCGGTTCGTACGCCTCCGTGCGACCGAGTAGTCGGCGCGCCGCGTGCGCGCCTTGCTCTTGCGCGTTCTCCCAGTGCTCGACCCGCATCACCTCGTCGAACAACCGGTTGGGCCACCGCGCGACGTCACCGGCGGCGACGACCTCCGGCGCGGCCAGACACGTCTCGTCGCACACGACGCCGTTGTCGATCGTCAGGCCCGAACCGTCGAGCCATTCCGTGTTCGGGATCACGCCAACGCCGACGACGACGACGTCGGCGTCGACGCGCTCGCCGTCCGACAAGACGACGCCGGAGACCCGTGCGTTGCCGTCGTCGACGAACGACGCCACACCGCTCCCCAACCGGAGGTCGACCCCGTGATCGCGGTGGATGTCCGCGCACACGGCGCCCATCTCGTCGCCGAGCACCCGTTGCAGCGGTACCTCGAGTGCTTCGAGCAACGTCACGTCGAGCCCGCGCGCACGAGCCGTCGCCGCCACCTCCGCACCGATGAAACCCGCGCCGACCACCACGACACGCGACGGCGTTGCGTCGAGATCCGCGCGTAGCGCGAGGCAGTCATCGACGGTGCGCAAGGTGTGGATCCCGGCGAGGTCGGGCTGACCGGGCAACGTCCGCACCCTCGTGCCCGTCGCGATGACGAGCCCGTCGAATGCAACGGACGTGCCGTCCTCCAGCTCTACGCGATGCGCGACGAGATCGAGCGAGCGAGCGGCCACGCCGAGTCGCCACCGGATGTCGAGCTGATCATCGGTGACCCCGACCGGCGTGACTCCGATCCGGTCGACCTCCCACGCGCCCGCGAGGACGTGCTTCGACAACGGGGGCCGCTCATAGGGACGATGCGGCTCGGCACCGATCAACGTGATCGTCCCGGCGAAGCCCTCTTCCCTCAGCGTCTCGGCGGCGCGGAAGCCGGCCAGTGACGCGCCGACGACCGCGATGGCGTCGATGGATTCAGCCTTCGAGCGTGATGGCCTGCTTCGGGCAGCGGCGCACGGCCTCTTCCACCTTCGCCCTCAGCTCCTCAGGCGGGTTGTCCTGCAGGACGTAGAGGAAGTCGTCGTCGCGTACCTCGAACACCTCGGGCGCGGCTTGCATGCACAGCGCATTGCTCTCGCACAGATCGAAGTCGACGACGACCTTCATCGCATTGCCTCCAGGGAATGAGCTTCGCCGCGCAACCTATCGCCCGCGGACGCGCGGCCTGGCAACCGGTCACACTGTCCGGATGCGGGCACCGGCGGAACGCGTGTCCAACGCCGCAGCACGGCGCATCGCGCTCGCCGCGCAGGGATTCGGTGACCCGGCGCCGTCCGGACGCATCGACATTCGCCACTTGCGGCGCGCGCTCGGGCGGGTCGGCCTGTTGCAGATCGACTCGGTCAACGTGCTCGTGCGGTCGCACGAGCTCCCGCTGTTCGCGCGCCTCGGGCCGTACCCGCGGCCGGCGCTCACCGAGCTCATCGAGCGCCGGCACGAGCTGTTCGAGTACTGGGCTCATGTCGCGTCGTTCGTGCCGGTCGAGCTGTACCCGATGCTGCGCTGGCGGATGGAGCGTGCCGGCGGTCATTCATGGCGCAGCGTGGCGGCGATCGTCGAGCAGCATCCCGGTTACATCGACGCGGTGCTCGCCGAGGTGGCGGAGCGCGGCCCGATCACCGCGGCGGAGCTGGAGGATCCCGGCGCGAAGCAAGGGCCATGGTGGGGTTGGGCGAAGGGCAAGACCGCGCTCGAGTGGCTCTTCTCGGTGGGACGGGTCACCTCCGCCGGCCGGGGCCGCAACTTCGAACGGCGCTACGACCTCCCCGAGCGCGTGCTGCCGCACGCGGTACTCGACGCGCCCGTGCCGTCGGAGACGGACGCGAAGCGCCACCTCGTGCTCGAGTCCGCGCGCTGGCACGGCATCGGCACAGCCCGCGATCTCGCCGACTACTTCCGGCTCGGGATGGCCGACACACAGGCGGCACTCACCGATCTCGTCGAGGCGGGCTCGGTGCTGCGGGTCGACGTCGAGAGCTGGCAGCAACCTGCATACCTGTACGCCGGCGCGCGCCGCCCTCGCCGCGTGCATGCTCGCGCCTTTCTCTCACCGTTCGATTCGCTCGTGTGGGCACGCGCCCGCACCGAGCGGCTCTTCGGTATGCAGTACCGCATCGAGCTGTACACGCCTCCGCCGAAGCGGACGTACGGCTACTACGTGCTGCCATTCCTGCTCGGTGAGGAGCTCGTCGCGCGCGTCGATCTCAAGGCCGATCGCAAGGAGTCGACGTTGCGGATGATCGGCGCCCACCTCGAGCCCGGTCACAGCGACCCGTCGAGCGTCGCGCTGATCGCGTCGGAGTTGCAGGAGGAGTTGCGGTCCATGGCCGACTGGTTGGAGCTCGATCGCGTGACCCCGTCCCGAGTGCGGTTCTGATCGCCCGACGACTCCTTACTTGGCGAGTCGATCAGTCCCAGCCGTCAGTCCCAGGGCGTCAGTCCCAGAAGTTCAGCGCCGAGCGCATCGTCTGCTCGTACTCCTCGAAGTCCCCGGCGCGCCGGACAGACCAGATCAGTTCTGCGTCGGCACCGACGAGATGGCGAAGGGTGGCGTTCTCGTCCTCGGCGACTGCAACGATCGCGTCCGCCACGACCTCGGGTGGCGCCGGCTTGCCGTCGGGCGCGAGCGTGCGCAGCGCGACGTCGAAGCGGTCCGAGACCTCCTTGTAGGGAGAGTTCGCGTCGAACCGGGCCGCGACGAGTGCGTTGTTGGCGAGCTCGGTCTCGAACTGTCCCGGCTCGACCACGGCCAACCGAATACCCCACAGCCCGCACTCGAAGTGCAACGCCTCGGTGATCGCTTCGACCGCGTGCTTCGAGGCCGCGTACATGCCCGCGAACGGGCGCGACACGAGACCCGCGACCGAACCCACGTTGACGATCACCCCGCCGCCTTGCTCGCGCATGACCGGGATCACGGCCCGTACGACGCGCACGAGCCCGAACACGTTGGTGTCGAACTGCACGAGCATCTCGTCGTCACTGCACTCCTCGATCGGGCCGCGCAATTCGACACCCGCGTTGTTGACGCACACGTCGATGCGTCCGGCTCGTTCGACCACCTCGGCGACGGCACCGTCGACCGAGTCGGCATCGCGCACGTCGAGGCGGATGACGTGAAGGTCGAGACCTTCATCGGTCGCGACGTCCTGCAACGGCTTCGCTCGTTCGAGCGTCCGAACGCTGCCGAACACCTCGTGGCCCTGCCTCGCGAACAGCAACGCCGCATGGAACCCGAACCCGCTCGAGCACCCCGTGATCAGCACCGTCGACATCGCGCCCCCTCGTGTCCCTGCTGCCGTTGCTCGCCTGCTCGTCGCCTGCCAACTCCGGGTCCATTGCGGGGCTATGGCCCCGCAATGGCACCAACATTCGTGTTTGCGCAAGAGACTGTCAGGCGGGAAGACCGACCGCTTTCGTTTCGAGGAACTCCTCGAAGCCCTGTGTGCCGTTCTCGCGTCCGAGCCCGCTGTGCTTGTAGCCACCGAAGGGCGTGTCGACCGCGAACCATTGGCCGCCGTTGATGCCGACGGTTCCTGTTCGCAGCTTCCGAGCGACGGCGACGGAACGATCGAGTGAGTCGCTCGCAACCGCGCCCGACAGTCCGTAGATCGAGTTGTTCGCCATGCGCACGGCGTCGGCATCGTCGTCGAAGCCGAGCACCACGAGCACCGGCCCGAAGATCTCCTCCTGCGCGACGGTCGAGTTCTCGTCGCGCTCGGCCAGCACCGTCGGCTCGACGAAGTAGCCCTTCGGGAGATGCGCGGGTGTGCCGCCACCGCAGGCGACGGTCGCGCCATCCGCGCGTCCCTGCTCGATGTAGCCGAGGACGCGGTCGCGCTGGCGGGCGCTGATCTGCGGACCCTGCAGGACTTCCGGATCGGAAGGGTCACCGACCTTGACTCCCGCCATGCCCGCGACCGCAGCCTCGACGGCTTCGTCGTAGCGGCTTCTCGGCACCAGCAGGCGGCTGGCCATCGCGCAGCCCTGGCCGGCGTGGGTGCACATTCCCATCCCTGCCATGAGCGCGGTCGTGGCGACATCGGCGTCGTCGAGCGCGATGAGCGCTGACTTGCCACCGAGCTCGAGCGCGATCTTCTTCAACGTCGGAGCGGCGGCGGCCATGATGCGCCGTCCCGTCATGGCCGATCCGGTGAACGCGACCATGTCCACACGCGGGTCGGTCGTGAGTTGCTCACCGGCCACCGGATCGGCTGCTGTCACGACGTTGACGACACCGGGCGGGATGTCGGTACGTTCCGCGACGAGCCTGCCGATGTGCGTCGCCGACCATGGCGTGTCGGGCGGCGGCTTCAGGACCACGGTGCAGCCCGCGGCGAGCGAAGGCCCGAGCTTCGCGAGATGAAGGAGCAGCGGATAGTTCCATGGCGTGATCGCGGCCACGACGCCGATCGCTTCGCGCCACACCTGCCGGCGGTGACGGCCCCCGTAGAACTCCATCTCCGGCAGATCGGTGTCGTACGGATACGACAGCGCGAGTGCGGCCCAGTACGGCAGCTCGTCGATCGGCTTGTCGACCTGTATGGCGGGCGTGAGCATCACCGGGCATCCCACTTCGGCGACGATGACCTCGCGCAGCAGCTCCCGCTCGTCGGACAGTGCCTCCGCCAGCTGCGTGAGGCAGCGTGAGCGGAAATCGTGATCCCTCGACCAGCTCGACTCGTCGAACGCTCGCCGCGCCGCCGCGATCGCCTCGTCGATATCGCCGGCCGATGCGTCGGACGTGACCCCGATGACCTCCTCGGTCGCCGGGTTGACGTTCACGTATGTCCGCCCTCCCGAGGCGGGAACCAACTTGCCGTCGATCAGCAAACGGGACTCTTCGATCGCCATCCGTCACCCCCGGTCGAACCCTGACGCCGGCGTCAGGTTACCGGTGCCTTGGACGGCGAAGTCGTACGACTGGGCCTCCAGGGATCAATCGTCACGAATACGGGTAATAGCCCCGGATTTTCGGAAAGGATTGGAATAGGGTGAAGGGCCGCGTACCGGACTGGGCGGCGGCGCGCTGCGCCGCAAGGAAACCGAGGAAGTCCCCGATGACTCGATACCGGATCATCGCTGGTGCCGCCATGCTCATCGCCCTGGGAACGGCCAGCGCGTGTGGCAGCACGGGCCCCTGGCACGCCACGGATGCGGCCAACGTCACCCACGACAACGGGGTGACCACGAGCCAGGCCACCGGAGTTCCCGGTCCTGCGGTGGTCACGGCCACCCCGGTGCCCGCCGATGGATCGAGCCAGTCGACCGTCGAGTCGACGACATCGGGCCCCACTCCAACGTCCAGCTCCGCCACTCCCCGCGCTCGACAAGCCGCGGACCGCGCGTCGAGTCAGGCCGCGGCCACACCGACCGAGCCAGCAGCCACGACCGAGCCACCCACCGCGACGACGGATCCCCCGCCCGAGACGACGGAACCTCCCCCGTCGACCACGCAACCTCCACCCTCGACCACGCAACCTCCGCCGTCCACCACGCAACCGCCTCAGCCGCAGCCGTTCCCGTTCCCGTTCCCTCGACACCGTGACGGCGGTGACGGAGGCGGATCCGGCTCAGGCGGCCCGAATCCAGCCCCGTCCTAGGCCGCTCCTCCGCCGGCGGCGCCCGCTGATCCGAAGGGTGCGCCGCCGTAGCGATCGACTGACGTGAACGT
>DASXPN010000129.1:0-2787 GCA_036493595.1 Acidimicrobiales bacterium | reverse complement strand
GTACATGCTCAGGCCTGCCGGCACGCTGCTCGACAGAACCGCCGCGGCGGCGCCGCACCGGGGCGCGACACGTCAGACCTGACAGTTGGGGCAGTAGTAGGTGGAACGGGAACCGAGCTTCTCACGCACGATCAACGTACGGCAGCGACGGCATGCCTGACCTTCACGGTCGTACGCCTGATGCATCAGTTGGTACTCACCCGGGCGTCCGTGCAGATCCACGTACTGCTGATCACCGAGCGTCGAACCTCGATGCTTCACCGCTTCGTGCAGCACCTCGACGATGGCGCGGTACAACCGCCTGATCTCCATCGTCGACAACGTCTGGGGCACGCGATCGTGGCGGAGGCCCGCCTCCCACAGGATCTCATCGCTGTAGATGTTGCCGAGGCCGGCGATGAACGACTGGTCCATCAGCAGCGGCTTCAACTTCGTGGTGCGCGACAGCAACATGTGGCGGAAGTTCACCCACGGGATCGGATCGTCCACCGGGTCAATGCCGAGCGACGCGAGCTCGGGGATCTCCTTGGTCAACTCGTCCGGCGCGGTGACGAACACTTCGCCGAAGGTGCGAGGGTCGACGAAACGAAGCTGGCCGCCCTGCGTGAACGTGATCACGACGTGGGTGTGCTTCGGCGTCGCTTCACGGGCCTGTGCCCGCAACAGCTGCCCGCTCATGCGCAGGTGCACGACCATGAGCTCGCCGGTGTCGAGTTTGAAGACGAGGTACTTCCCGCGCCGGTCGACGCCGGTGATCTTCGCTCCCTCGAGCCTGCTGATGAACTGCTTCTTGGTCTGTCGGCGCACCGTGCGCGTGCCGCTGACCTCGACCGTCTTCACCCGTTTGCCGACGACCTCGCGATCAAGCCCTCGCCGGATGGTTTCGACCTCCGGCAGCTCCGGCACTGCTACCGGTCCGGTCCCGCGGCGAGCGATGACCGCTCTGCGTCGTCGGCGGCAACCGCCATGGCGTCGAGCTCCTCTCGCAACCGCTCCCACGCCGAGCGAGCGGCGGCGGCTTCGGCCTGCTTCTTCGAACGGCCCTCGCCCTGGCCGCGGACCTGGCCCCCTACCCGTACCTCCGCAAAGAAGCGTTTTGCGTGATCCGGCCCTTCGTCGCTGATCGAGTAGCGAGGCAGTTCGGTGAAATTGCGGGCGACGAGCTCTTGCAACCGGGTCTTGTAGTCCTGGCCGCCGGGGCCTTCGCTGGCTTCACTGATGCGATCGCCGAGGAGCTCGAGCACGAGTCGCTCGGATGCCGCCCATCCGCCCACGAGGTAGACCGCGCCGAGGACGGCCTCGAGTGCGTCCGCGAGGATCGACGGCTTCTCCCGCCCGCCGGACCCCGCTTCACCCTTGCCGAGCAAGAGCGCGTCGCCGAGCTGCAGCTCGCCCGCGACCTCGGCGAGCGCGGCCGCGCTCACCACCGAAGCGCGCACTTTGGCCAGCTCACCCTCAGGCAAGGAGGGGTACGTGCGATAGATGTGGTCGGTCACGACCAGGCCGAGCACGGCATCGCCGAGGAACTCGAGGCGCTCGTTCGATTCGTGCCCCGGGTTCTCCGCGCACCAGGAGCGGTGCGCCAGCGCGGCCGCGAGGACGTTCTCGTCGGCCACCGGCTGGCCGAGCCGGTGGTTCAGCGCCGCGAGGCCGGCGACGGGAAGCAGCTCGACGGTCAGCCTCCGAGCCGGCCGACGACGTAATCCACGGCGTCGCGCACCGTCTTCAGATCCGCAAGATCCTCGTCGTCGATGTGGAACCCGACGCTTCGCTCGCCGAGCTCCTCCTCGAGGGCCTCGACCAGCTCGATCAGCGCGAGTGAGTCCGCATCGAGGTCGTCCACGAAGGAGTCACCCTCCTTGATGGCGGACGGTTCGATCTCGAGGATGTCGGCGAGGCGATCTCGGATGAGCTCGAAAACGGCCTCACGATCGAGAGGGCCCTGTTCGACGTGGGTCTCCGCGGGCACGAAACACTCCTGGTAGACGACTGAATCGGCCGCGAACTCTACCCACCACCCCCGTTCGTGCGCTTGTGAAGCCCCTTTTCGGACCGTATGCCGTCTGGGCCGATTTATGCGGAGTTGCGAGTGCGCGGGGCTTAAGCGGCTTTCACCGCGGTGGCCAGCAGATCGACCACGCCGCGGTCGACCATCTCAGCTGCCACCCCCACGGCATTCACGACCGCAGTTGCCGACGAGGACCCGTGGCTGATGATGCAGACCCCGTTGACCCCGAGCAGCATGGCGCCGCCGTAGGTGTCCGGGTCGAGCTGCGCGTACAGCGGGAGGAGCTGGGGCATGAGCACCTCGGCCGCGGCCTTCGCTTCGTCGCTGGCCGCGAACGCACCGAACAGGGCGTTCACCAGCGCCTTCAGTCCACCTTCGAGTGTCTTCAGCGCGACGTTGCCGGTGAAGCCGTCGGTCACGACCACGTCGACGCCCTCGGTCATGAGGTCGCGGCCTTCGACGTTGCCGACGAACTCCCCCGCCAACTCCGCCTCGGCCAGGAGGGGATAGGTCTCCTTCACCAAGGAATTGCCCTTTTTCGACTCTTCCCCGATCGACAGCAGGCCGACCTTCGGCGCCTCGATGCCGTAGCGCACCCGGGCGTACACCGCGCCCATCTGCGCGAACTGCACGAGCCATTGCGGCTGGCACTCGGCATTGGCGCCGGCGTCGAGCAGCACTGTCGGGGTGCCTCCCGGCACCGGGATCGGCGTGGCGATGGCGGGCCGAGCCAGGCCTTTCACCCGCCCCATGCGCAGCAGGGCCGACGCCATCGTGGC
>DASXPN010000128.1:0-13468 GCA_036493595.1 Acidimicrobiales bacterium | reverse complement strand
AGTCTGAAGCGGACCGACGGCCATGCCGCCGGCGAGGAGGCGCTGTTCGACGCCGTCGAGGGTGCGCTCGAGCTCGGGCTCGGATGGTTCACCGTCTACGCGTTCTCGACCGAGAACTGGCGGCGCCCGATCGAAGAGGTCCGCTTCCTCATGAACTTCAACGAGGGCATCCTGCTCCGCCACCGGGACCAACTGGACGAGTGGGGTGTGCGCATCCGGTTCGCAGGCCGGCGGGACTGGCGGGTGCCGCGCCGGGTGCTGCGCCGGATCGAGGAGTCAGAGGAACAGACGAAGGCGAACAGGCGGATGACGTTCACGATCGCCTTCAACTACGGCGGCCGGGCCGAGGTCGTCGACGCGGTGCGCGCCATCGTCGAGGCGCGCGTACCGGCGAAGAAGATCACCGAGCACACGATCCGCGAGCATCTCTACGAGCCCGAGATGCCCGATCCCGACATCGTCATCCGCACCTCCGGCGAGTACCGCATCTCCAACTTCCTGCTGTGGGAGCTCGCCTACAGCGAGTTGGTGTTCACCGACGTGCTGTGGCCCGACTTCCGTCGTCAGCATCTGTTCGACGCCGTTGCGGAATATCAGCGACGCGAGCGTCGCTTCGGCGCGATCGAGAGCTGAGATGCCCTTGTACCGCGACGAGGCGATCGTGGTGCGGACGTACCGGCTGGGCGAGGCCGATCGCATCGTCGTGCTGTTCACGAAGGCGCGCGGCAAGGTGCGCGCGGTGGCGAAGGGTGTGCGCAAGACATCGTCGCGATTCGGCGCGCGGCTCGAACCGACGACCCATGTCGCGCTGCAGCTCTACGAGGGTCGCAACCTCGACACGATCACGCAGGCCGAGACCATCGACCACTTCCGCGCGATCCGCGACGACCTCGATCGCATCGGTCGTGCCGCGTCGATCCTCGAAGCGGTCGACCAGATCACCCAGGAGCGTGAACCGAATCACGCTCTCTACAAGATGTTGCTCGGTGCGTTGCGCGCGCTCGCGGCCGATGATCATCCGTTGATCGCGCCCGCGTTCTTCTGGAAGTTGCTCGCGCTCGAGGGCTTCTCGCCCGTCGTGGACGCCTGCGTGGTGTGCGGCTCCGAAGAAGCGCTGTGCGCGTTTGCCGTCGACGACGGTGGGCTGGTGTGCGCCGAGCATCGTCGCGGCGTACCGCTTCCGAGCGACGCGATCGTGCTGTTGCAACTCATTCTCGGAGGGCGGCTCGGCGCCGCGCTCGCGCAGCCGGTCACGCCCGCGACGACCGAGGTCGAGCACCTCGCCACCCGCGTGCTGGAGTTCCACCTCGAACGTCGTATGCGCTCGATCGGCCTGCTCGACCGCGGCTAGGCAATCCTGCGACGTCTAGGGGCCCTCGACCCCGGGGCAGTCGAGGTGGCTGAAGGACTGGAACTGAGGGTCGCTGCTCGAGACCGACCCGGCCACGGGGTCGCCCGAAGCCACGAACACGCCGTTGGTCACGTCGAGGCGTTGCTCGGTCGTCTGGTACGTCAGGCCGTCGTCGCTCTGCGCCGAGAGCACGACGAGTCGTTGACCGCCCGCGGTGCCGTCGCAGCGCAAGCCGCTCAGGATCGTCACCGTGCCCCCGATGGCGAACGCCGACGGCACGTTCGGGCCCGGACCCGTCAGTCGCGCCAGGTTGCAGCCGGTCACCTGGAAGATGCCGATGACCGCGGTGGCTGCGCCCGAGCCGACGTCGACGAAGACCTCCGCGCCGGAACCGTCAGGCGGAGCGCCGGCGCTCGCGGTGACGTCGGCCGCGCCGAGCACCTTCACGGCCGCGCTGGTGTCGTCGCCGGCGTCGGGGATGACCGCATCGACGGTGCCCTTCCCGCCACCCAATTGCACTTGGACGTGGTACGGCGCCGGGGCAGCGTCCGTGCCGGCGCCGTACACGATCACGGTGTCCGCCGTGCCGTCCCCGTCGACATCGGCGCTGATCTGGCTGGCCCGGACCGACGCGGGCGCCGGCGCGGTTCCACAGCCTGACGGTCCGGACGCCACGACAGCGGAGGTCGTCGTGGCCGGGACCGAAGGCGGTGGTGCCACAGAGGACGGACGGTCCGTCGACAGGGCGGGCCCGACGGTGGGGCTGGTCTCGTCCTTCGAGCAACCGGCTGCCGCGATCCCCACCGCGATGGCGACGAGGACGACGAGCGCGACGCGAGCGACGGCGACGCGAGAGACAGCGACGCGAGAGACGGTCATTCCGGACAGTCAACCGCACCAGAACTGGGACGGGGGCAACACCGACCCCCGGTAGTGTCGATCCATGTCCGAGGAGGCAACCGCCGACGTCGAACAGCCGCGTCCCGATGCGGCTCTGTTCGACAAGATCGTCAACCTGAGCCGCCGCCGCGGCTTCGTGTTCCAGTCGGCGGAGATCTACGGCGGCTTCCGATCGACCTACGACTACGGCCCCCTCGGCGTGCTCATGCTGCGCAACGTGAAGGCCGCGTGGTGGCGCTCGATGGTGCAGCTGCGCGACGACGTCGTCGGGCTCGATGCGGCCATCCTCAGCCCGCCTGCCATCTGGGAGGCGTCGGGCCACCTACAGAACTTCACCGATCCGCTGGTCGACTGCCGCAAGTGCAACGAGCGGTTCCGGCTCGACAAGCTCGACGACCCGCACACGTGCCCGAACTGCGGCGCGAGGGATTCGTTCACCGACCCGCGCCAGTTCAACCTCATGTTCAAGACCTTCGCGGGCCCGATCGAGGAGTCCGCCGCCGAGGTGTACTTGCGGCCGGAGACGGCGCAGGGAATGTTCGTGAACTTCAACAACGTCGTCACGACCAGTCGCAAGCGACCCCCTTTCGGCATCGCGCAGATCGGCAAGTCGTTCCGCAACGAGATCACACCCGGCAACTTCGTGTTCCGTACGCGCGAGTTCGAGGTGATGGAGCTCGAGTACTTCGTGCCGCCGGCCGAGTCCGCGCAGTGGTACGAGTACTGGATCGGTGAGCGCTACCGGTGGTTCCTCGATCTCGGCATGCCCGAGTCGAAGCTGCGGATCCGGCCGCACGACCCCGACGAGCTGTCGCACTACTCGTCGGGCACGAGCGACATCGAGTTCCTCTTCCCGTGGGGATGGGACGAGCTCGAGGGCATCGCCAACCGCGGCGACTTCGACCTGACCCAGCACACGAAGGCATCGGGCGAGAAGCTCGAGTACTTCGAACAGGCAACCGGCGAGCGCTACGTGCCCCACGTGATCGAGCCGGCCGTCGGCGCAACCCGCACGATGATGGCGTTCCTCATGGCCGCCTACCACGAGGAAGAGGTGCGCGGCGAGACCCGAACCGTGCTGCGGCTCGACCCTCGGCTGTCGCCGTACCAAGTCGCGGTGCTGCCGCTGTCGCGCAACGAGAAGCTGTCACCGATCGCGAGGGACGTGCTGCACCGTCTCCAGCCGCACGTGATGACCGAGTACGACGAGACCCAGTCGATCGGTCGCCGCTACCGCCGTCAGGACGAGATCGGCACACCGCTGTGCGTCACCGTCGACTTCGAGTCGCTGGAAGACAAAGCCGTCACGATCCGCGAGCGGGACAGCATGGAACAGACGCGGGTTCCGATCGAAGACCTCGTGGCCCAGGTGGAGAACCTTCTCTCCCAGTGAGCAAGCGCTGGATCGCCGCCAACCGGGCATGGTGGGACGAGCGAGCCGGCAGTCACGCGCAGTCGGATTTCTACGACCTGAAGTCCTTCCGGCGCGGACGCGATGACTTGCGGCCCTTCGAAGCCGAAGAGCTCGGCATCGATCCGGACGGGCTCGACTTGTTGCATCTCCAGTGCCATGTGGGCACCGACACGCTGTCGTGGGCCGGCCGCGGCGCGCGGGTCGTCGGCCTCGACTTCTCCGAGCCCGCGATCGGGACCGCCCGATCACTGGCAGCCGACCTCGGGCTCGAGGATCGCAGCGAGTTCGTGGTCTCGAACGTCTACGACGCGTTCGACGCACTCGGCGGGCGGACGTTCGACGTCGTCTACACGGGCATCGGTGCGTTGAGCTGGCTGCCGGACATCGAACGGTGGGCCGACGTCGTCGCATCGCTGCTGCGACCCGGTGGCGTCCTCTATGTCGTCGAGATCCACCCCTTCTTGTGGTCGTTCGGCGAGACGGAGGAGCCGGAGCTCGCCTATCCGTACTTCGGTGTGGTCGAGAGCGACGACGCCTTCGGCTCGTACACAGACCGCAAGCTGCAGACTGAGCACAACCACGTGTTCGAACGGAACTGGGCGATTGGGCGCGTGGTCACCGCCGCGATCCACGCCGGCCTGACCGTGGAACTGGTGGGCGAGCACGAGATGGGCGTCGAGCAGAAGTGGCCGTTCATGGTGCGCGGCCGCGACCGCTTCTGGCACATGCCGGCGGACCGTCCGACCATCCCCCAGCTCTGGTCGATGCGCGCCCGTCGCTGACCGTTCCCGCGGCTGACCATTCCCGCGGCTGAACCGCGGCTGAACCCCCAATGCCCGCCGGAGGGCGACCACTAGGCTCGGTCCCAATGCCCTTCATCTACGCGTTCGACCACAAGCACCGGAAGCCACCGATGGACATGAAAGACCTCCTCGGTGGCAAGGGCGCCAACTTGGCGGAGATGACCTCGGTGCTCGGGCTCCCGGTACCCGCGGGCTACACGATCACGACCGACGCCTGCCGCGCCTACATGGCTGACGGATGGCCCGGTGGCATCGACAACGAGATCAGCAAGCACCTCGCCGCGCTCGAAAAGAAGATGGGCCGCAAGCTCGGTGATCCGGTCGACCCGCTGCTCGTCAGCGTGCGTTCGGGCGCGAAGTTCTCGATGCCGGGGATGATGGACACCGTCCTCAATCTCGGATTGAACGACGAGTCCGTCGATGGCCTCGCAAAGCAGACCGACGACGAGCGCTTCGCGTACGACTCGTACCGCCGGTTCATCTCGATGTACGGCCGGATCGTCCTCGACATCGACGGCGAGAGGTTCGAACGCCTGCTCGAGACCGCGAAGGAATGGGACGGCGCCGAGACCGACGCGGAAGTGTCCGCCGAGACGTTGCGCCGGCTGTGCGAGCGGTACAAGGACGTCGTTCGCCGGGAGACCGGTAAGCCGTTCCCGCAGGATCCTCTGGTGCAGTTGAAGGGTGCGATCGAGGCGGTCTTCCGCAGTTGGAACGGCGCACGCGCGATCGCGTATCGCGTCCGCGAGCGCATCAGCCACGACCTCGGCACCGCCGTCAACGTGCAAGCGATGGTCTTCGGCAACCGCGACGACAACAGCGGCACCGGTGTCGGCTTCACCCGCAACGCGGCGACTGGTGAGAACAAGCCCTACGGCGACTTCCTCATCAACGCGCAGGGCGAGGACGTGGTGGCGGGCATCCGCAACACGGAGAACCTCGACGCGCTCGCCAAGCACTTCCCGAAGGTGCACAAGCAACTGCTCGACATCTTCGCCCGGCTCGAGCGCCACTACCGCGACATGTGCGACACCGAGTTCACGATCGACCAAGGCAAGCTCTGGATGCTCCAGACCCGTGTCGGCAAGCGCACCGGTTCGGCCGCGCTGCGCATGGCCGTCGAGATGACCCAGCAGAAGGGCTGGAAGCTCTCGAAGGAAGACGCGATCCAGCGGGTCACCGCGGACCACCTCGACCAGGTGCTGCATCCGCAGTTCGCGGGCAAGGACCTTGAAGTCATCGCGAAGGGGCTGGCGGCATCGCCGGGCGCGGCCGTCGGTCGCGTGTACTTCACCGCGGATGCAGCGGTCGACGCTGCCGATCGCGGTGAGAAGGTCGTCCTAGTGCGCAATGAGACCAGCCCTGAGGACGTGCACGGCATGCAGGTGGCCGAAGGCATCCTCACCGCCCGAGGTGGCCTCGTCAGCCACGCCGCGGTCGTCGCTCGTGGCTGGGGCATCCCTGCGATCGTCGGTGCGGACTCGGTGAAGATCGACGGCGCGCAGTTCACCGCCGGTGGCGTCGTCGTGCGCGAAGGCGACACCATCTCGCTCGACGGCACGTCCGGCGCGGTCGTGCTCGGCGAGGTGCAGCTGAGCGCGTCGGAACCGCCGAAGGAATTCCACGTCATCCTCGGCTGGGCCGATGCGATACGCAAGGGCAAGCTCGGGGTGCGAGCCAACGCCGACACCGGTCCCGATGCCGCCAACGCCCGTCAGTTCGGCGCGGAGGGCATCGGCCTGTGCCGCACCGAGCACATGTTCCTCGGCGAGGACCGCTTGCCGGTCGTGCGTCGCATGATCCTCGCCAACGACGAAGCCGAGGAAGCGGAAGCGCTCGAGGCGCTGCGGGTCGTGCAGAAGGCCGACTTCGAGGAGATCCTCGAAGCCATGGACGGGCTGCCCGTCACCGTGCGGTTGCTCGACCCGCCGCTGCACGAGTTCCTACCGAACCTCGACGAGCTCGCGATCAAAGAAGCGACGGTCGGACTGACGGAAGAGGAGCACGAGCTGTACGACGCGGCTCGAGCCTGGCACGAGTTCAACCCGATGCTCGGCACGAGAGGCGTACGCCTCGGCGTGGTCAAGCCCGGTCTCTACGCGATGCAGGTGCGGGCGCTGATGGAAGCTGCAGCGGCTCGTGCTGCCGCGGGCGGCAAGCCGGTGGTCGAGATCATGATTCCGCTCACGGTCACGCGTGAGGAGCTCGCTCTCGCCCGCTCATGGGTCGAGAGCGCGATCGTCGACGCAACGAAGAACGCCAAGAAGAAGATCAACGTCACGATCGGCACGATGGTGGAGACGCCGCGTGCCGCCATCCGCGCCGACGAGATCGCAGAGGAGTCCGACTTCTTCAGCTTCGGCACCAACGACCTCACGCAGATGACGTTCGGCTTCAGCCGTGACGATGTCGAGTCGCGCATGATGCCCGCGTATCTCGAAGCAGGGCTGCTGAAGCGCAACCCGTTCGAGACTATCGACCAGACGGGTGTCGGCGAACTCGTGCGAATGGGCGCGCAGCGCGGTCGCAAGACGAAGCCCGACCTCAAGCTCGGAGTCTGCGGCGAACACGGGGGAGATCCCGAGTCCATCCAGCTGTTCTACGAGGCCGGCCTCGACTACGTGTCGTGCTCGCCGTTCCGGGTGCCGATCGCCCGGCTGGCAGCCGCGCAAGCAGTACTGAGCTGAGCCCCAACTGATCGTGCCGTTACCGCTCGCCGTCGCGGCGGCTGGCTCCAACGACACCTTCGCCAGCTTCGACGTCACGCCGTTCGAATGGTTCGCGTTCCTCGGGCTGGTGACGGGGCTCTTGCTCGTCGATCTGCTCGTGTTGCACCGCAAGCCGCACGTGATCCCGATCCGTGAGGCCGCGGTCGAGACGAGCGTGTGGGTCGCCATCGGATTGCTGTTCGGGCTCGCGGTGCTCGGGTGGCACGGCGGCCAGGCCGCGGGGGAGTACTGGACCGGTTACCTGCTCGAGCTCAGCCTCAGCGTGGACAACGTGTTCGTGTGGGCGGTGATCCTCACGTTCTTCGTCGTGCCCGCCGAGTACCAGTTCCGCGTGCTGTTCTGGGGCGTGTTCGGGGCATTGGTGCTACGCGCCGTCTTCATCTTCGCCGGGGTCGCGCTGCTCGAGCAGTTCTCCTTCGTGCTCTACATATTCGGCGCGATCCTGCTGTACTCCGCGTGGAAGATCGCCCGCCACGACGAGAACGAAGCTGTCGATCTCGAACACAGTCGGGTGCTCGCCGTCGTTCGTCGCCTCGTTCCGTCGACGACCAGCTACGACGGCCAGAAGTTGTTCACGCGCGACAACGGCCGGCGGCTGGCTACGCCGTTGTTCGCGGTGCTCGTGCTCATCGAGTCCACGGACGTCGTCTTCGCGGTCGATTCGGTGCCCGCAGTACTCGCCGTCGCGCGCGAGCAGTTCATCGTCTTCAGCTCGAACGCGTTCGCCATCCTCGGCCTGCGATCGATGTACTTCCTGTTCGCGGGATTGAAGGACCGGTTTCGGTACCTCAACATCGGCCTCGGCATCATCCTCGCCTCGGTGGGTGTGAAGATGCTGCTGTCGAACGTCGTGCACTTCCCCGCAGTGCTCTCACTCGGGATCATCGTCGTGGTGCTGGCCGCCACGGTGTGGGCGTCGATGCTCGCCGATCGGCGCGACGCGCGCATCACCGGTACCGAGTGAGTCGCTGAGCAGTTCGCGGTTGAGCAGTTCGCCGTCGGTTCAGCGGGCGCGGGCGACGATGAACAGCACGCAGCGCACCAGTGGCTCCGGCTCTGGGCCGAGCACCTCGCGAGCGCGCGCCATCACGGCCGCGCGCTGATCGCCGTCGAGCGCGGCGACGAAGTTGGCGCACTGCGCCATCCCGAGTCGCCAATCCACCAACGCCTCCGGCGCGAGCTCCGGGAACGGGACCTTCACGTGTTCCACCGACACCACGTCCATACCACCGCGCTCGACCGCAGCGGTGGCCGCGTCGATCGTTCCCCACGCCGCCATGGCCCGTTTCGTCTCGGGATACCAGCCCGGCGCCTCCCAACCCTGCTCGCCGAGGGCGCGCTCGACCGCCTGCTTCACCGGGTGGTCGTCATCGTTCGCATACGTCGACGCGAGAAGGAAGCCGCCCGAACCGATGACCCGGTGTGCCTCCCGGACGCCTGCACCGGCGTCGACGAGATGGTTCAGCGAGAACGCCGCGACGACCCCGCCGAAGGCGCCCGATCGGAACGGCAACGACAGCGCGTCACCGACAACTCCCGGCGGCCGCTCGCTCCGGTCCAACGCCAACATGCCGAAAGCGGTGTCGACCGCGGTCACGCGTGCACCGGCGGTCAGCGCCGGCCGCGACGCCGCGCCGGTTCCCGTACCGAGGTCGAGCAGGCGCCGCCCGCGCAAGGGCACTGGAGCGCGCGCGACCAGCAGCTCGGCCAACACGCGGTAGATGCGGATCGGCCCCTCCTCCCAGGCGCCCGCGCCGGTCGAGTACGCGTCCGCAATCGAGCTCACAGCAACGAGGCACCTTCGCGGGCTCGATCACACCACCAGCCGAGCTCGTTCCCGTCGCCGAGCGCCTTCTCCCAGCCGAACACGGCGAGTGCGGCGAGGAACGAAAGCGCCAGTTGACGTTCGAACCAATCGGACGTGTCGATGCCGGCACGCTCGAGTGACGAGCGGAACCGGTCGACGGTGTCTTCTTTCGACATCGGCAGGCGGGCGCGATTGAGCGCGAGATACCAGGTGAGCTCGAAGCAACACGGGCTCTCGCCGGGATAGGTCCAGTCGATCAGGACCGTGCGTCCGTCGGCCGCGGTGCCGACGTTGCCGAGCTTCCAGTCGCCGTGCACGAAGGTGAGGGGCGTCGAGCGCACCGATGCAATGAGCGCCGCGGGATCTCGCCGGAGCGTGTCGACGACGTCGAACACGTCGCGTGGCGCGTGCTCCGCGAACTTCCGCCAGCCCTCGGACGCGATCTTCGGCACGGGTTCGGGCCACCCGAGTACCTCCTCCACCGCGAGTGACACATGGTTGAACCACGTCCAGCGATTCTCGAGCGGGACGAGGCCGACGTCGTCCTTCCACTCCCACATACGTGCGGACAGCGCGGCCAGATCGTCGATGAACGAAACGTGTTGCTCGACGTCGAGGAGGTCATCGCCGGGCGGCACCATCGCCTCGCTGACGTCGCGCATGAGGATGGCGGCGCCCCATCCGTTGCGGCCGAGCCCGGTCGCGACCCCGACGACACCGTGGTCGATGCGCTCGGGCACGACGTCCATGAGCCCGGACCGCCAGACCTGCGCGGGGTGGCAGCCGATGTCGCCGTTGAACCGCATCGTCCAGTCGCTGTCGACATGGACGTGCTTCACGATGAACGGCTCGCGGTCGATGACCACTCGTTCGAAGGCCGAGCCCGACTTCGAGTCCGTCGTCCCGAATGACTCCCGGCTCGTGGCGCCCTCGAGCAACTCCTCGACGGAGCTCACTACGGGACGAGGCTGCAACGACACGTCGGTCACGCCCATGCCACTCATCATGTCCGCTGGAGTGCTGTCGAGGTCTTGTGATCTCGATCTCATGCGCTCGCTTGCGCCCCCCGTCGCGGCCGCGTCCAGCCGCAAGGCGCGCCCGCTACCGTCCCTCCGTATGGGCATCGTGGACGAGGACATCCAACGTGTCCGCGATGCCGTGAACCTGCGGGACGTCGTCTCGCAGTACGTGCAACTCAAGCGAGTCGGGCGGCGCTGGGTGGGCTTGTGCCCGTTCCACGCGGAGAAGACCGGATCGTTCAACGTGAACGAGGAGAACGGTCTCTTCAAGTGCTTCGGCTGTGGTGTCGGTGGCGACGCCATCACGTTCGTGCGCGAGATCGAGCACCTCGACTTCGTCGGCGCGGTCGAGTGGTTGGCCGGCAAGGCCGGGATCACCATCCGGTACACGGAGCGCCGCGAAGACGAAGGACGCAAGCGGCGCGGCGTGCTGCTCGACGCGATGGCGAAGGCAGTCGCGTGGTACCACGAGCGCTTGCTTCACGGTGACGACGGCGGGCCGGCGCGCGGCTACGTGCGGTCGCGCGGTCTCGACGGTGACGCGGTGCGGCGCTACCAACTCGGATGGGCGCCATCCGGATGGGATGAGCTAGCGCGTGCGCTGCGTGTGCCGGACGACGTCCTCGTCGATAGCGGGCTCGGCTTCCTCAATCGGCGCGGTGGACAGACGGACGCGTTCCGCGGGCGGCTGTTGTTCCCGATCTTCGACGTCAATGGCGATGCGGTCGCGTTCGGCGGCCGGGTGCTGCCGGGCGGTGAAGGGCCGAAGTACAAGAACTCGCCGGGCAGCGCCATCTACGACAAGTCGAAGGTGCTGTACGGGCTGAGTTGGGCAAAGAGCGAGATCGTGAACGCCGACGAGGTGATCGTGTGCGAGGGCTACACCGATGTAATCGGTTTTGGCACCGCCGGCGTACCTCGTGCCGTGGCGACGTGTGGCACGGCCCTGACCGAGGAACATCTCCGATCGCTGCGGCGCTTCGCCCGCCGAGTGATCCTCGCCTTCGACGCGGATGCCGCCGGCCAGAACGCGGCCGCTCGCTTCTACCAATGGGAGCGCGATCTCGAGCTCGACGTTGCCGTTGCCGCGCTGCCGCCCGGAGTCGATCCCGGCGACTTGGCGTACCGCGATCCAGGCGCGCTGGCGAAGGCCGTGGTGGACGCCGTCCCGTTCTTGGGCTTCCGTGTGGGCCGCGTTCTCGAAGCTGCGTCGCTTGGTTCGCCCGAAGGTCGCGCGCGGGCGGCGGAGCAAGCGCTCGCGGTGATCGCGGAGCATCCGAGCGAGCTCGTGCGTGATCAGTACGTGATGCAGGTTGCTGACCGATGTCGGTTCGATCCTGATCAACTTCGCGCTCGCCTGCGCACGCCGCGTGCGGTGCGCGTGCAGCCCGAGCGTTCCGCGTTGCGCGCGACGCGCGTGTGGCTTCCCGATTCACCAGAGGTGAACGCGTTACTGGCGCTCATCCACGCGCCCGATGTGGTCGATCCAATGTTGATGCAAGATCCGCAACTGACCGAGACGCTGTTCAGCGACCTGAAGAACCTCGCCGCTTTCCGCGCCATCGCGTCAACCGCATCGATCGACGCCGCGATCGCAACCGCGGATCCTGGCGCCGCAGACCTCTTGCTCCAACTTTCGGTCGCCGACTTCGACGGCGATGCGGAGGACGCGGTTGCGTCGCTTCTCCGCGCCACTGTGCGACGCGAGATCGCGCGGTCGACCGAACCGATCGAACCGACCGTGCACGCCGCCCTCCTCGAAGTCAACGAACCGAGTTCGAGACGAGCCGCGATCGAGCAGTTGCTATCGTGGCTTCGTTCAGGAGCGAGGTACCGGGCGTATGACTGACAGCAACACCGCGCTCCGCCGGGTTGTGGTTCCCGAAGGGGAGCTCGAGTTGCTCGTGCGACGGGGCCGCTCCCGGGGGGGCTTGTTGACGCAGGACGACGTTCTCGATGTCGTCACGGTCGACCTCACGACTGACGTTCTCACTCGCATCGTGACGGCGCTCGCGATGGCGGGCATCACCGTCGAAGAGCCCGACGAGACACCGATCGAGGTAGCGGACCACGTCGTGGCTGACCTAGCACCGCAACCGGGCGCGGGCGCCGCCGCGGACGGCCACGGCGCCGGCGACGGCGACGGCGACGGCGAGAAGGCCCCCGAGTCCGTGCTGCGAAAGCGCACATTGCGGTTCACGGCCGAGCGGGCCGACGGTCGGTCTGCAGGAACATCGTCCGATCCCGTTCGGATGTACCTGAAGGAGATCGGTCGCGTCCCGCTGCTCAGCGCGGCGGAGGAAGTGACGCTGGCCAAGCGGATCGAGGCCGGTGGGCTGGCGTCCGAGAAGCTGGCGGACCTGTCTGCACTGCGCGAGCTCGACACGCTCGACTTCGCCGAGCGGCGTGGACTCGAACGGCTGGCGCGCGACGGCGAGGAGGCCAAGAGCGAGCTCATCCAAGCCAACCTCAGGCTCGTTGTGTCGATCGCGAAGCGCTACGTCGGTCGAGGGATGTTGTTCCTCGACCTCATCCAGGAGGGCAACCTCGGCCTCATGCGTGCGGTCGAGAAGTTCGACTACACGAAGGGCTTCAAGTTCTCGACGTATGCCACGTGGTGGATCCGCCAAGCCATCACGCGTGCGATCGCCGACCAGGCCCGCACGATCCGCATCCCCGTGCACATGGTCGAGTCGATCAACAAGGTGCACCGTGTGCAGCGCCAGATGCTGCAAGAGCTCGAACGCGAACCGACAGTCGAGGAGCTCGCCGACAAGGTCGGCATGACCGCCGCGCGGGTGCGCGAGATCATGCGCATCTCACAGGATCCGTTGTCGCTCGACTCGCCGGTCGGCGAGGAAGACGACTCGAACCTCGCTGACTTCATCGAAGACGCGCAGGCCGAGGCGCCTGCGGAGATCGCGGCGCGGATGATGCTGAACTCCGCGGTGCTCGAAGCCCTCGGCGAGCTGAACGAGCGCGAGCAGCAGGTGGTGCGCTTGCGGTTCGGTCTCGAGGACGGTCAGGCCCGCACGCTCGAGGAAGTCGGCAAAGAGTTCGGCGTCACGCGTGAGCGCATCCGCCAGATCGAATCGAAGACGCTGGCCAAACTGCGCCATCCGCACCGCAGCCAGAAGCTGCGGGACTATCTCGACAGCGAGTAGCAACGTCCGTCCCCGTCGGGGTCGCTGTCACACCCAACCCGGATACTTGTCTTCGTGGGCTACCGCGGCAAGGTCGTCGAGCAGTCCCGGGCGCGCGATCTGCGGTCCGAGGGTTTTACGTACGACGAGATCTGCACCGAGCTGCGCGTGTCGAAGTCCTCGGTGAGTCTGTGGTGCCGTGACGTCCCCGTTGACGAAACCGTTTGGGCGGCGCGGCGAGCACAGCGAGAGCTGACGACATGGGCCCTGCGCGGGCCGAGCGCTCGTGCTCGACGCAAGCA
>DASXPN010000127.1:0-15533 GCA_036493595.1 Acidimicrobiales bacterium | reverse complement strand
CACCGTGTCCTCGGGGCCGATCTTGATCCAACGGTTGTCGCTCGACGCCATGAGCGCGAGCGCCGACATGGGTTCACCTTGCGACCCGGTCGAGATCACGCACACCTTGCTCGGGTCGAGGTCGGCGATGTCCTCGATGTCGACGAGCCGGTTGTCGGGGATGCGCAGCAGTCCCATCTCGCGTGCGAGCCGCACGTTCTTCTTCATCGACATGCCGAGCGTGGCGATCGTGCGCCCGAACGCGATCGCGGCGTCGGCGATCTGCTGCACGCGATGGATGTGGCTGGCGAAGCAGGCGATGACGATCCGGCGCCCTTCGTTGGCGTGGAACAGGTCGTAGAGCACGCGGCCGACGGATCGTTCGCTCGACGAGTGTCCGGACTCCTCCGCGTTCGTCGAGTCGGAGAGCAGCAACCGGATGCCGGGATCCTTGGCGATGGCGCCGACGCGGGCGAGGTCGGTGAGCCTGCCGTCGACCGGCGTGAGATCGAGCTTGAAGTCGCCGGTGTGGAGGATGGTTCCCTGCGGGGTGTGGAACGCGGTCGCGAAACCGTGCGGTACGGAGTGCGTGACGGGGATGAACTCGACGTCGAACGGACCGATCTGCCTCCGCTCGCCGTCGCGCACGGGCACCAGCTCGGTGCGATCGATGAGTCCCGCCTCCTCGATGCGATGGCGCGCCAGCCCGAGGGTCAACGCGGAGCCGTACACCGGGAAGCTCAGCTCGCGTAGGAGGAACGACAGACCGCCGACGTGGTCCTCGTGCCCATGCGTCGCGATGCAGCCGTCGATGCGACCCGCGTTCTCGCGGAGGTAGGTGAAGTCGGGCAGCACGAGATCGATGCCCAACATGTCGATGTCGGGGAACATGAGCCCGCAGTCGAGGAGCAGGATGCGCCCATCCACCTCGATGCAGGCGCAGTTGCGGCCGATCTCGCCCAGACCGCCAAGGAAGGTGATGGAGACCGGTGCCGGCATCAGCGACCGTCGTGGAGGCGGTCGTAGACCTCTCGGGCGCGATCCTCGGTACCGGCCGGCGCCGGGCCAACCGGCAGCCTGCAGTCGCCGACCCGCAAGCCGAGCGTGCGCATCATCGCCTTGGCCGCCTGCGAGAACACACACGTGTCGCTGTTCTCGTACGCGTACGACTCGATCAGCAGCGCGTTGATCTCTCGCGCCCGCACGACATCGCCCTTGTCGAAGGCGGCGATCATCTCGCCGAACTCCGGCGCGGTCCAGTGGGTGGAGACACCGACGACGCCGATGGCGCCAACGGCGAGCAACGCCAGCGTCAGCGAGTCGTCGCCGCTGTAGACCGAGAGCTCGGGCGCGTCGGCCAGCAAGCGAGCCGTTGCGGGCGGATCGCCCGTCGCGTCCTTGAGGGCGACCACGTTCGCCACGTCGTGGCTGAGGCGGACGAGGACATCGTGGGCGATGCGCCGCGCCGTGCGACCGGGAACGTCGTAGATCATCAGCGGCAAACGCGTCGCGCCCGCGGCCGCGCGGAAGTGCGCTTCGATGCCGGACTGTGGCGGCCGGTTGTAGTACGGCCCGACGACCAGCACGCCGGCCACGCCGGTCTGCGTGGCTCGCTTCGTGAGCTCGACGGTCTCGGCCGTGTTGTTCGAGCCGGTGCCGGCGATGACCGGGATCGTGACCGCTTCACTGACGGCCCGGAACAGGTCGAGCTTCTCGGGCTCGCTCAGCACCGGCGACTCGCCCGTCGTTCCGGCGACCACCAACCCGTCGTTGCCGTGATCGGCCAACCAGCGCGCCAACTCGGCCGCGACGTCGAGATCGAGGGCGCCATCGTCGTCGAACGGCGTCACCATCGCGGTGAGCACGGAACCCCACGGACCGCTCATGAGTGCGTCACTTCCTTGCTGCGCTCGATGCCGAGCGTGTTCAACAAGTCTTCGTGTAGTTGGAACCAGACGGTGTGGTACGAGTCGATCATCGGCTTCGCGAACCACTCGGGCCCACCCGCACGCACTCGGTCGAGCGCGTTGTCGAAGCGGGGGCGGTAACTCTGGTAGCGCAGCATCGCTCCCTCGAGGTCCGCGAGCACCGGATCGACTCGGACGTGCAACTCCCCGAGGTCGTCGATCACCGCGCCGTCGTACGCGAGGTCGTCGTGCGCGTTGAGCGTCCCGTCGTCCTTCATCTGCCACGCGGTGCACACCGTGAGCAGATCGGGGTTGAGCCCGAGGAAGCGACGGTACGCACCTTCGATCGCGGCGCGACAGCCGTTCGAGTCGAGCTCCGCCGCCAGCAGACGTTCGTGCTCGGCGCGACCGGCCGGCGTCAGCGCGAACCCGGTCAGCCGCCCGTCGCGGTACAAGACGAGCTCATCGCCCTGCAGTTGTTCGAGATGCGAGCCGACCTCGTCGGGAGGTACCCCGACCACGGATGTCACGTCGTGCGCGACGGCGAAGCCCTTCAACCGCAGGCCGTGAAGGACCAGCAACCGGGTATCGGACGGCCGCGTCATCGAGAGAACGCTAACCGAGGGTTGCTTTCGACGGCATCACCTTCCTCGGTCGACGGCGAGCCGGCTCACGATCGCGGCGGCCAAGGTGTCCGCCGCCGGAGGGTTCCAACGCAGCCACAGCGTCGGCTCGATCAGCTCGAGCTCCATCAGCCGCAGCTCGCCGTCCATCGGGACGACATCGACGCGCGCGTAGAGCGTTGCCGCGTCCACCGCGTCGAGCGCCGCGCGCGCCAGAACGACATGGTCAGGCGTGATCGGTACCGAGTCGACGACCGCGCCGAGGTCTTCCTGCGTGCGGAACTCGCCGGCGGGCGGGACCTTGCGAACCGTGTGCGTCGGTGCGCCGTCGATGCAGACGATCGACAGTTCGCCTTCCGTCTCGATCTCGGTCACGTAGGGCTGGACGAGCACGTCGTCGGTGGCGACGAGCACATCGAGATCGGCCTGCGTCGCATGTCGGCTCGTGCGGTCGGCGCCGATCGACACCGCCGGCTTCACGACGTGATCACCGGCACCGAGTGCGGTTCGCTCCCCCGCGAGCACGAGCGCGGTCGGAACCGTCGGCACCCCTAGCTCGGACAGTTCGATCAAGTAGCGCTTGTGACTGTTCCAGTGCACGACCGACGGCGGGTTGCACAGCCGCGAGACGGAGCCGACGTAGTCGACCCACCCGAGGAAGGCGTTCAGCCGGCGGTGGTAGTCCCACGGCGAGCGGATCATCACGAGGCCGGCCGACGCCCATCGAGCATCGGGGTCGTCCCAGCAGACGAACTCGGCGGAGACTCCGCGCGCGGACAGCGCGGTCACCAGAAGGTGATCGTCTTCGTACCCTTCCGGCAGACCCGCGTATGTGACGAGCGCGACGTCGAGCACCCGTCACCCGTCTGAGGGGTCGCTCAGACCTTGCGTCCTGCGAATGCCAGCAGGCGATCGGCGGTCGATGCGCCCGGCGGAGCCTCCTGCTCGGCATCGAAGATGCCCGGCCTCCGGAAGTCCGGTCCGATCGTCTCGTGGCCCTTCGCCAGCGCGGCCTCGAGCAGTTCGTCGTCGTCGACCGTCTGGTCCGTTGCGGTCGCGATGTCGAGGGCGTGGACGGCGACGTCCATCACCGCGATGTCGAGGGCGACGCGAGCAGGCAACTCGCCGAAGGGCAGCGTCACCACCTTGTCGAGGACACCGGGCTGGTGGAACACCTCCATCGCGTGATCGCTCGCGGCGCGGAAGGCGCCCTTGTAGTCGTCACCGAGGATGTCACCCCCCATGAGGCGAGCGACCTCAGCGTCGGGGACCGACCCGAACTCCGCCGACAGCGAGAACATCGTCGAGCCGGCGGTGATGTGGTTGATGACGTCGCGCACCGTCCATTCGGTGCAAGGTGATGGCGCACTGAGCTGATCAGGTGTCACGTTGTCGACCACCCGCTGCGTCTCGGTCACCACTCGGCCCAACATGGTCAGGCTGTCCATGCCGATCCCCTCTCGCTTCACGCGTCCGCGTCCGCGTCTGCGGCGCCACCGACGCTAACGCGCTCAAAGAATGCGCGTACCGTGATCGTGCCAGTAGCGGTCGCGGAGGAGACGCTTGTAGAGCTTGCCGGTCGGTAACCGCGGGAGCTCGTCCTCGAAGTCGACGGATCGTGGGCACTTGTAGTGCGCGAGATGTTCGCGGCAATGCGCGATGAGCTCGCGCTCGAGAGTGGGGCCCGGTTCGACACCCTCGACCACTTGCACAACCGCCTTGACCTCCTCACCGAGATCGTCGTTGGGGACGCCGAAGACCGCCGCGTCCATCACCTTCGGATGGCTGATGAGCAGGTTCTCGGTCTCCTGCGGGTAGATGTTCACGCCGCCGGAGATGATCATGTACGTCTTGCGGTCGGTGAGGTAGAGGTAGCCCTCGCCGTCGACGTAACCGACGTCGCCCACCGTGCTCATCACCCCACCTTCGTCCTCGCGGCGCGAGTCGGCGGTCTTCTCCGGGTCGTTGTAGTACTCGAATGCCGTCGCGCCCTGGAACCACACGGTGCCTGACGTGCCGGTCGGGCACTCGTTGCCTTCCTCGTCGAGGACGAGCAGCTTGCCGAGGATGCACTTGCCCACGGTGCCCCTGTGCGCGAGCCACTGCTCGGAGTCACAGAAGGTGAAGCCGTTCGCTTCGGTCGCGCCGTAGTACTCGACGAGCTTCGGTCCCCACCACTCGATCATCGCTTCCTTGATCGGAACCGGACACGGTGCCGCCGCGTGCACGATCGTCTCGAGCGACGACAGGTCGTACCTGTGCTTCACGTCTTCGGGGAGCTTGAGCAGTCGCGAGAACATCGTCGGCACCATCTGTGAGTTGGTGACGCGGTAGCGCTCGACGAGCTGCAGGAACTGCTCCGGATCGAAGCGCTCCATGATCACCGCGGTGGACCCGAGCCGGATCGTCGCGGAAACGCTGGCTTGTGGCGCGGAGTGGTACAGGGGCGCGGGCGAGAGGTACGTCATGCCTTCGCGGAAGCCGAACATCGCCTTGACGAAGTCCATGACCGCAAGCGCCCGCGCCGGTGGCTGCTCGGGCATCGAGCGGTAGATGCCCTTCGGCTGCCCGGTGGTGCCGGACGAGTAGAGCATCGCGGCGCCGAGCGTTTCGTCGTCGACCGGAGTGGACGGGTACGGCGCGACCGCGTCCTCGAAGCTCTCCCATCCGTCGACGACCCCGTCGACCATGAGGAACCGGCGCACGTTCGGGCACAGTGCGGGCAGCGCCGCCGCGATCTCGCGCTTGGCGGCCGAGGAGAGCAGGACCTGCGACTCGCTGTCGTTGACGATGTACGCCGCCTCTTCCGGCGACAGGTACGAGTTGATGCACGTGAAGTAGAGGCCCGTGCGTTCCGCTCCCGCCTCGAACTCGAACATGCGCGGGTTGTTCTCCATGAAGATCGCCACATGATCGAGCCGCTTCAGCCCGAGATCCCGCAAGAGGTGGGCGACGCGATTCGATCTCGCCTCGTGTTCTCCGAAGGAGATCGTCTCGCCCGTCGTGGCCATGATGAAGGCCGGCTGGTCCGGATGCTCGGCGGCGTGCGTGGCGGCGTACACGTCCCGAACTTATGCCTCTACGATCCGCGGGTGCCGCGGGCCGACGCCGTGCCCGCCGCGATCTCATGACCGAGCGGTTCGCGGTCGTCGGCTGCGGGATGGCGGCGCGTCACATTCACCTGCCCGGGTTGCGCGCCGCGGGCGTCGAGGTCACCGCGTTCACGAGCCGGTCCCGTGCCTCCGCGGAATCGCTGCGGGATGAGTGGGGATCCGGTGTCGTGGTGGAGGACTGGCACGACGCCGTGGTTCGTGACGACGTCGATGCGGTCGTGGTCACCACGCCGAACGCGTTGCACGTCGATGTCGTCATCGCCGCCGCTGCGGCCGGCAAGCACGTGCTCGTCGACAAACCGATCGCGTGCACCGTGGCCGACGCCGACGAGATGATCGATGCCGCGAGCGCGAACGACGTCGTACTCGTGCCGTTCCAGAACACTCGCTTCGCACCGCCGTTCGCGGCCGCGCACGGCGTCGTCGCCGCTGGTCGCATTGGCTCGGTCACGGGTGTGCGGGCCGCGTTCGGACACGCCGGCCCGCAAGCGTGGTCGCCGCGTGGCACGTGGTTCTTCGACCGCGCCAGCGCAGGCGGCGGATGCCTCATCGATCTCGGCGTGCACGTCATCGACCTCGTCCGCTTCGTGACCGGCCACGAGATCGAGGAGGTCGCCGCGTTGCTACGCGGGACGGCCGGCGATGTCGAGACCGACGCGCAACTGCTGCTCGGGCTCGATGGTGGCGTGATCGGCACCGCGCACGCGAGCTGGTCGTCACCAGGGCCCGATCATCAGCTCACCGTCGTCGGCACCGAAGGCACGTTGCACTTCGACAGCCGCACGCCCCTGACGCTGCAACCGCTCGAGGGCGAACGCGAACGGGTCGCGCTGCCGGCCTCGACCGGCTCACCGCTCGACGAGCTGCTCGCCGCGATGCGGCAACAGCGGCAACCGTCGGTCACCGCGCTCGACGGGCGCGCCGCGATCGCCGTGGTCGAGGCGGCCTACCGATCGGCGGCCGAGCATCGCCTGGTGAGTGTGGCGTGAGCGCAGGCCCGACCCGGCTCGGGGGGGCGGTTGGGGGCGGTTGGCGAATGTTGGTTCCATTGCGGGGCCATGGCCCCGCAATGGACCCGGAGTTGGCGGCTTTTCTGGCGGACCGACGGGTGGGCGGCCGACGGGTGGCGGGTCTGCGGCGGTCAGCCGTCGTAGTCGCTGCCCTTCGACGGCGGCGGGTCGAAGCCGTTGCGTCGCATGCCTTCCTCGATGCGGTCGATGACGGTCCGGAGGATCTTGACGCGCGCGTAGCGCTTGTTCTCGGCCTCGACGAGATCCCAGCGTCCGAGCGCGTGATCGGTCCGTTCGAACATCTCGTCGATCGCGACCTCGTAGTCCTCACGGTGCTCGCGGTTGTGCCAGTCGTCGGGCGTGAGCTTCCAACTCTTCAACGAGTCGTCGCGGCGACCCTCGAACCGGCGCAGTTGCTCCTCGGCCGAGATCTGCAGCCACAGCTTGATGACGACCATGCCTTCCAGCGCGAGCGAGCGCTCGAACTGCACGATCTCGTCGTAGCCGCGCTCCCATTGGTCACGCGTCGCGAAACCGTCGACGCGCTCCACGAGGACGCGTCCGTACCACGATCGGTCGTACACGGCCATGCCGCCCCAGCCGGGTAGCGGCTGATAGAAGCGCGCCAGGAAATGATGCCGCTTCTCGTCAGGGGTGGGCGCGGCGAACGACGCGACGCGGACATGACGGGGGTCGAGCCGTCCGACCAGACGTTTGATCGCGCCGCCCTTGCCGGATGCGTCCCACCCTTCGAACAGCACCAGCACCGGCGGGCCGATGGGTCCGCCGCCGACCAAGCCGCCGAGCACGAGACGCAGATGCAGCAGGCGCCGTTGCGCCGTCTCGAGCTGGTTCGCTTCTTCCTCACGCGAGAGCCGAAGCGACAGATCGAGACCGTCGAGCCGGGACACGCCGTCATTCCACACCCGAACGCATGGGCGATGCGTCATCCCCGCCCGTGACGCATGGGCGATGCGTCATCCCCACGATGACAGGACGCCCAAGCGTCCACCCGCGGGAGGGGTCAGCCTTCAGCTCTCGGCGAGTTGGAACATCTCGTATTCCTCGCCGGTGTCGGCCCAGTCCTCGAACTGGATGACGCCGAGCTCTTCGAAGCGCTCGCGCAGCCAACCCTTGTTGCCGTTGACCGCGCCGGCGTCGAGGAGGCCGAGCTTCTTGCAGTTGGGCACGATCTTCGAGAACAACATCTGCTGGAACACCTGGCGCTGCGGGCTCACCATCACCAGCGGCACGGCTTCCTTCGCGTCTACGCCGAGCTTGTCCCACACCTCTTGCATGAGGAAGCGGTCGCGCATGCGGACCGCGGCCTCGAACGCGAACTCTTGGCGCTCGCGCAACTCCGCCGCCGACAACTCGCCGTAGTACTCCTTCAACGACAACACGCCGAACGCGACGTGACGGGCTTCGTCGCTCATGACGTAGCGCAGCATCTGCTTGAGCAACGGCTCGGTCGTCAGTTGATGGATGAAGCCGAACGCGGCGAGCGCGAGTCCCTCGACCATGATCTGCATGCCGAGGTAGGTCATGTCCCAACGGCTGTCGTTGATGATGTCGTCGAGCAAGAGTCGCAAGTGCGCGTTGATCGGGTAGTGACCCGACAACTTGGTGTCGAGATACTTGGCGAACACCTCGACGTGTCGCGCTTCGTCCATCACCTGCGTCGACGCGTAGTACTTCGCATCGATCCACGGCACCGTCTCGACGATCTTGGCTGTGCACAACAGGGCGCCCTGCTCGCCGTGCATGAACTGCGAGAGCTGCCAGTTCTGGAACTCGATGCCGAGCTTGAGCCAGTCGTCGTCGGTCCACGCCGCGAAGGGCGTGCCGGCCAAGTCGATCTCGCCGAGCATCTGGCCGTTGCCGGCGGCATTCGCCAGCACGACCTGTTCCTGGTCGACGACGGTGTCCCACGGAAGATCGGTCTCGCCGTTCCACTGTGACGTCTTCGCCTTCTCGTAGAGCTTGTTGAGCGCGGGACGCTGACCCTTCTCGTAATCCCAGGTGAAGATCGCGTCGGCGTTGTCCTTCACCGCATGGATCACCGCCTCGGCGTCGCGGTTCGAGACCGAGAGGATCGCCTCGAGGTCGTTGAGGTCGGCCCGACCGATGAGTTCTTCGTGGCTGGACATCTGGGGACTGCTCCTAACTTCTGGCTGGGTTCACTTCGGGTGTCACCGCGTTGCCACCGCGGCGCGCGGTAACAACGCGGGCATGAGGTAGAGGTTCACGAGCCGGCGTGCATCTGACTCGACGCGCAGGTCGAGCGTCGTCGGCGCCAGCGCGTAGCTGAGCACGACGCGCGTCACCCACTCCGCCGCCCGTGCCACTTCGGCCTCGGGCAGGAACGGCGCGAGATGCGGTTCGGCGAACAGCGCGGCGGCGTCGAACACGCGCGCCAACTTGTCGAACGCAACATGCGGGAGCACCGCGTCGGGTTCGTGCGCCATGAGGAACTGCAACGCGTCGTGGCCGGCGATGAACGACGCTGCCGTCGTCGTGCCGGCGACGAGGATGTCCTCGAGCGAGTCGAGGCCTCGCATGGCGTCTTCGATGGTGGCGATGCAACGGACGAACTCGTGCTGCAGCGTCGCCCGCAACACGCTCGCTTTCCCGCCCTCGAACGTGCGGTAGATGGTCGCCCGACCGCACCCCGCCTCACGGGCGACGTCGTCGAGGGTCGTCTTCGCGATGCCCCAGCGGGCGACGCAGCGCAGCGTGGCCTCGATCAGTCGGTTCTCGAGCGTCTGCTGCTCGCTCATCACGTGAGACAGTAAGAAGGATTTTGTCTCACTGTCAACGTCAGGACACCGCCGGCGCCAGTGCCGGCGCTCTCGCCGGAGGCGTTACTCGAGCACGCCGGCCAGCAGGCGAGTGCGGACCACCTCTGCCACTTCCGCGGGGTCGGTGAGATCCCAGCTTCCCTGGTTCACCACGAGCGACAGGAGCATGCGGGCCAGGTAGTCCGCCGCCTCCTCGCGGTCGACGCCCTCGTTCAGCGCGACACCGTCGAGCCAGCCCGCGAGCTCGTCGCGGACGACAGCGAGCACCAGCGGTGCTGTCGCGTGCAACTGCGGCAACACACCCGCAGGCTCGTTGGCGAGCACGTGCTGGAGCACCTCGTGCTCCTCGATCGCCCGGTGTGCGAACAGCAGGCTTCGTTCGAGCCGGGACGATAAGTCGGGTGCGCCCTCGGCTGCGTCCGCCATCCGCGACAGGAACCGACCGACTTCGAACGTGATCGCTTCGTCGAGCAACTGGTCGCGGCCCCCGGGAAACCATCGGTACACCGATGCCCGCGACACGCCTGCTTCGCGAGCGACCTCTTCGACGGTGATACGAGCGAGGCTCACCCGGCCCGCGCACTGGACGGTGGCCGCCAGCACACCGTCCCGAGTAGAGGGTTCAGGTCGTGGTTCCGACACCCGCGGCTTGCAGATCGTCCTCATCGGTGTCCTCGTCGTCGTCGTCGGCCTCTTCCTTGTCACGGGCCTTGCGCCGAAGGATCAAGGGATAACCGACTACCGCGATCGTCGAGAAGATGAACCACTGGACGGCGTAGCTGAAGTGCGGGCCTTCGTCGAGCACCGGCTCGGGCACGACAAGCGGTTGCTGGCCCGCCTGCGCGGGCTGCTGGGTCTGCAACTGCAGGTACGCAGGCTCGATCGGGTACGGCATCTGCTTCGCGATGCGGGCGACGTCGACTCGGGCCATCGTGGTGAGCTTGCCGTTCGCGGGGTCGTTCGCCTCGAACGTGCCGGCCGTCTGCGTCTCCTGCACGAGCCCGGTGACTGTGATGGGGCCGGACGGTGGCTCGGCATCGGTCGGCACCCGCTCGAGCGTTCCCTGTGACGGCAGGAAGCCCCGCAGCACGATCACCGCGCTGCCGTCGTCGAGTCGCAGCGGCGTAAGGGCCCACACGCCCGGCTCAGTGTTGAGGCTGCGGGCCCGCACGATGATCTCGTTGCTCGTGTCGTAGGTGCCGGTCGCGGTGACCCGGCGGAAGTTGAGGCCGTGTCCGACGCTGACCGGCTCACCGGGATGGAGCACGTCCTGCACGGATTGGACAGGCTGCGCCTCGTTGGCCCGCACCGACGCGTTGTACGCCTTCTTCTCGTGCAGGCGTCGCAGCTGCCAGAACCCGAGGTTGATCATCACGATGACCAACACGACGATCAGAACGTGGGACAGGATCCAGCGCGGTCGCAGCGCGAACCGGTAACGCTCCATTGCCGGCCGAGGCTACGGGAGGGCACCCCCGGTAGGGCAATCACCCCCCTCTGGGCGTCGTCGTCCGCCTGTCCGGCCGTGCGGCGTCGCTGTCCGTCTCGTTCTGGGTCGACTGAGCCACGCTGCGCCCGTCCGTCCACCGTCTTGTTCTGGGTCGACTCAGCCACGTGGCGCGTCGGTCCGTCGACCCAGATGCGCGCCCGACTTGTCCTGGGTCGACTGAGCCACGTCCAACGGTGGCTGACTCGACAATGTGCGTGAAGAAGGGGGGAGCGCCAGGCGGGGCGCCAAAAAAGGGGCGCCAAAAGGGGCACCAAGCGGCGGGTGGGGTCGGGAGGGGCGGTGCCGCGTGCGCTCAGGTGGCGGGGAGCTCGTAGTTGCCGAACTTGTCTCGCAAGTCTTTCTTCGAGAATTTTCCGACGCTGGTCTTCGGGACCTCGTCGATGAACACGACGTCGTCGGGGAGCCACCACTTCGCCACTCGCGGTGACAGCCACTCGACGAGCTCTTCTTTGGTGAGCTCCTCGTCCGGCTTCACCACCACGCACGCCAGCGGACGCTCCGCCCACTTCGGGTGGCTCACGCCGATCACCGCCGCCTCGGCCACCTTCGGATGACCCATGATCACGTTCTCGAGATCGACCGACGAGATCCACTCGCCGCCCGACTTGATGACGTCCTTCGTGCGATCGACGAGCTTGATGTAGCCGTCGGGCGTCACGACCGCCATGTCACCGGTGCGCAACCAGCCGTCGTCGGTGAAGGACTCGGCCGAGCGATCGTCGTTGTAGTACGTGCGGGCGATCCACGGCCCACGCACCTGCAACTCGCCCGACGTCTCCGCGTCCCACGGCTGGGGCCCAAGGGTCACCGGGTCGACGACGCGGAACTCGACGCCGACGGAGATCTGCCCGACGGTCGTGCGCAGCTCGGCCTTCTCGTCGTCGGACAGCCTCGCCTCGAGCGACGACTTGATGCGACTGACCGACGCAACCGGACTCGTCTCGGTCATGCCCCATGCCTGCATGAGCGGGAGCCCGACCGCGGCCCGATATCCCTCCGAGAGCGACTTCGGTACGGCGGATCCGCCGCACGGGATGGCGCGAAGGCTCGAGGTGTCCCGGCCGGACAGCTCGGGCAACACGCCCATCCAGATCGTCGGCACTCCTGCCGCGATCGTCACGCGCTCGTCCTCGATGAGCTTCGCGATCGACGGCGGCGACAGGTCGGGGCCGGGCATCACCATTGACGCGCCCGATGCGATCGCGGCGTGCGCCAACCCCCAGGCGTTGGCGTGGAACATCGGGACCACCGGAAGGATCACGTCGCTCTCGCGGACGCCGATGCCGTCGGCGAGCATCGCGGCCATCGTGTGCAGGAACGTGGAACGGTGCGAGTACACGACACCCTTGGGGTTGCCGGTGGTGCCGCTCGTGTAACACATGGACGCAGCGCGGTTCTCGTCGGCGATGTCGAAGTCGACGGGGTCCGCTTGCGAAAGCAGGTCCTCGTAGTCGTGGATCGGCCGGCCACCATCGGGACTCGGCACCTCACCCTTGCCGTCGTCCATCACCACGAAGTGGCGGACGGTCTCGAACGTGTGCACCAGTGGCCACAGCAGGGCGACGAGCGAACGGTCGACGAAGATCACCTCGTCCTCGGCGTGGTTCACGATGTAGGTGAGTTGCTCGGGGAACAGGCGGATGTTGAGCGTGTGCAGCACGCGTCCCGTGCACGGCGCCGCGAAGTACAGCTCGAGGTGCCGCGCCGTGTTCCAACCAAAGGTGGCCACGCGCCCGTCCTCGGAGATGCCGAGATCGTCGAGCACCCCTCCGAGCCGGCGGGTGCGGTCGGACCACTCGCCGTACGTCTCGTGGTCGAGCCCGCCGGCGGTAGCGGTCGTGATGCCCTTCTCGGGATACAGGTGCTCGGCCCGCCAGAAGAAGTGCGGCAGCGTGAGCGGATGGTCCTGCATCAGTCCCTGCATCTGATCCCCCTTCGGCGGCGCGCCGGCAGTGCGCTGGTTGGAAAAGTAATGGAAGAATCCCCAGCTTGGATCCCCAGTCCCGAGAGGATCGAGCGACGCCGTCGCGCCGGACCCTCTGGCTGATCGTCGTCCCCATCATCGTGCTCGTCATCGCCAGCAACGTCGGCGACGCGCTCGCGCCGACGCTGGTCGACCGTCACCCGTTGCTGTTGATCATGCTGAACGCCCGCAATCGCAACCTCGTGCTCGTCACGAACAGCGTCGACGCGGTGCCGTACTACGTCGTCGGCACGTTGCGTCTGCTGATCTCGGATCCGCTCTTCTATCTCCTCGGGTGGTTCTACGGCGATGCCGCCGTGCGATGGATGGAGCGCAAGGCGCCGACCTACGGCCGGTTCATGCGCGCCGCGGAGAAGTACTTCGCCTTGGCCGCGTACCCGCTCATCTTCATCGCGCCCAACAACTACATCTGCCTGTTCGCCGGGGCGGCGGGGATGCCCCTCGTCGCATTCTTCGTCGTCAACATCAGCGGGACGATCACGCGCCTGTACCTCCTACGGGTCGTCGGCGACATCTTCGAAGGCCCGATCCAGAGTGTCCTCGACTTCATCAAGGACTACCGGATCCCGCTGCTCATCATCACCGTCGCGATCGTGCTCGTGTCGGTGTGGAACGAGCACCGGCTCGGCAAGGGCGAGATCACGTCGCTCACCCACCTCGAAGAGGAGCTCGAAGAGATCGGTGCGGAGGAGGCGCAGGCATCGGAGGAGGCGAACCGAGCGGAGGAGAGGACGGCCGTGGACGAGACGAAGGCAGCGGACGAATGACGTCTGCCCGAGGAACTGCAGTCGTGACCGGTGCGTCGAGTGGCATCGGTGAAGCTGCCGCGCATCACTTGAGCGAGGCAGGGTTCGACGTCGTCCTCGGCGCACGCCGTATCGATCGCCTCGAGGCGGTCGCCGCCGCCATCGGCAGCACGGCCCGCGCGCTGCCCCTCGACGTCACCGACACGGCATCGGTCGACTCGTTCTGCGCGCAGATCGAGTCGTGCCGGTTGTTGGTGAACAACGCCGGCGGTGCACTCGGACTCGAGCCGATCGCGCAAGCGGATGAGGAGAAGTGGCGTTGGATGTTCGACGCCAACGTGCTCGGTGTGATGCGCGTGACTCGCGCGTTGCTGCCGAACTTGATCGCGTCAGGTGACGGGCACGTGATCACCATCGGTTCGATCGCTGGCATCGAGCCGTACCCGGGCGGCGCGGGTTACAACGCCGCGAAGCACGGCGTGCGCGCCGTGATGGACGTGTTGCGCATGGAGCTGCTCGGCCAGCCCGTGCGGGTGAGCGAGATCGACCCGGGGATGGTGGAGACCGAGTTCTCCGTCGTGCGCTTCGACGGTGACGAGGAGCGCGCCGCGAAGGTCTACGAGCGCGTCACACCACTGACCGCCGACGACATCGCCGAGTGCATCGCGTGGGTGGCGACGCGGCCGAGCCACGTCGACATCGATCAACTCGTCGTCCGGCCGCGCGATCAGGCACGGGCGACGATGGTCCACCGGCACGATTGACCGCGACCGCGGTCCACCGTTTCGATCAGACCGGGGTCGACGGCCCGGAGCGCACGCAGTTCCGGCCCGCCGCCTTGGCGTCGTAGAGCGCGGCATCGGCGACCGCCACCATCCGCGTCGGCATCGCCTCCTCCGGCGGCACGAGCGCGATGCCGAACGAAGCCGTGACCGACGAGAGCGAACCGTGCGCCGCGAAGTGATCCTGGATGTGGATTCGGAGGCGTTGCGCGAGGACGGCCGCGTCCGGCCCCGTGGTCTCGCGGGCGAGGACCGCGAACTCCTCGCCTCCGTACCGGTAGGCGGTGTCGGTCCCGCGCAGCTGGTGAAGAACGGTGTCGGCCAACTCTTGGAGCACCTCGTCCCCGCGTTGATGACCGAACGCGTCGTTGAACTCCTTGAAGTGGTCCACGTCGAACATGATCAACGCGAGCGGACGCTCGTAGCGCGCCGAGCGATCGCACTCGGCCGCGAGATCGGCGTCGAAGCTGCGACGGTTCGCGAGGGTGGTGAGCGCGTCGGTATTGCCCATCTCCTCGGTGCGGACGTGCAACCGCGCCGCTTCGATGGCCGCTGCCGCGTGGATCGCCAGCGTCTCCAGTACCTCGAGCGTGCCGGCACTCAGGATTGTCGGCTCGTCACCCGAGAACTCCACTGCTCCGGTGACACGGGCGCCGACGATGAGTGGAACCGCGATGTTGCGCAACGGTCGCTCCGGGTGCACCTCGACACTGGGCTCGTCCTCGCCGACCTCTGCCGCCGTGCGCCCGTACTTGACCGCGTGACCGACCAGGCCGATCCCGATCTCGGCGTGGCGGAGCTCGCGGTCCGGATCGTCCTCCACTGCCGTGTCGACGACAGCAGACATGGTCTGCGGGTTGTCGACATCCGACATCCACACGATCACCCTGTCGAACCCGCTGATCTGGAGGGCGCTGGACGCGATCGACCGGAGCACGTACGGGATACTGAGCGTCCCGGCGATCTCGCGGGCCATCGTGAGGATCCGTCGTAGCTGTTCCGCCTGCTGCTCGACGAGATCGCTCCGCGACGCGGCCTCCTCGCGCGCACGCACGAGCGCCTCCCCCATCGTGTTGAC
>DASXPN010000126.1:0-1518 GCA_036493595.1 Acidimicrobiales bacterium | reverse complement strand
GACCCGAAGTGAAGAAGCCTTGCGCGAACGGTGCGACATCGAATTCCTCGCTCGGTTCCGTTCGGGTCCATGCTCCATCCCTGAACCATTCATCGCTCCGCCACAAGCCCCGGAATCCATCGCCGGCTCTCGGACCGGTCGCGTCGTCGAGCGCAGCGGCCAGACTCTCGACCCAGTTCGTGCGTACGCCCGAGCCGAGCGGCGGCCGACCCGCCGTGCCTTGCGTGATGGAGTCACCAATGCACGCGACCTGACGAACACCGAGGCTGCCGCTTCGCCATCGCTCGAATTCTCGGTGGGCAGTGCTCAAGACGAGAACGGAGTCCTAGGAATACGCGCGGTTCGGGCGCGGCGGGCGTGTTCTAGCTGTGTTGTCCCGCGAGGTTGGTAGCGCGGGTGATGGGTGGGTCGCCTCCGAGGGCGGTGTGGCCGCGGTGATGGTTGTACAGGTGGAGCCAGCGGTCAAGGGCGCGGGTTCGTTGGCTGTTTGAGGTGTAGGTGCGGACGTAGGCCCACTCGTCGAGGAGCGTGCGGTTGAACCGCTCGACTTTGCCGTTGGTCTGGGGCCGTCGGGGTCGGATCCGGCGATGTTCGATCCCTTCGATCGCGTCTTGGAACGCCCGGCTGGTGGTGTAGTTGCGGGCGTTGTCGGTCAGCACGGCCTCGACCCTGATTGCGTGGTCGTTAAAGAACTGCTGCGCTCGGTTCCAGAACTCGGCGCAGGTCGGTCCCTTCTCGTCGCGGAAGATTTCGCTGTACGCGAGTCGGGAGTGCGCGTCGATCGCGGAGTGGATGTAGTCGTAACCGACCTTCGCTCTCGGCTGACCCAACAGGTTCTCGCGGCCGTGTGCTCGCCAGCCGCCACCGGGTGGGATCCGCCCCAGCTTTTTCACGTCGATGTGGACGAGCTCGCCGGGCCGATCGGTATGGATCCGGCGGATCACCTGACCGGTCGGCCGGTCCATCCACGCGATCCGATTGAGACCATGCCGGCACAACACCCGATGCACCGTCGAAGCCGGGGTCCCCACAATGCTCGAGATCCGGGCCGGACCCAACTTGCGGCGCTGCCGCAACCGCACGATGCGTTCCTCGACCCGCGCCGAGGTCTGATGCGGGCACCGGTGCGGGCGACTCGATCGATCCTCGAGCCCGGTCTCGCCTTCGGTGAGCCACCGCCGCCACCACTTGTCAGCCGTTTTGCGGGACACGCCCATCTCGGCTGCGACATGCGCGATCGGCCGACCGCTCGCGATCCGTTCGATCATGATCATGCGCCCGCGTGGCGTCATCGGAGCGTTACCGTGCACCAGAGCCTCCTGAGGGTTCGTGGGTCTTCGACAACCACACGATCCCTCGGAGGCTCAGTTCATTGGCGGACCCTCACCCACGTCACCAACGTGGATGGACAACACAGCTAGCTCATCGCTACGAAGCCGGTACTCGTCGACGTCGTCACCCCGAGCGAAACGATCGGCGAGCACATCTTCGGGTGACCGAGCCGACCGCGGCGCGGCC
>DASXPN010000125.1:0-7257 GCA_036493595.1 Acidimicrobiales bacterium | reverse complement strand
TCGCCGAGCGTCCCGTCGTCGTGGACCAGTCGCTTTGGGACGATGAAGCACGAGATGCCCTTCGTTCCCGGCGGCGCGTCGGGCACGCGGGCGAGCACGAGGTGCACGATGTTGTCGGTCATGTCGTGCTCGCCGTAAGTGATGAAGATCTTCTGGCCCGAGATGCGCCACGTGGCATCGCCATCGGGCGAAGGGACGGCGCGGGTGCGCAACGCGCCGACGTCCGAGCCCGCCTGCGACTCGGTGAGGTTCATGGTGCCGGTCCACCGGCCCTCCACCATCGGGCGCAGGTAGCGCTCCTGCTGCTCCTCGGTGCCGTACTGCGACAGCATGTCGATGGCGCCTTGGGTGAGCAGCGGGCACAGCGAGAAGCTCATGTTCCCCGACGTCAGGATCTCCTGCATCGCGATCGCCACGAGCCACGGGAAGCCGCCACCACCGTGCTCGGGTTCGAACGGAACACTCCCCCACCCGGCGTCGACGTAGTGCTGGTAGGCCCCACGCCATCCGGGCGCAGTCGTGACCGCACCGGTGGCCGGATCGAATCGCGCGCCTTGCGTGTCACCGGTTCGGTCGATCGGCGCGAGCACCTCGCTCACGAAACGACCGAACTCCTCGAGCAAGCCGAACACCGTGTCGGTGTCGGCGTGCGTGAACGGCGCGAGCTTCGACAGCACAGTCAGGTCGACGAGGTTGTCGAGCGCGAAGCGAATGTCGCCCAGCGGCGCGACGTACTCGTTCACTTCCGTCAGGCTACGGCAGGCCCGCGCCGGGCACGTCGACGCGGACGCGCTCCAGCCGTCCGCTGCGCAGCTCTCTCGCCTTCTGCGGATCGAGGCCCTTGCTGCTGAGGATGTACAGCGAACGCCGGTCGTCGTCGCCGAGCATGCATGCGATGGCAAGGCGATCGCCGGTCGAGATGCGAGCGAGGACTTCGCCGCCCTCGCGAACGCGCACACATTCGTGGGTGCCCGGCGACGCGATCCAGATGCAACCATCGGCATCGAGGCAGCAGCCATCGGGGAACGCGCCCGAGTCGCCGAGGCTCGCCCAGACCCGCCGGTCCTGCAGGGCACCGCCGGCATCGATGGTGAACGCGGTGAGACGCGCGCCGAAGGACTCGCCGACGATCAACGTCGACCCGTCGGGCGTGATCACCATGCCGTTCGGGAACGCGAGATCCGTCGCGGCGACGCGATGCGATCCATCGGCGGTGTCGACCGCGAGCATGACGGTGTCGACCGGGGTGCCGCCGCCATGGAGATCGAAGCCGAAGCCACCGATGTACGCGGTGCCCGCGGCGCTCACGACCATGTCGTTGATCGGGAAGTCGGTGTAGCCCGACAGGTCCGCGACCTCGTCGAGAGCACCGTCGCCGGACAGACGCAGCAGCCGGCGCTCGTCCATCGACACGATCAGCAACCGGCCGGCGGGGTCCCAGCCGAGACCCGATGGGGTGCCAGGCACTTCGGCGACCATCGTCAGCGCGCCGGTGCCCGGGTCGAACGTCTGCACCACTCCGGCATGCATGTCGGAGAACCACAACCGACCGTCGCGCCAGCGCGGGCCTTCACCGAAGGCGAGCCCTTCCACCACGACGTCGGGGTTCGTCACGAGCGGGCACAGTACCGTGCTGCGGATGAGCGACAACGTGGTGATGGGCGTCGACATCGGCGGCACCGGCATCAAGGGTGCCCCGGTGGATGTCGAGACGGGCGAGCTCGAGGGAGAGCGATTCCGCGTCCTCACTCCCAAACCGGCGACACCGAAGGCGGTGGCCGACGTGGTCGGCCAGGTCGTCGAGCACTTCGAGTGGAAGGGTCCGGTCGGCGCCACGTTCCCGGCAGTGGTGAAGAACGGCGTCACGATGTCCGCCGCCAACGTCGACAAGGAGTGGATCGGCGCTGACGCCGACCAGATCCTCACCGACCGGCTCAGCATGCCGGTGCTCGTGCTCAACGACGCCGACGCCGCCGGCCTCGCCGAGGTTCGGTTCGGTGCGGGCAAGGACCGCAAGGGCGTCGTGCTGATGATCACGCTCGGCACCGGCATCGGTTGCGGCATGTTCCTCGACGGCAAGCTCGTGCCCAACACCGAGCTCGGCCACATCGAGATCGACGGGAAGGACGCCGAGTCACTCGCGGCCGACAGCGTGCGCGAGCGCAAGGGTCTCAGCTGGAAGGACTACGCGACGCGGGTCGAGACCTACATCCGCCGCCTCGATGCGCTGATGTGGCCCGACCTCGTGATCCTCGGGGGCGGTGCCAGCAAGAAGGCCGACAAGCTCCTGCCGCGGCTCGACGTCCGTCCCGAGGTGGTCGCCGCGACCTTGCTGAACGAAGCCGGCATTGTCGGCGCCGCACTGGCGGCGCACGAAGGGCAACCGTGACCAACGCAAGGTCGACGAGCGACGGCAAGCGCGACGTCGTCCTCACCACCGGTGCGAACTCGGGCATCGGACTCGCCACCGTGATCGAGCTCGCCCGCGCGGGCTACCGGTCCGTCGGGTCGGTGCGATCGGAGGCGAAGGCAACCGAGGTCCAGCGCGCGGCGGACGCCGCGGGCGTCGAGGTCGAGACCGTGTTGCTCGACGTGACCGATGCCGACGGATGCGATGCGGTGCTCGACGAGATCGGGACCGACCTGTACGCGCTCGTGAACAACGCCGGCTACGGCATGACCGGTGCCGTCGAGGACGTGACCGACGACGAAGCGCGCCACTTGATGGAGACGATGGTGATCGCGCCGATGCGCCTGGCCCGGCTGGCGTTGCCGGGCATGCGCCGCGCCAGGCGAGGACGCATCGTCAACGTGTCGTCGATCATGGGACTCGTCACCACCCCGCTGACCGGGTGGTACCAAGCCTCGAAGCATGCGCTCGAAGCGGTCTCTGACGCGCTGCGGATCGAGGTCGCCGGCGACGGCGTGCACGTCGCGCTGGTCGAGCCCGGTGGATTCCGCACGAGCATCTGGGAGGACATGGAGCGCGACATCCAACAGCGCGGTGACTCTCGATTCGGCACCGCCTACCGCCGCACGCAGCAGGGGATGCGGCTCTCCTCGCCGATCATGGGCGAGCCGCGACAGTGCGCCAAGGTCATCGCGGGTGCGGTGTCCAGCCGCCATCCACGTCCGCGGTATCTCGTCGGTGTCGACGCTCGAGCGCTCGCCACCATGGACCGGTTCACGCCGACCGCGTTGAAGGACCGCGTCACCCGCCTCGCACTCGGGCTCTGAGTCCACGGGTGAGCCTGCTCCTCATCGCCACCGGCGGCACGATCGCCAGCAAGGTGCAACCCGACGGGGGCGTCGCAACCGCGCTGGACGGCCGCGAGCTGCTGGCGACCGTGCCTGATCTCGACGCGTCCGGCGTCGACGTGGCCGGCATCGATGTGATGGACCTGTTCCAGGGGCCGAGTTGGAACCTCGACCTGGAGGCGATGAGTGCGATCGCCCGTGCCGCCCGTGACGCGTCGGTCGACGGCGTCGTCATCACCCACGGTACCGACACGCTCGAGGAGACGGCGTACCTCACCCACTTGGTGGCGGGTGCCGCGACGACGCACAAGCCGATCGTCGTGACCGGCTCGATGCGCAACGCGGGCGAGGCGAATGGCGACGGCGCGCCGAACCTGCGTGACGCGTTCGCGGTGGCGCGGTCGCGTGACGCGGTCCGCCGCGGTGCCGTTGTCGTCGTGAACGGCGAGATCCATTCCGCTCGATGGGCGACCAAGACCGACACGCAGGCGGTCGAGACGTTCCGATCGCCGGGACACGGTCCCATAGGGCGCGTGGTGGCGGCCCGGGTGGAGTTCAGCGAGCCCGCGCCGTCTTCGCAGACGGCGGCGGCGGTGGACGCCGGCGCGGACGTGACCGACGGCCCGATCGCGATCGTCCCGTCGTACGGCGACGTCGATCCCGGATTGGTGGACTGGCATCTCGACCGCAGTGTGCGTGGCGTCGTCATCGAGGGCAGCGGCGCGGGCAACGTGCACAGCGCGCTGGTGTCCGGGATCGAGCACGCCCGCGATCGCGACATCCCGGTTGTGATCACCAGCCGGTGCCTCACCGGATCGGTGGCGCCGATCTACGGCGGCCCGGGTGGCGGACACTCGATCGCGGCGCTCGGCGTCGTCAACGGCGGTGACCTGAGCGCCCGCAAGGCCCGACTCGCGCTCGCGGTCGGGCTCGCGGTCGCGCCCGACCGTGATCTGCACCGCTGGTTCGCATCCCTCGTAGGTTGAAGGTGTGCTCGACCACCTGATGCCCGGTGTGCATGCGTGGCTGCAACTGCCCGGCGGTCCCGGGCGGACGAATGCCGGCGTCGTGGTCGACGAGGACGGGGTGACCGTCGTCGACACCCTGCTCGGTCCCTCGCAATGGCAGCCCTTCGGCGACGCGGTCGAGGCGCTCGGCTTCCCGATCCGCCGCGTTGTGCTCACGTCGAGCAACGCCGAATACTCGGGCGGCACCACGCGGTTCCGCTTCGCCGCGGTGTACGGGCGCACGCAGACGAGCGCGCACCTCGACCAACCGGCCGATCCCGATGTGTTGCGAAGGCTGTACCCGGATGCCGCGGATGAGATCGACGACGAGTTCCATACGCGCCCCGTGAGCCACGTGGTCGATGCGGTCGTGCAGTTGACCCCGGCGGCGGTGGCGGTACCGCTCACCGGGCAGCAAGCGGAGAACCTGGTCGTCGCGCTGCCGGGCGCGGGCATCGTGTTCGCGGGCGCGATGTGCACGTTCGGCGTGACGCCGCTCGCGCATCAAGGCGATCCCGCGGCCTGGGCCGATTCGTTGGACACCGTCCTCGAGCTGGCGCCGATCGTGGTGCCGGGTCACGGTCCCATCGGCGGCGAGGAAGAGGTTCGGGTGCTACAGGACTACTTGCGCGCCTGCGTCGCGGCGGACGGCGACCCGTCGAGGATCGGGCGCGGCCCGTGGGACAGCTGGACCGCTCGCCACCATGACGAGGTCAACGTCGAACGTGCCGCGATGCTCGCCCGCGGTGAGGACGCCATCCCTCGGTCACTGCTGCGCTTGCTCGGGCAGTAGGTTCCCTCGAAAAGGGGGAACCTACGTGGTCCGCTCGCGCGCCGCCGCAGCAGTCGCAGCACTCATCCTCGCCACGGTGTTGGTGGCCTGTTCGTCGGACAGCACGTCGGCATCGAAGGCCCCCGCCAGCGGGTCGCAATCGGCGGCGTCGACGAGCCCACCGCCGGTGGGGTTGCCCGCGTTCTACGGCGTGCCCGATCCGTTGCCCCCCGGCAAGCCGGGCGACGTCATCAAGACCGAGGCCGTGACTGCCGCGTCGTTGCACGGGACATTGCAACGAGTCATGTATCACTCGCAGTCGATCCAGGGGCAGGACATCCCGGTGACCGGACTCATCGCCGTGCCCGACACCCCGCCGCCGGCCGGCGGTTACCCCGTCATCTCGTGGGCACACGGCACCACCGGGATCGCTGACACCTGCGCACCGTCGTTGTCGCCCGATAGCTACGTGCAGCTCGCCAACAGCCTGCTCGACGCCGGCTACGTCGTCACCGGTACCGACTACGAAGGACTCGGCACGCCCGGCCGCCATCCGTACATCGTCGGCGAGAGCGAAGCGCGCGGCACGCTCGACATCGTGCGCGCCGCTCGCAAGTTGCCCGACGTGCATGCGAGCGACCACTACCTCGTGTGGGGACATTCGCAAGGCGGCCACGCGGCGATGTTCTCGCTCCACATCGCGGACACATGGGCGCCCGAGCTGCACCTCGTGGGCGTGGTCGCCGGCGCGCCGCCATCGCAGCTGTCACTCATCTACCAAGCGCTTCTCACGAGCCCGTTCAAGTACTACTTGCTGATGGCATCGGCAGGTTTCAACGCCGCGTATGGCGATCAAGCCGCGCCGCTCGACGCGGTGCTGACGCCGGCAGGCCTCACTGCGGTCGACTCGGTGGACCAGGGTTGCGCCGGCGACATCGCCAAGGCCACGGCCGACCTCAAGACGCAGGACCTGATCAAGGCCGACCCCAACACGGTGCCGGCGTGGGCGAAGCTCCTGCATGACAACGACCCCGGCCAGTTCGCGGCCGCGGCGCCCGAGCCGTTGCTCATCATCCAAGGCGGCAACGACGAACAGATCCCGGTCGCTTCGTCGGCGCTCCTGTTCGACGAGCTGTGCAAGGTGCACCAGGTCGAGCAACGGTGGATCTATCCCGGCCAGTCGCACGCAGGCGTCATCGCTCCCTCGTCCAACGACATGGTCAAGTGGATCAACGACCGCTTCGCCGGCGACCCCGCGCCGGATCCGACCCCGCCCACCGGCCAGCCCGACGTCCAAGCACAGAGTTGCCCGGCCTGATCTCCGGCCGGCTATCCGCCGCCGTCGTCGGGTGGCTTGGGTGGATGGGTGTTGGCGTTGGCCCGTTGGCGGTTGTGGGTCTTGCAGTAGCAGCGGCCGTTGTCCTGGGTGGTGAGCCCGCCGTGGCTGTACGGGGTGATGTGGTCGATCTGGCAGTGCTCGGCGGGGGTGTCGCAGCCGGAGGGGTGTTGGCAGTGGCGGTCGCGAATTTCGATGGCGCGGCGGAGGGCGCCGGTGAAGAACCGGCGGCGGACGCCGACGTCGATGACGCGGGAGGGACCGTCGAAGACGATCCGTTCGATGTCGGCCGCACCGAGGAACGGGATGATCTGGTCAGGGGTGATCACGGTGCCGTCGGCCAGTTCACACAGCTTGGTGAACGTCTCATAGCCCGTGACGACGGTGATCAGGGGCCGGGCGGGCAGGGCGTGATCGGGTTGGGACGCGGAGCGGCGCGCCATCTCCACCAGCGCGTCGGCGCGGCGTTGCGCCGCAGTGCGAGGTAACTGTTCCGCGCAGGAGCGGGTGCCGTGCTGCTCGCGGGCATGGGCCCAGTCGGCGTCGAACAACGGCTGCTCGAGCCGGGCGAGCTCGTTGAGGAACACGGTCCCGTTCATGGTGTCGAGCTGCCCGTCGATCACCACCATGTCGTGCATGGTCCGGACCGCGTACAGCGCGCGCCGCTCCAGGCCCCGGCTCGCGGGAGCGATGTCCAACTCGTCGTGGGCGTGGTGCTGCCAGTACCGCACCAGCCGGGCGCAGTCGGGGTAGCGCAGGGTCTGGAGCTGCTCGACCAGGAGCCCCTCGTCGCGGGCCAACAGTGCGCGCACCTGGGGCTCGTGGGCGTGAACGATCAGGTCGGCTTGGTCGATGGACAGTTTCCCGTCTCGCACCGCCCTCGC
>DASXPN010000124.1:0-29161 GCA_036493595.1 Acidimicrobiales bacterium | reverse complement strand
GAACGGCGCGTAGCGAGCGGCGGCCCGCCGCACAACGCGCGTCCCCCAAGACACAGCTCCTGTATCACCGAACGCCGGTTCGCGGTCGAGACGCGAGGATGTGGCGTGCCTCGAGACGTCGCCACCTGCTCTGTCTGTGGCCGGCAGCGGACCCGCGGCTCACGCGATCGGACAGGCGAGATCTTCGTCTGCGTCGACTGCCAGGCTGACGCCAAGAAGTTCATCGAGATCCAGGACGCGATCTGGGATCCAGCTGGCGACGCGAACACGAGAGCGGGCGAGCTACCCAAGGAGGCCCAGAAACCGGCGCATCCCTGATCGCGGGAACCGAGCGATACAGAGCAGATCCCGGAGAAGCGCGTCCGACCTGTAGCCGCCGGCATTTCCGGGTGGCGCACGGCCATGGATCAGCGGCGAGACCGCGACGCAAGCAGGCCGCGTGCATGACCCTCTGAGAGTCGGCACTATGCAGCGGTGCTGGCCGTTGGGGTCTTCATGATGGTGGTGGGGTTCACCGTGCAGTCAGGGGTGCTCTCGCGGGCTGCGGCTCCCGCTCGGAGCTGGATCGCCCGGCAATACACGCAGCGTGGCAGCCGTCCTGACGCATCACGCCGTGCTCAGCTGCGAGCCGAGTACCTCGCACCAGAGTTCGAGCGCCCGCTCAAAGGTGACAAGTGGGCGGGCTGGTTGTTCTTCTGCATCGGGTGTGTCTTCGCCGCCGCCGACAAGCCGCGCTCGGCCGATCGACCCCCGTCGAGTTCGAGTCGATCATGACCCCAACAGGCCAACCAGGCCGCCTAACCCAACCTGTCACCGGATCGTGCAGCAGTCCCAAATAAGGGTTCAACGTGTTTCCGATGTCTCGCGACATCACAAGGTGGAGCTGGAGGGAATCGAACCCTCGTCCGCCGAGCGGTAACCGACCGTGCTACGACCATTCCCGAGATTGCGGATCTACGGCTACCGCACCGCCGGGTCGGTGGAGCTCGCGCTCACCGCCGGGTCTTTCCCCGATGCCAGCGGTCTTTCCCGCCGCCAGCAGTCTTTCCTGCCGTCATCCTCTGCTTCTGTTGCCGGGCTGCAGTGGACAGGCCCCGCGTGCCCTCACGGGTCGCGATGACTCTCGATCACCTGATGGATCAGGCGGCGAGAGCGAAGTCGCCTTCGGCGCTTCTGTTTGGTGCCCCGTTTTAGGAGTCTGAGCAACTCCGGTCGCACGAGCGACTCCCGATCTCGACGTCGAAACCGATCAGCCCCTTGTGTATGTGGGGAAGCACTCTACCGGTCACCCGTCGCGGTGGCCTCCACCGCTGGTTCGCCGAGCCTGTGCCATCGCCCGCCGGGCCTCGAGCTCGGCGTCACGCTTGGCCATGAGCTGGCGCTTGTCATACTGGCGCCGCCCACGCCCGACTGCCATCTCGACCTTCGCTCGCCCGTTCTTGAAGTACAGCGAGATCGGGATCAGCGCGAGCCGCTCCTGGTCGACGCGTGCTCGCAGCCGGTCGATCTCGTCGCGATGCACGAGGAGCTTGCGTTCGCGATCAGGGTCGTGGGCGAACACTCCCGATGCGTGGCTGTACGGCGCGATGTGGAGTCCGATCAACCACAACTCACCGTTGCGGATCCATCCGTTGGCGTCGGCGAACTGCACGTGCGCGTCACGCAGTGACTTCACCTCCGACCCCTTCAATGCGATGCCGCACTCGATGGTCTCGATGATCTCGTAGTCGCGCCGCGCCTGGCGGTTCGTGGCGATCGTCTTGGTTCCGGGCGGCGGCATGGCCGAGCCACGATAGGGCCCGATGCGCCGGCCCCTCCACGACATAGCGACCGCCACCGCGGTCGCCGCGGTGCTGAGTGGCGCGCCGTCGACCACCCATGCGCTGCTGACGGGACGGTCGCCGCTCGCCGCCGCACGGGCCGCGGGCACGCTGTGGCCGGGACGGCGCGACCGTCCGGGGCTCGTGGCCGGCGGAGCCGCCCATGCAGCCGTGTCTGCAGGATGGGGGACGGTCCTCGGTGTCGCGCTCCCTCGACACCACACGGTGGCATGGGGCGCGCTCGCGGGACTCGGCATCGCCGCCTTCGACCTCGTGGTCGTCGGCGGACGCCACGTGCCCGCGATCGCGGCACTGCCGCAGGTCTGGCAATGGGCCGATCACGTCGCCTTCGGCGCGACGGTGGGCTGGGTACTGTCCCGGACCGATGCTGCGCCTGCCTGAAGCCGCCCACCTGGCGATGATCGGCCATGCCCTTGACGGCTACCCGCTCGAGGCCTGTGGACTCATTGCCGGAATCGGCGACCGGGTCGACCTCTTCTATCCCTGCCGCAACGCGGCGGAGTCGTCGAAGGTCTACGAGGTCGATCCTCGCGATTACCTGCGGGCCGACCGCGATGCGGAGTCACGCGGCGTCGAGCTCGTCGGCGTCGTGCACAGCCACACGCACACCGACGCGTACCCGTCGCCGACCGATGTGGGCCAGGCGCCCGATCCCGCGTGGCACTACGTCATCGCGTCGCTGCGTGATGCCGCGCCCGTGCTGCGGTCCTACCGCATCGTCGACGGCGCCATCGCCGAGGAGCCCGTGGTGGTCGAGCGCCGACCGGCCGGTACCATTCCTGACTGACCAGCTCGGGTTTCCCGTCGGTCGCCGACCGGTCCGACGTCCGACCGCATCGGATCGCGCGCTTATGCCTGCCTACGACTCCGTCCTCGACCTCATCGGCAACACGCCCCTCGTCGACGTATCGGCGCTGAGCCCGAACCCGCGGGCGCGAATCCTCGTCAAGCTGGAGGGCCAGAACCCGGGCGGCTCCGTGAAGGACCGCGCCGCCAAGTGGATGATCGACGAGGCCGAGAAAGACGGCCGGCTGGCGCCAGGCTCGGGTCAAGTCGTGCTCGAGTCGTCCTCGGGCAACACCGGCATCGCGCTGGCGATGATCTGCCGGGTACGGGGCTACCACCTCAAGGTGGTCCTCCCCGAGAACGTGTCGGTCGAGCGACGCCAACTCCTCGACGTGTGGGGTGCGGAGATCATCGGATCGCCCGCTTCCGAGGGATCCAACGGCGCGATGCGCCGAGCGCAGGCGATGGCCGCCGAGCACGACGACTGGTGGTTCCCGTTCCAGTACGGCAACCCCGCCAACCCCAAGGCGCACTACGAAGGCACCGGTCCTGAGATCTGGCGCGACTGCCCGGAGATCACGCACTTCGTGTGCGGCCTCGGCACCGCGGGCACGATCATCGGCTGCGGCACGTTCCTGCGCGAGCGGAACCCTGACGTGCAGATCTGGGCCATCGAGCCTCCCGCAGGCGAGATGGTCGACGGCCTGAAGAACTTCGACGAGGGATTCGTCCCTCCGGTGTTCGAGGACGGCGGCGGGTGGGACCTGTTGAACAGGCGCTCCATCGTCCGTCCGGAGGACTCGATCAAATGGACCCGGCGTCTCGCCGACGTCGGCGTGTTCGCCGGGATCTCCACCGGCGCGGTCGCGTGCGCGGCGGTGCGCTGCGCAAGCGAGATCGATGAAGGTGTGATCGTGTTCATCGCCGCGGACGGTGGTTGGAAGTACCTGTCCACCGGAGCGTGGACAGACGACCTCGACGCCGTCGTCGCCCGCGCCAAGGGCACCATCTACTTCTGACCGGGACGGGACGGCGGCGCACCACACGACCTCAGAGGAGCGGTTTCAGATCCTCCACGGGACGACCGACCGCAGCGCGTCCGTCGCCCGTCACGAGGATGGGTCGTTCGATGAGGATCGGGTTCGCCACCATGACCTCGATCCACTTGTCGCGATCGTGGGGGAGTGACGAGAGGTCGAGCTCCTTCGCAACGTCCTCGCCGGTGCGGGCGATGTCCCACGGCTCCTTGCCGAGGGCCGTCAGTACCTGGTCGAGCTCGGCGGCGGTCGGCGGTTCGTCGAGATAGCGGCGCTCGGTGTAGGTGGCGCCGGCCGCGTCGAGCAGCTCCTTGCCGGCCCGGCTCTTCGAGCAGCGCGGGTTGTGCCAGTACTCGAGGGTCATCGGCCGAACCTACCGGCGTCGACCTAGCCTCGTGCGCCGGTGGCCGACGCACGACCAATCGGGATGTTCGACTCCGGGTTCGGCGGGCTCACCGTCGCCCGGGCGGTCATCGACCTGTTGCCCGACGAGGAGCTCGTCTACGTGGGTGACACCGGTCGGTACCCGTACGGCCCCCGTGATCTCGACGAGGTGCGCGGGTTCGCGCGGCAGATCGGTCGCTACCTGGTCGACGAGCACGACGTGAAGTTGCTCGTCGTCGCCTGCAACACCGCGTCAGCGGCCGCGCTGGCCGAGCTGCACGACGAGCTGCCGGTCGCCGTCATCGACGTGATCGAGCCGGGCGTGCGCGCGCTCGTCGCCGCGACGCGGACCGGACGCGTCGGCGTCATCGGCACCGTGGGGACGATCGCATCAGGCGCGTACCAGCGCGAGGTCGACGCGACGCGAGCTGGTGTCGAGCTCACGTGCGCGGCGTGTCCCGGGTTCGTCGAGTTCGTCGAGCGCGGTGACACGGCGAGCGATCAGGTGCACGTCCTTGCCGAACGCCTGCTCGCACCCGTGCGCGACGCGAAGGTCGACACCTTGCTCTTCGGTTGCACGCACTACCCGTATCTCGCTCGTACGATCAGCGACGTGATGGGTCGCGAGGTGGTGCTCGTGTCGTCGGCCGACGAGACGGCGTTCGAAGTCCGCCGCATGCTCGCGGGCACCGCGCTCGAAGCGCTGAAGCGTGGGTCCCCGTTGCATCGCTTCTTTTCGTCCGGCGACACGGCATCGTTCTCCACGCTCGGAGGCCGCCTGCTCGGCCCGGAGCTCGCGCACGCGGAGCCGGTGCGTTGGGGCTGACGCTCACGATCCTCGGTTGCTCGGGCTCGTTCGCCGGTCCTGGTCAGGCCTGCAGCGGCTACTTGCTGTCGTGTGGCGACGAGCACGTCTGGCTCGATTGCGGGTCGGGCACGCTCGCCAACCTCCAGGAGCACGTCCCGCTCGACGCGCTCACCGGCATCGTGGTGAGCCACGCCCATCCCGATCACTGGATCGAGCTGCCGCTCGTGCACGTGGCGTTCGAGCATTACGTCCATCGGCGGCACGTGCCGGTGTTCGGTACCGCCGAGACGCGCGAGCGGATCGAAGCCGCGAGAGGCGGGGGAGTGGCGCCCACCTTCGACTGGCAGACGATCACCGACGGCTCGGCGTTCGACCTCGCCGGCATGCGTTTCACGTGTGCTGTCACCGATCACCCGGTCGAGACGCTCGCCATCCGGATCGACGACCTCACCGACGGGCGCACGCTCGTCTACAGCGCGGACACCGGCTCCGAGTGGCCGCTCTCGACGCTGGGCGACGGCATCGACGTCGCCTTGTGCGAAGCGACGATGTCGGAGGAGGACGCGGGGACGTTCACTCACCTCACGGCCACCGAGGCGGGGGAAGCGGCACGCACTGCGGGTGCCGATCGGCTCGTTGTCACCCACTTCGCGCCCGGTTCCGATCTGGAAGTCGTTCGTCAACATGCGTCCGCGGCCTTCGGCAAGGACGTCGCCATCGCCACCAACCACATGAGGATCGACGTATGAGGTTTGACGTATGAGGATCGACGGTCGCGAGCCCGATGAACTGCGCGAGATCACGTTCGAACGCGATTTCACCGAGGCGGCCGCAGGTTCGGTACTCGTCGCGTTCGGTCGCACACGCGTGTTGTGCACTGCATCGATCGACGAGGACGTCCCTCGGTGGATGCGCGGGCGCGGCAAGGGATGGGTCACGGCCGAATACTCCATGCTCCCCGGATCGTCGGCCGAGCGCGTGAAGCGCGAGGTGAAGGACGGTCGCCCGTCCGGTCGGACCCAGGAGATCCAGCGGTTGATCGGACGATCGCTGCGCGCCGTGTGCGACATGGCCGCGCTCGGCGAACGTCAAGTGATCGTCGACTGCGACGTGCTGCAGGCCGACGGCGGAACCCGCACTGCGTCCATCTGCGGTGGCTACCTCGCGCTGCACGACGCGCTGGCTCGGCTCGTACAGTCCAAGGTCATCGGCGAGCAGCCGTTGCGCGAACCATGCGCGGCCATCTCCGTGGGCATCGTCGACGGCGTTCCGATGCTCGACCTCGCCTATACGGAGGACGTGGTGGCGGAGGTCGACATGAACGTCGTCCTGACCGGGTCCGGCCGGTTCATCGAAGTGCAGGGCACCGCCGAAGGGCTCCCGTTCACCCGCGACGAGCTCGGCACGTTGCTCGACCTCGGCGTCAAAGGGGTCGAAGAGATCGTGTTGTTGCAAGAGGAGATGACTTCGTCGCCGCCGGCGCCTCGCCCCGCCCGTCGCTGATGCAACTGGTCTGCGCGTCCGCCAACCCTGACAAGGTGGCGGAGATCGCCGCCATCCTCGAGCCGTCGGGCATCGAGTTGCTGCCGCGTCCGGCGGACCTACCCGATGTCGAGGAGGATGCCGAGACGCTCGAACGGAACTCGCGTCTCAAAGCGGAAGCCGTGTGCGCCGCGAGCGGGATGGCAGCAGTCGCGGACGACACCGGACTCGAGGTCGAGGCGCTCGGCGGCGCACCCGGCGTACGCAGCGCGCGGTTCGCGGGCGAGGACGCGACGTACGTCGACAATGTGATGAAGCTGCTCGACGCGTTGTCGGATCTGCCGGAGCCAGCGGAACGGGTGGCCCGCTTCCGCACCGTCGCGATGGTGAAATTCCCCGACGGCCGCGAAGTCGTTGCGGAGGGCGGAGTCGATGGCGCCATCGCGCTCGCACCGCGTGGCGAGAACGGCTTCGGCTACGACCCGGTGTTCGAGCCCGTCGAAGGCGACGGGCGGACGTTCGGCGAGATGTCAGCGGATGAGAAACACGCGATCAGCCATCGAGGAAGAGCGTTCCGCGCGCTCGCGCAACAGCTGCACGATCACCAGTGACGGAGGTCGACGTCCCACACGTCGACCACTTCCTCGCCATCGCTTCCGACCACGTGCATGCGTTCGTGCTTCGCGATCGTCGGGTCGATGTGCGCAGGAACGATGCGCATCCGGTCTCCGACCTTCGGTAGCGCGCCACCGTCGCTCGGTGAGAACGTCGTGTGCTCGTCCGACACAAACCACAGATCACCGCCCTCGACGGTCGGGTTGCCGTGGTCCATCGCGAGAGCCTTGAGCCCCGCGTCGAGGACGGCCCATCCGCCGCCGGTGTTCACCGACAGCACTGTCGCCCAGACGTAGAGGGCTTGCTTGAACGGGTGGCCGGACTTGCCGTAGTCGGTGTCCATCAACGCGAACGAACCGGCTTGCAGTTCGGTCACCCACTTGTTCGTGGCCCACGTGCCGGTGCCACCGCCGGACACGATCTCGCCGCCGACGTCGTCGTGGGCCGCGGCCAGTTCCGCCATCGCCTCTTCGACCTTGGCCGGCTTGGTGGCTTCGGGCTCCATCATGAGGTGGCCCTCGTAGCCCATCACGCCCCGCACTTCGAGACCTTTCGACCGGGCAAGATCGGCCAGCCGTCCCGCGTCCTTCGGGTCGCAGCCGCAGCGGGGCATGCCGACCATCACGTCGATCAGCACCTCCGGCACGCCGCCGTCGACCGCGGCGTCGATGGTCTCCTCGGAGTCGACGGCGACCGTCACCCTCGCCGATGCCGCGCTCTTCAGCCGGCCGATGCGCGCGCTTCCCGGACCGAGGGCCTGGTTGGCGAGCAGGAGGTCGTCGCCGAGACCGGCGGCGGCCATGCCCTCCATCTCCCGTGGCGTCGCGCAGCAGAAGCCGGTGTGGCCGTTGGCGTGCAGCCGCCGGGCCAGTGCGGTCGACTTCCACGCCTTCACATGCGGCCGCAGCCTGGTGCCCGGCCACGCCTCGCCCATCGTGCGGATGTTGTGCTCGAAGGCATCGGCGTCCACCAGCAGCGCGGGTGTCGTCAGCTCGTGGATGTTCACGAAGGCGCAGGTTGGCACATCGGACAGACGTCGATCCTGCGGTTGGCGACTTCGAGCGCGACGAGCGGCGCGCCGCATGTCGGGCAGACGTCACGGTGGTAGACGAACAGAGGGTCCTTGACGGTGTTGGTGACGATGCGATTGCGCCGGACTCCGTCGCGGAGCCACTTCGACAGCGTGTCCCACATCGCCTCGATGGTGGAGCGGTCGAGGGCGCGGCCCGGCGTCGACGGATGGATGCCGTGCACGAACAGGACCTCCGCCCGGAACACATTGCCGATCCCGGCGAGCACGGATTGATCGAGCAGGAGCGCACCGATCGCCTTGTTCGATCGTTGGATGTTGCGAACGAACTGCTCGCGGTCGGCCTCGCGTCGCAGCGGATCCGGACCGAGGGTCGAGACGACGCGCTCGACCTCCGCGGGATCGACGATGCGACACACGGTCGGACCGCTGAGGTCCCACGTCGCGTCCGGGCCCTCGATGCGAACGCGGATGATGCCGACCGGGGGTGCAGGCGGCGACGGCTGGCGGCGGATCTTGCCGATGAGACCCAGGTGGATGTGCAGCACGTCGCCCGAATCGAACCGCGTGAACAAGTGCTTGCCGAACGCGTCGACGTTCTCGATCACGTGGCGGTCGAGTCGCTGCGCGCTCTCGGTGAACCGTCCTTGCGGCGAAGACACGTCGACCTTGTGTCCCCGCAGGTCCCGGCGCTGGTCCCGAGCCAGCCGATGCAGCGTGTGTCCTTCGGGCATCGGGCGCAATGTTGGTGCACGGCGGCCCCATAGGGGCCACCGTGACCCGCAGTCGAGAAAACTCTCGGTGCCGGCGGCGAGATTCGAACTCGCACTGCCCGGGACCTAAACCCGGTCTCTCTGCCATTTGGAGTACGCCGGCCGGGACTCGACCGTACCGCCGCTACCCTCTCGGCCCATGACGTCCGATCCTTCGATGCTCCGCGAGGTCGCCCAGACCGGTGGTTTCGGTGATCCCCAGAACGAGGTCTTCAACCGCCTGCTGCGCAACCGCATCGTGTTCCTCGGTACCGAGGTCGACGATGCCATCGCCAACCTGATCACGGCGCAGTTGCTGTACCTCGAGGGCGACGACCCCGAAAAGGACATCTGGCTCTACATCAACTCACCCGGTGGGTCGGTGACGGCGGGCATGGCGATCTACGACACGATGCAGTTCGTCCAGCCCGACGTCGGCACGATCTGCATGGGGCTCGCCGCGTCGATGGGCCAGTTCCTGCTGTGCGCGGGGGCGAAGGGCAAGCGCTACGCCCTTCCGCATGCACGAATCATGATGCACCAGCCGTCTGGCGGCATCCGTGGTCAGGCGAGTGACATCGCCATCCAAGCCGAGCAGATGATCTACATCAAGCAGCTGATGGCCGAGCGGATCGCGTTCCACACGGGCCAGTCGGTCGAGCAGATCGAGATCGACTCCGATCGCGACCGTTGGTTCAAGGCCGACGACGCAGAGTCATACGGCATCATCGATCGCGTCATCGTCCGCCGCGGGGAGATGCCCGACCTCGATTAGTGGTCGGCGGCTTGACGGCCTGATTGCGGCCCTAGCGGCCGACGAACTCCTGGGCGATGTAGAGCCGGCCGTCGCTGCCGACGGCGATGCCGACGCCAACCTGGTTGTACGCACCGGAGAGCAGGTTGGCCCGGTGCGGTGCCGAGGCTTGAAACGCCGATTCGATGGCGTCGAGGCCACTGCCGACGCCGACGTTCTCGCCGATCGCGCTCCACCCCGGCTGGATCCCGCTCTGCAGGTCGGAGTGGTAGATGTTGCCCGAGCTCGCCATGTTGGCGGCCTGCTGCTGTGCTTTGGCATCAGCATCGCCGGCCTCGGCCAGCGGCGCGACACCGTTCGCGGCCCGATAGTTGTTGATCAGCGCGATCACGTGCTGTGTGTCGGATGCCGGGCGGGCGTACGCGGTCCGGGCCGTGGTTGCCGGTTGGCACGCAGCTGCGCCGATGGTGAGCAATCCGACGGTCGCTGCCGAAAAGATGGCGCGACGAAGCAGACGTGGACGAAGATCCATTCCGGGCTCCTTGTTTGAGGACAGGCAGTCGGTTTGGTGCGATCGGGACGACGGGTTGCAGCTGTATTACCACTGTTGCGGACGCGTTACATGCATCCACGAAATGGTTTCTCCGCGTCACATCGCGATCCCTGCCAGTGGCGGAACTTCCTCAGCCGCCTTGACTACCGAGCCCGGGAGAGGCTGAATCCAGGCTTACCCCGCATTGCTGGCTGGCGAAACGCGTAACTGCGGCGCTTGCGTCCTGAACCCGACGAAAGTCCGAACTGAAGTCGGGCGGCGGCTTGCCGCCCGCGGCGGGATCGAGGGCGGCGATCAGCTTCGTGCCCACATCGACGAGCACCTGCATGTCGTCGTGGATCTCAGACGGTGCGGCCCGCTCCATCTGCTGCAGCCGATCGACGCCTCGCTGCAGTTGGTCACGGGCCGTGGCGACGTCGGTCGGGTCGTAGCGATCGAACAGATCGAGCGGGTTGTCACCGGTGCGCACCGTGCTGCAGAAGGCCTTCGTGCTGCCACCACCACTGCTGCACGCCGTGCCCGCCGCGGCGAGTGCGATCGCGAACGCGACGAGAACGGTTGCGGCGCGCACACGGCCAGTGTCACACCTCCTGGGTAGGGTCCGAAGTCATGGTGGAAGGGGCCGTCGAGACCGGCGACTCGCCGACTTCGGTGGCGAGTGGAGTGGTGCACGTCGTGTCGTTCGGCGCGCCCGCCATCGACGAACTCGGGCGCGCCATCGCCGACGTGAAGCGCGACGACCCGCTCACGCCGGTCACAGTGGTCGTGCCGTCGGCGCTGGCCGCGGTCACGGTCCGGCGCAGGCTCGCCCGCGCACACGGCGTGATCGCAGTCGACACCGTCTCGATGCAGGGTTTGGCCTCGCGGCTCGCGAGTCGTCGCGTTGCCGCGGACCGACGCCGGCCGCTCGGCCGGCTCGAGGCTGCCGCGGTCGCGCGCACCGTGCTGAGTCATGACAACGATCGCCTCGCCGCGGCGGCGGACCACCCGGGCACCGTCGAGTCCCTGCTGCGCACGTTCGACGAGCTGCGCCCGCTCGATGCGGCGACGCTGGCGCGGCTCGCGGCTTCGAGCTCACGCGCGTCCGAGGTCGTCGAGTTGTATCGGTCGTATCGCCGAACGGCGAAGCAGTGGATCGACGATCACGACGTGGTCGAGATGGCAGTCGACGCGGTACGCAACGGTGATCCGGCCGTCCACGAAGTCGGCGCCGTCATCCTCCATCTGCCACGGCGACTGAGCGCGTCGGATCTCGCGTTGGTTGCCGCGTTGCACGAGCGCGGGGGTCTGCACGCGGTCCTGGTCGGCATCACCGGACGCGCGCGCGCCGACATGCCACAACACGAGATGATCGACCAGTTGGTGGGCTCCGGCTCGTCGCGCGACGACCCGTTGTCGTCGCCACATTCCGCAATGCCCAAGATCATCCGCGCCGCGGATCCTGCAGAAGAAGTGCGAGCCGCAGTCCGCTCGGTGCTCGAAGGGATCGCGGAGGGCGTCGTCCCTGATCGCATCGCCGTCGTCTCACGGGTTGCGTCGCCGTACACGTTGCTCGTGCACGAGGAGCTGAGCGCGGCCGGCATTCCGCACAGTGCGCCCGCAACCATGCAGCTGGGTCAGAGCATCGCCGGTCGGGTGTTGCTCGGGTTGCTGCAATGGAAGGCCAAAGGTCTTCGCCGCGACGACTTGATGCGTCTGCTGCGCAGCGCGCCGTTGCGCGACCCGGACGGACGCCGGACGCGACCCGATCGGTGGGATCGCGTGGCCCGAGACGCGGGCGTCGTCGCCGGCATCGAGCAGTGGCGCCAACGACTCGACGCGGCGAGGTCGCGGCTCATCGAAAGGTCGGCACCCTTCGACCCCGACGAGCACGCGCAGCGTCGCCTGGCCGAGTTGGATGGCTTGCGGACGTTCGTCGACCGGCTGGCGGACGACACCGACCCGGGCGACCGGCGGACATGGTCCGCGCTGAGTCGCTGGGCCAGCCGCTTGCTCGGCAACTACCTCGAGCGCGATGCGGTAACGGCGCGCCGGTCCGACGCAGAGCAGCGCTCGCGTGTCGCGGTCTTCGACCTGCTCGACGCTCTGGCATCCCTCGACGAGTTCGGCGACGCACCGGGGTTCGACAACTTCTGCCGTGTGGTCGAGCACGAGTTGTCGCGCGCCGCGGGTCGCGCCGGCCGCTTCGGGCACGGCGTCTTCGTCGGTCGCCTCGCCGACACTGTTGGCTCCGATCTCGATGACGTCATCGTCGTCGGCTGCGCGGAGGGTGTGTTCCCGCCGCGCGCCACGGACGATCCGCTTCTCCCCGAACACGATCGACGCGCGGGCGGCGCCGCGTTACGTCCGCGTGGCAGCACCCCGGCCGAGGAAGAGCGTGACGCCCTCGCCGCGATCGCGTCGGCCCGACGTTGCACGCTCACGTTCCCGATTGCCGATCCTCGCGACCAACATGCGCGCCAGCCGGCGCCGTTCGTGCTCGAGCAATGCAGTCGATTGCTCGGTGAGCGAGTCGACACCGATGGCGTGGGGCGGTTGCGCGACAACGAACAGGCGTCCTCCTGGTTCCTCGACCTGCCGTCGTTCGAATGGTGGTTGGCCGAAGGTGGCGCGCCGGCAACCTCGACCGAGTTCGACGTGCGCGAGTTGTTGCGCGCTCGATCGACGAACCAGACCCTCGAGCAGGTGCCGGTCGTGCAGTCCGCCGGCTTGGCTCGCGGACTCACCGCCGCACGAGCTCGTATCGCAGGCGAGCTCGGCGAGTGGTCGGGTTCGGTGGGCAGTTGGCCCCAGCTGACCGACGACCTGGGCACACTGCGCTCGGCCACCTCGTTGCAGCGATGGGCGACGTGTCCGTTCCGCTACTTCCTCGGTCACGTGCTCGAGGTCAACGGGCTCGAGGATCCGGGTGAATTCGAGACGATCACCGCCGCCGACCGCGGCACGCTGGTGCACGAGGTGCTCGAGCGCTACTTCCGCGCCCGCATCGACGGCTCGCCGGTCACCATCGAAGAGATCGCGGACGAGGCAGAAGCGCGGTTCCGCGCCAGCGGCCATACCGGGAGGCCGTTGCTGTGGGAAGCAGAGTGGGCCGCGCTGCGGCGCCATCTGATGCGGGTTCTCGCCATGGGCGCCGACGATCCCGTGCTCAGTGGTGTCGCGCCGGTGGCGGTCGAGCACCGGTTCGGCTTCTCGGGTCGCGAGCGTTCCCCCGACGGCGCCGCCGTCGACATCGATGACGGCGACGTCGCGGTTGACCCGGTGAGCGTGGCGCTGGGGGACCAGAGCGAGGTCCGGTTCCGAGGATCCGTCGATCGCATCGATCGGTCGTCCGACGGCACGCGGCTCGTCGTCCTCGACTACAAGACGGGGAGCGCGACGCCGTACAAGGTGCTCGACGCGGGCCATCAGGCCCACGACGTGGTTGCTCGAGGCACGCTCCTGCAACTGCCGGTCTACGCGATGGCGGCGCGTGCCGCGTTCCCCGACGCGACGAGTGTCGAGGCGTACTACTGGTTCATCGGCCAGCGCGGCGAGATCGGAATGCTCGGCGGTCTGATGGACGACGCCACTGAAGACCGGTTCCGCGCCGTCGTGGGAACGATCGCCGACGGCATCGAAGGTGGTCTGTTCCCGGCGCGTCCTGGCGAAGAGATGTGGCTGCCTGGGGTTGGGATCACCCATCAGAACTGCAGGTACTGCGAGTTCGACAAGCTGTGTCCGACCGGTCGAGGCGAGCAATGGGTCACGCTGCGGGATCGCGACGAGCTGCGCCCGTACGTCGAGCTCGCGGAAGGGCCACTGCCCGACGGGGATGACAAACCATGACCGCGGTGGCCGACGACCGACCGCTCCTGGAGATCGACCACGACAGCCGCGCCCGAATTCGTGGCGACTTGCACAGAAACCTGTTCGTCGAAGCGGGTGCCGGCACGGGCAAGACTCGGGTGCTCGTCGAGCGCGTCGTGCGATTGATGGCGACCGGCACCGTGCGCGACGCGTCGAATCTCGTTGCCATCACGTTCACGGAGGCGGCCGCGGCCGAGCTTCGCGATCGCATCCGGCGCGCCCTCGAGCTCGCCGCCGCCGACGTCGAACAGCCAGAAGACGAACGTGGCCGTTGCCGCGCCGCGCGTGAGCGGCTCGACACCGCGACGATCACCACACTGCACGGGTTCGCCCATCGCATCCTCGCCGAGTACCCGCTCGACGCGGGCCTGCCGCCCGCCTTCGACGTCGACGACGAAGTGCAGGCGCGTGTGAGGTTCAACGAGCGGTGGCTGACGTTCAGAGACGACCTGTTCGCCGATCCGGACGCGGCGCGCGAGTTGTTGGTCGCGCAGGCGCTCGAGCTCTCGACGAGCGCCACGCGCGATGTGGCCCGTCTGCTGCACGGCCGGTGGGATCGCCTCGTCGATGTCGAGTTCGCCGTGCCGCCACTCCCCGAGATCGACGTCGCTTCGATTCTGCATGCCATCGACGAAGCTGCCGCGGCCGCCGGCGGGCGCATCGTCCTCGAAGGTGACCGGCTGGCCGCCCTGGTGTGGTCATGGGCGGCCGTGGGTGCGCTGCTGCGCGACGCGGTCGAGGCCGACGACGACCTCGAGGTCATCCGCATCCTCAAGGGCATCAGAATCGGCAAGCCCGGCTCGTTCGGACGGGCCGAGGTGTGGGGCGCGGCCAAGCCGGTCGTCGTCACGGCGCTGCGGGCCGCGCAGGACGCGGTCGACGACATGCTCGGACGGTTGCGGTCGGCGGTGATTCAACGGCTGCTGCCGAGGCTCGCCGAGTTCACTCTCGAAGGGGTCGCGGAGCGCAAGCGCGACGGGCGTCTCGAGTTCCATGATCTGCTCGTTCACGCCCGCGATCTATTGCGCACGAACAGAGCGGTGCGGGTTGGGTTGTCGCGGCGCGTTGACGTGATCCTGATCGACGAGTTCCAGGACACCGATCCGCTCCAGCTCGACATTGCGTTCGCGCTCGCCGCCGTCGACCCCGCAGCGCAGCCGCCGCCTTGGGAGCAAGCGAAGCTCCAGCCAGGGAAAGTGTTGCTCGTCGGCGATCCCAAGCAGTCGATCTACCGCTTCCGCGGGGCGGACATCTCGCTGTGGGATCGCACGAAGCGGCTGTTCCCCGACGGGGTCGAGCAGCTGGGTCAGAACTTTCGCACGGTCCCGCCGTTGCTCGAATGGGTCAACCGGGTGTTCGGGGCGGTCATCGCCGAGGGCGAAGAAGGGGTGCAGCCGCCCTACGAGGCGTTGGCCGCGTTCCGACCCGACGTCCGGGAGGCACCGGCCGTCGTGGTGATCGGTTCGTGCGTTCCCGACGCGCGCGTCCCCGAGCTTCGAGAGCGGGAGGCCGAGGATGTCGCGCGGCTGATCATCACGATGAAGCTGGAATCGTGGCCGGTGTCCGACGAGCGCGTCGATGGCGGCTGGCGTGCCACACGGTTCGACGACATCGCCATCCTCGTGCCGACGCGGACTCCGTTGCGCCAGCTCGAGCGCGCGCTCGACCAGCACGACATCCCGTATCGCATCGAGAGCCGCTCGCTGGTGTGGGCCACCGATGCGGTACGCGAGCTCCTGTCGATACTGACCGCCATTGATGACCCCGGCGATTCGGTCGCAGTCGTCGCCGCGTTGCGCTCGCCCGGATTCGCGTGTTCCGACGCCGACCTGCTCGCGTGGAAGGTGGAAGGCGGGCGGTGGGATCACCAGGCAGCACCACCCTCGACGATCCCGGCCGATCATCCGGTCGCGGCGGCGATGGCGGCTTTGGCGCGCTATCACGAGCGGCGCGCGGAGGTGCCGGTCAACGCGCTCGTGGAGCAAGTGATCCGCGAGCGCAAGCTGGTCGAGCTCACGTTCGTGCAGCGGCGCCCACGGGATCACTGGCGACGCTTGCGGTTCGTGGTCGACCAAGCGCGCGCCTTCGTCGAAGCCGGGGGAGCGTCACTCGGCGACTTCGTCTCGTGGGCGCAACTGCAGACGGACGAGCAGGCGACGATCATCGAGACGCCGGCGCCGGAGCCCGACGATGACGCGGTGCGCATCCTCACCATTCACGGCTCGAAGGGTCTCGAGTTTCCGATCGTCACGCTCGCCGGCCTCAGCTCGAAGCCGAACAACGTCGGCCCCTGGGTGCAGTTCGGTGAACACCGGCCCGAGGTCGCACTCGGCGCGATCGCGGCTCGGTTTGCGACACCCGGCTACGAGTCGCTGGCCGATGCCTCGATCGAGGCGGACCAGCACGAAGCGCGCCGGCTGTTGTATGTCGCCGCGACCCGCGCCCGCGACCATTTGGCGATCAGCCTGTACCACAGCTCGAAGGGCACGTCGGCGTCGAGCGCGGCGGCGGTGTTGTGGGGAGCGAGCCATGAGGCGGCCGCGGGATGGTGGCGGGAAGCGGCGATCGCCGATCAGATGACGCTCCCGGTCGACATGCCCTCGGCGGGCGACGCGCCGATCACGATCGACGAACGTGACGAGTGGCACCGGGCCCGTGAGGAGCTACTGCGCGAGGCGGACAAGCGGCGGGTGTGGGCGGCAACCGCGCTGGCGGAGGTGGCCGCCGAAGCCGCAGATGCCGGCGAAGCCGGAGAAGCCGTCGCCGAGGGAGATGCAGGCGCAGAAGCCGAGGCCGAGCCGTATGCCTGGCATTCCATCGACCGCGGCGACGACGCGGAACCCGGTGGATCGCAACTGCCGCGGCCGCTGCATCGAGGCGGTACCGCGCTCGGCCGGGCGGTGCACGCGGTGTTGCAATCCGTCGATTTCGAGGATCCATCCGACGTCGCCGATCTGGCGGAGGTCCACGCCGCAATCGAAGGTCTCACCGGTGACGGCGACGAGGTCGCGCGCCGAGTGCGGGGTGCGCTGGAATCGCCCGTGGTGCGCGAGGCGCGGGCAGCGGGGCCGCAGAAGCGATGGCGCGAGCTGTATGTCGCCGCGCCGATCGACGGCGCCGCGGGCGATCAGCGCGCCGTCGAGGGCTACATCGACCTGCTGTTCGAGGACGAGCGCGGCGACCTCGTGGTCGTCGACTACAAGACCGATCGCGCCGCGTCCGCTGCGGAAGCAGCCGCGGTCGCGGGGCGCTACCGGTTGCAGGCCGCGGCGTACGCGCTCGCGGTCGGGGCGGTGCTGCGGCGGCCCGTGGCGCGAGCGGTCCTCGTGTTCTGCGGGCGTGACAGCGCGGTGGAGTACGAGATCGACAACTTGGGGGAAGCGGTGATGCAGGCTCGATCGATCGTGATGAGTTGAACGACGTGAGTCGAACGCCGTCAGCGAGCGGCTTCGGCCGCGGCGCGCAGTTCCTTCACTGCATGCTCCAGGCCTTCGGGATCGCGGAACAGCGCGCTGCCGGCGACGATCACGTTGGCGCCCGCGTGCACGGCGCCGGCGACGGTATGGAGGTCGAGCCCGCCGTCGACCTCGACATCGATCTCGTAACCGGAGGCATCGGCCATGGCGCGGACCTCGGCGATCTTCGGCTCCATCGTGGCGATGTAGCGCTGACCGCCGAAACCGGGGTTCACGGTCATGACGAGCACGAGCTCCGCGAGGTCGAGCACGTGGGCCACCGCCAGCGCCGGAGTCGACGGGTTGAGGGCCACACCGGCGCGGGCACCGGCCTCGCGCACGTGCGACAACGTTCGATGCAAGTGGACAGTCGACTCGGCGTGCACGATGAGTCGTTCGCAACCGGCCTCGACCCACCGCTCGACCAGCACGTCCGGCGTCTCGACCATGAGGTGCGCCTCGAACGGCAGGGTTGTGTGGCGCCGGCAGGCCGCAACGACGTCGGGGCCGAACGTGAGGTTGGGGACGAACTGGCCGTCCATCACGTCCCATTGGATGAGGTCGACCCCGGCCTTCTCGAGCGCCTGGCATTCCTCCCCGAGACGTGAGAAGTCAGCGGGCAGGACCGACGGCGCGATGCGGAGCGGACGGGGGGCCATCCCGACCGACGATAGTGTCGCCGCCCAGCATGACCACCGTGTCCGACACCCGACATCTGCTGGCCGCGGCCGGCGACGCACTGCTCACCGAACGGCGCCTGCTCGATCTCGATGAGCTCACCGCTCTGGCGTCACTTCCCGACCAAGCAGTCCCTTCCCTGGCCGCGCTCGCCCACGAGACTCGTCTCGGTTGGTGCGGGCTCGAGGTCGAGATCGAAGGCATCCTGTCCGCCAAGACCGGCGGTTGCCCCGAGGACTGTCATTTCTGTTCGCAGTCCGCGCTGTTCGAATCCCCCGTCAAGGCCACGCCGTTCCTCGACGCGGACGAGATCATGGCCGCCGCCGAGGAGACGAAGCAGCTCGGCGCGAGCGAGTTCTGCATCGTGCTGGCGGTGCGCGGTCCGAACCCGATCGTGATGGATCAGCTCGTTCGCCTCGCGCCGCTCGTGCGTGAGCGCACCGGTCTCAACGTCGCGGTATCGGCCGGCATCCTCAGCCGCTCGCAAGCCGAGCGCCTGGCCGCCGCCGGTGTCCATCGTTACAACCACAACCTCGAGACCGCGCGCTCGTTCTTTCCGCAGATCGTCACGACGCACACGTGGGAGGAGCGATTCGCGACGTGCGAGCTCGTGCACGAGACCGGTATGGAGCTGTGCTGCGGTGTGCTGCTCGGCATGGGCGAGTCCGACTCGCAACGCATCGAGCTCATCGGCGAGCTGCGTGAGGCCCGCCCCGCGGAAGTGCCGATCAACTTCTTGAACCCGCGCCCGGGCACGCCGCTCGGAGACCGTCCGCTCGTCGCACCGCTCGAGGCCATCCGGTGGATCGCGCTGTTCCGTCTCGGTCTGCCCGGCGTCATCCTTCGATACGCCGGCGGGCGCGAAGTGACGCTGCGCGAGCTCCAATCGCTCGGCATGACCGCCGGCATCAACGCGCTGATCGTAGGCAACTACCTCACGACGCTCGGTCGCAGTCCCGACGAGGACCTCGAGATGCTCGACGATCTCCGGATGCCGATCGGGGTGCTGTCGAAGGTGCTGTGACCGCGTACTGCACCGGTTGCGGACGTCCGAGCGGCGAATGCGACGGGCGCTGCCGGCGCCCGCTCGACCCGCCTCGGTTCTGTCCCGAGTGCGGCCGTCGCATGACCGTCCTCGTCACCCCGACGAGAGCCGAACCCCGTTGTCGCGACCATCCGGACGCGAACTTCGGCTGAGCGTGACGTGCTGCGCGACGAAGTCGTCCAGCGCCGCGGCCCAGCTCTCCCAGTAGGGACGATCCGGAGCGGCGCCGACGGCAGCGATGAGGTGGCGGCGGAAGTCGTCCCACTCGAGATCGAGACGTTCGACGAGCGCGATCGCGATCGCGAGGGCGCGACCTTGCCACGGCTCGTCGAAGGTGAGCTCGCCGTTCGACCGGGGCAACTCGGGATCGGAGAGCGCGACCGTGCGCACGGCGCTCACAGGACGGCGACCCCGATCATCGAGTCACGAGTGACCAGCGCGGTCAGCTCGTCTTCGGTGAGCCCGTCGGTTCCGTCGGGTTGCATGGGCAGCACCAGATAGCGAACCTCGGCCGACGAGTCCCACACGCGGATCTCGGTGCCGTCGTCGATCTCGCAGCCCATCTCGCGCAGAAGCGCGCGCGGCTCACGCACCATGCGGGAGCGGTACGGCGGCGACTTGTACCAGCGCGGAGGCAAGCCGAGCACGGGCCACGGGTAGCACGAGCACAGCGTGCACACGATCACGTTGTGGACCGAAGGTGTGTTCTCGACCACCACCAGGTGGTCGCCTTCGGGCCCGGCGAATCCGAGCTCGGAGATCGCGGTCGTGCCGTCGGCCAGCAACCGCCGCTTGTAGTCGGGGTCGACCCACGCCCGGCCCACGACCTTGGCCCCGTTCATCGGGCCGAGCTCGTGCTCGTAGTGCTCGACGATGCCGTCGAGCGCGTCGGTGTCGATGATGCCTTTGTCGACCAGCAACGCCTCCAGCGCGGCAACGCGATCCTCGATAGGGCTCGTCGGCCGCGGATGATGATGGGTCCCGGTCTCAGCGCTCATCGGTCGGTTCCAAGTAGTTGTCCCACAGATCGACGTGCACCGGATCGCCGGGCTCTCCCCACAGCTCGGCGGCTTCGAAGCGCACGCTGTAGGTCGGCTCGTTGCGAGAGCTCGGCGAGTGGGCCTCGATGTCGGGGACGGACGCAACGATGTCGATCCGCACGATCGTCCCTTTGTGCCCGCGGACGTAACGCGGACAGCGAGTGTGTCCAGGCGGGTGCCAGTTGCGAACACGCACCTGGTCGCCGACCGCGAAACGCGCTTCGGTCACATCCGCGCCGGGATCGTCGACCCGCATGCCGCGGTCGGGACGCGACAACGGGAACGGTCCACCGGTGCGCTCCTCCAAGTCGTCGCGCGTGATGAGTCCGGCCTCGACCAGCCTGGTGGCGACACCGGTGAGCCAGTGCTCGTAGTACGTCGAGTCGAGGTAGTGGCTCGGGTCCATCCGCTCGATCGAGTGACGGAACTGGCCACCGTTGCTGGCGCCGGCGAGGAACGAACCGAACGTGATGACGGCCGCGCGCCGCTCCCACTGTTCATGGAACACGGGCTCACCGGGCTCGACAACCACCGCGCCGAAACCTTGCATCCCCCCGAGGTCATGGACGCCGTCCACCGGTTCATTCGAGCACAAGCCGCGGAGTCCCGTTGCCGCGACGCGCAGGCCGTACCATGACGACGAAGAGGGAGGGGTCCTCACGATCGAGGCGACTGATCCGCGGCGCGGCGGTTCCGGCGACGCCGACGACGCGCGCGCCAGCGTTGAAGCGCGACTGCGCAAGACCGAGGAGGAGCTTCGGTTCAGGGTCGGTCTCGAAGCGTTGGTCACCGCGCTGTCGACCAAGTTGCTCGGTGTGCACATCGATGACCTCCCTGCCGTCGTCGAAGAGGGCCTCGGTCAGCTGTGCGGCTACTTCAACGTCGACCGCGCGTACGCGTTGAAGGTCGACCAGAGCTTCACCTTCGAGCTGAACGTCGAATGGTGGGCGCCGGGCATCGTGCAACAGACCACCCCCGTCGCCGAGCTGCCGATCGAAGCACAACGCTTCTGGGTGAGGACGTTGCGGTCCGGCAAGGTGGTCCACATCCCCGACGTCGACGACGCGCACGATGCCGCGGTCGGCGCCGGTGAAGCACTACGGCACGACGGCGTGCGATCGATCCTCTTTCTTCCTCTGATCTCGCGCGGCACCACCGCCGGCTTCCTCGGCCTCGAAGCGCGTCGTGGCACGCGAGCGTGGTCGGACGAGTCGATCGCGCTCATGCGGACGGTCGGTGAGCTGTTCGTGAGCGCCGTCGAGCGCAGCCGCGCCGAACAGGCGCTGGCGGAGGCCGCTCGGGAGCTGGAGCGGCGCAACGACGAGCTCGAGCGTTCGAACCGCGAGCTCGAGCAGTTCGCATCGATCGTGTCGCACGACTTGAAATCGCCACTGCAGGTCGTGCGCGGCTTCGTCGAGCTGCTGGGGCGGGAGGCGGCGGTGTCCTCGTCCGCCGACGTGCAGACCTACGTGGGGGCCGCGCTGCGGGGCGCCGAACGCATGGATCGTCTCATCGACGACCTGCTGGCCTACTCGCGAGCCGGGCAGCGTCCGGACGCTTTCGTGCCCGTCGATCTGAACGAAGTCGTCGACGAGGTGCTTGCCGACAGCGCGGCGTACATCACCGCCGCCGATGCGACCGTCGAGGTCGAGCCGATGCCGACCGTCGCGGGCGACGAAACGCAGTTGCGCCAGCTGCTTCAGAACCTCATCAACAATGCGGTGAAGTTCCGTCGCAACGATGTCACGGCCACGGTGCGGCTACGCGCCGCCGAACACGACGACCGATGGACCATCCGAGTCGAAGACAACGGCATCGGCGTCGAACGCCGCAATCGTGAGGAGATCTTCGGCATGTTCGTCCGGGTCAGCCAAGGCGATCAGCCGGGCAGCGGCATCGGATTGGCGGTGTGCGCGCGCGTCGTCACCAACCACGGTGGCCACATCTGGGTGGAGGACGGCATCGGAGGCGGAAGTGCCTTCTGCTTCTCGTTGTCGAAGCACCCCTGAGTCAGCGCATCGCTTCTGTCATCCAACGCTGGAACGCGGCGACGCCTTGCTCGTGGCGAGGGCTCAGGATGCCGGTCTCGTACACGCCCGAGTCGAGATTGCGTTGTACCGCCTCGCAGATCGCCTTGTCCTCTTGGAGCGTGAGCGCGCTCAGGCGCATCGTCTCCTCGCTCGCCGGCGATGCCGGGTCGGCAAATGCGAACGAGTACCGAACTCGCGTGCGCGAGGGGCCGAGCGGCTCGAACCGTTCGATGTTCATCCCGTCGGAATAGAGGTTGATGGCCAGGTTGGGCCAGCGCCACAGCCAGCGACCGAGGTTGAGCGCGCCATCCCGAGCGGGCGCGGAATGCAGGATCCAACGGTTCTGCTCGTCGACGTCCACGCGGTAACGCTTCGCGTCGATCTCCTTGTTGAGTGCCGGATGCACGAGCGGGATGTGGTAGCCCTCGAGGTAGTTGTCGGCGTACGTCTTCCAGTTGCACGCCAGCTCGTGGTCGCTCTCCCGGCCGGGGACGAACGTCTCGATGGGGAAGCCTTCGCAGGCGTCGACGAACGTGCCGAGCGCGTCGATCAGCGCCGGGGTGTCGGCTGCACGGGTGTCGGCTGCACGGGTGCCGGCCGAGATGTTGACGAACACCAGGCCGCGCCACGTGTCGACCTTGATCGGCACCAGCGACAATGCATCGCAATCGAGGGGCGGATCCGAGTCGCCGAAGTCCCGCGCGGATCGCAGCCCGCCGTCGAGCGCGTAGGACCAGCCGTGGTAGCGGCACACCAGACTCGGGACATGACCGCGACCGTCGGGCACGAGCGGTCCGGCGCGGTGCCGGCACACGTTGTGGTGGGCGCGCAGCTCGCCGTCGTCATCGACGACGACCAGGATGTTCCACCCGGCGATGGCCATGGCGACGTAGTCGCCCGGATCCCGCAGCGAGCGTGCGAAGCCGGCGAAGAGCCATTCACGACCGAACACCGCGGTGCGCTCGCGGGCGTGGCGCGCAGGGTCGTCGCCGTACCAGCGGGCCGGAAGAGTCGTCGCCACGGCACGACAGGCTACGAGAGGGCGCGGTACGTATGGGAGGCTCGGTCGCATGCGATTCGTCGTGTACGGCGCCGGCGCGATCGGCGGAGTCATCGGGGCCCGGCTCTACGAGCATCGGGACGAGCATGGTCACGACGTCGCGCTGATCGCCCGCGGCGCGCACCTCGAAGCCATCAAGGCGAACGGGCTGCGCATCGACTCCGCTGATGGCTCTGCCATGCTGCCGATCGAGGCGGCATCGGGTCCGGCCGAGTTGGATCTGCAGGCCGACGATGTCGTGGTGCTGGCCGTGAAGGGTCAGGACACCGGGGCCGCGCTCGACGCGCTCACGTCCTGCGCCCCGCCTGACATCGCCGTCGTCTGCGCGCAGAACGGCGTCGCCAACGAGCGCGCCGCGTTGCGAGTGTTCGCCAACGTGTACGCCATGTGCGTGATGTGTCCCGCCACTCATGTCGAGCCAGGCGTGGTCGAGGCGACCTCGTCGCCGATCAGCGGGTTGCTCGACATCGGTCGTTACCCGGGCGCGGTCGACGCAGTCGCGAAGACGATCGCGGCCGCGCTCGAAGCATCCACGTTCCGCTCCGAGCCGCGAGCCGACATCATGCGCTGGAAACATCAGAAGCTGCTGATGAACCTCGGCAACGCGATCGAAGCCGCGTGCGGGCCGGCCGGGCGCGCCAGCGACGTCGGTCGAATGGCCATGCGCGAGGCGCTCGCGTGTTACCGAGCCGCCGCCATCGAGTTCGCATCGCGCGAAGAGGATCAACGACGCCGCGGCGCCCTTTTGCAGATGCGTGAGGTCGGCGGTCGCGTACGCGGTGGTGGTTCGTCGTGGCAGAGCCTGGCGCGCGGCACCGGCACCATCGAGTCGGACTACCTCAACGGCGAGATCGTGTTGCTCGGCCGGCTGCACGGCATTCCGACGCCCGTCAACACAACGCTTCAGCAGCTCGCCCGCCGGCTGGCGGCCGAGGGTGCGCCGCCGGGCTCTATGACCGCGGACGAGGTGCTGGCGCTGGCTACTGCGGCATCAGATGCCGGCCGGGCGTGACCGGGAGGTCGAGCGTCGACAGCATGCCCGGTGGCGCGGCGACGACATCGGGGATCGCGTTGACGATCCGCATCGCGGTGCCGAGCACGCCGCCGGTGTTGTGGTCGCCGTCCTCGCCCACGAGCTCGAGGTCGACGTTGACTGACGGTGATCCCGTCAGCTCGATGCGGTAGTAACCCTGGCCGTGGCCCTTCGGCCAGTCCGGCGCCACGTCGTCGTGCACTCGGGTCACGTGCTCTACCACGATCCGTTCCTCACCGCCCACGACACCGGCGACCTCGAATCGCAACCCGGACATCGTGCCGGCGCCGACCGTCCCGAGCTCGATGTCGACATCGTGATCCAGTGATGCCTTCTCGTGGCGCTCTCGGATCTCGGTGACGTCGACGTCCAGCGCGTCGCCGATCATGTGGATCACCCCGCCCCACGCGTACGACAGCGCGCCCGGGAACAGCAGCAGCGGCGTGTTGTCGAGCGGCTTGCCGAAGCCCATCGTCTCGAACAGCACCTCGGGCTGGTCGTAGGTCGCGTAGTTGAGGATCTCCTGGATCCTGATGTGATCGATGCGCTCGCAGAACCCGCTGAGCACGATCGGCAGGAGATCGTTGGCGAACCCGGGATCGATGCCGGACGTGAACATCGACGTCCCGCCTGTCTTGCACGCCGCCTCGAGGCGGTCGACCATCGTCTGGTCCGCCTTCGGCGGGTGCAGCAGTTGCACGAGCGAGCTCGACACGACGTTCTTGCCGGATTCGAGGATGCGACAGATGTCCTCGACCGCCTCCCACGGCCGCAGGTCCGCGGTCGCCGTGTACGACACGACATCGGCGTCGAGCGCCAGCAGCGCATCAGCATCGTTCGTGGCCGCGACACCGGCAGGCGGGAGGCCGCACAGCTCGCCGGCGTCGCGTCCCGCCTTGGACTCGCTGTGCACCCACAGCCCGACCAGCTCGAGGTCGGGATGCTGGATGATCCCGTGGAGCGCGCAGATGCCGACATGACCGGTACTCCATTGGATGACGCGATGGCTCATGGTCGGAACCTACTGGGGCGGGCGCGGCGCGTGGTCGTCCCAGCCACCAACGTGGGCGGGCAAAACCGCAGGCCAGTACACTCATCAGGCCCTTGGTCAGGGCGCCCGAGCACGCAGGAGGTGATGAGCAATGCCCACGACCGACCCCCCGAGTCGTTGTTCATTGCCCGCCCCTGTGCCCGCCGCTGGCTGACGACGACCTGACGACGCCAGCAGGGCCCTTTCCCGAGGAGGTGTGCCATGCCGCGTCTCAACCCCCTGCCGTCGCCTTCCCGTCTGCGCGAGCGCAGGCATCAGCGCAGCCGCCGGCTCCTCGCGAGCCGCGCCGTGTCCGACACGTTGGTCTCCGTCGCGGGCGTGATCGGTCGACCGGTTCGCAACCCGTCGAACGCGGAGATCGGCACCGTGAAGGACATCGTCGCCCGATGGGACGGCGGCGAGTATCCGCCCGTCACTGCGATCGTGGTCCGGGTCGGGCGGCGGCTGGCGTTCGTGCCCGTCGCGCAGATCGAGTCGCTCGCGCATCACGAGGTCGGACTTCGATCCGCCCGTCTCGACTTGGCGGACTTCGAGCGCCGTGAGGGCGAGGTGTTGCTGGCGCAAGACGTAATCGACCATCAACTCGTCGACGTCGACGGTGTGCGCGTGATTCGGGCCGCTGATCTCTACGTCGCCAAGGTCGGCACCATGTACCGGCTGGTCGGGGTCGACGTCAGCGCGGGCACGCTGCTGCGCCGGCTGGGTCCCACCCGGTGGAGGGCCCGGGCGACGCCCGAGCGCGTGATCGACTGGGCCGCGATCCAACCGTTCGGACGGCCGGGAAGCCCGATCCGCTTGCGGGAAGGTAACCGGGCGTTGCATCGGCTTCGTCCGAGCGAGCTGGCCGACCTGCTCGAGGAGCTCGGCCGTCGAGAGCGCCAAGATCTGCTCGCCGCGCTCGAGCCGGAGACGGCCGCCGACGCGCTGGAGGAGATGGACGCCGAGGAGTTGGAGTCGCTCCTGCGCGAGTCGGGCGAGGAGCAGGCATCCGCATTGCTGGCGGTGATGGAACCGGACGAGGCCGTCGACGCGTTGCGCGACCTCGAGCACGACGAGCGGAACCGGTTGCTCGGCATGATGCCTGAGGACAAGGCGGCCGAGCTGCGCCGCCTGCTCCGGTACGAGGAGCACACCGCTGGCGGTCTCATGACGAGCTACCTGCTCTTGGTCCGCCGCGGCGACACGGTTGCGGACGTGCGCGCCCGCCTCGTCGATGACGCCGATCACCGCGCCGACCTGCCCGGCGTCCTGGTGGTCGATCCCGAGGGTCGGTTGATCGACGACGTCTCGCTGTTCGAGCTGCTGGCGGCCGACCCCGACATCACGATGAACGATCTGTGCGGCGAGCCGTGGCCCGTCACCGTCACGCCCGATGCCGAGATCGACGACGTGGTGGAGCGGTTCGTGGACGAGCGGGGCTCGTCGCTCGTGGTGGTCGACGAAGAAGAGCGTCCGCTCGGGCGGATCCTCGCCGACGATCTCATCGACGCGCTCGCGCCGCAGACTCGCGTGCACGCGAGGCGGCGTCTGGCGTGACGGACGCGGCTCCGGCCGTCGGCGCCACGTCGGAGGAGGCGCCCGTGCGCGTGCGCGCCCGCGTACGCGATCGCGTGTCGCGCGTCCTCGTCGTCGTCGGACCGGGACTCATCGCCGCTGCTGCCGGCAACGACGCCGGCGGCATCGCGACGTACGCGTCCGCCGGCGCGCAGTTCGGCTACCGGACGCTGTGGGTGATGATGCTCACCGCTATCGCGCTGGTGATCGTGCAGGAGATGTGCGCTCGCTTGGGCGCGTACACGGGTGAGGGCTTGGTCTCGCTCATCCGTGAGCAGTTCCCCTTGCGATTGGGCGCGTTCGCCGTCGTCTGCCTGATCGTGGCGAACCTCGGCGTTGTCGTCTCCGAGTTCGCCGGCATCGGCGCGGCGTTCGAGATCTTCGGCGTGAGCCGTTATCTCACGGTCCCGTTAGCTGCCGTCGCCATCTGGGCCATCGTGGTGTTCGGTTCGTATCGCAATGTCGAGCGCGTCTTGCTCATGCTGGCGCTGGTCTTCATCACCTATCCGATCGCGATGGTGCTCGGCCATCCCGATTGGGGGAAGGTCGTCTCGCAATCGCTGCTGCCGCATCTACTCGCGGACAAGGAGTTCCTGTTCTTGGTGGTCGCGCTGATCGGGACGACCATCACGCCGTACATGCAGCTGTACCAAGCGGCGGCCGTCGCGGACCGTGGGATCGGGCCCGACGATTATCCCGAGGAGCGGGTGGACTCGATCACCGGATCTGTCCTCGCCATGTTCATCTCGATGTCCATCATCATCGCCACCGCGGCTGCGATCGGCGGTACCGGCCCGCTCACGTCCGCCGAGGAAGCGGCCGAGGCACTGAAGCCGGTCGCAGGCTCCGCCGCCGAGGCGCTGTTCGGCATCGGTCTGCTGGGCGCGTCGGCGCTCGCGGCGGTGGTCGTCCCGCTGGCGACGGCGTACGGAGTGGCCGAAGCGGCGGGCACTGAACGATCGGTGTCCCGCACGTTCGCCGAGGCGCCCCTCTTTCTCGGTCTGTTCACCGGCCAGGTAGCCATCGGCGCCGCCGTCGCGCTGATACCGGGGAACCTGATCGACCTGCTCATCAACACCCAGGTGCTCAACGGCCTCATCACGCCGGTCTTCCTCACGTTCGTGCTGATACTGGCCAACCGACGGGCCGTGCTCGGCGATGCGGTCAACGGCCCGGTCCTGCGTGTGGTGGCGGCCGTCGCCGTGCTCGTGATCTCCGTGCTCGCGTTCCTCGTCTTCGTGCAGAACGTGCTCGGCCTCGGCTGACGGTGGTTGTAGAAAACGGCCATGGCTGAGACGACCGTTCGGATCGAGGCGCCGATGCAAGGGACGATCGTGACCGTCCACGTCTCGGTCGGCGACGAGGTCCGTGCGAACCAGCCGTTGCTCGTGATCGAGTCGATGAAGATGGAGCACGTGATCGCGGCGGAGCAGCCCGGCGTGGTCGAGCAGATCGCGGTCGAGATCGGTGCGACCGTGTACGCGGGCGGCCTTCTCGTTGCCATCGCCGCAGGCGCTGCTGCCCACGTGGCCGAGGGCCCCGCTGCCGCCGAGGTGGACCTCGCGCACGTGCGCCACGACCTCGCCGAGGTCGTCGAACGGCACGCATTCGGTTTCGACGCGCAGCGCCCCGACGCAGTCGAGCGGCGACGGAAGACCGGACAACGAACCACCCGCGAGAACGTCGACGATCTGGTCGACCCCGGCAGCCTCGTCGAGTACGGACCAACGGTCATCGCCGCGCAACGGCGCCGCCGCGAGCTCGACGACCTCATCCGCCGCACACCGGCCGACGGACTCGTCGCCGGGATCGCCACCGTCAACGGTCATCGCACGATCGTGATGTCGTACGACTACACCGTCCTCGCCGGGACCCAGGGACTCCAGAACCACCGCAAGAAGGACCGGCTGTTCGAGCTGGCCGAACGGTTGCGACTGCCGGTCGTGTTCTTCACGGAAGGGGGCGGCGGACGCCCGGGCGACACCGACGGCTCGGGCGTGTCCGGGCTCGACTGTCTCGCATTCGCGCTGTGGGGTGGGCTCAGTGGACTCGTCCCGCTCGTCGGCATCAACTCCGGGCGCTGCTTCGCCGGTAATGCCGCGCTGCTCGGATGTTGCGACGTGGTGATCGCCACCGCCAACTCGAACATCGGCATGGGCGGTCCGGCGATGATCGAAGGCGGCGGCCTCGGCGTGTACGCCCCCGAGGACGTCGGCCCGATGTCGGTGCAAGTGCCGAACGGTGTGGTCGACATCGCCGTGGCCGACGAAGCGGAGGCGGTCGCGGCCGCGAAGAAGTACCTCTCGTACTTCCAAGGCCGGATG
>DASXPN010000123.1:0-64050 GCA_036493595.1 Acidimicrobiales bacterium | reverse complement strand
GATCCCGAGGTCACCGAGGTCGCGGTGGAGCAGGTCGTTCAATGTGGGCGCGACGTCGGCGCCGTCTGCGACGAGCGCGCCGGCGTCGTACTCGACGAGGTGCGGTGCTTCCGCCTCGGCACTGAGCAGCAGTGGCGTGCCCGCGGACGCGGCTTCGAGAGAGGCGAGGGACGTCTCTTCGAAGTGGATGGGCGTGATGGCGAACAGCGACGCGCGGCGGTACGCGTCGAACCGGGCGGCGCCGTAGATCGACCCTGGAAAGGTCACTCGATCGCCGATGCCGAGCCGATCGGCGAGGGCCGCGGCTTCGGCCAAGCCGCCGTCGTCGCGACCGGCGATCACCAGCCACGTGTCGTCGTGCTCCTTCGCGATCGCACCGAACGCCGCGATCAAGCGGGCGACGCCCTTCAACCGATGGATGCGACCGAGGAAGAGGACGACGCGCGCGCCCGCCGGCACCCCGAGATCGGGCGGTTCACTGGTCGGCGGGGGAGGTTCGTCGGTCCCGAGCGGCACGACGTGAACGGCTCGGTCGCCGACACCGTATTCGCGGTACAGCTGTGCCTCGTGTGACGTCTGCGCGAACACCGCACTCGCGTTGCGCAGCATCGAGTCGACGAAGAGATGGTCGTAGCCGCGCTTCACGCGTGCTTTCATGCCGCGCTGGCGGGGAAGCGTCCCGTGGGCGGAGACGACGAACGGGATGTCGCGCTTGTGCGCAGCGCGCCAGCTGAGAATGGCGAGCTCGTGACGGAGCTCGGACAGATGGATCACATCTGCTCGCACGTCGCGCAGGGCGCCGCGCATTCCCACCGGCTGAAAGCGGTAACGGTGGTACGCGAGCCAGTTGGAGATGTTCCGAAACCGGTGCACCTCGACGCCGTCCTCGTGTGCGATCGCGGGTCCCTCGACTCGATGGTGCTCGTCGAGCGCGTCCGTCGTGAACGCGCTCACGCGATGGCCTCGGGACGCGAGCTCGCGCGCCTCTTCCGACATCACCTTCGGAGGGCCGCCGTAGGCCCACGCCGGTGCCCAGTACGGCACGACGGCGAGGATGTCCAGGGGCCTTGTCAAGGCGATCAATCAAACCATGTCGCCTGACCGGCATGGGCGACCGTCGAGCCGCCGGCGCCGGTGGCCGGGGCGGACCCTCGGCGACTGCCTTCCGGGTCGGCCCACCCACGTGCCGCGTCGCTCAGTCGACCCAGAAGCCGTCACGTCGCCACCCGTTCTGTGCGCGGGAGGGGAGCGGCCCCGCACGGTCGCCCCGCGCGCCGGTGGCCGGGGCGGACCCTCGGCGACTGCCTTCTGGGTCGGCGCACCCTCACGCCACGTGGCTCCGTCGACCCAGAAGCGGTCACGTCGTCACCCCGTCGACACATTGTCGGCTGAGCCACCGCGTGCCGTTGCTGAGTCGACAATGTGCGCGGGAGGGGAGGGGTGTGCGCGGGAGGGTGGGCCTCAGTCTCTCGGTGCCTCCGTGATGTCGAGCATCCGTTGCAGCGCGACACGGGCCCAGTCGGCGGTGCCGTCGTCGACCGTGATGCGGTTCACGACGTTTCCCTCGACGAGGTTCTCGAGCACCCAGCACAGGTGAGCGGCGTCGATGCGGGACATCGTCGAGCAGGGGCAGATGAGCGGATCGAGGGACACGATGGTCTTGCCGCCCGGCGTCTCGTGGGCGAGCCGCTGTACGAGATTGATCTCGGTGCCGACCGCGATCGCCGCGCCGTCGGGCGCGTCGCCGGCGGCTCGGATGATGTAGTCGGTCGAGCCCACCTGGTCGGCGAGCTCGCACACGTCGTGCGCGCACTCGGGGTGGACGATGACGATCCCGTCGGGGTACTCGGCGCGGAAGGCGGCGATGTGCTCAGGCCGGAAGCGTTGATGCACCGAGCAGTGCCCCTTCCACAGCAGGAAGGTGGCGGCCTTACAGTCCACGTCGGTCAGACCGCCGAGATCACGGCGCGGATCCCAGACCCGCATGTCGGTCTCGTCGAAGCCCATGTCGTAGCCCGTGTTGCGACCGAGATGCTGGTCCGGGAAGAACAGCACCTGGCGTCCGCCCGCATCGCCCAGTGCCCAGTCGAGCACGGCGCGCGCGTTGGTCGACGTGCACACGGACCCGCCGTGGCGGCCGACGAACGCCTTCAACGCGGCCGACGAGTTCATGTACGTGATGGGGATCACGCGCTCGATGTCGGTGATGGCGGCGAGGCTCTCCCATGCCTCCTCGACCTCGTCGAGGTCGGCCATGTCGGCCATCGAGCAGCCCGCGTTGAGGTCGGGGAGCAGGACCCGTTGGTGGTCCGCGGTGAGCACGTCCGCCGACTCGGCCATGAAGTGCACGCCGCAGAACACGATGAACTCGGCCTCGGGCCGCTGCTGCGCGAGGACCGACAACCGGTACGAGTCGCCGCGGGCGTCCGCCCACTGCATGACCTCGTCACGCTGGTAGTGATGGCCGAGGATGAAGACGCGGTCGCCGAGTTGTGCCCGTGCCGTGGAGATCCACGCGTCGAGCTGGTCGGCCGCCGCCGATGTGTACCGCTCGGGGAGCGGTGACTGGAGCCGCAACATTGGTTGAACCCCCGTATGGGTCTGGCGCTCCAGTTGGCGGACGGTGCGGACAGCCTGGTCGCCCAGCACGGGGTTGTCGTCCCTGGAACGGATATGTCGCCGGAGACCAGGCCGGCGTCCCTCGCACGATACCGAATGAGCACCTCAGTTCGCCGCATCGGCGCCCGTAGCATGGGACAGCCATGCTGCAACGCCCGCCCGCCGGCACGATCCCCGACGCGCCCGGCTCCTACCAGTTCAAGGACGCGGACGGCCGGGTGATCTACGTGGGCAAGGCGAAGTCGCTGCGCCAACGCCTCTCGAATTACTTCCAGTCGCCTTCCGCGCTGGCGCCGCGGACCGCGCAGATGGTGGCCAACGCGGAGACCGTCGAGTGGATCCAGGTCCGCAACGACGTCGAGGCGCTGATGCTCGAGTACTCGCTCATACAACGGCACCGGCCGCGGTTCAACGTCCGGTTGCGCGACGACAAGAGCTACCCGTTCCTCGCGGTCACGCTCGACGACGAGTGGCCGCGCCCGATGGTGATGCGGGGCCAGCGCCGGAAAGGGGTGCGCTACTTCGGCCCGTACGGGCACGCCTACGCCATCCGCGAGACGCTCGACCTCCTGCTGCGGACGTTCCCCGTCCGCACCTGCAGCGACAACAAGTTCGCCCATCACCACCGGCAAGGGCGGCCGTGCCTGCTGTTCCACATCGAGAAGTGCTCGGGGCCGTGCGTCGGCGAGATCGACAAGCCTTCCTACGACGCGCTCGTGAGCGAGCTCTTGGAATTCCTCGACGGCGAGACCGACGCGATCGTGAAGCGGCTCGAGAGCGAGATGCGCGAGGCGTCCGAGGCGCTCGAGTTCGAGCGGGCGGCACGCATGCGCGACCGTTTGCAGTCGGTGCGCAAGGCCATCGAGCGCCAGCAGATGGTGGCCGAGCGCAGCGAGGACCTCGACGTGATCGGTATCGCCGACGACGATCTCGAAGCGGCGGTGCAGGTCTTCTTCGTGCGCAAGGGTCGAGTGGTCGGCCGCAAGGGGTTCGTGCTCGACAAGGCCGAGGACCTGTCACCCGCGCAGATGGTGAGCAAGATCCTCGAGGGCTTGTACTACGACGACAACCCACTCGGACCGCCGAAGCAGGTGCTCGTCCCCGAGGACCCCGACGACGTCGACCTGTACCAGCGCTGGCTCACGGAGTGCCGCGGCTCGAACGTGTCGATCCGCGTGCCGCAGCGCGGTGACAAGCGGACACTGCAGGACACGGTGACGCAGAACGCGAAGGAAGAGTTCGTGCGCCACCGGTTGCGGCGCTCGTCCGACCACAACAGCCGCGCCCGAGCCCTGAACGAGTTGCAGGACCGTCTCGGCCTCCCGATCGCGCCGTTGCGCATCGAGTGTTACGACATGAGCCACATCCAAGGCTCGGACTACGTCGGTTCGATGGTGGTGATGGAAGACGCGCTGCCGAAGAAGTCCGACTATCGCCGCTTCAAGATCAAAGACGTCCCCGGCAACGACGACTTCGCGGCGATGCGCGAGGTGTTGACGCGCCGGCTCACCGCGTACGTCATCGATCGCGACAAGCCCGTCGCGGAGCGGACGGGACGTTTCTCCTACGCGCCGCAATTGCTGCTCGTCGACGGGGGCAAGGGGCAGTTGAGCGTCGCCGTCGACGTGCTCGAGGAGCTCGGTCTCGATCAGGAGATCCCGGTCGCGTCGTTGGCCAAGCGTTTCGAAGAGGTGTTCGTACCGGGCGTCGCCGATCCCATCCGCATACCGCGACAATCCGAAGCGTTGTACCTGTTGCAGCGCATCCGGGACGAAGCGCACCGCTTCGCCGTCACGTACCACCGCCAACTGCGCGGCAAGCGCATGACCAAGTCGGTGCTCGACGACGTGCCGGGACTCGGTCCGACCAGGCGGAAGCGGTTGGTGAAGGAGCTCGGTGGCGTGAAAGCGGTGAAGGACGCGTCGGTCGAACAGCTCCGTGAACTGTCATGGCTGCCCGACGCGGTCGCCGACGCCGTGTACGAGAAGGTGCACGGGATCCCGGCGCGATGACCGCGGACCATTGGGAGGCCCACGCCGGTTGGTGGCAGGACGGGTTCACCGACGGCGTCGATCCCGAATACGAGGAACAGATCCTGCCGTTGGCGACCGAGTGTCTGTCGGGTGCGACCGAGATCCTCGACGTCGGCTGCGGAGAAGGTCAGGTGGCGCGGCTCGCCCACTCGCTCCCCGGTGTACGGCGCGTCGTCGGCATCGATCCCACCGCGGCGCAGGTCGACGTCGCGGTCGCCCGCGGCGGAGGGCCCACGTACGCGCGGGCCGCGGCCGCGAAGTTGCCGTTTCGCGACGGCCGTTTCGACGCGGTCGTCGCCTGTCTCGTGTTCGAGCACATCCACGACGTCGACGACGCGATCGCCGAGGTGGCGCGCGTCCTGCGACCGGGCGGCCGCTTCGCCTTCTTCCTCAACCATCCGCTGCTGCAGACACCGAACAGCGGGTGGATCGACGATCAGGTCCTCGATCCACCCGAGCAGTACTGGCGCATCGGCGACTACCTCATCGAGGACGAGACGCTCGAGGAGGTGGAGAAGGGGGTGTTCATCCCCTTCATCCATCGACCCCTGAGCCGGTACGTCAACGCGCTCGTGGCGAACGGCCTCGTCATCGAGCGGATGGAGGAGCCGGTCCCACCGCCGGGCTTCCTCGCGCGGGCGACGGAGTACGAGGCGGCCGCCACCATCCCGCGGCTCATGTTGCTGCTGGCGCGCGCGAACCCGATCGCGACCGCTTGACGAACCCGTCGATCACCGCTTCCGCGGCGAACAGCACCATGAACGGCTCGAACATCAGACCCCAGTAGGGCCGGTTGGCCACGAAGCCGGCGAGGGGCACGAGCATGATCGGCCACAGCAGCCAGTACTCGGAATGGCGGGTGAGGTAGACGAGCGCGATCACCCACAGCAGCAGGCCGAGCACCTCGGGGTTGGGCAGCACCCAGTCGACCATGTGGAGTATCGACGTCAGCCCTTCACCGCTGCCGAAGAACTTGGCCTCTTGACCCGTCGCCACGGTGTGGTGCGCGGCGATGGCGAAGTGCGCGACCAGCGCGGCGATCGTCGCGCCGCCGCAGACGAGCCACGGCTTACGAGGTAGGCCGCGCCGGTGCGCGAGCACCAGACCCATGACGAGAACGGGGAAGGTCAGCTCGCGGGTCAGCGCCGCGAGAGCGGCCAGCGCGGCGGCCCACCACCATCGCCGGTACTTCCACGCGAGCAAGCTCCCCGCGATCAGCGGCACCGTCCAGACCTCGGCCAGCAACCATTCCTCGGTGGTGGGGGAGCCGGGTATTCGTCCCGCGATCAACAAGAACAGCGTCACGGGCACGACCGCGATCGGGTACCGCGCCGCGAACAAGAGGATGAGGCTCGTGACGCCGACCACGAGCACGAGGTAGCCGTTGTAGAGCTGGTTGTACGGCAGCGCCCGCCACACGAGGAACGGCAGGGGCGGCCGGAAGTCCCGCGCCTCGCTCGGCGGGTCGCGCTCGACGCCGAACGCGTCGCGGAAGGCGTCGTAGTAGTTCTCGCCGTGATCCATCAGCTCGACCGTCTTCTGGAAGGCGAAGTGGTCGAAATGGCCGTACGTCCCGCGCTGGGGCACCGCGACGCCGTAGAGCACGATCATCACGAGGATGCACGTCCCGATGAACCCGCGACTCGCCCACAAGGGCTTGGCCGCCCGCGTCGACGGTGCGGCCGCCGACCTGCTCACGGCGTCACCCTAACGGCGGGGTCTGCGGGCATCGGCGACCTCACGGATACGGTTTCGGTCAGGCATATGAGTGAGTTCGTGGTCATCACCGGGCTGTCGGGCGCGGGCCGGTCGCAGGCGGCCGACCATCTCGAGGATCTCGGATGGTTTGTCATCGACAATGTGCCGCCCGTATTGATACCGAAGCTCGCGGAACTGGTCGCCGATCCGGGCAGCACCCACGATCGGGCCGCGCTCGTGCTGCGAGGGGCCGACTACGACGAAGAGATCCGGCCGGCGCTGGAAGCGCTGCGGGCCACTGCGCAACGGGTGCGGATCCTGTTCCTCGACGCCTCGACCGACGTGCTCGTGCGACGCTACGAGAACACTCGCCGCCGCCATCCGCTCGGGGCGCCGACGCTCGAAGCGAGCATCGAGCTCGAGCGCACGTTGCTCGAACCGCTGAAGGCCGAGGCCGATGTCGTCGTCGACACGAGTGACCTCAACGTGCACCAGCTACGGGGCTGGATCGTCGAGCTCTTCTCCGGCGACTCATCCGATGCGGGTATCCAGGTCAGCGTGGTGTCGTTCGGCTACAAGCACGGGCTCCCCATCGATGTCGACATGGTGTTCGACTGCCGCTTCCTTCCCAACCCGCACTGGGTCGACGACCTGCGCCCGCTCACCGGACGCGACGCGCCCGTTCGTGACTACGTCCTCGCGCAACCCGACACGACGAGGTTCCTCTCCGACCTCGACGGGATGTTCGAGCTGCTGTTGCCGGGCTTCGTGCGGGAGGGCAAGTCGTACCTGCGGGTCGCGCTCGGCTGCACGGGAGGACGTCATCGCTCCGTCGTGATCGCGGAGGAGTTGGCCCGTTTGCTCAAGGCGCACGACCTCGATCCCACGGTGGTCCACCGCGATGTCGACAGGTGACGCGAGGTCGACAGGTGAGCGAGCGCGCGTCGTCGGGATCGGCGGCGGCCATGGGCTGGCGGCCACGTTGCGGGCGGCGAGGAGCTACGCGGGTGAGCTGACCGGCATCGTGTCGGTCGCGGACGACGGGGGATCGAGTGGGCGGCTGCGGGCGGCTACCGGCCTACCGGCGATGGGCGACATCCGCCGGTGCCTGTCGTCACTGGCTGATCCGACCTCGCGGTTGTCGGAGATCCTCGAGTACCGGTTCTCCGGCGTGCTCGACGGTCACGCGTTCGGCAACCTGATCATCGTCGCGCTGGCCGACCGAATGGGATTCACCGCCGCGATCGCGGAGCTGACCCGTCTCGTCGGCTCGCCGGCAAAGGTCGTCCCGGTGACGGAGGCGCCGCTGGTCTTGATGGCCGACACGGACGACGGGCGAGTCGAGGGCCAGGTCGCAGTGCAGCGCAGTCGCGGCATCAAGCACGTCGCGCTGCAACCCGCGGACGCGCCGCTCGCGCCGGGTGTGGTCGATGCCGTGCTCGATGCCGACCAGATCGTGCTCGGGCCCGGCTCGTTGTACACGAGCGTGCTCGCCGCGCTCGCGCTCCCCGCGATGCGCGCGACCGTCGCGACCTCGAGCGCGCAGGTGGTCTACGTCTGCAACCTCCGACAGCAAGTGCCAGAGACCGACGGGTACGACGTCGCCGCCCATGTGGCGGCGCTACGCGATCACGGAGTGGAGCCCGACGTCGTCGTGTGCCACCCGGGTGCGCTGCCCGGGCAGCCCGACGTCGAGGTCGTCAGCCGGCCCGTGGCCCGCCCCCACGGGCTCGCGCACGACCCGGTACTACTGGGCGAAGCACTGGCGGCGCTCTTGGGGCGATCCGGGCCCGCTGAGTAACGTCGCCACCAAGGACCCTCAGGAGGAATCGATGGCAGTACGTGTCGGCATCAACGGCTTCGGGCGCATCGGGCGCAACTACCTGCGTGCTGCCCGCAAAGGCGGAGCCGACGTGGAAGTGGTCGCCGTCAACGACCTCACGTCATCCGAGATCAACGCCCACCTGCTGAAGTACGACAGCACCCACGGCATCCTGCCCGACGAGGTCAAGGTCACGGGCGACGGCATCGCGGTCGGTTCGTCGACCATCAAGGTGTTCGCGGAGCGGGATCCGAAGGCATTGCCGTGGGGTGATCTCGGCGTCGACGTGGTCGTCGAGTCGACCGGTGTGTTCACCGACCGCGAGAAGGCGGCCGCCCACCTCGAAGCGGGCGCGCCGCGCGTCATCATCTCCGCCCCCGCCAGCGACGTCGACGCCACATTCGTCGTGGGCGTGAACGACGGTGACTTCGATCCCGGCAAGCACCTCGTGGTGTCGAACGCGTCGTGCACGACCAACTGTTTCGTCCCGATGATCAAGGTGCTCGACGACGCCTTCGGCGTCGAGCGGGGCCTCATGACGACGATCCACGCGTACACGAACGACCAGAACCTGCTCGACCTCGTGCACAAGGATCTCCGGCGCGCCCGGGCCGCGGCGGCCAACATCGTGCCGGCATCGACGGGCGCCGCTCGCGCCACGAGCCTGGTGATGGCGTCGATGAAGGGAAAGCTCGACGGCCAGGCGATGCGAGTCCCGGTACAAGACGGATCGATCACGGACTTCACCGGGCTGCTCGGCCGCGAGGCGAGTGTGGACGAGATCAACGAGGCGTTTCGGGCCGCCGCGGGGAGCGGGCCGCTCGCCGACGTCCTCGTCTACAACGAGGATCCGATCGTGTCGTCGGACATCGTCGGTTCGCCCGCATCTTGCACGTTCGACTCGCCGTTGACGCAGGCCATCGGCAACATGGTCAAGGTGTTCGGCTGGTACGACAACGAGTGGGGCTACTCGAACCGTCTCGTCGACCTGTCCGTGATCATCGGCCGCGCCAACCAGGCGTGAGCACGACACTTCCGGTCCTCGAAGACCTACCGGTCGTCGAGGGGAAGCGGGTGCTGCTGCGCGCCGACTTCAACGTGCCTCTCGAGGACGGCCGTATCACCGACGACCTGCGGTTGCGGGCCGCGTTGCCGACCATCGAGTGGTTGCAATCGCATGGCGCGCAGGTCACCGCGTGCACGCATCTCGGCCGGCCGAAGGGCAAGCCCGATCCGAAGTACTCCGTCGAGCCTGTACGGCGTCGGCTCGCCGAGCTCGCGCCCGGTGTCGAGCTGATGGAGAACCTGCGCTACGACCCGGGCGAAGAGGCGAACGATCCTGCGTTCGTCGATCGACTGGTCGAGGGCTTCGATGCCTACGTCAATGACGCGTTCGGCGCGTCCCATCGCGCCCACGGTTCGATCGTCGGCCCGCCCGCGCGACTTCCGAGCGCGGCCGGCCGTCTGCTCGCGAAGGAGGTCGACGTCCTCCTCGGTCTGCGCGACAACCCGTCGCGTCCATTCGTCGCCGTGCTCGGTGGGGCGAAGGTGTCCGACAAGATCGGCGTGATCGACGCGCTGTTGAAGGTGGTCGACCAGCTCGTGATCGGGGGCGGCATGTGCTTCACGTTCCTCGCCGCGCAGGGCCACCACATCGGCGACTCGCTGTGCGAGCGCGATCAGATCGAGACGTGCGCACGTCTGCTCGAACAGGACAAGCCGATCCACTTGCCGAGCGACGTGACCGCCCTCGGACCATCGGGCGACGTGCGCCAGCTCGGCACGACCATCCCCGATGGATGGAAGGGTCTCGACATCGGCCCCGGTAGCGCGGCGGAGTTCACCGACGTCATCTTCGAGGCGCGCACGGTGTTCTGGAACGGTCCGATGGGTGTGTTCGAGGACGATCGCTTCGCGGCCGGCACGCGCACGGTGGCGCAGGCCGTGGTCGACACCAGAGCCTTCACCGTCGTCGGCGGTGGTGACAGCGCGGCGGCGCTCGCGCGCTTCGACATGACGTCTGGCGTCGATTGGATCTCGACCGGCGGCGGCGCGTCACTCGAACTGTTGGAGCTCGGTGACCTTCCGGGGCTCGAAGCACTGCGGGAGGGCAGGCGATGACTCCCGCGGGCAACGGACGCAAGCCACTGATCAGTGGCAACTGGAAGATGAACCTCGATCACTTCGAGGCGATCCGAGCCGTGCAGAAGCTCGCCTATCTCCTGACCGCGCCCGACTTCGACGCGGTCGACGTCTCGATCCACCCGCCGTTCACGGATCTGCGTTCGGCGCAGGTGACCCTGGCCGACCAGAAGGCCACCGAGATCGCGCTCGGCGCGCAGAACTGCCATTGGGAGGACAAGGGCGCGCTCACCGGTGAGGTGAGCCCGGCGTTCCTCGCGAAGCTCGAGGTGCGTTACGTCATCGCCGGCCACTCGGAGCGCCGTGAGCTTTTCGGCGAGACCGATGCGGACGTGAACCGCAAGGTGAAGGCGATCCTCCGTCACGAGATGGTCCCGATCATGTGCGTCGGTGAGACGCTCGACGAGCGCGAGGCCGGCGCCACCGAGTCGAAGATCGTCGGCCAGATCGAGGCCGGCCTCGCCGGTCTGAAGGCGGAGCAAGTGGCGTCGATGGTCGTCGCCTACGAGCCGATCTGGGCCATCGGCACCGGTCGCACGGCCTCGCCTGACGACGCGCAGGCGGTGTGCGCGCTCGTGCGCGGCGACGTCGAACGGCTCTACGACACAGGCACCGCGTCGTCGGTGCGCGTGCAGTACGGCGGATCGGTGAAGGCCGAGAACATCGTCGACCTCATGGCCGAACGTGACATCGACGGCGCCCTTGTCGGTGGCGCGAGCCTCGATCCCGACGAGTTCGCACGCATCGCGCAATACCACAAGGGCTGATCGAACCGCACTGCCGATTTGGTCAAGCGTTTCCGCTTGGCTTGACCGATATGCACGAGCACGACCACGCAGCGTTGTGTTGCGCTTTCTTTGCAACTCGTTGAGGGCGCGATCAGATCCTCGACTCGTGTGCGCGGGATGGGTAGGGTCGGCGCCGCACCGGGGGGGTTCGTCGTTGGCATGGCCGCGCCGGTTGCCGCTCCACATGTGGAGGCCGTGCGACAACGGCGTCGTGTTCCCCGACTAGGAGGCTGTGTTTCGTGAGAGGAAAGCGTCGGAGCCTTCAGCTCCTCTGTGTGCTGTTCGCGTTCGTTCTGTTGGCAATCACCGCGTGTTCGAGCGACAAGAAGAACAACACGAACGCGGCGGCCAGCCAGAGTTCGAGTGCGGCACCGGTCCCGAAGGGCGGCACGCTGATCATCGGGGCAGAGCAGGAGCCCGACTGCATGGACTGGATCGGCACCTGCAGTGGCTCCAGCTGGGGCTACTGGATGGCGGCAGTGCAGACCATGCCGCGCGCCTTCGACGTCGTGAAGGACGACCAGGGCAACTACTCGTACAAGCCGAGCATCGTGCTCAAGGGTGAGCCCAAGCTCGAGACCTCGCCACAGCAGAAGGTCACGTACGAGATCGCCGACAACGCGGTCTGGAACGACAACCAGCCGATCACGTCGACTGACTTCAAGTACACGTGGGATCAGATCGCCAACGGCACTGACGTCTACGACAAGACCGGCTACCAGGACATCGCGTCGGTCGACGACTCGAACCCGAAGGTCGCCGTCGTGACGTTCAAGAACAACTACCAGGACTGGAAGGGCCTCTTCACGGGCAACTACGGGATCTTCCCGAGCCACATCCTGCAGGGTCAGGACCGTGACGCGATGATGAAGGACGGCTACAAGTTCTCCGGTGGCCCATGGATCATCGATTCGTGGACGAAGACGGACAACATCACGCTCGTCCCCAACCCGAACTTCTTCGGTACCAAGCCGAGTCTCGACAAGGTGATCTTCAAGTTCCAGCCGGACACCTCGTCCGAGTTCACCTCCTTCAAGTCGGATCAGGTCTCGATGATCTACCCGCAGCCGCAACTCGATGCGGTCGACCAGATCAACGCCGGCCTGCCGAACACCCAGAAGGTCATCACGACCGCCACCGGCAACTTCGAGGCGCTGTGGTTCAACCAGGGCAAGCCGCCGTTCGACGATGCGGCCGTCCGCAAGGCCGTCGCCTTCTCGATCGACCGGTCAGCGATCGTGCAGCGCCTGTTCGGTGGCATCGGCGTCAACGATCCGTTGCAGTTCCTCAACGCCCCGATCGTGAAGCAGTACGTCGATGAGAACGCCTTCTCGCAATACAAGAAGGATCTCGGGCAGGTCGACCAGCTCCTCACGGGCGACGGCTACGCCAAGGGCAGCGATGGCTTCTACGCCAAGAACGGACAGAAGCTCAGCTTCACCGTCCGCACCACTGCCGGGAACAAGCGCCGTGAGCTCACGCAGCAGATCCTGCAGTCACAGCTGAAGGACGCTGGCATCGACATGCAAATCGACAACGCCAAGGCCGGCGACCTGTTCGGCCAGCTCCTGCCCATCGGTGACTTCCAGGCGGCCATTTACGCCCAGGTACTGACGACGCTCGGGCCGAGCATCTGCAACATCGCGTGCTCGAAGAACTCGGCGCCGATCGGGCAGACCGGCGGCAACAACTATCAGCGCACGAGCATCCCCGACCTCGACACCGTGCTCACGAAGATGGACGGTGAGCTGGATGATTCGGCGCTCCAGGCCGAGGGGAAGCAGGCGCAGCAGATTGCCGCTAGCAACATGATCAACCTGCCGATCGACCCGCTCCCGAACATCCTGCTCTGGAACAACAAGGTCGTCGGTCCCGTCGGTGACAACGGCGTCCTCGGGCCGTTCTTCAACATGAACCTGTGGGGCGTTACCGGCTGATCGGTCCTCGGATACGAGGGGGTCTCGGTCTGACCGAGATCCCCTCGCTCCACGTCCTCGGGCGAGGTGCTCCATGTTGACCTACGCGATTCGACGGGTGCTCTACTCGATCCCCGTCGTTCTCATCGCGTCGTTCCTGCTGTTCTGGGGGGTGCGGGAGACATTCGATCCGACGGCACGGCTCGCGGCATCGAAGGATCCTCAGGTCCAGGTGCGTGAGCGGCAGCGGCTCGGGCTGGACGATTCGATCTTCGTGCAGTACACGGAGTGGCTCAAGGGCGCCGTCCATGGCGACTTCGGGCAGAGCTCGGCGAGCCGCGAGGACGTCTCGACGATGATCAGCAGCGCGATGGGCAACACGCTGCAACTCATCATCATCGGCGCGGTGGTCTCTGCTGCCATTGCGATCGGGGTCGGCGTGTACTCCGCCGTGCGGCAGTACTCCAAACTCGACTATCTGTTCACCGGGCTGTCGTACATCGGCATTGCCATGCCACCGTTCTGGTTCGGTCTGCTGCTCATCGAATTCTTCGTGGTGCAGAACCGATGGTTCCTGTCCGTCGGGCTCCACACCGGTGACGGCAGCGGCTTCAACCTGGACTATTTGCGGCATCTCGCGCTGCCAGTTGCCACGTTGTGTGTGCAGATCGTCGCGTCGTGGAGCCGCTATCAGCGTGCTTCCATGCTTGACGCGCTCGGTGCCGACTACGTGCGCACCGCTCGGGCCAAGGGAGTGCCGCGGCGCAAGGTGATCTTCAAGCACGCGTTGCGCAACTCACTCATTCCGTTCGTCACCGTGGTCGCCCTCGACTTCGGCGCACTGTTCGGGGGCCTGATCATCACCGAGAACATCTTCGCCATCGGTGGGATGGGACGGCTCTTCTACAACGCGATCCTCGTCGGTGACGTCTACGTCGTCGAGGCGTGGATGGTGATCGTGGCGGTGATCATCATCTTCTTCAATCTGCTGGCGGATCTGTTGTACGGGGTTCTCGACCCTCGGATACGGCTCTCATGAGGACCGAAGACAAGATCGGTGGCGTGCCCGCGCCATTCGGTTCGCCTGTCGCGGTCGAGCCGATGTCGATGCTGCCGACGTTCGAGACGGAGCCGACGCCGCGCAGCCAGTGGCAGCTGTTCCGACGACGTTTCCTGCGCCACCGTTTGGCGGTCATCGGCGCGGTCGTTTTGATCCTGCTGATCGTCCTCTGCTTCGGGGCCACATACTTCGCGCCGTACCCCAAGAACCACCAGGACCTTCTGCTCGGTCCGACGTCACCGAGCAGGGAGCATCTGATGGGAACCGATCAGCTCGGCCGGGACACGCTGACCGAGATCCTGTACGCGGGCCAGATCTCGCTGAAGATCGGCCTCGCAGTCGCCTTGTTGTCGACAGTGGGAGGCACGATCGTCGGCGCGGCGGCCGGCTACTTCGGGCGTATCACCGATCAGTTGCTGATGCGGTTCACGGACTTGTTTCTGGTCGTGCCCGCTATCGCAGTGCTCGCGGTGGCGCTCAAGTACTTCAGCTCTTCAGCCTTCGACCAGACCACCGTCATCATCTTCGTGCTCGCCGGGTTGGGATGGATGTACATCGCTCGGGTTGTGCGTGGGCAGGTGTTGTCGCTCAAGGAGAAAGAATTCGTCGAGGCAGCCCGAGCGGCGGGAGGTTCGAGCCCGCGGATCATCTTCAGACACATCCTCCCGAACTGCATCGGACCGATCCTCGTCAATGCCACGCTCAGCATCGCGGCGGCGATCGTCACCGAGTCGACGCTGTCCTTCCTCGGATTCGGGGTGCAGCCCCCTACGACGTCGTGGGGCAACATGCTCGCTTCGGCCGAGGGCAACTACAACCAGAACACGCACCTGCTGTACTTCCCGGGACTGATGATCCTGCTGACCGTGCTCTGCGTGAACTTCCTGGGCGATGGTCTGCGTGACGCCTTCGACCCCCAACACAAGCACTGATCCATGGACGATGCTCCGGTCGATTTCGACGTCGAGTTGGAGGCCGTAGCCGGCTCGAACTGGTCGGGCCCGTTACTCGAGGTCCGTGATCTGACCGTGACGTTCCCAACCGACGACGGTCCTGTGCACGCCGTCACCTCGCTGACGTTCGATCTCTACGACCACGAAACTCTCGGGATCGTCGGTGAGTCGGGCTCCGGGAAGAGCGTGACCTCGATGGCGATCCTCGGCCTGTTGCCGACGTCCGCAGAAGTGACCGGCAGCGTGAAGCTTCGTGGTCGTGAGCTGCTGGGGCTGTCCGAACGTGCGCTGCAACCTGTGCGGGGCAAGTCGGTTGCGATGATCTTCCAGGACGCCCTGACCGCGCTCAATCCGGTGTACACCGTCGGCAGTCAGATCGCCGAGGCCATCAAGGTCCACGATGATCTGGCGAACGATGCGGTGAAGGCGCGCGTCCTCGAGCTGCTGGAAATTGTTGGCATCCCGAACCCGGCGCGACGGGCCGATCAGTATCCGCACGAGTACTCCGGCGGCATGCGGCAGCGAGCGATGATCGCGATGACGATCGCCAACGAGCCCGAGGTGCTCATCGCCGATGAGCCCACGACAGCGCTCGACGTCACCATCCAGGCACAGGTGCTCGAGGTGCTCGAGCGCATCCAGGACCGCACGAAGAGCTCGATCATCTTGATAACGCACGACCTGGGCGTGGTTGCCGGCGTCGCCGATCGCGTGCTCGTCATGTACGCCGGGCGCGAAGTCGAGCTCGCCACGGTCGACGACCTCTTCTACAACCCACGGCACCCGTATGCCCGAGGTCTGCTTGCGTCGCTTCCCCGCGTCGACGGTCGCCGCGACGCCCGCCTGAACCGAATCGCCGGTCAGCCGCCTTCGCTCATCAGGGTGCCTCCCGGGTGCGCCTTCCATCCGCGGTGCAACGACGCCGTTCTTCCGTCGCCGTGCCAGACCGAGAGGCCGGCGCTGCGTGAGATCGATGCGGGCCACCTGTCGGCCTGCCACTTCGCTGAGGACCTGCCGGCGCTGAGCACCAGCGAGCTCTCGGCCGACGACTCGGGAGGAGAGGCGTCCGTTGGCTGAACCGATTCTCGAGGTCACCGACCTGGTGAAGGAGTTCCCCGTCCGTGCCGGGCTCTTCCAGCATCAGGTCGCGACCGTCAAGGCGGTGTCGGGCGTCTCGTTCGCCGTGGAGAAGGGTCAGACGTTGGGCATCGTCGGCGAGTCGGGTTGCGGAAAGTCGACGACGGGCCGCTTGATCCTCCGCCTGATCCCGGCAACGTCGGGCTCCGTGAGGTTCCGTGGCCAAGAGGTGTTGAACCAGTCGAGTCGGGCCATCCGCGCGTTGCGACAGCAGATACAGATCGTGTTCCAGGATCCGTACGCCTCGCTCAACCCGCGCATGACCGTGCAGTCGATCATCGCCGAGCCGATGGTGATCCATCGAACCCGCCGGCGAAAGGCGATCGCGGCTCGCGTCAAGGAGTTGATGGAGCTGGTCGGATTGAAGGCCGAGCACGCCAGCCGGTTCCCACACGAGTTCTCCGGCGGACAACGCCAACGCATCGGCATCGCGCGTGCGCTCGCGCTCGATCCGGAGCTGCTCGTGCTGGATGAGCCGGTGTCGGCGCTCGACGTGTCGATCCAGGCCGGGGTCGTGAACCTCCTCGAGGATCTACAGGACGAGCTTGGTCTGTCCTACGTGTTCATCGCGCACGATCTGTCGGTCGTCCGCCACATCTCCGACAACGCGGCCGTGATGTATCTCGGCAAGATCGTCGAGATGGCGCCGTCGAACGAGTTGTACGAGCGACCCGCGCACCCGTACACGCAGGCGCTGCTGTCGGCGGTGCCCGTACCCGACCCGCGCAAAGAGCGCGCACGAAAGCGCATCGTGCTGACCGGTGACGTGCCGAGTCCGATCGCGCCGCCGTCGGGCTGCCGCTTCCGCACCCGGTGCTGGAAGGCGACCGAGCTGTGCGCGCAGGAGGAGCCAGCGCTGATCGATCGTGGTCACGGTCATCCGTCTGCGTGCCACTACGCGGAAGTCGTCGACGTCGTCTCCGTCTGAACGGCGGTCAACGGGGATTCTGGAGCGCGAAGAACGCGTCGCTCAGCGCGCGCACCGAGCCGCCCCACGTCGACTCGAGGAGCATGATCGAGCCTGTCGCCAGCGTCACCCGGAGTCGCGGCCCGCCCACGCGGCGGACGAGATCGACTCCTATGACCTGATCGAGGGCGACCGACGTAGCCAGTGGTCGGGGCCGCCCGAACCATTTCGATGCGCCCCAGAACAAGAGCCGGCGATCGCTCAGCCCGAGGACGAAGATGCGACCGGGAAGCGGAAAGGTCGCGAGAGCGCCCGAACGGCGAGCCACGGCCACTCTCGCAGCGACGAGCAGCTCCTCCCCGTCCTGCAACTCCGCCCCTAGGGCGGTCGCGTGCTCATCGGCCCACCGATTCACGCGGCGGCACCGTAGCCACTACTCTCATTGCCCGTCATGCTTGCCGCGATCGTCTTCACGAGGTTGATCTTCTGGGTCGGCCTCTTCCATGTGGCCGACGGTCTTCTGCTCATCTTCCTCGTGCTGCTGCACAGCGGGAAGGGCGGCGGCCTGTCGGACATGTTCGGTGGCAGCATCGGCGCGACCGCGGCCGGCTCGACCGTCGTTGAACGCAACCTCGATCGCATCACCGTCGTCGCCGCACTCGTCTTCGCGTTCACCACGATCGGCTTCGGCCTCCTGCTGTCCTAGGTCATTGCGGCTCCCAGTGGGCGCCTCGGTGCACCGGCGCGCCGCCCTGTGCGTGGTGGCCGCGCTGGTGCTCACGCTCGCCGCGTGCACTGATTCGAAGAAGCCCGCGGGTGCCGGCTCGTCCTCCTCGCGCGGCCCGACGGTCGGCGGGACGCTGCGCATCGGCATCGATCGGCCCGCATCGCTCGATCCGGCCACCGCGTCCCCGGCATCGCAGGGTGAGCTCTTGATGGCCGACCTCCTGTTCGACGGCCTCACGAGGATCGGTGACGGTGATGTCACCGCGTCACCGAGCATCGCCGAGTCGTGGACAGCCTCGCCCGATCAGAGGACGTGGACGTTCAAGCTCCGCGCCGACGCGCACTTCAGCAACGGCCGTGCGATCACCGCCGCCGACGCGAAGTACTCGCTCGAGCGGGTGGCCAAGCAAGGTCAGGCGTCCGTGGCGGCGTTGCGGCTCGAGCTCATCTCGGGGTTGGCGCCGTATCTGTCGGGCGCCGCGGCGGACATCGCGGGGCTCAAGGCGATCGACGACCACACGCTCGAGATCGATCTCGACGGTCCGCTGTCAGTGCTGCCCGAGTTGCTGGCCGCGCCCGAATTCGGCGTCGTCCCGAAGGAAGCGGTCGAGGCCGCGGCACCGGCGTTCGGCACCGCGCCGGTCGGCAGCGGACCGTTCGCGTTCACCGGACAGCAGGGTGACGTCGTGTCGCTGGTACGCGCCACCAACGGCAGCGCGTACCTCGACGCCATCGAGGTGCACGAGTACGACAAGGCGAACCTCGGTCAGTCGTTCGAGGACTTCGCCGCGGCCAAGCTCGACTGGAGCCTGGTGTCGAACGATCGCGCCGAGGAGGCCGCGCAACGGTTCGGGCCGAGCCAGTTCCGTCCGTTCGACGCGGAGCTGTTCTACGCGTTCAACCTTCTCGACCCGACGTTCGCGGACGTGCGCTTCCGTCAGGCGATCGTGAAGTCGGTCGATCGCGACGCATTGGTCAAGGCCGTGTATCCCGCTTTGGCCGACCCCCTCGGTGGCATCGTGCCCGCGGGCGTCGCCGGGCACGTCGAGGATCCGTGCGGCACCCCGTGCGCGTTTGATCCCGCGGGCGCGAAGGCACTGCTGGCGCAGGCATTTCCCGACGGCAACATCCCGACCGTGAACCTCGACTACTTCACCGGCACCGGTGAAGACGCGGTCGCCGGCGCCATCGAGAGTGGTCTCGCCGCGGTCGGCGTCCCCACCAACAAGCGCCCGCTGCCGCCCGATCAGTACGACCAGTTCGCAGTGTCCGGCCAGCAGGGCTTGTTCCGGCTCGGTGCCATCGGGGTGTATCCGTCGCCCGACGCGTACCTCGCGCCGCTGTTCACGTCGGGTTCGCGCGACAACGCCACGGGCTTTTCGAACCCTGCGGTCGACCAGTTGCTGGCCGCCGCCCGCGCGAATCCCGACCCTGCCACAAGGGTCCAGCAGTACCAGCAGGCCGAGGCGGCGATCATGCAGCAGGTACCGATCCTGCCGATCGCCCAGTTCCTCACGAAGTCGGTGGCCAGTCCCCGCGTACACGACCTCACGATCACCGTGAACGGCACGTTCGCGGGCGACAAGGTCTGGCTCGGTTAGGCGGTGCGGTAGGTTGGGCGACCCCGCGGACGTGGTGGAATCAGGTAGACACGCCAGCTTGAGGTGCTGGTCCGGGCAACCGGGTGGAGGTTCAAATCCTCTCGTCCGCACCAACGACTGCTCGAGGGGCCGACCCTTGCGACTGGAGCGACTGTGAGCTCACCCCTCAGCGCCGCGCAGGCGGTCGTGCTCGGGCTGGTCGAGGGTCTCACCGAGTACCTGCCGATCAGCTCGACGGGTCACTTGCTGGTGGCGTCGCGCATCATGGACCTGCCGGACAGTGGCACCGTCGGCGACGCGTTGAAGAGCTACGAGATCGCGATCCAGTTCGGCGCCATCCTCGCGGTCGTCCTGCTGTTCCGGCGTCGCCTCTGGGTGATGGTCGAAGGCCTGCTCGGACGAAGCGATCAAGGCCGCCGGTTGCTCAAAGCAATCGCCATCGCCTTCGTGCCCGCCGCGGTCGTCGGTCTGGTGTCCGAGAAGATCGTCAAGGACGTGCTCTTCGGTGTCGGGCCGGTGGTGATCGCGTGGGTGGTGGGCGGTGTCGCGGTGATCGTGCTGAGCCGCCGCGGGCTCGTCGGCCCCAAGGGCGGGCGAGCGCTCGAATCGATCACGTCACGCGACGCCATGATCATCGGCGCCGCGCAGATCCTCGCGTTGTGGCCGGGAACGAGCCGCAGCCTCGTCACCATCGTCGCCGCGCTGCTGCTCGGACTGTCGATGGAAGCGGCCATCGAGTTCAGCTTCCTGCTCGGCTTCGTCACCCTGGGTGCGGCGACCGCGTACGAGGGACTGAAGAACGGCAAGCTCATGATCGACACGTTCGGCATCGCCGTGCCGTTGCTCGGGCTCGTCGTCGCTTTCGGGGCCGCCATCGTGTCGATCAAGTTGATGGTCGGCTACCTGCGCCGCCACGACCTCGCCATCTTCGGCTGGTACCGCATCGTCGTTGCCGCGCTCGCCATCGCTCTCGTCGCGTCGGGCACCATCTGAAAACCGCAAACGCTTGGGCGTCCTGTCATCGACGGGATGACACATCGCCCATGCGTCGCATCTTGTGGCGGCGTTCGGCCCCGGTGGCGGCGTTCGGCTCGGGCGTCAGCCTCCGGCTTGTTCGAGCGCCCTTCGCACGAGGACGTGCGCGAGGTGACGGCGGTACTCGGGGGTGGCGTTGAGGTCGGACGGGGGATCGGTGCCCTCGTCCGCGACCGCGGCCGCATCTTCGATCGACGCGCCCGAGCCGATGGCTTGTTCGGAAGCGGCCGCCCGCAACGGCGTCGAACCGAGGTTGACCAAACCGATGCCCGTGGTGCCGTTGCGCACGCATGCCACTCCGACGATCGCCCAGTCCTGCGCGCGCCGGTTGAACTTCTGGAACGACCAACCGGCGCCAGGCGCCTTGGGCACGCGGATCTCCGTGAGGAGCTCGTCGGGTGCCAGCGCGGTCTCGAGGAAGCCGGTGAAGAAGTCGTCGACCGCGATCTCACGCGTCCCGTTCGGCCCCTGCGCGACGAGCGTGGCCCGCAGCGCCAGGAGCACGGCGGGGAGGTCGGAGGCGGGATCGCCGTGGGCAATCGAACCACCGATGGTGCCGCGATGGCGGACCTGGGGATCGCCCACCTGTCCTGCCGCGTGCCGTAGCAGGGGAACCTGCGCGCCGAGCAGGTCGGAGAGCTCGAGATCCTGATGGCGGGTGAGTGCACCGATGGCAACGTGGTCGCCCGCATCGTTGATGTACGACAGATCGCGCAGGCGGCCCACGTCCACGAGCACCGAAGGTGTCGCTAGTCGCAGCTTCATCAGCGGTAGCAACGAGTGACCGCCGGCGAGCAGCTTGGCGTCGTCGCCGTGCTCGCCGAGCAGCTGTACGGCGTGATCGGGGGTGTCGGCCCGCACGTAGTCGAAGCTGGCAGGGATCATCGCGTCTTCGCCTCCTGGATGAGCGACCACAGCCGTTGGGGTGAAGCGGGCATCGCCACGTCGGTGATGCCGAAGGGGGACAGCGCGTCGACCACCGCGTTCATGACCGCCGGTGTCGACCCGATGGTGCCCGCTTCGCCGATGCCCTTCACGCCGAGCGGGTTGGTGGGCGACGGCGTCACGGTGTGATCGAGCTTGAAGCTCGGCAACTCGGCTGCGGACGGCACGAGGTAGTCGATCAGCGTCGCGTTGCGCAGCTGACCCTCGTCGTCGTACACGGCCTCTTCCCACAGCGCCTGGGCGACGCCCTGGACGATGCCGCCGTGCAGTTGGCCCGAGACGATGAGCGGGTTGACCTGGTTGCCGCAGTCGTCGACGGCGGCATAGTCGACCAAAGCGACGTGGCCGGTGTCCTCGTCGATCTCGACGACCGCGACGTGGGTGCCGAAGGGGAACGTGAAGTTCGGCGGGTCGTAGGTCACCGACTCGGACAAGTTGGGCTCGATGTCGTCGGGCAGGTTGTGCGCGGTGAACGCCTCGAACGCGATCGCCTGGATCGGCATCGCCTTCGTGGGCGTGCCCCGCACGCGGAACTCACCGTCGACGAACTCGAGATCGTCCTCGTTCGCCTCCATCTGATGCGCGGCGATGATCCGGGCCTTGTCGAGCACCTTCTGCGCGGCCATCTCGATGGCGACACCGCCGACGGACAGCGAGCGCGAGCCGTAGGTGTCCATGCCGATCGGGGACAGCGCGGTGTCGCTGTGCAGCACCTCGATGTCGTCGATGTCGATGCCGAGCCGGTCGGCGACGAGCATCGACCAACTCGTCTCGTGCCCTTGGCCGTGAGGGGTGGCGCCGGTGACCACTTGCGCCTTGCCGGTCGGCAGCAGGCGGACGGTGGCCGCCTCCCAGCCGCCGGCGCTGTAGTTGAGTGACGCGAGGACCCGCGATGGCGCGAGGCCGCACATCTCCACGTAGGTGGATATGCCGATGCCGAGGTGCTTCGTCGAGCCGCTCGCCCTGCGGTCGGCCTGCTCCTTGCGCAGTCCCTCGTATCCGATGAGCTCGAGAGCGCGGTCGAGCGATGGCTCGTAGTCGCCCGAGTCGAACATCAATCCGGCGGGGGACGCGTACGGGAACTGATCGGGCTTGATGTAGTTGCGGCGACGGATCTCGTCGGTCCCGACGCCCACCTGCGCGGCGAGCGCGTCGATGGCTCGCTCGATGGCGTAGGTCGCTTCGGGCCGGCCGGCGCCGCGATACGCATCCGTCGGGGTCTTGTTCGTGAACACGCCGGTGCACTCGAACGAGTACGCGGGCACGTCGTACACGCCGTGGTACAAGAAGGCGCCGAGCAACGGGATACCGGGCGTGACCAGCTGGAGGTACGCGCCCATGTCCGCCAGCAACTTCACCCGGACCGCAGTGATCTTGCCGTCGGCATCCGCGGCGAGCTCGATGTGCTGGATCTGTCCGCGGCCTTGCACGGTGGCGACCGCGTTCTCGGTGCGATCCTCCGTCCACCGGGTCGGCACGTTGAGCTTGCGGGCGATCGCGAGTGCGATGAGCTCTTCCGCGTACACGTTGAGCTTCGAGCCGAACCCGCCGCCAACCGCGGGCGCGACGACGCGCAGCTTGTGCTCGGGGACGCCCGTCGTGACGGCGAGCATCACCTTGAGGATGTGCGGGATCTGCGTCGAGGAATACACGATGAGGTCACCGCCGATCGGCTGCGGCACGACCGCGACACCGCGTGGCTCCATCGCCTCGGGGATCAGCCGTTGCTGGACGTAACGCTCCTGCACGGTGTGCACTGCGGACGCGAACGCCCGCTCGACCGCGTCGGGATCCGGCACGAGCGCCCACGTGTACGACGCGTTCGTGCCGGCCGACTCGTGGATCACCACGCGATCAGTGGCGGCGTCCTCGATGTCGACGACCGCGGGCAGCGGCTTGTAGTCGACGACAACCGCTTCGGCACCGTCGGCCGCGGCGTACCGCGAGGTCGCGACGACGACCGCGACGATGTCACCCGTGTAACACGCCTTGCCGACCGCGACCGGCAGGTGCGCGGGGTTCTTCATGTCCGCCGTGACCGGCCACGCGCACGGCATCGGCGCGGCCCATGCATCCTGCAGGTCGGCGCCGGTGAACACCGCTTCGACACCGGGCACGGCGAGCGCCGGGCCCGCGTCGATCGACGACACCTCCGCGTGCGCTTCGGTGCTGCGGACCATGCCGAGGTAGCGGGCGCCCGCGATGACGAGATCGTCCACGTAGCGGGCTTCACCGGTCAGCAGCCGGGGATCCTCCTTGCGCAGGACCGGCGTGCCGACGACCGGGCTCATGTCTTGGCTCCTTGAGCCGCGGCCAGCACCGCCTTCACGATGTTGTGATAACCGGTGCAGCGGCACAGGTTGCCCTCGAGGCCCTCGCGCACTGACGCCTCGTCGGTGACCCTGCCCTCCTCGACGAGTGACACGGCCGCCATCACCATGCCGGGCGTGCAGAACCCGCACTGCAGGCCGTGGTTCTCGCGGAACGCCTCCTGCATCGGGTGCAGCTCGCCGTTGGTGGCGAGGCCTTCGATGGTTGTGACCGAGCCGCCGTCGGCCTGTACGGCGAGGACGGTGCATGACTTCACCGACTCGCCGTCGAGATGGATCGTGCATGCGCCACACGACGACGTATCGCAACCGACGTTGGTGCCGGTGAGTCCCACGACGTCCCTGATGTAGTGGACGAGCAGCAGCCGTGGCTCCACGTCGCTCTCGGTCGCCACACCGTTGACCGCGATGGACACCCTCATGGCTTCCCCTTTCCCCCGTGGGTCCTGACGATGAGGGCCATCCTTTCGCGCTCAGAAGCATCTTGCTTGCGCGTAGGCGACATATTGCGACGGCGGTGCGAACATTCGGGCCCACGATGTTCGTAATCTGGTGCCGTCAGTGCCCCGGCGGATGCAGGTTCTGCGATGCTTCAACCACCACTCGATCCTGTTGGCCCGATCGTGCCGGTCGGCGCGGGCGAGCTGCCGGATGAGACCTTCCGCATGATCATCGACATGACGGCCCATCCGTTCGTGGTCATCGATCTCGATGGCACCGTGCGCTACGCCAGCGGATCGATCGACAGGGTGCTCGGGTGGCGACCCGACCAGTTGGTCGGCCGCAACATGATCGAGTTCCTGGCGCCGGACGAGATCGAACGGGCGATTGCCTCCGTGGCAGAGATCGAGGAAGTCGACCGCTCGGGCCAGGGTGTCCCGATGGTGTTCGAGGTCGTGCGTCCCGACGGTTCCACCACCTGGGTCGAGATCGGCGCCATGCCGCTGCTGGACGTGCCCGGGGTCAACGCCATCGCGATGCGCTTGCGACCGTGGAACGCGCAACACCACATCGAGGACTTCCTCAGCCTGCTCTTGGCCGACGAACCGCTCGACGACGCACTCGACGCGCTCAGCCGTGCGATCGCCGGGATCTTGGAGGTCCAGGGCGTCGTCGTGCACTACGGCTTCGACGGAACTGCCTTCGCCAGAGCCGCTGGTTTCGGGCTGGCAGTGGACCAGCTGCCCGCTGATCGGGGTCCATGGTGTGAGACGGCCGCCACAGGGACGGCGCTGCACTACTTCGTCGCCGACCTCGATCATGAAGCACAGATGGTGGCGTTCGGCTCGGGGCTGCAAACGTGCTGGACGGTGACCGTGCCGCGTGGGCCCGATGTCGCCCCTGCCGTCATCTCGGCATGGCGCACCGACCTGTGCGCGCCGCTCGCCGGTCACCGGCACGCGTTCGAGCGCTGCGGACGGTTCGTGCAGCTCGCGCTGGTGCGCACCGCAGAGCACCAACGGCTTCGCCATCTCGCGGGACACGACGCGCTGACCGGCGTCGCCAATCGCGCCGAGTTCCGTGGTCGCCTCGCGCACGCGCTCGCCATCGGCGAACGCGACTTGGCCGTGGCCTTCTGCGACCTCGACGGGTTCAAGGCGGTCAACGACACCTACGGTCACCAAGTTGGTGACGCGGTGCTGGTCGACGTGGCCGACCGACTGCGCCTCTGCTTGCGCACCGGTGACGAGTTGGCCCGCATCGGCGGTGACGAGTTCACCGTGTTGCTCCGCAACGTCCCCGACGGGCCCGCCGCTCGCCACGTCGCCGATCGACTTCTCGCCGCCGTGCACGAGCCGTTCGCGGCCGCGGGCGACGAGGTGATGCTCGGCATCTCGGTGGGCATCGCCCTCACCCGTCCCGACGCCAGCGCGACCGAGTTGCTGGCGACGGCGGACGACGCGCTCTACGAGGTGAAGCGGGCGGGCGGCGGGTCCGCGCACGTCGCGTAACCGGCCGCCGCCCATCTACGCTGGGTGGTCCCAAGGACCACAAGGAGGGGCGGCCATGCGGGCTGCGATCCTGACCGCGTACAACGAGCCACTGGTCATCGAGGAGCTGAGCGAACCGCCGCTCGGCCCGCGTGACGTCAGGGTGCAGATCGACGCCAGCGGCGTGTGCCACTCGGACCTGACCGTGCAGAACGGCGGGGTGCCCATGCCGGTACCGCTGATCCTCGGCCACGAGGGTTCGGGCACGGTGCTCGAGGTCGGCGCGGAGGTCACCCGGGTCCACAAGGGCGATCGGGTGATCGCGTCGTTCATCCCCGCCTGCGGCGACTGTTGGTACTGCCTGCACCATCAGTCGAATCTCTGCCAGCAATCCGGCGGGATGATGATCGCGCCACGCGGCACGAGGAGTGACGGCTCGAATGTGTTCGGCATGACCGGGCTCGGCACGTTCTCCGACGTGATGACCTCACACGAGGCGTCGCTGGTGAAGGTCGAGACCGACCTGCCGAGCGAGCAACTCGCCCTCATCGGCTGTGGTGTGACGACCGGCGTCGGCGCCGCACTCATGACCGCGAAGATCGAGCCCGGTTCGACAGTGGCAGTGATCGGATGCGGTGGTGTCGGTCAGTCGGTGATCCAAGGCGCCCGCATCGCCGGCGCGTCGCGGATCTTCGCCGTCGACCCCGTCGAGCTGAAGCGCAAGACCGCCGAGCAACTCGGCGCCACCGATCTGGTCGACCCCGCGCAAGGCGACCCGGTCGAGCAGGTGAAGGCGGCCACCGGCGGTAGGGGAGCCGACTACGCCTTCGAGGTCATCGGCCTGTCCTCCACCATCCTCCAGGCGTACAACACGGCCCGCCGCGGCGGGACGGTCATCGTCGTCGGTATGCCCCGCATCGAGGACACGGTCACGTTCTCGGCGATGCAACTCTTCTACGACGAGAAGAAGCTCCTCGGCTGCTTGTACGGATCGGCCCAGGTGCGGCGTGACTTCCCGAAGCTCGTCGACCTCGTCGAGACCGGCCGGCTCGACATCGAGTCGATGGTCTCGCGACGTATCGCGCTCGACGAGGTCAACGACGCGTTCCGCGCCATGGAGGCCGGCGAGGTGATCCGCAGCGTCATCGTGTGACGCTGGCCCTCGGGCCTGATCGACGCACGCCCTGAACCGGTACGGTGCCGCCGATGAAGATCGGTGCCTTCGTTCCCATCGGCAACCTCAACGCCAACGCGGACTTCGTGCGCACGCTCGGTCCCGCGCTCGAAGAGCGTGGCTTCGAGTCGGTTTGGGTGGCCGAGCACGTCGTGATGTTCGATGAGTACGAGAGCCAATACCCGTACGCGGACAACGGGCGCTTCCCCGGTGGAGGCGACACCGGTCTCCTCGAGCCCTTGACCGCGCTCGCCTATCTCGCAGCCGTCACGGACACGCTGCGACTCGGCACCGGCATCTGCCTCGTGGCGCAGCGCAACCCCGTGTACACCGCGAAGCAAGTGGTCGACGTCGACGTGCTGTCGGGTGGCCGGGTGGATTTCGGTGTCGGCATCGGCTGGCTGCGCGAGGAGTTCGATGCCGTCGCCATGCCGTTCGACCAACGCGGTGCCCGCGCTCGGGAGCACCTCGAGGTGATGCAGGCGCTGTGGACCCAAGAGGTCTCCTCGTACCAGGGCGAGTTCTACGACCTTCCCCCGTGCGGCTTCTACCCGAAGCCGGTGCAGAAGCCGCACCCTCCCATCCATGTCGGCGGCGAGTCGACGGCCGCGCTGCGCCGCGTCGCCGACGTCGGCCAAGGCTGGTACGGGTTCAATCGCACGCCCGAAGAGGTGACGCCCGCGCTGGCGCGGCTCGACGAGTTGCTCGAGGAACGAGGTCGGTCACGCGACGACGTCGAGATCAGCATCTGCCCCTACTTCAAGGGCGTCGACCGAGACGCGCTGGCGCGCTACCGCGACCTCGGTGTCGACCGCGTCATCGCGCTCGTGTTCGCATTCGACCGCGACGGGCTGCTGTCCACCCTTGACCAGATGGCCACGGAGCTCGTCGAGCCCGCTCGATCGCTTTGAAGCGGCGCGCCGGTCAGTGGAACTCGGGGATGACGTGCGTTCCCATGAGGTCGATCGTCTGCATGACCGTGTCGTGAGGGATCTTGTACGGGTTCACGAGACACAGCAGCAGATCGACCCCGGCTTCCTCGTAGCGCCGGCACGCCTCGATGCAGTCGTCGGGCGTACCGACCGCCGACGCGCCTGACTCCGCGAGGTACTCGAGGCTCAGCAGGTCGAGCGACCCTTCGTCGTTGACCTTCTTCATATCGGCCGCGTACGCGTAGTTGCCGAGGTCCTGCTGCGTCTCGGCCATCCAGTCCGCCACCGAGCCGATCAGGCGGGCACCCTTCTTGGGGTACCACTCGAAGGACTCACGCGCGCTCTCCCACGCCTCCTCGCGGGTCGGCGCGCACAACACCATCGTGAACGTCGCCGCTTCGTCGTGGACGTACGCACCGATGGGGGCGGTGCAGCGCGAGATGCCCTCGCGGTAGATGTCGATCTGGGACTTCACGTGCTCGGGCGGTACGCCCACCGCGAACGAGCAGAGCCCGAGGCCGAGCTCGCCGACTTGGCGATGGCCGTCGGCGCTCGACGTCGCGCCCCACAACGGCGGATGCGGCTTCTGCATCGGCTTCGGCAGCACGCGCCGCTTGGGCATCTGCCAGTGCTCACCGCTGAACTCGTACTCGTCGTTGGTCCAACAACCGACGACGTGCTCGATCGCCTCGCGCCACATGCCGCGGGTCGCGTGCGGGTCGATGCCGAACCCCTCGAGCTCGGCGCGGGTCGACGACCGCCCGGTGCCGAAGTCGACCCTGCCACCGGAGATGAGATCGAGCACCGCCACCGATTCGGCCGTGCGGACCGGATGGTTGTAGGGCTTGGGCATCAGTCGGACGCCGTAGCCGATGCGGATCCGTTCGGTCTTCGCCGCGATCGCGCCGTACAACACTTCGGGGTTCGAGCAGTGCGAGTACTCCTCGAGGAAGTGATGCTCGACCGTCCAAATGGCGTCGAAGCCGGCTCGCTCGCCCGCCACGACCTGGTCGATGGTGTCGAGGTAGGCCTGCCGCTCGCTGTCCGGTCCCCATGGACGCGCCACCGGGATCTCGTAGAACAAGGCGAATCTCATCGGCGGTCACAATACGGTCATGGCTCGAACGGACGGGAAGTTGGCAGGCAAGGTCGTACTCGTGACCGGCGCGGCGTCCGGGATCGGACACGCGACAGCGCTGGCGATCGAGCAGCAAGGCGGCATCGCCATCGGCGCCGATATGGCGGCGGGTGGTGGCGCGTCGCTCGACGTGCGTGACGACGCCGCGGTCAGCGCGCTCGTCGATCGCATCGCGGACGAACACGGCCGCATCGACGGTGTCGTCACGGCTGCCGGCGTCGCCGGTGGAGGACCGGTCCACCTCATCGACGGCACGGAGTGGGAGCGCGTGATCGGCGTGAACCTGACCGGCACCTTCCTCGTGTGCAAGCACGCCATCGAGCACATGCTCCAACAGGATCCGATCGACGGGCAGCGCGGCTCGATCGTCACCATCGCCAGCATCGAAGGCATCGAGGGGACAGCGGGCGGCTCGTCCTACAACGCATCGAAGGGCGGGGTCGTCCTACTCACCAAGAACCTCGCCATCGACTACGGCCCCGTCGGAATCCGCGCCAACGCCATCTGTCCGGGGTTCATCGACACGCCGATGACCGAGGGCATCTTCGAGGCGGAGGAGATGCAAGCGCCCCGTCGCGGGATCATCGAGGAGCACGCGCTGCGCCGGTTCGGCCGGCCGGAGGAGATCGCGTCCGTCGCCGCGTTTCTGCTGTCGTCGGAAGCGTCGTTCGTGAGCGGCGTCGCGCTCCCGGTCGACGGTGGGTACACCGCCGGCCGCGACCACGGTGTGACGAAGCTGCTCGGCCTGTCGTGACGCGGCATCTGCTCGACGCGGCTGCGAACGCGTGAACCGTGGGTAGGGTTCGCCGCGATGCCCAAAGACCAGCCAACGCACCGCGAGGTCGTCGATGCCACGGCAGCCGCCGAGGCCAACAATCGGCCCCAATCCGTTCCCGTCAACGTGTACGAGACGAGCGGCGCCCTGGTGGTGCTGGCGCCGTTGCCGGCAGTGATGCCCGACGACGTCACCATCGAACTGCGCGGCGAGACGCTGAGGTTCTGGGCTCGGGTGCGCAGCGCCGGGCCACGCGACTACCTCATCAACGAGTGGCAGTACGGCGGCTACGAACGCGAGATCGACCTGCCTGAGGGCTATGGGGGCGGGATCGAGGCCACGCTGACCAACGGTCAGCTGGCGGTGCGGGTCCTTCGGGGCGAGGCCAGCCAGCAGATCACGTTGCAACCCGCGCGGACCTGAACACGGTCAACTGACGGCAACGAGCGCCGTCCAGTCCGTGTGCCCGTAGTAGGAGGGACCAAGCGCGTCGGAGTCCGGCCCCGTGAGGGGCGCGACGACCGTCGTCGGCGGATCCTCCCCGTTCGTGTCGAAGGCGACGAGCTGATCGCCTTGCACGGCGAGGACGTGACGGTTGTCGGGGAGCCACATCGGGTGCGCGGTAGCGCTCGTATTCGCGAGAAGGGGGCCGATGCGGGCGTCGCCCGTCGACGCGAGCGTCAGCGACGTTGCTGCCGCGAGCGGCTGCCACACTGTCCGCGACGACGTGTCCGCGATCACCATCACCAAGTGCTGACCGTCCGGTGACCACGCGGGATCGACCACGGCGAGGTCCGAGTCGACCGGAAAGGTCGGGCACTCGACCAGGGCGTTGTCGCACACCAACGTGCGCTTGTCTTTGAACGCGTCGCGGTTGCCGCCCGACACGACGACGACATCGGCGGCGGACGACGAGACGGCCGGCTGGTAGGCCAGCCAGTCCGGATACGTCAACGTCGTCGCGATCGTGCGCATCGTGCCGGCATCCGGGTCGATGGCAACGAGCGCGGCGCCGTCGTGGCCGAGGGACACGGAGTGCTGCGGATGCAGCCAGGCGATGATGCCGGCCGTGCGGGTCCACAGCACCGGTTGGATCCCGGTCGCGGGTTGCAGCCCGGCCAGGCCGAGCTCTCGACCGCTGCGATCGCCGGGCGTCGTGGTGTCGGCGATGAAGAGGTGATCACCCAACAGGTCGGCCGTCGTGTAGGCGAGGTGTTGACCGTCGAACTCCCAGACCGCGCCGGTCGCGCCGGCGGGTCCGATCCTCGACGCGTTGCCGACTGCGTCGATGACCTTCAACCCTGTGCCCGGATCGTCGCTGGCCACGGCGAGCCGGTCGTCGGTCGGTGACCAGGCGAAGTTCTGCACGTGATCGGCGACGAGACCCGCGCTCCCGCCGTTCGCCTCTTGCAGCCACACCTCTTGGAGCTCTGGTCCTGTCCGGTAGGCCAGCCAGTCACCTGTCCGTGACCATCTCGGCTCCGAACCGGAGCCGACATTGAACACGTGACCCGTCTTGCCGTCGACGATGTGCAGCGCGCCGTTCGCGACGAAAGCGAGGTTGGCGCCGGTCGCCTGCAAGGGGTCGGTGTCGAGCTTGAACGACGGCGGGATCGTGTCGGACGGCGACAGGCTCGACGTGCTCGGAGCGGGCGCCACCGACGGCGCGGCGGACTCGGACTGCCCGTGGTCGCGTGCGAAGACGACGACGCTCGCGATCACGAGTGCGGCAGCGGCGAGTGCGGCTCGAGGAGCGCGCGCCCGTCGCGTTGGACCAGGCGGCGCACGGCGAGGCGGCGCATCGCGAGGCGGCGCGCCTGCGAGTGGCGCGGCCTTGGTTTCATCCTGGAGCAGCTCTATCGAGCCGGGTACCCCGGCACCGCATGCGGGGCACGAGCGGTCCGCAGGTCGTAACGAGGCTCGACATCGCGCGCACCGCACGCTCACGTCACCATGCTCCCACGGGACGCTCTGCTAGAACGGCCGGCGATGAAGGTCGTGGTCCTCTACGAGTCGATGACGGGCAACACGCGGCGCGCCGCGGAGTTGATCGGCGGGGCCGCCGCCGCCACCGGCGCCGAGGTTTCCGTGCGTCCGGTGACGGAGCCCGACCTGCACGAGCTCTCCGTCGCCGATGTCGTGTTCGTCGGTACCTGGGTCGACGGGCTCGTGCTGTTCGGCCAGCGTCCGGGCCGGGCGACGCGGCTGTGGAAGCTGCCGGTGCTCGACCACAAGCCCGTCGCCGTGTTCTGCACGTACGCCATCAACGCGGGCAAGGCACTGGCGAAGACGACCGCCATCGTCGAGGCGAAGGGCGCCCGCATCGTCGGCACCCACCAGTTCCGTCGTGACCGGCTCGAACAAGGCGTGGCCGAATTCGTCGACGACGTGCTCCAGTCGGTGCAAACCGCACCGGCATAGGCCTCGGCCCCGGGTGCCGGCGCCGCCGCGCGTTCAGCTCGTGCAGTTCCTGGTCACCGAGTAGAGGCGGTAACCGGGCGTCTGGTCGATCGGTCGCACGCTCACGCCATCGACGCAGGGTGAGTTCGATCCTGCCATGGTGTCGAGCAAGTGCTGCTCGTTCGTCTTGAAGTTCTTGTAGTGCGGGTCGATGACGACGAAGTCGACTTGGCGCTTGGTGAGGAACCGCGCGTACGCCGCCTCGCTCGGGAAGCTGCGCCGGTACATGCTCTCGGGGAAGAACTCGGAATCGAGGTGCCCGCCGCCGCGCACGATCGAGTACTGGCCGTACTTCGCGTCGCCGAACGTGAGCACGCGATATGTGGCGCCGGGCACGAAGTCGGGCGAGTGAGCCAGCGCGGAGACACCTTGAACCGGACGTCGGTTGAGCGCGGCCCAACCCACTGCCATGCCGGAGAACGGGATGGTGACGAGCTGCGCGACCACCATGAGACCGGCGAGAAGCATCGGCGCGTCGCGACGCCAACTCGAGCGCTGCACCGCGACCAAACCCATCGGGATGAGGAACGTCAGTGCGCGCAGCGCGACGGTCTCGAACTCGATCCATCCCGTGTAGAAGACCGAGTTCTGCGAGGCGACGGGTGACGCGAACACCAGCCAGATCGCGGGCAACGCGACCGCGACGGTGACCAGCCAGCCGCTGATCAAGGTCCGGCGATTCGGTTCGTGGCGGTAGCGGACGAGCACGACCAACGCCACGATCGGCACCAGCACCGCGGCATGGGTCAGCTGCGCGAGCGCGGCGAGGACGATGGCGGCGACGCGCCGGTCGCGACGCCAGCAGCCGATCGCCAGCATGAACATCGCCGCCGCCCATAGGAACGGCAGTTGTCCGAGGAGCAACGCTTCTGCGAGCGCGGGGTTCACCAGTACGGCCACTGCCCACCAGCCGCGACGGAGCTCGGGGAACGTCCAGAAGGTGGCGGCGACGAGACCGATGAAGCCGATGCCGAGCACGGCCGTGACGCTCCACTCGCCCATGAGCGGCCAGAGCAGGACCGCCACCATCCACGGGATGAACGCGTACGGGAACGCCAGCGCACGACCGTTCATGAGCACCGGCATGTGAAACGGGAGACCATGGCCGTGCCACAGCTGTTCGGCCACGAACCACACGTGCACGTAGTTCGACATCGTGTCGCTCGAGATCACCTCGCGGTGGCGAAGCAACAGCCCGAGGATGACGAACCAGGCGCCGATGATCACACCGCGAGCGATCCGGCCCGTTCGTTCGATGCGCTCGGCACGTTTGTCGCGTTCGTCGGCGTCGAGGTCGGCACTACCGTCGTCGACCGATGCCGTCGCCGTGGCGAACTTCAGCTTCATCGACGCGCCTGCCCGCGCTCGCCGCCGGTCATGGCGTCGCCGTGTGCGGCGCGGTGTTGCTCGCCGCGGAATCCGAGAGCTCGACGGTCGTCGCGATTGCGCTCTCGATCGCGTCGGTCGCAGTCGCGCTGCTGATTGCGCGCGCCGGTGCCGCGCTCGTGCGGCGCGTCGCGATGGTGCCGGTCGGTGTCGTGAGCGCGGTGATCGCATGCCTGCTGCTGGCCGTCACGCCACGCGGCGTCATCACCGTCTTGATCGCAGCGGTGCTCGGTGCGGGCGTCGGCGTGACCTTGCCGGCCATGGCGATCGACGCGTTTGGTTCGAACCGGCGCGACGTGACGTTCGGTGTCGCTGCGGGCGCCGTAGAGATCACTGTGTTCGCACTGATCGGCGGACGCCTCGCAGGACTGTGGGCCGCCGCGGTCATCGGCTTCGCGGTCGGCATCTTGACCATCGCGACGCGGCCTGCCCGCGGGTCCGCCGCGGGTCGCACCCTCGGACGCGACGGCGTCGCGTTCGTGACCGTCACCGCGGTGCTCGCCGTGGGGCTCGTGGCATGGGTGGGCGCCAACGATCCGACCGTCCAGTGGTTCGGCCGCGTCATCACTCACGGGGACCGGTCGCAGAACAAGGTGGCGTTGACCTTCGACGACGGGCCCGACGATCCCTACACGATGGACGTGAGCCGGATCCTCGACGACCACGGCATCAAGGGCACGTTCTTCGAAGTCGGCAAGGCCGTCGTGGCGCGACCAGACATCAGCCGGGCCCTGCTGGCCGATGGCCAGCTGGTCGGCAACCACTCGTTCCACCACGACTATTGGCGTTGGCTCGATCCTCGTTATCCGGAGCTCGACCGCACCCAGCACGCCATCGAACAGGCTCTGGGCAAGTGTCCCGCGTTCTTCCGGCCCCCCCACGGTCAGCGCACTCCCTTCATGCTCGCACAGGTACGCAACGACGGCATGCATGCCGTGACCTGGGACGTCTCGGCGGGGGACTGGGCCTCACATGACGGCCGGCTCGTGGCCCAACGCATCGTGGACGGTGCCAAACCGGGGTCGATCATCCTCTTGCACGACGGCCTCGACGGCAACGTGAGCGCCGACCGATCGGTCCTGCTGACAGCATTGCCACTCATCATCGACGGGCTTCGGGCGAAAGGTCTGCAGCCCGTGCGTCTCGACGAGCTACTCGGTGTGCCCGGCTACCTCGACAGCTGCTGAAGGCCGCGCCAGAGGCGGCGCCCGACGTTGACACCGATCACCAGCCCCGCGGTGGCCCCGGCCGCGCTCACGGCCAACGGCGCCAGCAGGCTCGGCACTTCCTTGCCGGGAGGCCGCCGGGCCGTGACCCTGAAGGCCGCCATCGGGATGGCGGCGAGGTCGATGACCACGTCGACCATGCGAGTGCGACTGCGGTACACGGGGACCGGCACGAGCACGTCATTGCGCACGTGGTAGCCGAGGCGGCACATCACGACGGCGACCTCTACGGTCTCTGAGTACTTGTAACCGCGGTAGTAGCTCAACGCGTCCGCGAGCGCGCCCAAGCGAAAGATGCGGTAGCCGGACTCGACGTCGTACAGACGATGACCCGCCCACAACGTCGCCCACGTCGACAGCACGCCGTTGCCCGCTTGCTTGTACATCGGGTACGTCGACAGGTCACGGCGCACGAGCAGCGCGTCGAGTTGCTCTTCGACCGCGCGGCGGTGGAGGTCGTCGATCACGTCGAGATCGTGTTGACCGTCGGCGTCGACGGTGAACACGAGATCGTCCGGTGACAGCTCGCCCGAGCGCATGCGCCGGCGCAGGTCGGTGAACGCGAGGTAGTACGCGGCCGACATGCCTTGGTTCTGGTCGAACGACAGCAGGCGGGCGTTGTCGTGGCCGGGCAGCCACGCCTCGATCTCGGATCGTGTGCGATCGGTGGATCCATCGTCGACGACGACGAGCTCGTCCACGAAGTGCGACAGCTTGTCGAGCACCTGCGCGACGGTGGGCTCTTCGTTGTAGGCGGGCACGACGGCGATACGCCGCGTTCCTCCAGGGCGGTCGAACAGGGCCTGCATGTGGGCTACTCCTCGGTCAGCGCAACCGGCGGCGACTGCGGGGCGGCGGCCCGGTCGCTGGCTTCGGCCGCTTCGAGCGCCTGGTACCACTCGTATGTACGCGCGAGCCCGTCGGCGAACGTCGTCGTCGGTTGCCAGCCGAGCATCTCGCGCGCCTTGTCGCTCGACACGACGCGAGCCTTGAGATCGCCCGGGCGAGCCGGACCGAACTCGACCGCGCCGGTGCCGACGAGGGAGCAGACCGACTCGGCGATCTCGCGGATGCTGACCGGCCTCGCTCCTTCGATGTTGAACGTCTCGTTGACGGCGACGTCGTCGAGGGCCTTGACGTGGGCCTGCGCGAGGTCCTCGACATAGACGAAGAACCGCTCCTGGCTGCCGTCGCCGTCGATGCGCAACGGCTCGCCCCGCATCGACCGCTTCATGAATGCGGCGACGACGCAGTTGTCCCGCATGCGGGGCCCGTACGGGATGCCGTAGCGCAGGATCGTGTACGGCCGGCCGTAGAGCGTGTGGTAGTCGCGGCACGCCATCTCGGCCGCCACCTTCGACGTCACGTACAGGTGCCGGTCGGTGTTGGGATCGAACAGTGACGATTCGTCGACGACATCGCCGGTCGTCGCGGCATACACCCACACCGTCGACGCGAGCACGACTCGACCGGCCTCGGCGCGTCGAGCGGCTTCGAGCACTCGAGCAGTGCCGAGCGTGTTGACCTGGATGGCCAGCGTCGGGTCGGCGATGACGTCGTTCACGTCGGCGATGGCGGCCAGGTGGAAGATGACGTCTGCGCCGGTCAGCGCGACGGTCAGGCCATCGGTGTCGAGCACATCGACGGGAACCCATTCCGCGTCGGCGCGGTGCGGCGGCTTGGGGTCGAGGACGCGCACGTTGCATCCCGCATCGATGAGCGCATCCACGACGTGGGTTCCGATGTAGCCGGAGCCCCCGGTCACGGCGACGGTTCTGGGCACGTTGATCCTTTGCTACGAGGTGGATGCGAGACGGTCGAGAGCGGAACCGAGCGAGCTGACGACGTGGGCCGCCTGCTCGTCGGTCATCACGGCGGATACGGGAAGGCAGATGTGCGACGCGCACAACTGCTCGGCGCCCGGCAGGTCGCGGTCGACCCACGGTGCGAACACCGGCTGCGCGTTGAGCGGCAGCTCGTAGACCTCACCGGACAACCCCACGCCGTACTCGGTGCGCAGCAGTTGCTTGAGCTCGGTGCGGTCGACGCCCGGCGGGAGGAACGCGACGTACTTGTAGTAGTTGCAGCCGGCGTCGGAGGGGATGTGCAGTGGCGTCAGCGGCAACTCGGCCAGGCCGTCGTCGTAGAGCTTGGCGATCCGTTGCCGGTGGGCGATGAACTCGTCGAGGCGACCGAGTTGGCTGAGCGTGATCGCCGCGTGCGGCTCGCTCATGCGCCAGTTGTAACCGAGGTGCGTGTGCACGTTGGCAGTGAAGCTGGCCTTGCCCTGGTCTCGGTAGATGCGAGCCTCGGACGCGATCGTGTCGTCGTCGGTGAGGATGATCCCGCCTTCGCCGCCGGCGATGACCTTGGTGGGGTAGAAGCTGAACGAGCCGGCGATGCCGAAGGTGCCGGCCATGCGGTCGCCGAGCGAGGAACCGTGGGCGTGGGCCGCGTCCTCGAACAAGAAGATGCCGCGCTCGTCGCAGAGGCGGCGCAACTCGTGGATCGCCGGCGTGACCAGACCACCGATGTGGACGACGACGAGGCCGGCCGTGTCGGGGCCGATGGCCGCGGTGACATCGTCGGGGTCGACCGCCATCGTCGCCGGATCGCAGTCGACGAACTTCGGGCGGGCCCCGGCCGCCACGACCGCGGCGGCGGTGGCGAAGAACGTGTTGGCGGGGACGAGCACCTCGCGCCCCTCGACCGGGTGGCCGAGCGCCGCCATCGACCGCAGCGGGACCTCGATCGCGCTCGTGCCGGAGTTCACGGCGACGGCGTGCTTGGCCCCGTGATGGGCGGCGAAGCGCTCCTCGAGCTCGCGGCCGATGGCGCCGAGTGTGAGCTGGCCGGTCGCGAGGGCTTGATCGATGCGTCGAAGGATCTCGGCGCGATCTTCCGCGGGAACGTAGACCTGCGCGGGTGGCACCGAAACTGCCGGAACGGCCGCGCCGGAAGCGGCACTTGAAGCGGTCATGGTGTGGGCTGGACTCTAGTTTGCTCTGCCGCTGCGACCGCTGATGCCGCCGGGGATCGGATCGCGAGCGTGGGGAATCGTGTGCTCTTTCCGCCGGCGCCAGCACGCTACAGGATCCCGGCACCGCGTTCCGACTCCCGGCCCGGCCGTTCGACCGGAGTGAATCGCCCGTAGTGGACGCCGGACACGGGCGTCGTAGTCTGTTGTGGTGCTCGTGGACCGGTGTTGGATCTGCCTCGAACAGCCCGCCGTGACCACCGTGCACGCTTCGGACGGCCGGGACTACCCCGCGTGCGACATCTGCGCCATCGAGCACCCCAACGGTCCGCCCCCCGAGAGCGGCACCATCACCGACGCAGACCTGCGCCGCATCGTCGGCGACATCGCCTGACCACGGCCAAGACCCCTGGTCGACTGCTGGCCGCGGGACGCGACGCGGACATCTTCGAGTACGGGCCCGGACTCGTCCTGAGGCGTTCTCGTGCGGGTCGTTCCATGGCGGCGGAGGCGCGGATCATGGAGTACGTGCGCGCCCGCGGCTATCCGGCTCCCGCCGTCGACGAGCTGAGTGATGACGGCCTCGATCTCGTGATGGAGCGCATCGAAGGCGTCGACATGGTGGCCACGATGAGCAAGCGCCCGTGGACCATCGGCCGTCAGGGTCGGGTGCTGGCCCAACTCCATGATCGGCTTCATGCGCTCGAAGCGCCGGACTGGCTGCGCGATGCGCCAGTCGGCACCGGAGATCGCGTGCTGCACCTCGACCTGCACCCGCTCAACGTGATCGTGGGCCCGCACGGCCCGGTGGTGATCGATTGGACCAATGCGTCGACGGGTGATCCCGCGGTGGACGTCGCGTTGACGTGGGTTCTCATGGCCGCGGGCTCTGTGTCGACGAAAGGTCTGATCAGTCTCCTTCTCGGTCGCGCCCGCGCCGCGTTGGTGCGGAGTTTCCTGCGGTCATCCGACGTCGAGACAGCGCGCCGGCTCCTGCGCGATGTCGTGGGCTGGAAGGTGACCGATCCGCACATGTCGGCCGAGGAACAGGAACAGATGTGGCGCGTCGTCGAGGAGCAGGAGTCCCCGAGCGCGTAGGTGCAGGCCGGTACCTTCGCGAAGTGATCAAGTACCTGGGGTCGAAGCGCCGCCTGGTTCCGGCGCTGGCCGCGATCGCGGGCGCGTCGGGTGCTCGCACGGCGCTTGATCTGTTCACGGGCACGACGCGGGTCGCACAAGCCTGCAAGGAGACCGGCATCGAGGTCACCGCGGTCGACAGCGCGCGTTACGCCCACGCGTTCGCACGTTGTTACATCGCGACCGACGCCGACGAGGTCGACCACGAGGCGCTGGCCGGCGCCGTCGCCGCGCTGAACGAACTGCCGGGTGCAGCCGGTTACGTCACGGAGGTATTCGCCGGCTGCGCGCGTTACTTCCAGCCGCACAACGCGGCGCGCATCGATGCCGTCCGCGACGCCATCGAGCGCGAGTGGCGTGGCCATGCCTTCGAACCGCTGCTGCTCACGAGCCTCATCGAGGCCGCCGATCGCGTCGACTCCACGACCGGTGTGCAGATGGCGTACGTGAAGCAGTGGGCGCCACGGTCGCACCAGCCGTTGCACTTGCGGATGCCGTCGATGCTCGCGGGCACAGGGCACGCGGTGCGCGGCGACGCGTGTGAGCTCGCCGGCGTCCTTGGCTCGTTCGACCTCGCCTACCTCGATCCGCCGTACAACCAGCACCGCTACACCGCGAACTACCACGTGTGGGAGACGTTGGTGGCCTGGGACGCGCCGCCGTATTACGGCGTCGCGTGCAAGCGCGACGAGCTGCGCGACCCCACGACTCGTTCGGTGTTCAACTCCCGTCCTTCGATGCCCGCCGCGCTGCACCAGGTGATCGACGATCTGTCGGCCGGCTTGCTCGTGGTGTCCTGTTCGAACGAGGGATGGGTCGGCGTCGAGGAGTTGCGGGCGTGGTGCGAGTCACGAGGACACGTCGAAGTGGTGGCATTCGACTCGCGCCGCTACGTGGGCGCGCAGATCGGCATCTTCAACCCGCGCGGTGAACGCGTCGGTGAGGTGTCGCACCTGCGCAACGTCGAGTACCTCGTGTTGTCCGGCGACCGATCGCTCGTACGCCGAGCGCTTCAGTCGAGCAGCGAGCTCACGAGCGCGTCGACCTCCGCCAGGGGCTGATCGCCGGCCGCGCCGAGCGCAACGGGCGCAACGCGGCCGTCGCTCGCACGCGGCGTGTCACCCTCGGTCGTCATGGTGGAGACGACCGCGTCGGTGAGGAAACGGCTGCGCTGCCCGTACACGTGACGATCACTCAGCCGCGCCCGGCCGAGGCCGGTGTGGTACCGGACCGGTTGGTAGCACCACAGCCGGTCGCGGGCACGGGTCATGGCGACGTAGAGGACGCGCCGCTCCTCTTCGATCGACGCCTCGTCGCCGGTAGCCATGTCGGAGGGAAGGTTGCCGTCGGACACGTGCAGCACGTGCACGCACTGCCACTCGCCGCCCTTCGCAGAGTGGATCGTCGACAGTGTGAGCCAGTCGTCGTCGAGATGCGGTGGCCCCGCGAGCTCGCCGGTGGCCGACGGGGGATCGAGCACCAACTCGGTCAGGAAGCGCTCGAGGCTCGGGGCGCGCGACGCGGCGGTTGCCAGCTCGTCGAAATCCGCGAGCCGCGCGGTCGCGTTGGCGTACCGAGCGTCGACGCGCCCGTCGAGCCACACCCGCACGCGCTCGACCACTGCGCCTGGTCCCGCGTCGCGATCGAGCCGGCGGCCGTCGTGCAGCGCGACCAGCAGCTCGACACCGGACTCGGGCAGGACGCTCTCGTCGAGGTGCGCGCCCATCGGGGCGAGTCGTCTCGCGGTGGCGGGACCGACGCCGTCGAGGAGCTGGAGCACGCGGAACCACGCCAGCTCGTCGTTCGGGTTCTCGACGAGACGGAGCGCGCACAGCAGATCCTTGACGTGCGCGGCCTCGAGGAAGCGCAGGCCGCCGTACTTCACGAACGGGATGCGCCGCGCCGTGAGCTCGAGCTCGAGCAGGTCGCTGTGGTGGGCGGCGCGGAACAACACGGCCTGGTCGCGGAACGCGACGCCCCGCTCGTGCTCGTCGACGATCCGAGCGCACACCGCCGCTGATTGCGCGCCTTCGTCCACGCAGCTGACGAGCGCGGGCCGAGGGCCGTCGCCCCGGGTGGACCACAGCTGCTTCTCGTGACGATGCTCCGCGGCCGCTTCCGCCATGACGGCGTTCGTGGTGCACAGGATCGACGGCGTCGAGCGATGGTTGCGGTCGAGCACGACCGCGTGCCCGCCGAAGCGGTCGGTGAACTCGAGGATGTTGCGCTGCGTCGCGTTGCGGAACCCGTAGATCGCCTGCGCGTCGTCGCCCACCGCGGTGACGGTCGCACCGCCGGCCGCGAGTTCGTAGAGCAGGTCGGCCTGCTGCGTGTTCGTGTCCTGGTACTCGTCGACGAGCACATGATCGAACTGCGCGTGCAACGTCGCCGCCGCCGCGGAACGCAACAGAGCGGACCATCCGAGCAACAAGTCGTCGTAGTCGACGACGTTCCCGCTTCGCTTGCGGGCGCGATAGGCCTCGAAGGTGGCGCGCAGCTCGGCCTGCTCGTCGACGCACCACGGGAACGACTCGCGCAGCACCGTCGAAAGCGAGGTCGACGTGCTGACGACGCGGCCGAGGATTGCCGCCATCGTGTCCTTCTTCGCTCGACGCCGGTCGACCGGACGCGAGGCAGACTCGTCGTCACCGTTGAGCGTGCCGCCGTTCACCGCGCCGGTCTCGGTGATCTCGGCACGGACCATCGCCAGCAGATCCGCCGTGTCGGACTGGTCGAGTACCGTGAACGCCGGGTCGAGGCCCACCGCCCATCCGTGTCGCCGCAGCAAGCGGTTGGCGACGGCATGGAAGGTGCCTCCCCACATGCGGCGGGCGACGTCGTGACCGGCTTCTGCCTCGGCTCGGCGCAGCAGCTCGGATGCGGCGCGGCGGCTGAACGTCAACAACAAGATGCGCTCGGCGGGCACGCCGCGGGCGACGAGTGCGGCGAGGCGAGAGGCGAGTGTCGTCGTCTTACCCGTCCCGGCCCCCGCCACGATCAGCAGGTGGCCCCCGTCGTGGGTGACGGCGGCCCGTTGCTGATCAGTCAGTGTGGCAAACACATGTTCGATCGTACAGGAAGGTTGGTAGAGGATGGTTGAAGGTTGGGAGGATGCACGGGTGGACGAGCGGGTGGACGAGCGCGAGCGGTTGTTGACGCCTGCGTTCGTCGAGATCACCGGCGCCGCGCTCTGCTATTTCGTCGCCATCGGGGTGGTCGCGCCCGTGCTGCCCCGGTTCGTGGAGGACTCCCTCGGCGGCGGTGGCACGGCGGTCGGCCTGTCCGTCGGCGCGTTCGCGGTGTCCGCCGCGCTGTTGCGACCGGTCGTCGGCCGTATCGGCGACCGGCACGGGCGGCGTGTCCTGGTGCTCGCGGGCGCCGGGATCGCCGGTGTGTCCGTCCTCGGTTACGCGCTGGCGACCAACCTCGCCGTTCTCATCTTCATGCGGCTGCTCACCGGGGTCGGCGAGGCGGCGATGTTCGTCGGTGCCGCCACCGCGGTGCAGGACATCGCGCCGTCTGCCCGTCGCGGCGAAGCGACCTCGTACTTCTCGGTCGCCGTCTACGGCGGGCTCGCCATCGGGCCGATCCTCGGCGAGATCGCTCGCACCCACTGGGGTATCCACGCGGCCTGGTACCTCGGCGCCGCGTTCTGCTTTGCGGCCGTGCTGCTCGGCACGCGCATGCCCGCGGCTCGACCGGTTGTCGACGACCAGCCGACCGACACGCGGCGTCGCTTCTTTCACCCTGCGGCCATCCGTCCGGGGTTGATCCTGGCCTTGTCCACCACCGGGTACGCAGGGTTCGCTGCCTTCGTCCCGCTGTATGTGACCCAATTGGGGCTCAGCGGATCGGGCGTGGTGTTCGCCGAGTACGCGTTCGCGATCCTCGCGGTGCGCATCTTTGGCGCGCGGCTGCCGGATCAACTCGGCTCGCGAAGGAGCGCGTCGATCGCGCTGGTGCTCCAAGCGTCGGGGCTGGCGGTGATGTGTCTGTGGATGAGCACAACCGGTCTGTACGTCTCGACGTTCGTGTACGCCATGGGTGTCTCGCTGCTCTATCCGGCGCTGTTCCCCTTGGTGGTCGACGCCGCGCCCGAGGCGGAACGCAGCCAGGCGATCGCCACGTTCACGCTGGCGTTCGACGTGTCACAGGGGCTCGGCGCGTTCGTGCTCGGCATTGTCGTGAGCTTGAGCAGCGAGCGGTGGGCGTTCGGTGCGGCGTCGTTGCTGTCGCTCGCCGCGCTCGTCATCGTCCGCACGACCGGCCGCGAATTCCACCGCGCCGGACAACTGTCACCGGCCGTCACGCCGTAGCGACGCGTGCAGTCAGGCGATGCGCTGCACGAAGACCTGCTGGGCGACGGTGCGGCCGAGCGTGCGGTCCTGACCGTCGACCCGCAGGACGAGGGGGCCGTCGAACGGGTGCTTCTCCTTGACCTCGACCCGTCCGCCGGGTCGTAACCCGAGCGTGTCGAGGAACGCGATCACATCCGGGTCGGTCGAGCCGGGCACCGCGACGACGGCGACGTCGCCGGGCTCGAGGTCGTAGAGCGGCGGCATGTCGGGAAGGTCGTCGGTCTCGGGGGCGGGGATCGGGAAGCCGTGAGGGCACGTACTGGGCCGGTCGAGCGCGATGAAGATGCGATCCTCGACCTCTTGGGGCAGCTCGTGCTCGAACGAAGTGGCCAGCCGATCGGCTTCGTTCCACGCGTAGCCGAGCATGTCGGACAAGAAGCGCTCGACGATCCGGTGCCGGCGGATGGCGTCGACGGCCTCCCGACGGCCGCGCTTGGTGAGCTCGACGCCCTTGTACAGCCGGTGCTCGACCAGGCCCCGGTCGGCGAGCCGCTTCACGGTGGTGGTGACGGTGGACGGGCTGACGTCGAGGCGGTCGGCGAGGTCCCCGGTGTGCGCCGGGTCGTCGCCCTTGGTGAGGCGGTAGACGGCCTTGAGGGTCTCCCGCTCGGACTTCGTCAGCCTGAGTTCGTCGTACATGACTGCCGAAGGATGGATTTTGGAACTCCGAAAAGTCAAAGCCGACGGCCGCGTCAAGCCGGTTCCGGCCGGTGGGCGAGGGCCGCGAGTACGCCGAGCGCCACGTAGACGGCGCCGCTGAGCCGCGGCCCGAGGCCCCTGTCCAGCCGGCGACCCCGCAGCCGCGGGGCCAGCATGCCTGCCAGCACGGCGTACATCGAGTCGCTCAGCAAGCCGAGCAAGATGAAGCACAGGCCGAGCACGAGGATCTGCGCGACGGCCGGGCCCCGGCCCGGATCGATGAACTGCGGCAGGAACGCCACGAAGAACAGCGCAGTCTTCGGATTGAGGATGGCGACGACAACGCCTTGGCCGTAGACCCGCTTCATCGGCGCGGGCGGTGCCGTCGCGCGTTCCCCGGCTTCGCTGCGCCCCAACAGGCGTACCGCGCCGAGCCACACGAGATACGCGGCGCCCGCCAGCTTCACCGCCTCGAACGCGGTCGCGGACGTGAGCAGCAGTGCCGACAAACCTGTCGCCGCCGCGGCGACGTGCACGATCGAGCCCGTGTGCAGCCCGAGGACGGACACGAGCCCGGCGCGGCGTCCCTGCGACGCGCTGCGCGTCACGACATAGAGGACGGCCGGCCCCGGGATGACGAGCAGTGCGAGCGCGGCGAGCGCGAACAAGCCGAGCGTGCCGGGGTCGGGCATCCGGTCACCCTGACACGTTGGGCCCGGCGTACTCCAACGAGATCCGCAGCAGCACTCGCTGATCGCGCACCATCGCGGCGCGGTAGTCGTCCCAGTCGGGATGCTCGCCCGACAGGGCCCGGTAGTACGCAACGAGACCGTCCATCGCGTCGGGCAGATGCACGATGTCGCAGGTGCCCGCGACGAAGCGCCAGGCGCCGTAGAAACCGTCGCTCAAGACGCAGAGCGCGGCACGCGGGTCACGGGCGAGGTTCTTCGTCTTGACCGCGGTCTCGCGACTCGAGACGACGGCGAAGCCTTCGTCGTCGACCGCGACGGCGATGGGGGACAACTGGGGCGCGCCGTCCTTGCGGAAGGTGTGCAGGACGGCTTGGTGGTTCGTACGCAAGAACTCGCGTGCTTCGTCGATATCCATGGCGCCAGCGTGCCACGCGAATCACTAGTTCCAACGGGGCAGATGACGTCACCGCCCGAAGGCAGCGTCGCGGGTCATTTCGCTACAGGTGCGGCGGTTCACGCGCCGACCACTGCCATACCGGATTCAACAGGATCCAGGTGGCGGCGGCTGATGCCGGTGGCCAGTTCTCGTCGGAAAGCGATGGCCGGCGAGGCTGGCCACTGGTGCTGTTTTGGCTCAGGTTCGCAGGCGCCCTCAGTTCAGGAACGCGGTCAACGCGGCGCGGTAGGGCGCCACATCGGCGGTGGCCATCAGCTCTCGGGCCGAGTGCATCGACAGTTGCGGCGCGCCGACGTCGACCGTGGGGATGCCGAGGCGCGCCGCGGTGATCGGCCCGATGGTCGACCCGCACGGGATGTCATTGCGATGCGAGTAGTGCTGCACGGGCACGTCGACGCGCGCACACGCTTCGATGAACGCCGCCGCGGAGTGCGCGTCGGTCGCGTACCGCTGCGAGACGTTCGTCTTCACCACCGGCCCGCCGCCGAGTGCGATCCAGTGATTCGGCTCGTGGCGCTCGGGATAGTTGGGGTGCGTCGCGTGCGCCATGTCCGCCGAGGCGCAGATCGATCCGGCGAGCGCTCGATGCCAGTCGTTGCGATCACCGCCGAGACCCAGGGTCAGCCGTTCGAGCGTCGTGTCGAGCAACGTGCTCGCCGCACCGCGGTTGGTCGTGCTGCCGATCTCCTCGTGATCGAACAGGACGGCGACGCGGATCGATTCGTGGATCGAGGTCGACGCCGACGATGACGTGTCGGTGATGGCGTTGATCGCCGCCCAGCACGAGGCGAGATTGTCGAGACGGGCCGACGAGATCAGTTCGCCGTCGCGACCGACGACCGCACCCGGCTCGACGTCGTGGAACATCAGGTCCCAGAACACGATGTCCGCCGCATCCACGTCCAGCTCCGACGCGAGGAAGCGACCGAAAGACGACGGTTCGGTGCCGTCGATGCCCCAGACCGGCACCAGATGCTGTTGCGGGTTGAGCATGAGGCCCTTGGTGTTGACGTCGCGATCGAGATGGATCGCCAGTTGGGGAATGCGAGCAACAGGCCGGTCGACCTTCAGCAGCTCGAGGTGCCCGCCGCGCAACGAGACGCGACCCGCGAGCCCGAGGTCGCGATCGAGCCACGAGTTGTAGAGCGCGCCGCCGTACACCTCCGCGGCGAGGAGCTGCGCGCCGGCGCGCTCGATCTCCGGCTGTGGCTTCACGCGGAGGTTCGGGCTGTCGGTGTGCGCGCCGACGATGCGGAACGGCGTCGTCGCCGTCGCGCCCGATGGCACCGACCACGCCACCAAGCTGCCGTCGCGCACGAGGTAGCCGAGTTGGCCCGGTCCTGAGGGCCACGCCTCGGCCTCGCGCATCTCGGGAAACCCCGCCATTTCGAGACGCGCTGCCGCAGTCGCGCACGCGTGGAACGGAGTGGGGGAGTCGTCGATGAACGACATGAGGTCGCGCGCCGCGTCGATGTCGGCTGGGTTCATGCCGCGAGCATGCCGCGCCGGCGGTCACCCGAAGCGATACGTGACCAACTCGGCGATCGGCTCGTAGCCCAGGCGTTGGTAGATGGCGTTCGAGTGCGGGTTGGTGAGCTGGGTGAAGAGGATGCACCGCGTTGCGCCGGCGTCCACTGCGGCCTGGCTGACTGCGGCCGTGCAGGCGGCGGCGTAGCCGTTGCCACGGCGCGCCGGCGGCGTGTACACGAGCCCGACGCGGGCCACGCCCTCGATGGGAGCCGAGAAGCCCGCGAATCCGACTGGTTCCCCGTGCTCCCAGATCCACAAGAGGCCGTTGGCGATCCGGCGGCGGATGCGCTCGGGTGGGGCGACCTCCGCGCCGGTGTCCTCCTCGAAGCCGCGCAGCCACGACTGGATCATCTCGTCGTCGGTCTCGGTGGCGACCCGTAACCCGCCCGGCACTCCTTCCGGTGGGTGCAACGCGCCCAGCTCGTACAGCCGCTGCCCCTCGGTCGGGACAGCTGGCGTCTTCCTGATCGAGGCCCATGCCCCGGCGAATCGCGCCGCGGTCGCCGCGTCGCCGAACACTCCCGGCAGGTCCGGCGCCGTCTCTGCCGCTGCTGCCGCGATCGCGGCGATTGCCGTGGCGCTCGTCGGTGCGATCGTGGCCTCGAAGTGGAGCGGCGAGTGGAACATGACACCCACCACGTCGTTGCCGTCGACCGCCCACCAGTACTCGCCCGGTTCCGGCTGCGCGCTTCGGTCGGTCATCAGGCTCAGCAGCAGGTTGTGCTCCGCGGGCTTCGTCCGGAGGAAGGCGTCGGCCTCGTGCAACACCTCGGCCGCGTCGTGGGTGAACCGCACGTCCATGCCGACATGGTGGCCGCCCGTCCCTCGAACCGCGGGTCCATTTCGGGCCCCTGGCCCCGGAATGGCACCAACATTCGGCACTTCACAACCAACCCACAGCGCAGGCACGCGATTGTCCCAGCAACACGGCGCAGCATGCGCGCCATGAACGATGTGCTTGCGGTCCGGGTGACCCGGGCCAACAGGGTGGTGGTGGTCGACGTGACCGGCGAGCTCGATGCCGGGACCGCGCCGGTGATGGTCGACGCGATCTCGTCGGCGGCACGGCTCGAGGATCGCGTCGTGGTCGTCGACACGACTGCCCTCGAGTTCGTCGACTCGGGAGGCCGGCGCGCGCTCGATCGCGCCTGCCGGCGAGTCAACGCCATCCTGATCGCGGGATGCGTGATCCATCGGTTCGACGCGCTCCTGGCTCGCGCCGCGTGAGCCCGGCGCGACGAGAGAGCGCGACTACTGCGCCGCGATCGCGTCGCGTGCCTCCCCTTCCGGGTCGACGAACGGCTCGCCTGACACGTCGATCTCGACCCGATCGATCGCGGCGGTGAACTCGAAGCGACCGCGGTACTCCGTGTCCGCCGCGGAGAAATCCGTGGCCCATCCGACGGTGAGACCGGCGTTGGTGACCGACAGGCGGCTCCACGCCGTTCGAGGGATCTCGCCGTCGCCGATCGCCTCGCCGTCGACGAGCAGCACGGCATGCGGCGGATCGAAATGGACGGCCAGCGTGTGCGCCCCCGGTGCCAGCGTGGCGGGGAGTGGCGCGTCAACCCGGTAGACGCGCCAACCCGCCACGTTGTGCACGAAGCACAGCCGCCCGCCGACGGCGTGGAACGACCACCCACCGAGCACCGACCCTTGCGAGACCAGCACGCCTTCGATCGCACCGTCGAGTGAGCGCGACGTGTCCGCGTCGACGTGCACGTACGCGGTGACCGAGTGCGCCCGGTTGCGGATGTTGACGGCAACGCTCTCGGGGACGGGCGCGCGGCCGGGCCAGTACACGTAGCGATCCCGGGGCGCCACGGACGAGCGCCGTTCGAGAACGAACTCGGAGAACGGGCGGTTGTCGAGGGGCAGGACGTCGTTCGCCTCGGCCTCCGCCCACCACCGTTCGACCATCGCCGCGAGCCGGTCGGGTTGTAGCGCGGCGAGGTCGTGGCACTCGGACGGATCGGCCCGCAGGTCGTACAGCTCCCACGGCGCGACATCGAGGCCGGGCGCTTCGAACTGGATCTGGTGGTACACGACCGCCTTCCACCCGTCCTGGTAGAGCGCGCGGCAGCCGAACATCTCCGAGTACTGGACCGTGTGGTGCTCGGGCTCGTCGGGCGCGTCGAAGCTGTAGGCAAAGCTGGTGCCGGCCAACGGCTTCTGCTCGACGCCGTCGACCGCGGTCGGGAACTCGAATCCTGCGAGCTCGAGGATGGTCGGCACGACGTCGACCGCGTGCACGTACTGCGACCTCGTCTCGCCGCGCGCTGCGATGCCCGCGGGCCAGTGGACGATCAACGGATCGGCGACGCCGCCCTCGTGCGTCTCGCGCTTCCAGCGGCGGAACGGTGTGTTGCCCGCGACCGTCCATCCCCACGGATAGTTGTTGTGCAGGCGGGGACCGCCGAGCTCGTCGATGCGTTCCAACGCTTCTTCGACGGTGTTCGGCAGCGCGTTCCACATGCGGCCGTCGTTGAGCGACCCGGTCGGTCCCCCTTCGGAGGACGCGCCGTTGTCCGACAGCACGACCACGAGCGTGTTGTCGAGCTCGCCCATCTCCTCGAGACGATCGATCACGCGCCCGACCTGCGCGTCGGCATGCGAAAGGAACGCGGCGAACGCCTCCATGTAGCGCGCGTAGACGCGCTGCTCGTCCGGACCCAGGTCGTCCCATGCCGGGACCCACTCGGGGCGGGGCGAGAGCTCCGTGTGATCAGGCAGCAAGCCGCTCGCCTTCTGGCGCGCGATCGCGTCGTCACGCCACGCATCCCATCCGCGGTCGAAACGACCGCGGTACCGCGCCATCCACTCGGGCGGTGCCTGATGCGGCGAGTGGCACGCGCCGGTGGCGAGGTACAACAGCCATGGCTTCTCCACGTCGACCTGGCGGAGATCCTCGAGGAACTCGACGGCACGGTCGGCGAGATCCTCGGTGAGGTGGTAGCCGCCCTCGTACGTGCCCGGGGGATCGACGAAGTGGTTGTCGTACACGAGGGATGGGACGAACTGATGCGTCTCACCCGCGAAGTAGCCGTACCAGCGCTCGAACCCGCGGCCGAGCGGCCAGCGATCGCGCCGGGCGCCGAGGTGCTCTTCGTCCTCCGGCGTGAGATGCCACTTGCCGACCGCGTACGCCGCGTACCCGTGTGGCGTCAGCATCGCCGGAAGGAACGCGCACGAACGCGGCACGCGCGCGTCGTAGCCGGGGAAGCCGGTGGCGAGGTCGACCACCCGTCCCATGCCGCACGCGTGATGGTTGCGACCGGTCAACAGACAGGCGCGGGTCGGCGAGCACAGCGCGGTCGTGTGGAAGTTGGCGTAGCGCAAGCCGTTGGCGGCGAGGCGATCGAAGTTGGGCGTGTCGATGTCGGACCCGAAGCAGCCGAGCTGTGCGTAGCCGACGTCATCGAGCACGACGATCAATACGTTGGGCGCGCCCGCCCTCGGTCGGGGATCGTCCGGCCAGTACGGCTCCGACTCCCAGTGGTACCTGCCGATGCGGCCCTTGAACTCCCCGGGTTCCATCGGCGCAGCATGCCCTGCACCGGACAAGGGCGCCCGGCGCAGCCGCCTGGATTCGCGATTTGTTGGTTCGTGGAAGGCCCGATGGGCCAGTAACATGCCGACCAGCTGCACGGGCCAATGTCGTCCCGAGCGCCTGGACCATCCGATCCGACGCATCAGGAAGACTTCTGTGACCGACCTGCCTCGCCCTCAGGGCTTGTACGACCCCGCGTTCGAACACGACTCGTGCGGCGTGGGCTTCGTGGTCGACATGCACGGCCGCGCCAGCCATCGCATCATCGAGCTCGGCATCGCGTCGCTGTGCCATCTCGACCACCGCGGCGCGACCGGCGCGGAGGCGAATGTCGGTGACGGCGCCGGCATCCTCGTCCAGATCCCCGACGCCTTCCTGCGCGACGTCGTGGACTTCTCGCTCCCACCGGTGGGCAGCTACGCGGTCGGCTGCGCGTTCCTGTCGCGCGATCCGGACGCATGTGCGGCCGCGATGGCCGCCATCGAGAAGATCGTCACCAGCGAAGAGCTCGTCGTGCTCGGCTGGCGGGACGTGCCGCACGACGACTCCATGATCGGTCAGATGGCCCGCGACGCGGAGCCGACGTTCAAGCAGCTGTTCGTCACGTCAGCGGTCGTCACGTCACCGGGCCAGGCGCTCACCGGTATCGATCTCGATCGCCGGATGTTCGTGATCCGCAAGCGGATCGAGCACGAGACCGGCACCTACTTCCCGTCACTGTCGGCGCGCACGCTCGTGTACAAGGGCATGCTCGTCACGAGTCAGCTGTCCGACTTCTTCGCCGACCTCACCGACACTCGGTTCGAGTCCGCTCTCGCGCTCGTGCACTCACGGTTCTCGACGAACACGTTCCCGTCGTGGCCGCTCGCCCATCCGTACCGCATGATCGCCCACAACGGTGAGATCAACACGGTCATGGGCAACGAGAACTGGATGCGGGCGCGTGAAGCGTTGCTCGCCACCGATCTCGTCCCCGGCCTCGACCGTGCCTACCCGATCTGCACGCCCGGCTCGTCGGACACGTGCCGCTTCGACGAGGCTCTCGAGCTCTTGCATCTCGGCGGGCGTTCACTGCCGCATGCCGTGCTCATGATGATCCCGGAGGCATGGGAGAACCACGAGGCGATGCCCGCGGACAAGCGCGCGTTCTACCAGTTCCACGCGTCGCTGATGGAGCCATGGGACGGGCCGGCGTCGATCGCCTTCACCGACGGCACGGTGATCGGCGCGGTGCTCGATCGCAACGGCTTGCGGCCGTCGCGTTACTGGGTCACCTCCGACGGTCTCGTCGTGATGGCGAGCGAGGTCGGCGTGCTCGACATCGACCCTGCCGAGATCGTGCAGCGCGGTCGCCTGCAGCCGGGCCGGATGTTCCTCGTCGACACCGCGCAGGGTCGCATCATCGGCGACGACGAGTTGAAGGAACAGCTGTCGTCCGAGCATCCGTACACCGAGTGGCTGCACGCCGGGCTCGTGCACCTGGACGACCTGCCGACGCGGAACTTCCTCACGCCTCAGCACGGCTCCGTCGTCCAGCAGCAACGGGTCTTCGGTTACACCACCGAGGAGTTGAAGATCCTGCTGTCGCCGATGGCGAAGGTGGGCTACGAGCCGATCGGCTCGATGGGAACCGACACCCCCATCGCCGCCCTGTCCGCTCGGCCCCGCATGCTGTTCGACTACTTCCAGCAACTGTTCGCGCAGGTGACCAACCCGCCGCTCGATGCGATCCGTGAGGAGCTGGTGACGTCGATATCGGCGACGATCGGGCCCGAGGAGAACGTCCTCGACCCGTCGCCCGCTTCCTGTCGCCAGATCGTGCTGCCGCAACCGATCCTGTCGAACTCGGACCTCGCGAAGCTGCTGTACATCAACGAGGACGGCGACCATCCCGGGTTCCGGCCGTTCGCGGTGGACGGCCTGTTTCCGATCGCCGAAGGCGGCGAAGGCCTGCGCCGCGCGCTCGACGAAGTGCGGGCCAGCGTCAGCGCCGCGATCCGTGACGGCGCCAAGCTCATCATCCTGTCGGACCGCCACTCGAACGCGGAGATGGCGCCGATCCCCTCGTTGCTCCTGGTCTCCGGCGTGCATCACCACCTGATCCGCGAGAAGACGCGGACCAAGGTCGGCCTCGTCCTCGAATGTGGCGACGCGCGCGAGGTGCACCACATGGCGCTGCTCCTCGGGTACGGCGCGTCGGCAGTCAACCCGTACCTCGCGTTCGAGACCGTCGACGACCTCATCAACGAGGGCTTCCTGCCCGGGCTCTCCAAGGGTCAGGCCATGCGCAACTACATGAAGGCGTGCGGCAAGGGTGTCCTCAAGGTGATGTCGAAGATGGGCATCTCGACGGTGGCGTCGTACACCGGTGCGCAGGTGTTCGAGGCCATCGGTCTCGCACAGGACGTCGTCGACGAGTACTTCACCGGCACCACGTCGAAGCTCGGCGGGGTCGGGCTCGACGTGCTCGCGGCGGAGGTCGCGGCCCGCCACGAGTACGCGTTCCTCGATCGACCGGAGGAGATCGCGCACCGGGGACTGTGGCAGGGCGGCGAGTACCAGTGGCGCCGCGAGGGTGAGTACCACCTCTTCAACCCGCAGACCGTGTTCAAGCTCCAACACGCGACACGCACGAAGCGCTACGAGGTCTTCAAGGAGTACACGAGCCTCGTCAACGATCAGTCGTCGCAACTGGCGACGTTGCGCGGCTTGTTCCGCTTCCGCGACAGCGTCCGCAAGCCGATCCCGATCGACGAGGTCGAGCCGGTGTCGTCGATCGTCAAGCGGTTCTCGACCGGCGCCATGTCGTACGGGTCGATCTCGAAGGAAGCACACGAGACGCTGGCGATCGCGATGAACCGTCTCGGCGGCAAGTCGAACACCGGTGAAGGCGGCGAAGATGCGGATCGCGTCGTGCGCGACCCGAACGGCGACCTGCGGCGTTCGGCGATCAAGCAGGTGGCATCCGGTCGCTTCGGGGTGACGTCCGAGTACCTGACCAACGCGGACGACCTCCAGATCAAGATGGCGCAGGGCGCGAAGCCGGGGGAGGGCGGTCAGCTCCCCGGTCAGAAGGTGTACCCGTGGATCGCGAAGACGCGGCACTCGACACCCGGCGTCGGTCTCATCAGCCCGCCGCCGCACCACGACATCTACTCCATCGAGGATCTGAAGCAACTGATCCACGACCTGAAGAACTCGAACCCGTCGGCCCGCGTGCACGTGAAGCTCGTAGCCGAGGTCGGGGTCGGCACCGTCGCCGCCGGTGTGTCGAAAGCGAAGGCCGACGTGGTGCTCATCAGTGGCCACGACGGTGGCACGGGCGCATCACCGTTGACGTCGTTGAAGCATGCGGGCGCGCCCTGGGAGCTCGGACTCGCCGAGACGCAGCAGACGTTGTTGCTGAACGGACTGCGCGACCGCATCGTCGTGCAGACCGACGGTCAGTTGAAGACCGGACGCGATGTCGTGATCGCCGCGTTGCTCGGCGCCGAAGAGTTCGGGTTCGCGTCGGCGCCGCTCGTCGTATCGGGCTGCATCATGATGCGCGTCTGCCATCTCGACACCTGTCCCGTCGGCGTGGCGACGCAGAACCCGGTGTTGCGCGAGCGCTTCGACGGTCGGCCCGAGTTCGTCGTGAACTTCTTCGAGTTCATCGCGGAGGAGGTGCGCGAGTACCTCGCACAGCTCGGCTTCCGCTCGCTGGCTGAAGCGGTCGGTCATGTCGAGTCACTCGACGTCCAGCCCGCCATCGAACACTGGAAGGCGAAGGGCCTCGACCTGTCGCCGATCCTCCACGTGCCCGAGTCGCCTTGGGAGCAGGACCGCCACTGCACCAAAGCGCAGGATCACGGTCTCGATCGGGCCCTCGACCAGACCCTCGTGCAGCTGTGCGAGGGCGCGCTGGACGACGGTTCCCCGGTCTCACTGGAGATGCCGATCCGCAACGTGAACCGCACCGTCGGGACGATCCTCGGTCACGAGGTCACCAAACGCCACGGTGCCGCGGGCCTGCCCGACGGCACGATCCAGATCACGTTCACCGGCTCGGCCGGTCAGTCGTTCGGCGCGTTCGTGCCGCGCGGCATCACGCTGCGGTTGTTCGGCGATGCCAACGACTACTTCGGCAAGGGGTTGTCGGGCGGGCGGCTGGTCGTGCGCCCACCGCTGCACTCGCATCCCGACTTCGTCGCCGAAGAGAACATCGTCGCCGGCAACGTGATCCTCTACGGCGCCACCGGTGGTGAGGCGTTCGTGCGCGGTGTGGCCGGCGAACGGTTCGGCGTGCGCAACTCGGGAGCGACGGCCGTCGTCGAAGGCGTTGGTGATCACGGTTGCGAGTACATGACCGGTGGCAAGGTCGTGGTGCTCGGCCCGACCGGACGCAACTTCGGCGCCGGCATGTCCGGCGGTCTCGCTTTCGTGTACGACCCGGACGAGACGTTCGTGCGCCGCCTCAACTTCGAGATGGTCGACCTCGACCCGCTCGAGCAAGAGGACATCGAGTGGCTGCGAGCGACGTTGCGCACGCATCAATCCGAGACCGATTCGTCAGTGGCCGCGCGCATCCTCGCTCGCTGGCACGAAGAGGTCCGCAACTTCAAGAAGGTGTTCCCGAAGGACTACAAGCGGGTGCTCGAGGCGATGCGCACCGCCGAGGAACAAGGACGCGACGTGGACGAAGCGATCATGGCGTCGGCTCATGGCTGATCCCACGGGGTTCCTCAAGCACACGCGGAAGTTGCCGACTCGCAGGCCGGTGCCGGTGCGCATCCTCGACTGGCAGGAGGTCTACGAAGACTTCCCCGACACCGAGGTGCGAGCGCAGGCCTCACGCTGCATGGACTGCGGCATCCCGTTCTGCAACAACGGCTGCCCGCTCGGCAACCTCATCCCGGATTGGAACGACCTCGTGTGGCGCGACCACTGGCGCGACGCGATCGATCGGCTGCACGCCACCAACAACTTCCCCGAGTTCACCGGTCGACTGTGCCCGGCGCCGTGCGAAGCGGCGTGCGTACTCGGCATCAACCAAGACCCCGTGACCATCAAGCAGGTAGAGGTGTCGATCGTCGATCGCGCCTGGGACGAAGGATGGATCGAGCCGGTGCTGCCGTCGGCGAAGACCGCCAAGCGCGTCGCCGTCATCGGGTCGGGTCCCTCGGGGCTGGCGGCCGCGCAGCAACTCACCCGCGCCGGCCACGACGTCGTCGTGTTCGAGCGCGCCGATCGGGTCGGCGGGCTGCTGCGCTACGGAATTCCCGAGTTCAAGATGGAGAAGCGCCATCTCGATCGCCGAGTCGCGCAGATGCAGGCCGAGGGCACCGAGTTCCGCACCAACGCGAACGTCGGTGTCGACGTGACCACCGACGAGCTCGACGGGTTCGACGCGATCGTGCTCGCGGGTGGCGCGACGGCGTGGCGTGATCTGCCGATTCCCGGACGCGAGCTCGCGGGCGTGTACCAGGCGATGGAGTATCTGCCTTGGGCCAACAAGGTGCAGCAGGGCGATCTCGCCGAGACACCGATCACGGCCGCGGGCAAGAACGTCGTGATCATCGGTGGCGGCGACACCGGCGCCGACTGCCTGGGCACCGCCATCCGCCACGGCGCGGCTTCGATCCACCAGTTCGAGATCCTGCCGCGACCGCCCGACGCGCGCCCCGACCTCAACCCGTGGCCGACGTGGCCCATGCTGTTCCGCGTTTCGTCGGCCCACGAGGAAGGCTGCGACCGGGTTTTCTCCGTCAACACCGAGTGCTTCCTCGACGACGGCTCGGGCAACGTGCGCGCGCTCAGGGCGCACGAGGTGGAGATGGTCGACGGGCGCTTCCAGAAGCTCGAGGGCACCGACTTCGAGTTGCCGTGCGAGCTCGTGTTGCTGGCCATGGGGTTCGTCGGCCCCGAGCGCGCCGGGTTGCTCGACCAACTCGGTGTCGACATCAACGAGCGCGGCAATGTCGCGCGCGACGCCAGGTTCGCCACGAGCCGTGACCGTGTCTTCGCCTGCGGCGACATGGGCCGCGGTCAGAGCCTGATCGTCTGGGCCATCGCTGAAGGCCGGTCCTGCGCGGCCGCGGTCGACCAGTGGCTCATGGGCGTCACCGCTCTCCCGGCACCGATCACCCCGGATGCGCGACCCTTGGTGTAGTGAAGCGTGCGCTGTTCGTGGTCGCGGTCCTGCTGGTGGGGTTGCCGGCGTCCGCGACGGTGCGCAGCCTCCAGCCCTCGGACCCGCCGTTCTGGCCCGCCCCGGTGCTGTCGCCCGAGCGTTTGGCGGCCGAGACCGTCCGCGTCGACAGCCGAGGTGGTGGCAACTTCGACACCGGCACCGGTGTCGGCGTCGGTGCCCATGTGGCGCTGACGAACGCGCACCTCGTGAACGATCGCGTGACCCTGGTGACGCGCTGTGACGTGGACACCCTCACCTCGGGCCTCGTCGAGCGGGCAGACGCCGGCCTCGACCTCGCCGTGGTCGTGACCAACGGCGCGGATCTGATCCCGATCGAGCTCGCCGACGCGGACCCGGTGGCAGGGCAGGCCGTCACCATCGCGGGCTACCCAGCCGGTGTTCGCACGATCGCCGATGCCCGGATCGAGGGGACCATCGCGCGCGGCAGTGGCACCGTGTTGCGCTTCAGCCCCGAGCCGCATGCCGGGCAGTCCGGGAGCCCGCTCGTCGATGCCGGCGGGCGCTTGGTCGGCATCGCGTACGCCGACGACACCGCCGGTGGCCAGGGCCTGGCGATCCCCGTGTCGAGGGTTCGCGCCGCCCTGGAGCAGTGGCGCGCCGCCGGCGTGCCGATCGCGTCGCCCACTGAAGGTGACACGACGGCGGCGCTGGCGCGCACCGGTGTCTGCTGACTTCTTCGCTCGGCTGCGAGCGCTCGCTTTGCTCGCTGTCTCCGCCGAGTGCGGCTCGTCGCTGGCGCTTCCCTCGGAGCGTGTGAGCACCAACCCTTCAAGGTTTGGGCTGACTGCGCCGATCAACTGCCGGACGAGACCGCCCTTCGTACCGGCAAAGAAGGCAGTTGATGCTGCGAAACAACTTCCGGACCAAGCTGCTCGGCATTGTGGCCGTACCGATGGCGGCACTGATCGGGATCACCGCGTTCGCCGGCTATGACCGGCTGACCGAAGCACGAGACGCCAACCAGCTGCGCCACCGGATCGATGTGATCTCGGCGCTGTCCGACGTGGAACAGCAGGTCCAACTCGAGGAGGCGGTGTCGGCGGATGCCGTCGCCAATCCCGGTTCGAACACCGCCGCACTCGCCACTCAGCGGGCCGCGACCGACCAGGCGGTCCAGCTGTACCGCAGCGCCGTCGCGCGCGCCGGCGACGTCGGCAGCACGGACTACAACACCGCCATTGACCGCGTGCAGCGCAACCTCAACGCGCTCGCGACGTCGTACCGCGGCGCCGTCGACCTCGGCAGCGACGCCAACTCCGTGACATCCGCGTTCTCTGAGATCGGCGCGTCGGTGTCCGACCTCATCGGTGTGGTCGCCGGCGAGGCGAACGACCCGAGTCTCGCTCGCGAGACGTCCGCACTTGCCGCGCTGTCACACGCGAAGGACGCGACCGCGAAGGAGTGGGCCGTTCTCGACGTCACCCTCAACCGCGGTTCGTACAGCGGAGCCGAAGACGGAACCTTCCGCGGTGCAGTGACCGACCGTGACCGCTGGCTCGGCATCCAGGACGGTCTCGCCACGCCGGAGTCCCGCTCGGACTTGCAGACGCGGATGGCTGGTCCTGCGATCGCGACGTCCGACCACATCGAGAACGCGGCCTTGGCCGTGACCAACGATCTCCAGCCCGTCACCGTGGCACAGGCCGCGTCGCCCGCGGCCGGTGCCGCGCAGTGGAACGCGGCGATGCAGACGCGCCTCGGTGTCATGCGCCAGGTGCTGTCCGACGACACTGCCCGTTTGGCTGACCACGCGTCGGCGGTGTACTCGACGGCCACGAGGGCGCTGCAGACCTTCCTCTTCCTCGCCGTCGGCGCAATGCTCGCCTCGATCTTCCTCGCACTCGTGCTGGCACGAGCCGTGACCACACCGTTGCGCCAGCTCACGAGAGCGGCGGAGCGCTTGGCGGGCGAGCAGCTGCCCAGCCTCGTGAACGGACTGCGCAATCCGGGTCATGACGACGAGAACTACCTCGCGACGACCATCACCCCGATCGAGGTCAAGACCGGCGACGAGATCGGCCAGCTCGCGCAGGCGTTCAACTCCGTGCAGACCGTCGCGGTCGACGTCGCCGCGGAGCAGGCCACGCTCCTGCGCAAGGGCATCAGCGAGATCTTCGTCAACCTCGCTCGTCGCAACCAGGTGCTGATCGACCGCCAGATCGAGTTCCTCGACGAGCTCGAAGCGACCGAGGACGACCCCGACCAGTTGTCGCAGCTCTACCGGCTGGACCATCTCGCCACCCGCATGCGCCGCAACGCCGAGTCGCTGTTGGTGCTGGCCGGCATCGAACCCGCCCGTACCCGCACCCGCCCGGTTCCGCTGTTCGATGTCGTGCGCGCCGCCATCGGCGAGGTCGAGGACTTCGCCCGCGTCGACCTGACGTCGTTCGACGAGATCGACGTGGTCGGCAATGCCGCCGTCGACCTCGGTCACCTCTTGGCTGAGCTGATGGACAACGCCGCGCACTTCTCACCGCCGGACACGCGGGTGACGATCGAAGGCCGGCGCGGTCGTGCCGGCTACTCGATCTCGATCGTCGATCGTGGCATCGGCATGAACGACGAGCAGCTCGCAGATGCGAACGAGTTGCTGTCGTCGCCTCCACCGGTCGGACTGGCGCTCAGCCGTTCGCTCGGCTTCACGGTCGTCGCCCGCCTGGCGGCGCGCTACGGCGTGAGCGTGCGGCTCCTCCCCGGCGACAAGGCCGGCACCTCGGCCATCGTGCACCTGTCGCAGAGCCTCGTGATCGCGCGTGATGTCGACGATCAATGGGCGCCCGACGGCGACTACGACGAGATCCCGGTGGCCGCGGAGCCGATCGCGGACGAGCCGATCGCGGTTGAATCCATGACGGTCGAGTCGATCGCCGACGAACCGGTGGCGGCCGAACCGGCGGTCGCGGCGATCGTTTCGCCGATGCCCGAACCGGTCGAGCCGCTCGTGGCGTTCGCGGTCGACGCCGACACCGGCGCCGGCGACCTCGACGACTTCGAGAGCGTCGTGCGCGCCGCGTGGGGAGACGACCTCGGCGATTCGGTCGACGATGTGTCGTGGAGTCTCCACGACGCATCCTTCGACGACGCGCCCCTCGACGACGCGCCCTTCGACGACACGCCCTTCGACCAGCATGAGTTCGACCGCGAGTTCGATGAGGCGACGTTCGATGAGGCGACGTTCGATGAGCACGACGTCGAGCCGGCCCCAGAGCCGGTCCACCTCGTGACGCCGGATGCGCCCCCTGCGACCTTGCGTGACGCGCTGCCGATGGGGTCCCAGTTCGAGAAGGGACTCGCCGACCTCGTCGAGGGGGACGCGGCCCTCGGCCCTGCCCAACTGATCGAGCCACCGATCGAGCCGGCCACGACGCCGGCGCCCGACCCGGCGCCGGAAGTCGAACCGGCCGCGGATGTGGCCGCGATGCAGCCGGCCGCGATTGCCGGTGACAGCGCGGTCACGTCCGCAGGGCTGACCCGGCGGGTTCGGCGTACCGACCGCGACTTCGAAGGCCTCGATCGCTATCGCGCTGCAGCGACCGGCCCGTCGATCCTCGCGACCAAGCGGTCGCCAGACGACGTGCGGGCGATGCTCGCCCGTTACCGCACCGGATTGCAGCGCGGCCGCACCGGTGATGATCCGATCAATCCCGACCATGAGAGCGAGTGATGAACGATTCGATGAGCGTCGCAGCCCGCAATGTCAGCTGGCTGATCGACAACTTCGTGGAGCGGACGCCTGGCGTCAGTGAAGCGGTGGTGGTGTCGTCCGACGGACTACCGATGGCGATGTCGAAGACGCTTGATCGTGACGCGGGCGACCGCTTCGCGGCGGTGGCGGCCGGTTTGATCGGTCTCGCGTACGGCGCCGCCGGACGGTTCGGTGGTGGCGCGGTCAACGAGATCATCGTCGAGATGGAGAAGGCATTCCTCTTCGTGACCGGTATCAGCGACGGCTCGTGTCTCGCGGTGGTGGCCGAAGCGGGCTGTGACGTGGGCATGGTCGGCTACGAGATGGCCCTGCTCGTCGAGCGGACTCGCACCGTCCTCACCCCTGAACTTCGCGCTGAGTTGTCAGGAACGCTCTTGTCATGATGTGGGAGCGGGGGACGCCGAAAGAGCGGGAGTTGCGGCTCGTCCGTCCTTACGCGCTCACTGGCGGCAGGACGCGGGCGAAGGTCGGCGACCTGCCGATCGAAGCGCTCATCATGGCGGCCGTCGCCCCTCGTGATCGGGGCGCGTTGCGGCACGAGGCGCGCCGGATCGTCGACTTGTGCGACAGCCCCATCTCGGTCGCCGAGGTTTCTGCTCGGATCCACGTGCCGCTCGGCGCGGCTCGTGTGCTGGTCGGTGATCTCGTCGCCGACGGACTCGTGGAGGTCCATCGAATGGAGAACGGGAACGGGCGGCCCGACGTCCGTCTCTTGGAAAGGGTGCTCGATGGACTTCAAGCACTCTGACTCGTCGGCTGCGGCGCCGACCTCCACCCTTCCGGGCCGACTGCCGGCGCGCGGCGGGGGAGCCAAGACCGCGCCGATCCCCGTCAAGATCGTCGTTGCCGGTGGCTTCGGCGTCGGCAAAACCACCTTCGTCGGTTCGATCTCCGAGATCACGCCGTTGACGACCGAAGCTGCGCTCACGGAGGTGACGGCGGAGATCGACCGTACGCGCGAAGGGACGAACAAGACCACGACGACGGTCGCGCTGGACTTCGGGCGCATCACGCTCGGTACCGATCTCATGCTGTACCTCTTCGGAGCGCCAGGGCAGCAGCGGTTCCAGTTCATGTGGAGCGACCTGTGCCGTGGCGCCATCGGGGCCGTCGTGCTGGTCGACACCCGCCGGCTCGAGGACTGCTTCCAGGCGATCGACTACTTCGAAGAGCTCGGGCTGCCGTTCCTCGTCGGCGTCAACTGCTTCTTCGGCTCCGCGGGCCACACCGCCGACAACGTGCGCGAAGCGCTCGCGATCCCGGATCACGTGCCCGTGCTGCTGTGTGACGCGCGTGACCGCGACTCGACGAAGCGCATGCTGATCGAGCTCGTGCAGTACGCGCTCGAACTCGCATCGCACAGCGCCCGCTGACCAGACTCGGCGGGTGCTGCCCGTCGTCATCGTCCATCGCGACCAGCCGGAGCGACTGAGGGAGACGATCGCGGCGTTCCGCGCCGAGGACGTACCGGTGTCGATCGTGGTGGTCGACAACGGATCGCGTTCGTTGCCGGCGATCGACGATCCCGATGTCGTGTTGATCGACGCGGGGACCAACCTCGGGTTCGGTCCCGGTGCGAACGTCGGGTTCCGCCATTTCCTCTCCCAGCGCGAGGACGGCTCCGATTTCGACTGGGACTGGATCGCGCTCGCGCCGCACGACGCACTGCCCCGAGCGGACTGCTTGCACCGCATGCTCGCGGCGGTGGGTGAACGCCCACGTGCCGGGCTCGCGTGTGCGGACGTGGGCGACGGCTCGACGCCGGTCGTCGACCCGTACTTCGGCGGCATCCTCGCGCCGGCGGTGACCACCGAAGGGTGGGAAGCGGCCGGCCATCCCCACGGCACGCTGATGCTGGCGCGCCGCGCCTGCTTGGAGGACGTCGGCTTGTTCGACGAGCGCTACTTCGCGTACTGCGAAGAGGCGGATCTCGCGCTACGAGCGGCCGACGCGGGATGGGAATGCGGGCTCGTGCGCGGCGCGATGGTCCGCAATCCCTTTGTCGGGTCTGCGTCGGCGGCGATCGATTACTTGCAGCTACGGAACACGTTGCTGCTCGTGCGCGAACACTCAGGCCGGTACCACGCGTTCATCCGTTACATGATCGCGATCTGGCACCTGGCCTCCGGTGCGGTGGTGCCGTCGCGGCGCGGTCCGTACTGGAACGTACGGGGACGCATCGCGGCGCTCGCCGACTACACGCGCGGACGGTTCGGTCCCCCACCCCGCGCGCTGTTGGTCAAGTGAGGTCGCCGTGTTCCGCATCGGCGATGCGGGGACGGATGCTCACGAGGTAGTAGCAGGAGATCACGAGCCCGCCGATGACGGTGAGGATGCCGAAAAGGATGGCGGTGATCCACACGACCCGTCGCCGATTGGCGAGCGCCCACGCCCACTCCGGTCGGTGGGCAGCGTCGAGCAGCGCCCACAGCGAGACGCCGAGCGGGATGCAGGCGAAGGTGGCGGTGATGACCGCCATCGCCCAGTCGCCGGGGCCGTAGGCGGCGGCCAGCACCGGCGTGAGCACCGGCAGGAGCGCTCCCACGACCACCGGGCGAGGGTACTGTCCGGCGCCGTGAGCCCTCGCCTGTCGACCCGAAGCCGTTCGGTAGCAGACCGAGTCGTCGTCGTGACCGGCGCCGCCAGCGGGATGGGTCGCGCCACGGCGCACCTGTTCGCGGACGAAGGCGCACTCGTCGCCGCCACCGACGTGACCCTCGAAGGTGCGGCCGCGGTGGTCGAGGAGATCCTCGGCGCCGGCGGCCAAGCGGCGGCCTGGGCGCTCGACGTGCGCGACGACGATCAAGTGCGCGTAGTCGTGGCCGGCATCGTCGACCGGCTCGGGCCCATCGACATCCTCGTGAACAACGCCGGCGTATCGATCCCGTCGCCGATCGACGCGGCTGGCTTCGACGACGCATGGGGGACGACGTTCGAGGTGAACCTGCACGCACACACCCGCATGGTGCGCGCCTGCCTCCCACATCTCATGCGCAACGGTGAAGGACGCATCGTGAACATCGCGTCGACCGAAGGTGTCGGCGCGACGGGCTCCATCTCGGCGTACACCGCGTCGAAACATGGGGTGATCGGGTTGACGCGGTCCCTCGCCGTCGAGCTCGGTGCGCGTGGCGTCACGTGCAACTGCGTGTGCCCTGGCCCGATCCACACGGGCATGACGTCGCTGATCCCTGACGACGCGAAAACGAAGTTCGCGCGCCGTCGGGTCCCGCTGCGTCGCTACGGCGAGCCCGAGGAGGTCGCGCATGCGACGTTGTCGCTCGCGCTGCCGGCGAGCTCGTACATCAACGGCGCGGTCCTCATCGTCGACGGTGGGATGACGGCGAAGAACACGTAGCGTTTCTCGATGGTGCTTGCCGACGAAGAAGTCGAACGGATCCTCGTCGTCACCGCCCACCCCGACGACGTCGACTTCGGCGTGGCCGGCTCGGTGGGCGTGTGGACCGAGCAGGGAATCGAGGTGGCGTACTGCATCGTGACCGACGGCGATGCGGGCGGCTTCGATCCTGACGTGCCCCGCAGCGAGATCGGCAAGATCCGCCGCGCCGAGCAGACGGCGGCGGCGGAGATGGTCGGCGTGAGCGACCTCACCTTTCTCGGCCATCCCGACGGCGCGCTCTATGTGACGCACGATCTGCGGCGAGACATCAGCCGGGTCATCCGGCGCGTGCGCCCGCAACGGGTCATCGGGCAGTCACCCGACCGCAACTACGGGCGCATCTACGCGAGCCACCCCGATCATCTCGCCGCCGGCGAAGCGACGCTGTGCGCGGTGTATCCCGATGCGCGTAATCCGTTCGCCCATCCGTCGCTGCTCGACGAGGGTTACGAGGCATGGACCGTGCGCGAGGTGTGGCTCATGACGGCCATGGAGGGCGACGCGCACGTGGACATCACGCCGTCGATCGAGCGCAAGGTGAAGGCGTTGCTGTGCCACGAGAGCCAGATGACGAACCCCGACGCGATGGATGAGTTGATCCGCGGCTGGGCCGCGGTGAACGCGAGGACCGCCGGCTTGCCCGAGGGCCACTACGCCGAATCGTTCAAGGTGGTCCC
>DASXPN010000122.1:0-15253 GCA_036493595.1 Acidimicrobiales bacterium | reverse complement strand
TCGCCCGGCCCGCCGGGTATGACGACGATGTCGGGACGCGGCATGTCGGCGAGCGCGACGTCAGCGACGAGTCCGAGTCCCTGGTCCGTTCGCTTGATGCCCGGCTCGGGCGCCACGAACGCGATCTCCGCGCCTGGCACGCGGCCGAGCACCTCGTACGGGCCGATGGCGTCGAGCGCGGTCATGTGGTCGAACAGCAGGATGGCGATGTGCATGTGCACTCCCGTGAGTCGATGGTGGATGAGGCGTTCACGCAACCCGATTGCTGCGGAAGCGGCGTCGGTACTCAGCCGGGCCCATGCGCAGCGCTCGCATGAACGAGCGGCGCATCGTCTCGGTCGTGCCGAAGCCGCAGCCCTTTGCGATCGCGGCGATCGCGTCGGTCGATTCCTCGAGCATCCGGCGCGCGCACTCGATACGCATCTGTTCGACGTAGCGGCCGGGCGTAACACCCACTTCGCGCGTGAACCAGCGGGCGAACGATCGCTGGCTCATGCCCGCGCGCGTCGCCAGTGACACGGCCGTGAGATCGGCTTCGGGATGTTCGGCGATCCATTGCTGCACGGAACGGACGTCGTCGCGCTGCGCGACCTGAGCCGAGAGTTGCGCGCTGAACTGGGACTGGTTGCCGGGCCGCCGCAGGAAGAGGACGAGACGACGAGCGACTGCCAGCGCGACCTCGCTACCCAGATCGTCTTCGACGAGCGCGAGAGCGAGATCCATCCCCGCCGTCACGCCCGCGGACGTGTACACGTTGCCGTCGCGCACGAAGATCGGTTCCGGGTCGACCTCGACGGTCGGATACAGGTGGGCGAGCAGGCCGCACACCGTCCAGTGCGTCGTGGCGCGACGACCGTCGAGGAGGCCGGCCTCGGCGAGGAGGAAGGCGCCCGAACACACGGAGGTCACGCGGCGCGAGCGTTCCGCGAGGCCACGGATGCCGTCGAGCAGGGCTTGGTCTCGCAGCGCGTCGGTGGTTCCGTCGCCGCCGGCGACGACGAGGGTGTCCACCGGACCGCGCAGCCCACGCAAGTTGCGATCGACGCCGAGCAACAGCCCGCTCATCGCCCTGACCGAGCCTGACTCGCGCGCGGCGACGACGACCTCGTAGGCGTCGGTGTCGGTCACCCGGTTGGCGGTGCTGAACACCTCGACCGGACCAACGACGTCGAGCGCCTGGATGCCGTGATAGGCGACGACCACCACGGAGCGAGGAGACATGGCGCCATCGTGCGCCCGCACGGTGGTGGCGGCAATGACGAATTCCCCACGATTCCTGCCAAATCTCGAAACCATGGCGCGTCATTTTCGACGTCGTGTGATTGAATTGCGCCACCGAAGAAAGGAGGTGGTCCAGCTGAACGGTGAATGTTGCGGGACTTCGGAGGTGGCTGGCCGCTAGCGCGGCCGCTGGACCCCCGGCGAATTCAACCAGCCACCGCCGGCGACGCGGTCGGGGACTCGTCCCACTCGACGCACAAAACGCCCGCCGGCTTCATTCCAGCAATCTCGAAGTGATGGGGAGCCCAATGCGGCTCCCCATCACGCGTTTGACGTAGCTTCCCTGACGATGGACCGCCCGACGAGGTTCGAACACCAGCAGTGGCTCGGGGACAAGCGCGATCAGATCGTCCACGACGTCGATGCATGCACCGACCCCGAGATCATCGGCGACCTGATCGAGGCGGAGACGTATCTCTGCTTCGGCCCCGACACGCTGGCGGAGGCGCACAACCGCGGGTATCGCCGGTGCGGCCGTTGCGAGGGCGTCCGCTCCGACGACGACTGAAGTTCGTCCGCATGGCCGGCCGGTGCACGTTCAAGTCCGGAGTCCTCGAGCTCCACGGCTACTTGGCGGTGCCGACCGCTCGCCACGCGACCGGTACCCCCGCGGTCGTGCTGTGTCACAGCTTCCGCGCCGGCGAAGGCGGGGCGCCCTCAACCGCGTTCACGCATCCGCAACTCGCTGACCGCATCGCCCAAGAGCTCGGCTGGGTGGCGCTGTCGTTCACGTGCCGCGGCGCCGGCGAGTCCGAGGGGCAGTTCTCGCTCGGTGGCTGGCTGTCGGACATCCTCGCCGCCATCGGCTACGTCGCCGGGTTGCCCGCCGTCACCGGAGTGTGGGCCGCGGGGTTCGGTACGGGCGGCGCGTTGTGCCTGTGCGCAGGTGCGCGCGATCGCCGCGTCAAGGGTGTCGCCGTGCTCGGCGCGCCCGCCGACTTCGAGGATTGGGGTGGCCAGCCGCGACGGCTGCTCGAGCACGCTCGCGAGGTCGGCCTCGTCTCCGACCGAAGCTTCCCGGCCTCGTTCGACGCGTGGGTGCATGACCTGCGCGCCATCCGTCCGCTCCACTGCGTCGCGGACTATGCGCCCCGACCCCTACTCGTCGTGCACGGCACCGACGACGACCTGGTGCCAGACTTCGACGCGCGCGTCATCGCTGACGCGCACGGCTCCGCGGAGATGCGGATCCTCGCGGGCGCGAGTCACCAACTTCGTGACGACCCGCGCAGCATCGCCGTGCTGTTGGGCTGGCTCGATCGCGAGCGTCACGTCTCGTGAGCCGCGATCCCGGCGAGACGACCCGTGTCGTCATCGTTGGCGGTGGCAGCCGGCAATGGGGACCGAAGCTCGTCACCGACCTGATGACGACACCGTCGTTGTCCGATGCCACGATCGTGTTGCACGACATCGACGCGCCGTCCCTCGAGCCGATGACGCGCTATGCGGCTGCGGTTGCACACACCGTCGGCGCGAACGCGACGGTCGAGACCACGACCGATCTCGGGTCTGCGTTACGGGGCGCGAACTTCGTCGTCGTGACGATCTCCACTGGCGGCTTCACGTCCATGGCCCACGACCTCGATGTGCCGCGGCGCTACGGCATCAGGCAGTCGGTCGGCGACTCCGTCGGACCAGGTGGCATCAACCGCGCCTTGCGCAACGTGCCCGTTCTCGTCGGCGTCGCGCGCGAGATGGAGCGCCTCTGTCCTGACGCGTGGATGTTGAACATCACGAACCCGATGACATGTCTCACCCGCGCCGTCGCGCGCGAGACGTCGATCCGTGTCGTGGGCCTGTGCCACGAGGTCGTGATCATGAGTTGGTTCATCGCCGTCGCGTGTGGCGTGCCCGCCGAACAGATCGGCTTCGAGATCACCGGCGTGAACCATCTGCCGTGGATCACTGGTCTCACGATCGAGGGCGAGGACGGCTTCGCCCGGCTCGAGCGGGCGCTCTCCGAGCGACCCGACGCCAAGTTCTTCGCCCCGGAGAACGTGCTGAAGCTCGCCCTGTTCGAGCGCTACGGAGCGCTGGCCGGCGCGGGGGATCGGCACGTCGCGGAATTCTTCCCGTGGGCGCTCACGGAGGAGTCCGGATGGGGCAAGGCGTGGGGCATCCACCTCACGTCGATCGCCGACCGCGAGCGCGACGAGGACGGGTATCGCAACGCGCTGTTCGACGTTGCCGATAGGGGTGCCGAACCGCCGACGTGGTCGTCAGGCGAGATGGTCGCGCCGCTCATCGACTCGCTCGTCACCGGGACGCGGCGCGAGCTCCCGGTGAACCTTCCGAACCGTGGGCAGGCTCCGTATCTGCCGAGTGATGTCGTCGTGGAGACGATGGGCATCGTCGACGGTGACGGAGTGCGAGGTCGTGACGAGGTCGTGCCGCCTGACGCCTGCGCGGAGTGGATTCGACGTCACGTCGCCGTGCAGGAGTTGACGGTGCAAGCCGCGCTCACCGGCAACCGCGCCGACGCGCGTGCAGCGATGGCCCTCGATCCGCTGTGCGGGCGCGTCGATCTTCGTTCGATCGAGGCGATGACCGACGAGCTCCTTGCCGCGACCGCGGCATGGTTGCCCCAGTTCGTGTGAAGCGAGTTCGGTTAACCGACTGGTGTCGGCGCGTGCACCGCGTGGATCGTCGCCATCGGCACCATGAGATCGACTTCGTCTGAAACCAACCAAAGGCTGTGCGCAGTACACGACAGCAAGAGGCCCAGCACGACTCCGCTCGTGGTCTCCACGGCGACCTCTGATCCCACGAGTGTTCGCACCTCGGGGGTGATCGTCATGGGATGCCGGTTTACCGCAGCCCTCGCACCATGTCGCGGATGGTGGGGACGTGTTCACACACCTGAAATGTGGGCGCTCGTGTGCAGGGCGAGCCGTCGCGGGCCGCGCCGCCGTGCCGCCGCGTCAGTCGGCCTTGGTCTTGCCCTTCGCCTTCTGCGCTTGCTTCCACTGACGGACGCGAGCGAGCGTCTCCGGCGAATCGATGTCGGCAACCGAGCGCGGCGTGTCGTCTGCGAACGGCCCCGCCACCTCCTGCCAACCCTGCGGCTTCACGCCGAGTCGCTTGGCCAGCAGCGCGATGAAGATGCGTGTCTTCTCCGCGCCGTAACCGGGCAGCGCCATCAATCGTGTGCGCAACTCGTCACCCGACTCGACGTCACGCCAGATCGCACTCGCGTCGCCGTCGTAGTCATCCACGATGTGCTGCGCCAACGCTTGGGCACGCTTTCCCATCGAGCCCGGGAAGCGATGGATCGCGGGCGGCCCCTTGCATACCGCGACGAACTCGTCGGGATCCATCGACGCGATCTGCGCAGCATCGAGCTTGCCGCCCAACCGCTGTTGCAACGTGTAGGGCCCGGTGAACGCCCACTCCATCGGCACCTGCTGGTCGAGCATCATCCCGAGAACGAGCGCGAGGGGATCCTGCTCGAGGAGCTCGTCGGCCTCGTTGTTACCGGTGATCGCAATCTTCGCCATGAGTCCAGATTGACTATGGCATAGACATCCCCGTCCCCGTCCCGCCCTCGTCTCTCCGCCCCGCCTCTCCGCCGCGTCCCCGTCCCCGTTCTCGCACATTGTCGACTGAGCCACGGACCGACGTCGTTCGGCCGACACAGAACGAGGAGGCGTCGGATCTGTGACGGCCCAGCCACGGGAACCGTGGTTGCGTCGACCCAGAACACGGCACGCCTCGGACGTCAACGCGCCGCGCGCAGCGTCGACGGCAGTGGCAGATTGCATACTCGTGCTATGAGTGCACGTCGTTATACTCACGCCGTGGCGACTCGATCGGGCCTGGATCCCGCGGCTGCGAGCGAGCCCTCGACCGGGCGAGTGGCGCAGCGACGACGGACCCGCAAGGCCATCGTCGACGCGACGCGCCAACTCATCACCGACGGGCAGTCGCCCTCGATCGACGACATCGCGGCGGCGGCGGACGTGTCGCGCCGAACGATCTACATGTACTTCCCAACCATCGACCAACTGCTGCTCGACGCGGCAACCGGTCTGTTGGCCGAGACTTCGGTCGATGCCGTGCTCGATCCAGATCGACATGGCGACGACGTCTTCGCTCGCGCGGACGCGCTGGCGAAGGCACTTGTGGATCTCGCGCCGAAGGCGCTCCCGCTCGGGCGCAAGATCATCAGCCTCACCGTGGACGCGCCGCCCGCCAACGACGGGGTCCGGCGTGGTTACCGGCGCATCGAATGGATCGAGCGCGCCGTCGAACCGATCCGCTCTCAGCTCGATGACGAGCAGTACGACCGCCTGGTCTCCGCGCTCGCGGTCATGCTCGGGTGGGAAGCGATGGTCGTGCTCCGAGATGTGCGCGGTCTCAATGCCGCGGACGAAGAAGCGGTGATTCGCTGGACCACCCGCGCACTCATCGAAGCGATGCTTGCGGAAGCGGCTGCTAGAAGTACGCGTTCTTGAGGTCGACCGGTGTCAACAATCCGCTGTTGCCCGGCTCGTACGCGACTGACCACCGACTCGACGCCCTGTTCGGGGCGCCGTAGACATGTCCGTCGGGACAGTCGTAGTTGAGGTCTTGCCCGTTGATTTGGCCGCCGGAGCTACGCACACACTGCTGTCCGTCGACCAGTCCGACGATCCACGGCAACGAATGGTCCATGGACGGTCGCGGGTCATCCTGCCGGCTCGTCGGATCGACATGGATCGCCTTCGTCGCCGACATGTTGTCGATGCACAACAGGTAGCCAACGGCGCCCGACGGATCCGCGAAACACGGATCGACAACCTCGTTGCCGGCGACACAGCGGTACGCAGTCGCGCGGCCGAGGTCCGCGTTCGACGAGCCGCAGTCCCCGGCGAAGGTGCTCTCGATCGGCAGGCTTTGAGGGAAGTCGACCAACCACACTTGCGTCGCTGGGCCGCTATTGGAGGCGGAGCCGTGACCCACCTTGGTCGGGGTGGTCCCCGGCGTCGTGGTCGACGTCGGATCGGATGCCGCTGGCGCCGATGTGGTCGTATCGGACGCGGGTGACGTAGCGGCCGTCGTAGGAGTCGTGAGGGTCGGCAACGTGGGTGCGGGAACGATCGACACCTGCGTGCCGTCAGCCGTTCGCTGCCAGCCACGATGTCCGCACGCAACGAACAGGAGCGAACACGCTCCGAGTAGCAACCACCGCCGAAACGTCACCGTGGGTGAGGTTAGAGACTGGGTTCGCGTCCCGAAAGAGCAGGGCGGCTGGTTTTGCTGACCTGTGAACGATCCGTCACCGCCACCACACGAATCGTGGAAGTTCGAGCGGTTGTCGCAACGCAAAGTCGTCTTCGCACCACTCAGCGTGTGATCGTGGACCTCGGCAACTCCGCATCGACCCATCTGCACTTCGCTGAGGTCGAGACTTGCCCGATGGGACGTCTGAAGGACATCTGCTTCGACTGCCGAGACCCGTGGACACTCGCCCACTGGTGGGCCGAAACGCTCGGCTATCGCGTGCGCCCGCACTCCGACGCCGATCTGGCGCAACTACGCGCCGACGGGATCGACCGTCGTGAGGACGATCCGAACATCGCCGTCGACCCGATTGACGAGAAGGGTCCGGGGTTCTGGTTCTGTCGAGTGCCCGAGCCGAAGGTGGTGAAGAACCGAGTCCACGTCGACGTCATGGGCGATGTCGACGAGCTCGTCGGCCGAGGCGCATCGGTCGTCGACCGGCTGGCCAAATGGACCGTGCTCGCCGATCCCGAAGGCAACGAGTTCTGTGTGTTCGAGCGCGGGTCACACCCCGAGGACTGACGCACGACGGGGTTCATGACAACAGTTCGATCAGTCGAGCCATCGGCTCGAGGTCCTTCTCGAACACGGTGAGGTAACTGATCCCGAGTTGGTCGCGCCGGTCGCGTAGCTGCGTCGCGATTTCTTCGTACGTGCCGATGAGCGAATACGGCGACGACAGGATGTCGTCGACGGTGAGCATCGGGAGGAGCGGCTGGACGTCCTCGGCCGCTGCCCGGCGATCGTCGGTGATGGTGATGCCCTGGACGAGCGTGCTCAGCTCGATCCCATCGAAGCGCTCCGGCGCGGCAGCAAGTACCCAGTCGATCTGTTGGCGGAGCCCGGCCTCTGTGAAATGCGTCGGGTTCACTTGGCCCGCGGTGTTCCCTTCGACCTGGCTGAACCCGGTGAAGCCGACGATGTCGGCGAGCCGCGCCGCGGCCGTGAGGACCCGTCGCCCGTTACCGCCGATGAGCAGGGGAACATGTCGCGCCGGCACAGGAAAGCAGCGGTGCTCGGTGAGGTGGTAGTGACGCTCGTCGAAGGTGACCGTCTCGCCGTCGAGAAGACGACGAATCACCTCTGCCGATTCGGTCATGCGCTCCACTCGCACCGAAGGCGGATCGAACTGCAGCCCGACCTCGTCGTACTCGAACTTCATGTGACCGGCCCCGAGCCCGAGCTCGAACCGGCCGTCACTCAACAGATCGACCACCGCGGCCTCGCGCGCCACGAGGGCGGGATGGCGGAAGTCGTTGTTCAGGACGAGCGTGCCGACTCTGAGGCGCTCCGTCGCGTCGGCCGCGGCGAGCAGCGCGGTGAAGGGCGAAAGCATGTTGTCGACGAGATGATCGGCGACGAGCACAGTGTCGAAACCGAATGACTCGGCGCGGCGGGCCTTCTCGCTCCACTCGGCTCTGGTCGCGGCCGTCTGGATCGACACACCGAACCGGAACGGCCGCGCCGTCATCGCGCCGAGGACCTCTTCCGGACTACGCCTTCGCTTGTCATCCTCGTAGTCATACCCCCTGGCTCGAGCGCAAGTGACAGGCTTTCGTGGCTGCCTGCCAGAGGAGGACACGTGGAGCATCTGCGCTCGTTGCTCGAAACCGCGACCACGATCGAGTTGGTCGACTGGCCGCATCAGGACGTGCCCGCCACGCTCATCCGTGCCGGCTACGACGTCGTCGGCCACGAGCCCGATGGCTTCAGGCGATATGAGATCGTCGACGAGCAGCCGCCCGGGCGTCTGTTTCCCCTGACCGACGGTGGTTACCTCGGGAGCGAGAAATTGGCCGCGCTGCCGACCGGAATCGACATCGTCAACACCTACCGCCCGGCAGAAGAGCAACCCGGCATCGCCCGCGGTGCCGTCGAGACCTGCGCCCGCGCGTTCTGGGTCCAGCCGGGAGAGGACTCGTCCGACGAAGCACGCTCGATCACGCAGGCCGCGGGCCTCGTCTTCGTCGATGGTGTCGACATCGCGCAAGCCGTCCGCGAGCTCGACGTGCATGTCGCGTCCCGCTGATCAGACTGCCGTGAGCTCCGCGAGCTTCGTCGCCGTCTTCCAGTTGCGGACCGTCGTCGGGATCTTCAACCGGCGATCGACATAGGGCGGCAACTTGGCGCGCCCCAGTCCGTTCGGCAGGTGTAGATAGAACTCGCGGCCGCGGAACGCGAGCTCGTCGGGCGCGAACCGTTCGACATCCAAGCTCTTGATCGCGGCAGCGCTCGGCTTCTCGCACATGTATCCCACGTGCAGCGTCGACGTGTCGGCGCGAGGAAACGGATTGTGCTCGATCACCGACTCCAGCTGGCGGTGCGTGCGCAACACCACGCGTATGTCGAGCTCGAACTCCTTGCGTATGGCCTTTTCGAGTTGCTCGGCCTTGACTCCGGTCCCGGAGAACACGACGTTGCCGCTCTGGATGTAGGTCGTCACGTCGGTGTAGCCGAGTGCTTCGACGAGCGCGCGCAGCGCGGGCATGGGCACCGCGTTCTTGCCGCCGACGTTGATGCCTCGCAGGAGTCCGGCGTATCTGGCCACGCGCGCCCATCCTGTCATCGCCGACCGATACAGATGCACCTTCGACATCCGCGACACTGGTCGGCCATGGCTTCGTCCTCGTCGACCGTTCGGCGCGCCCTATGGGCGGCTTCGACGGTGGCACTGCTCGTGTTCGGCGTCGTTGTCGAACAAGTAATGACGACAGGAGCCTTGGTGCGTTACGACCGTCGCACCGCGCAGAACATCTCGCACGGCAAGTTCTTCCAGATCATGATCGGCCGGGCGCCGCACGTCGGACGGTGGGTCGAGCCGTCGCGCGCGGTCACGGTGTTCGGCGACGCCCGGTTCATCGCTGCGCTGGCGATCGGTGCGGGACTGCTGTTGTTGACGATCAAGCGCCCCCGCGCCGCGTTGTTCGTCGTCGGCGCGACTTTCAGCGGAGTCTTGCTCGACCTCGTGGTCCGCTCCTACATCGGAGGAGTGCGTCCCGCCATGCCGTCGCCGTTCTCGTTCGCCAGCCAGGACGGGATGCCCTCCGGGCATGCGCTTGATGCGACGGTGTGCTTCGGAGCCATCGTCCTCGTGTGCCTGCCGCACCTGCCGATCGCCGCTCGCATCCTCGTCGCGGCTGCCGCGGGCGCGCTGGTTGCCGCGGTGGCGGTGTCGAGGGTGATCCTGCTGACGCACTACGCCTCGGACGTGATCGGGGGCGTCGCGCTGGGCCTGGCCTGGGTGTTCGCGCTCGCCGCCCTGTTCGAGCCCTGGGACGAGCGCTCGGAATCCATGAGCGGTGCCATCACCTAGCGTTGTGCGGTATGCCCGATTCGCCGGACTTCCGCAGGCTGCACGACGACGAGAACCGGGACTTCTCCTCGTTCCTGCACACATTGCCCGCGGAGGACTGGGAGCGTCCGTCGTTGTGCACGGGATGGCGGGTGCGCGACGTCGTCGGCCACATCCTCGACGGCAACGAGTTGAAGGTGTGGGCTGTGCCCGTCCGGCTCGCTCGCTACGGGTTCTCGTCCAATCGTTCGGGCCAGGCGTACTCGATTGCCCGCGCGGAGGGCCGCACGCCGGAGCAACTGCTGCACGACTTCGACACCCGTGATGCGTGGGCCGGTTCGTGCCGAATCTTCCCGGCGCGGCTCACGCTGCTCGACCGGCTCGTCCACCACCAAGACATTCGCCGCGCCCTCGATCGACCGCGTGACGTGCCGGCGGAACGAACCGCTCCACTGCTCGATCATCTGCCCAAGATGGGATCGGTGTTCCGTTCGAAGCAACGCATGCGCGGTCTGCACTTCGAGACCACCGATGTCGCGTGGTCGTGGGGCAACGGCAACGCCAACGGCTCCGCGGTCGTGCGTGGACCTGCCGAAGCCGTGCTCATGGCGACCCTCGGGCGCGATGCCGCGCTCGATGACTGCGAAGGCGACGGCGTCCCCATACTCCGAGGACGATGCGTCGACTGAACAAATGTCGACGGACTACGACTCGCGCGGGTCGGGGGCGTCGGTGTCGATCTGGTAGTGCGCGATGGCCTTGGCGACGTCCTCGGATGTCGTCTTGCCGCTCCCGTCGTCGCACAATCCCTTCAGCACCGCCACCGCCACGTGCCCCGCGTCGGTCTCGAAGAATCGGCGCAGCGCGTCTCGGGTGTCACTGCGACCGAAGCCGTCGGTGCCGAGGGGGATGTACTGGTGCTCATCGGGGATCCAGCGCGCGATCTGATCGGGCACCGCCTTCAAGAAGTCGGTCACCGCGACGATCGGGCCCTTCGACGACGACAGCTGTGAGTGCACATACGGCGTGCGCGGCTCGTCGTCGGGGTGCAGCCGGTTCCAGCGCTCGACTGACAGCGCCTCCTCGCGGAGCTTCTTGTAGGAGGTCGCCGACCACAGCTCGGCCGCGACATCGAAGTGCTCGGCGAGATCAGCTTGCGCCTGCCGGGCCGCGCCCTGCGCCGATCCCGAGAACAGGATCGTGGCACGGCGCTTCGGCCCCTTCGGCGCGTCCGCCCACTTGTAGAGACCGCTGATGATGGCGTCGTCGATCCCCTTCGTCGTGGGCTTCGCCGGCTGCACGTAGTTCTCGTTGTAGAGGGTCAGGTAGTAGAAGACGGCGTTGCCCGGTGCGAGGGCGTCCGGTCCGTACATGCGGTCGATGCCGCGGCGGATGATGGCCGCCATCTCGTACGCGAACGCCGGGTCGTAGGCCTCACAGGTCGGCACGGTCGACGCCAGCAACAGGCTGTGCCCGTCCTGATGTTGTAGGCCTTCGCCGAGCAACGTCGTGCGGCCCGCGGTTGCGCCGAGCAGGAAGCCGCGCGCACGCGCGTCGGCCGCGGCCCAGATGAGATCGCCGACCCGCTGGAACCCGAACATCGAATAGAAGGTGAAGAACGGAATCATCGGCACACCGCGCGTCGCGTACGCGGTGCCGGCGGCGGTGAAGCTCGACATCGATCCCGCCTCGGTGATGCCTTCTTCGAGGATCTGACCGTCCTTCGACTCGGTGTACGAGAGCAGGAGCTGCGCGTCGACGGGGTCGTACTTCTGCCCCTGCGACGCGTAGATCTTGAACTCTCGGAAGAGGGCGTCCATCCCGAACGTGCGCGCTTCGTCGGGGATGATGGGTACGACGCGCGGTCCGAACTTCTCGTCGCGGGCGAGGTTTCGCAGCAGGCGTGTGAACGCCATCGTGGTCGAGACCTCTTGCTTGCCGGAGCCGCTGTCGAACTCGCCGAACACATCGGGCTTCGGCAGCTCGAGCGGCCGCCTGACCTTGACCTCCCGACGCGGGACTGCGCCGTCGAGCGCAGTGCGGCGCTCCATCATGTACCGGTACTCGTCGGAGTCCTGCGGAGGCCGGTAATACGGCGGCTCCTTGCCGGGCGCCAGCGACTCCTCGGGGATCTGGTCCTGAAGGTAGAGCCGCTCGCGCAGGTGCAGGAGTTGCTCGTTGGTCATCTTCTTGATCTGGTGCGTGGCGTTGCGGCCCTCGACCTCGGAGCCGAGCGTCCAACCCTTCACCGTCTTGGCGAGGATGACGGTGGGCGCGCCTTCTTGGTCGGTGGCCGCCTTGTAGGCCGAGTACAGCTTGCGGTAATCGTGTCCACCGCGGGGGAGCCATCGCAGGTCCTCGTCGGACAGGTGCTCGACGAGCTTGCGCAGACGGGGGTCGGGCCCGAAGAAGTGATCACGGATATAGGCGCCGGACTCGACGGCGTAGCGCTGGAACTCGCCGTCGACCGTCGTGTTCATCTTGTTGAGCAACACGCCGTCGACGTCACGGGCGAGCAGCTCATCCCACTTGGCCCCCCAGATGACCTTGATCACGTTCCAGCCCGCGCCGCGGAACACGGCCTCGAGCTCTTGGATGACCTTGCCGTTGCCGCGCACCGGACCGTCGAGGCGCTGAAGGTTGCAGTTGACGACCCAGGTCAAGTTGTCGAGCTGCTCGCGGGCGGCGAGGGAGATCGATCCGAGTGTTTCGGGTTCGTCGCACTCGCCGTCGCCCAGGAAGCACCACACCCGCGACCCCGACGTGTCGTCGATGCGCCGGTTGTGCAGGTACTTGTTGAAACGGGCCTGGTAGATGGAGTTGATCGGGCCGAGGCCCATCGACACGGTCGGGAACTCCCAGAAATCCGGCATCAGGCGCGGATGCGGGTACGACGAGAGTCCGTTCCCGCCGATCTCGCGGCGGAAGTTGTCGAGCTGTTCCTCGGTCAGGCGTCCCTCGAGGAACGCTCGCGCGTAGATACCCGGCGTCGCGTGCCCCTGGATGTAGAGGTGATCACCGGCGAGGCCGTCGTCCTTGCCGCGGAAGAACCAGTTGAAGCCGACCTCGTACAACGATGCGCTACTGGCGAACGTCGACAGATGACCGCCGATGCCCTCGGCATGCTTGTTGGCCTTCACGACCATCACCGCCGCGTTCCAACGGATGTACGCGCGGATCCTTCGCTCGATGTACTCGTCGCCGGGGAACCACGGCTCTTCCTCGGGCGGGATCGTGTTCACGTACGGCGTCGACACGGTGGCGGGATGGCCGACCTGCAGCTCGCGGGCCCGCTCGAGCAACTTGGACATGAGGAAACGGGCGCGGGTCTTGCCTTGCGCCTCCACCACCGCCGTCAACGAGTCGAGCCATTCCTGGGTCTCCTCCGGATCGACGTCGGGCAACTGGTGGACGAACCCGTCGATGATCATGAGTTCATTCTCTCGCTCGATCTCCGGTAATGCTCTCCACTCGTGCGAATCGTGTACACGGACGGCGCCTGCAGCGGGAACCCCGGCCCCGGCGGGTGGGCGTGGGCCGTCCCCGACGGTCCGTTTGCCAGCGGGTTCGAACCGCACACGACCAACCAACGCATGGAGATCACGGCGGCGCTCGAAGCGGTCCGCACGCTCGGCGCAACCGACGGTCCGATCGAAGTCGTCAGTGACTCGACCTATGTCGTCAACTGCTTCCGCGACAAGTGGTACCTCGGCTGGCAGCGGCGCGGCTGGACCAACAGCCAGCGCAAGCCCGTGGCCAATCGTGATCTGTGGGAACCGTTGGTCGATCAGGTCGTCACGCGGGGTGCAGTGACCTTCCGTTGGGTGAAGGGCCACAGCGCCGACCCGATGAACGATCTCGTCGACCGGCTGGCGGTCGAGGCGGCGCTGACGCAGTCCGGACGCATGGGCGATCTGTCATCGGACGGATGACGCAACGCCCAAGCGTTGCCGGTAGCCGCGCGCTCCCGCGTCAGCGGCCCTTGCGGCGACGCAACTCGGTGTAGGCGATGTTGAGCTCGCGGATGCGGCGGTCGTTGGCCTCGCGGTCCTCGGGAGGTGCGTTCAACTGGCGGTCGGGGTGGTGCAGCTTCGCCAGGCGCCGATGAGCACTGGTGATCTCCTCCCACGTTGCGGACGCGGGCAGGCCGAGCACGACGTACGGGTCGGTCTCGTCGAGCACACCGACGCCGTCGCCGCTCCAGTCGAACAGCGACTCGGTGCTGTAGTACGTCTCGAAGCCACTCTTCTTCGGCGGTTCGGGTGGCTTGCGCCGCTTGCGCCCGTGGGGAACCTGGCCGGTCTCGAGCTGCTCGCGGTCCGCCCACCACGAGTACGCCTCGTCGTTCAGGTCGGCTGACTGCTCGACGTCCTCGGGGGGCGTTTCGTCCGCGCGGCGCCGGCGCAGTCGATCCCAGGGACGGTCAGGCACGGCACCAAGGTAGGTTCCGCGGGTGAGGGTCGGGGTCGACACCGGTGGAACGTTCACCGACGCCGTGTCCGAAGACGGCCGCACCGTCAAGGTCTTGTCGACGCCGGACGACCCGGCGGCCGTTGTCGGCGCGGCGATGGCGGGCCTCGGCGCAGTCGACGTGCTCGCGCATGGCACCACGGTCGCGACGAACGCGTTGCTGGAACGAACCGGCGCGACGGTGGCGCTGGTCACGAACAACGGCTTCGAGGATGTGATCGAAATCGCTCGCCAAGACCGGCCCTCGCTCTATGACCTGTTCGCGGATCGACCGTCGCCGCTCGTCGACCGCCACCGCCGTCTCGGTATCAGTGGACGGTTGGCCGCTGAAGGGAGCGAGCTCGAGCCCGTTGTTCTCTCGGGCTGGTTGGGGGCGGACGGGTTGAACGGCGCGGACGTGATCGCCGTCTGCCTCTTGCACAGCGACTTGTGTCGCGATCACGAGGATGCCGTCGCCAGCGTGCTGCGCGAGGCGGGCTTCGACGTGTCGGCGTCGTGCGATGTCTCGCCGGAATTCCGCGAGTACGAGCGGACCCTGACGACTGTCGTCAACGCGTACTTGCGGCGGACGTGTCGCGAGTACCTGTCGCGACTGTCGGCACTCGCCGCCGACGTGCTCGTGCTCACGTCGGCGGGCGGCCTGATGCCGGTGCTCGACGCCGCGGAGTTGCCGGTCGCCTTGCTGCTATCGGGTCCCGCCGGAGGCGTGATCGCGGGCGCGGCAGCTGCGGCGGCAAATGGTTACGCGGACGCGATCACGTTCGACATGGGCGGCACGTCGACGGATGTGTGCCTCGTGCGCGGTGCGGCGCCCGAGGCGGCGGCCGGACGACTGGTCGCGGGTTTCCCGATCCGGCTGCCGTCGCTCGATGTCCACACGATCGGCGCGGGCGGCGGGTCGATCGCTCGCATCGACGCCGGGGGCGCGCTCGTCGTCGGCCCGCAGAG
>DASXPN010000121.1:0-2800 GCA_036493595.1 Acidimicrobiales bacterium | reverse complement strand
CACTCACGTCGACGGCACTCGACGCGCTCGCACAGCTCCATCTGCCCGACTATCGGCGGGAGGTTGCCGAGCGGTCGTCCGAGCCCGCTTGAATCGGCTCGAGCACGATGACCGGGATTCGCCGACTCGTCTTCGACGCGTATCTGTCGTAGCCGGGATAGACATCGGCGAGCTGGCGCCAGAGTCGCTCCCGTTCTTCGCCCTCGGCGTCGCGTGCTCGCACCGTGTGCGTTTCGCGTCCGACCGTGACCTCAGCGATCGGGTTCGCGCTCAGGTTGAGGTACCAGAGTGGATGGTGGGGTGCGCCGCCCTTTGATGCGATCACCGCATAGCTGCCGTCGGTCTGTGTATAGGTGAGCGGCTGCGTGCGTGGCCGCCCGCTCTTGCGGCCGCTCGTCGTCAGCAGAAGGACCGGCATCCCTGCAATCCGGCCGCCAACCTTGCCGGCGGTCAGTCGGTAGACGCGACCGTGGACGCGTCCGAGGATCCGGAACCCCAGGTCGTTCATAGCGGGACGAGGTCGATGCGCTGAGTTGCACAGCATGCACGCAACATGACGACGCTCCTCGCCGACACGGAGGGGTCGTTCGATGGATTTCGTCGCGGTGTTTCCGCAGCTAGGGCATCGAGTCGCTCGATGAGCCTTCGCCCGCTAAGTCCGAGCCCAGACCTTCCACCAAGGGCGTTTCGATGGGCCGCCTTCACCCTTGGCCTTGTCCACGTCTTCCTTCAGTTCAGCCTCGATGCCCTCGCCGGCGATGCGCGTGTCCTCCGCCATCTTGTCAAGTGCCTTCTCAGGTTCCTCGGCCATGCGGGCATCTTAGGAAATGACCGCGTGCGGCGCGTCTCTTCGATTCTGCCCACGAATCGGATCCGCTACGAGATCCCGGACGGCGCCATCGGCGAGCGCGACCTGACCGCAACCGTCACGCTCGAGCGCGACCCGGACGACGAGCTCGACCACGCGATCGACGACAACGAGCGGGGGCTCAAGGACACCGTGCGCGTCAATCCGAACGAGATCGTCGAGATCGCCGTCCGCTTCACCAGCTACAGCGGCCGGTACATGTACCACTGTCACATCCTCGAGCATGAAGATCGCGACATGATGCGACCCTTCGTAACGATGCCCCGGAGCTCATGCCGTTCATGGCCTGAAGGTACGCCCGGCATCGCTAGGTCGTGGCGATAGCCTTCCCTCTGTGACAACCACGCAGGTGATTCGCAGCGACCGGTTTCCCGATCTCGACGACGAGCTCTTGTTTCCGCGGCTCTCGGACGCCAAGCTGGCCTGGCTGGCCAAGCGGGGCAAACGGCACACGTTCCAGCCCGGTGAGGTGCTCTACGAGCATGGGGTGCGGGACGCGCCGTTCTACGTGATCGAGAACGGCCTGGTCGAGTTCGTCGACCGCAGACCCGGCAAGGACGTCTACATCGCGCAGGCCGACAGTCGCACGTACATCGGCGACATCGCCGTATTCACCGGCGAGCCGACGGTCAGCGCCTGCGTCGCCGTCGAGCGGACCGACGTGATCGTGTTCGACCGGGCCGCATTGCGCGACATGGTCGCTCGCTGGCCGGAGTTCGGCGAGCAGATCTTCCGCACGCTGATGGCACGCCGCGAATGGCATGAGGCAGAGGGCTACGGGATCATGCGTCTGATCGCCCCGCGCGGATCCCGACGCGCGTTCGAGGTACGCGATCTGCTCGAGCGCAACCTGTTGCCGGTGCGCTGGTACGACGTCGATACCGACACCGAGAGCGCCGCGCTCCTCGACCGGCTGCAGATCCCGCGATCGGAGACCCCCGTGCTCGTGCACGCCACCGAGGTGATGCGCAATCCGTCCGCTGCCCAGGTCGCTCGCTCACTCGGATTGCGGGCCCACGTAGACGGTGAGCGTTTTGATGTCGTCGTGCTCGGCGCCGGGCCGGCCGGGCTGGCGAGCGCGGTGTACGCCGGCGCAGAAGGGCTGCGAACGTTTGTCGCCGAGGCATGGGCGCCGGGCGGGCAGGCCGGTATGAGCACGCGAATCGAGAACTACCTCGGCTTCCCAACGGGAGTATCGGGGACGGACCTGACCCGTAAGGCAACCCTCCAGGCGCGCCGCTTCGACGCCGTGCTGTCGAGCTTCCACCGCGCGGTCGAGCTCGCGGACGGGCCCGAGGGGCTCACGCGGGTCGACCTCGACGACGGCCAGCATGTTCTCGCACGCTGCCTCGTCATGGCTACAGGCGCGCGCTGGCGCGAACTGCAGGCTGAAGGCATCGACCGCTTCCGCGGCGCCGGCGTCTACCACGCCGCCATGCCCACCGACGTCGAGCGTGCCCGTGATGAGGACGTGATCGTCGTCGGAGGCGGCAACTCGGCGGGACAGGCGGCCACGCAGCTCGCGTCGCACGCCGCCCGCAGCGTGCGCGTCGTGGTGCGAGGCACGGCGTTGAAGTCGACGATGTCGCAGTACCTCGTCGATCGCATCGAGCGCTCGCGAGAGATCGAGGTCATGACCGAGACGGAGCTCGTGGCCGTCCACGGATCGGCCACGGTGGAATCGGCAAGCCTGCGCGACCGACGCGACGGCAACGTCGAGCAGGTTGCCTGCACCGCGGTCTTCGTGATGATCGGGGGCGATCCGTGCACCGAGGCCGCCACAGGAATGCTCGCGCTAGACGCGGCTGGATATCTCCTCTGCGGAGCCGCCGCGGCCGACTGCGACGGCCATCTCTGCTGGCCGCTGACCGAGCGCGAACCGCAACTTCTCGAAACCACTCGCCCCGGCGTGTTCGCCGCCGGCGACGTGCG
>DASXPN010000120.1:0-51051 GCA_036493595.1 Acidimicrobiales bacterium | reverse complement strand
AAAACGGTGGCTCAGCCGACAATGTGCGGCCGGGGGGGGCGCGGCGAGCGCGGCGGCGGGGGGCGCGGGGGGCCGGGGGGCGGAGGGCGGAGCCGGGGGTTACTTGGACGCGACTTCGAGGCGGACTTCGGCGCGTTGCAGCGCCGCCTTCACCTCTTCGTCGTCCGGGTCGGCGCGCACCTCGGAGTCGGCTCGCTCCTTGGCCGTGCCGGCGCGGCCTTCGTCGATCTGGCCGGCCGCCTCGGCCACGTCCGACAGCACGATCACCGAGTCCGCCGATACCTCGACGAACCCGCCGTGGACGGCGAACCACAGCTCGTCGCCGTCCACCGTGGTGACCTTCAGGCTCCAGATGTCGAGCGCACCGATCATCGGCGCGTGACCGGTGAGGAAGGCGATGTCGCCACCGCCGACCGTCCGGCACAGCACCTGGTTGGCCTGGCCCGTATAGAGCACCCGCTCGGGTGACACGAGCTGCACCTCGAACGACATCAGCTCTCCTGGAGCTGCTTGGCCTTGGCGCGGGCCCCATCGGCATTGCCGACGTTGAGGAACGCCTGCTCGGGCAGATCGTCGAGGTCGCCGTTGACGAGGAGCTCGAATGACTCGATCGTCTCGTCGATCGGGACGTTGATGCCCTCGAGCCCGGTGAACACCTGGCCGACGAAGAACGGTTGCGACAGGAACCGTTGGATCTTGCGGGCCCGGTTCACCGTGATCCGGTCCTCCTCGGACAGCTCGTCGAGACCGAGGATGGCGATGATGTCCTGCAGCTCCTTGTACCGCTGGAGGATCTCCTGCGTGCGAATCGCCACCCCGTAGTGGCGCTCGCCGACGACCTCGGGGGCAAGGATCGTCGATGTCGACGCCAGCGGGTCCACGGCCGGGTAGATGCCGAGTGCCGCGATCTGGCGGGACAGCTCGGTCGTCGCGTCGAGGTGCGTGAAGGTGGTGAACGGGGCGGGGTCGGTGTAGTCGTCCGCAGGGACGTACACGGCCTGCAGCGAGGTGATCGATCGACCCCGAGTCGAGGTGATGCGCTCCTGTAGCTCGCCCATCTCGTCCGCCAGCGTCGGCTGATAACCCACCGCCGACGGCATGCGGCCGAGCAGCGTCGACACCTCGGAGCCCGCCTGCACGAAGCGGAAGATGTTGTCGATGAACAGCAACACGTCCTGACCCTTCACGTCACGGAAGTACTCCGCGACCGTGAGCGCCGACAGGGCGACGCGCAGGCGCACGCCGGGCGGCTCGTCCATCTGCCCGAAGACGAGCGCGGCCTTGGTGAGCACCGGCGTGACGCCGTCGCCCATGACGGTCTCGCCCATCTCGATGAAGAGGTCGGTGCCCTCACGAGTGCGCTCGCCGACGCCGGCGAACACGGACACACCGCCATGTTGCGTGGCGACACGGTTGATCATCTCGGTGATGAGCACGGTCTTGCCCACGCCGGCGCCACCGAACAATCCGATCTTGCCGCCCTGCAGGTACGGCGTCAGGAGGTCGATGACCTTGATGCCGGTCTCGAACATGAGCCGCTTCGGCTCGAGCGTGTCGAAGGCCGGAGCTTCACGATGGATGTCCCACGTGTCCTCGACGCCCTCGAGCGTGTCGACATCGAGCGGCTGACCGAGGACGTTGATCACGTGCCCGAGCACTGCGTCGCCGACCGGCATGGCCAGACCACGACCGAGGTTCCGCACGGCCGTGCCCCGCCGCAGACCGTCGGTCGGCTTCAGGCAGATGGCCCGCACGCGACCGTCACCGATCTGCTGCGCGACCTCCGCCGTGATCTCGACGTCGGTGCCGGCGAGGTCCACCGTGAACTGCAAGGCGTTGTTGATCTCGGGCAGCGAACCGCGAGGGAACTCGACGTCGACGACAGGGCCGGCGATGGCGACGACCCTGCCCTCTTTGAGCTCGGTCTCGGTAGCGGAAGCAGCTTCGGTCACGGTCATGTCAGTTCCTCGCGATGGGCGAATCGAGCAAGAGGTCTTGCGAGACGAGATGATCGGGCAGCAGGTCGTGGCCGTCACTGCCGGACTGCCGCAGGGCCTCGGCGCCACCGACGATCTCCATGATCTCGGTCGTGATGGCGTCCTGGCGGGCACGGTTCATGGCGCGGCTGAGCGTCTTGATGAGATCCTCCGCGTTGTCGGTGGCGGACTTCATCGCTCGCTGGCGCGCCGCATGCTCCGAAGCCGAAGCATCGAGCAGCGCCGCGAACAGGCGAGCCTCCGCGTAACGGGGCAGCAGGCGCTCGAGGATGCTGTCGGGATCGGGCTCGAATTCGTAACCCGCCGTCATCCCGCCCTCGGCGACATCTTCGAGCTTGGACGTGTCGAGCGGCATCAACCGGCGCACGACGACGCGCTGCGAGCCGGCGGACAAGAACTGCGTGTAGACGAGGTCGACCGTGTCGACCTCGCGCTCACCGAACGCCGACGCAACTGCGTGGGCGATCTCTCGGGCCTGCTCGTACGTCGGCTGATCGGTCACGCCCAGGAACGTCGCCTCGATCGGCACCGCGCGGAAGCGGAAGTAGGTCTGCGCCTTCTTGCCCACGACGTAGAGCTTCGGATCGCGACCGGCCTCCCGGTCAGCGCGCATGGCCCGCTCGGTGGCGCGGATGACGTTGTTGTTGTAGCCGCCGGCGAGACCGCGGTCGGCGGTGATGGCGACATACGCAACCGTATGGATCTCGTCGCTCGGCTTGAGCAAGGGATGGTCGAGCCCCGCGCCCCCCGCGGCCAGGTTGCGGATGACCTCGGTGATGCGCTCGCTGTACGGCCGCGCCGCGGCGACACGCTGCTGCGCCTTCACGATGCGCGACGCGGCGATGAGCTCCATTGCCTTCGTGATCTTCTTCGTCGACTCGACGGTCTTGATCCGCCGCCGAAGAATCCGTTCCTGACCCCCAGCCATTATTTTGCTCCGCTCCGAGCGCTCGCTGCGCTCGCTGTCTCCGCGGAGTGTCGGCTCGTCGCTGGCGCTTCCCTCGCCGACCCGCGCGGCAAAGATCCCAGGGACAACGTCCGCGCACTTGCTCCGCTCCGAGCGCTCGCTGCGCTCGCTGTCTCCGCGGAGTGTCGGCTCGTCGCGAACGCTTCCCTCGCCGACCCGCGCGGGAACTGCCTGGCGCCTCGCGGCGCCGACGGCGACCTGCGCGGGAATTGGCTGGCGCCTCGCACCCTGTTACTCCCGCCCGTCCTCGGTGGATGCGTCGGCGACTTCGGTGGGTTGGAACTGCTCTTTGAACGCGTCGACGGCGTTGGCCAGGGCGTCGCCGTCGGGTAGCGCTCCCGACGTGCGGACGGTGTCGAGGATGTCGCCGTGGCGGGTGCGGATGTACTCGTGCAGTTCTTGCTCGAATCGCTTCACGTCCGCCACCGGGATGTCGTCGAGGTAGCCGCCGGTGCCGGCGAAGATCGAGACGACCTGCTCCTCGACCGACATCGGCGAGTTGAGGTTCTGCTTCAGTAGCTCGGTGAGCCGGTAACCACGCTCGAGCTGGGCGGCCGAGACCTTGTCGAGCTCGGAACCGAATGTGGCGAAGGCCTCGAGCTCGCGGAACTGCGCGAGGTCGAGCTTGAGCGTGCCGGACACCGACTTCATCGCCTTGATCTGGGCGGCGCCGCCGACTCGTGAGACCGAGATGCCGACGTCGACTGCGGGACGAACACCCGACTTGAAGAGGTCCTCGATGAGATACACCTGGCCGTCGGTGATCGAGATCACGTTGGTCGGGATGTACGCCGACACGTCGCCGGCCTTGGTCTCGATGATCGGAAGCGCCGTCAGCGACCCCGCGCCGCGGTCGTCGCTCAGCTTGGCGGCCCGCTCGAGCAGGCGGCTGTGCAAGTAGAAGACGTCGCCGGGGTATGCCTCGCGGCCCGGTGGGCGGCGGAGCAACAACGACATCTGCCGGTAGGCCTCGGCCTGCTTCGACAGGTCGTCGTACACGATGAGCGCGTGTTCGCCGTTCTCCATCCAGTGCTGCCCCATCGCGCAACCGGCGTAGGGAGCGAGGTACTTGAACGGCGCGGAGTCCGATGCCGGTGCCGACACGACGACCGTGTAGTCCATCGCGCCGTGCTCGGTGAGAATGCTCACGGTGTTCGCCACCGTCGAGCCCTTCTGACCGATGGCGACGTAGATGCACTTCACGCCCTGACCCTTCTGGTTCAGGATCGTGTCGACGCACACCGTCGTCTTGCCGGTCTTGCGGTCGCCGATGACGAGCTCACGCTGACCACGACCGATCGGCGTCATCGAGTCGATGGCCTTGATGCCGGTCTGGAGCGGCTCGTGCACCGGCTTGCGACCGGTGATGCCGGGAGCCTGGATCTCCATGCGGCGAGACTCGACGTTGTTGAGCGGTCCACGACCGTCGATGGGCTCGCCCAATCCATTGACAACACGGCCGAGCAGGCCGTCGCCGACAGGGACCGACAGGATGCGGCCGGTCGCCTTGACCGTCTGACCTTCCTCGATGGATGAGCTGTCGCCGAGCACGACCGTACCGATGGACTCTTCGTCGAGGTTCAGCGCGAGGCCTAGGGTCCCGTCCTCGAACTCGAGCAGCTCGTTGACCGCGGCGTCGGGAAGCCCTGAGACGCGGGCGATGCCGTCGCCGACCTCGAGGATGCGCCCGACTTGGGAGATCGACATGTCGGGCTTGAAGTCGGCGAGGTTCTTCTGCAGCGCCGCCGCGATGTCGTCGGTGTTGATGGTGAGCTCAGCCATGCGTGCTCCTGCTCCCTAGAGCGAGTTCTTGAGTTGTTCGAGACGAGTGCGGACCGAGCCGTCGATGACCGTGTCGCCCACCGTCGTGAGGAGGCCGCCGAGCACGGTCGGGTCGACGACGACCTTGACCTCGACCGACTTGCCGGTGGCCTTCTCGATGGCGCCGGCCAGCCGCTGCCGCTGCTCGGGTGTGAGCTCGATGGCCGACCGCACTTCGGCGACGGCCTTCTTCTGCACGGCAGCCGACTTGCGGACGAGCGAGTCGATGATCGTCGGAAGCTCACGGGAACGACCGGCGCCGACCACCATGGAGATCAACGCGGTGGTGACGTGGGTGGCGCGGGGGCCGAGAAGATCCTCGACGATCTGTTGACGGCGACTGGCCGGGATGTGCGCGTCGGTCAACGCTTCACGCAGCTCGTCGGAGCCCTCGAAGGCGCGAGCGAACCGGAACAGTTCGTCCTCGACTTCGCTCAGAATGCCTTCGGCCTGCGCGACATCGAACATCGCGTCGGCGTAGGCACCGATGCGACCGGTAGGCCGCTCCGCGACATCACTCATCAGTTCGCCCTGCTCCCGACCTGGGCGATGTAGTTCTCGACCAGTTGCTCTTGCGTCGGACGATCGAGGTTGCGCTGCACGATGATCTCGGCGGCGCCGATGGCCAGCGTCGTGACCTCACGGCGCAGGTCGGCGATCGCCTGCTGCTTCGCGGACTCGACGTCGACTGCGGCACGCTCGCGCATGCCGGCGAGCTCGGTCTGCAGTCGCTGCTCTTGATCACGACGAAGCGCGTCCGCCTGCTGGCGAGACTCCTCGATGATGCGAGCCGACTCGTCGCGAGCATCGTGTAGTTGCGCGCGGTACTCGGAGAGCAGGTTCTCGGCGTCGGCCTTGGCCGTGTCGGCCGCCTGCAGGTCGTCGCGGATCCGCTCCGTCCTCGTCGCCATGCTGCCCTTCAGCCCCGGCCACGCGAACTTCCAAAGGAGCACGAAGAGGACGACGAACGAGATGGTGCCCCAGATGAGCTCGTTCTTCGCGGGAAGAATCGGGCTCGGCGCCTTCTGGCAGTCGTCGATCTTGTTGTTCGGATTCTCGAGGAGCTTGATGCAGTCCTCGTTGGCCTCGGGCAACTTCACGGTCGTAGTGGTGGTGGACGGCTGCTGTGCCGACGCGACGCCTGGCGCGAGCACCAGCAGTCCGCCGACCAGCACTCCGCCGACCAGCAAGCTCGCCGCGATCACCTTTCGGATGCGCATGGCGAGTACCCCTAACCCGAGATGATGAACGCGAGCACGAACCCGAAGAGCGCGAGCGCCTCGGTGAACGCGATGCCGAGGAACATGGTGGTGCGCACCATGCCTGCCGACTCCGGCTGTCGAGACATCGCCGTGATGGCGTTGCCGACGACCAAGCCGATGCCGATGCCGGGGCCGATGGCCGCCCCGCCGTAGACGATGCCTCGGCCGATGGCCGTGAGGCCTGGTGTGATGTCCGGCGTGGACTGCGCCGCTTGAGCAAGGACAGAAAGCACTTTGGATTCTCCTTAGGGTCAGTGCTCGGGGTGCATGGAACTGCCGAGATACACGGCAGCCAGGATCGTGAAGATGAACGCCTGCAAGAACGCGACGAGGACCTCGAAGCCGGTCAGTGCGATCAGCAGGAATCCGGAGAACGGCAGGATGACGATCTGCCACTGCACCGCGAACAGGGTCGCGGAGATGATGGCGAAGGTGATGAGCAGGAGGTGGCCGGCGAACATGTTGGCGAACAACCGCACGCAGAGGGACAGCGGCCTGGTGATCAGCAGCGTGATCAACTCGATGAACATCAGCAACGGCAGGATCGGCTTGGGCACACCCGGCGGGATGAGCGACGACTTCAGGTAGCCGCCGACGCCCTGCCGCTTGATACCGACGATGTGGTACATGAAGTACACGAGCAGCGCCATGAACATCGGTAGGGCGATGCGAGCGTTGACCGGCATCTGCGCAATCGGGATGACCTCCCAGATGTTGCACACGAAGATGAAGCTGAAGAGCATCAGAAGGAACGGCGTGTAGAAGAGGCCGTCCTCGCCCATCGTCTGCAGGATGATGCCGTTGCGGATGAAGTCGACCGTCGACTCCGCGATGTTCTGCACGCCGACAGGCACCAGTTGCTGACGCCTGCTGGCCACGAGGAAGAACGCGAACACGATGATGACGGACAGCCACATCAGCAGCACGACTTTGTTGACCCCGAGCCAGTCGCCGCCGAAGATGATCGGCCATTCGACCGCGTGGCTGATCGGCGGGAACTCGAGAGCGAGTAGCGACGGCATCACGCGCCTTTCTGCGGAGGCTTGAGACCCGGGTACGCGAGGTTGGCGCCTATGTAACGGGTCTCCCAGACGAGCAAGGTGAGGTGGGTCACGAGGATGGCCACGGCCAGCGCGGTCAGATCGACCCAGGCGGTGCCCTTCACGGCGACGACCACCGCGGTGACGAGCATCATGCGGGCGAGGAAGCCGCCGAGCGCGACGCCCATCAGCGCCGTCGGTGACACCCTGGCTGCCCACGCGAGCGAGATCGACGACAAGAGAAGGTTGACGACAACGACGGCCACGGCGAGCAACGCCGACCAGGCACCGCGCGATCCCCAGATCAGCCAGGACAGCAGCACGATCACGGGTGCGAACGGCACCGCATGCTTGAGCATGTCCAGCGCGAGTTGGGTCTCGACGTCCTCGACAGGTTGTACGTCGGTCGAGCCACCGTCGCCGGCGAGACGCGGCTTGTCGGCGGTCATGAGTCCGCCCGCGGACGGGAACCGGGGAGCTGCTGCTCGTGGCGCTTCATCGCCGCGTCGTACATGGAGAAGTGCTTCCAGAACTCGTATCCCATCACCAGTGCGAAGAAGAGGAGCATGAACACGGGACGGGTGCCGAGCCTGCCGTCGAGCAGCCACCCGAAGAATCCGAAGATGACCGGGGTCAGCACCAGCTCGAAAGCCCGGGCGAGTGCCTCTCCGAACCCGTTGTTCAGTTCGCGTCGCTCGTTGAGGTCCATCTGGCGTCCCCGTCAGACCTTGTGAATACTTTCGCAATCTAGAACACACGGTTTCGGCCGTGCAAATTCCATCTGCTGATACGACGAAAACCGCGAGCAGACTGGGATCCGGGCCGGTGACGGCGGACGACCCTAGTGGCGGGCCTCCGCCGCCGCCAACGGCGGGCCCGAGTCACCGTCGCCGTTCGTACCGGCCTTGTCCTCGCCGTTGTGACGAGCTTGGCGGGCGCCCGGATGGAAGACGGTGAACAGCAAGAGGCCGAGGGCGGCGATGCCGACCGGCACGACCGCGTCACCCCGTCCCGTGTAGGTCGGATAGAGGACGAGTCCGGAGAGCAGCGCGGTCCACGCCCAGAGGATGAGGACGCTGCGGCGCTGGCCGTGACCGAGGCGCATGAGCCGGTGGTGAAGGTGCGCCTTGTCCGCGGTGGCCACCCCGGCGCGGCGCGTTGCCCTGCGGACGATCGCGAACAACGTGTCGATGATCGGCACACCGAGGATGACGAGCGGGATGAACAACGGGGCGAAGAAGAAGAACGACTGACCGCTGAACACCGTGTCGGTCGAGCCGCCCACGGCGATCGTCGACGAGGCCATGAGAAGCCCGAGCAACAGAGCGCCGCAGTCGCCCATGATGATCTTGGCGGGGTGGAAGTTCCACGGCAGGAAGCCGAGGCAGACCGCGGCGGTGATGAGCGCGAGCAGCGGCCCGATGTTGCCCGGCACGAGCACGCCCACGTGGTCGAGACGCGCGCCGTAGACGAAGAACGACCCCGCCGCGATCGCGGTGATGCCGGCCGCCAGACCGTCGAGGCCGTCGATGAGGTTGATCGCGTTGGCCATGCCGACGACCCACACGACGGTGACGAACGCCGACAGGTCCGGCGTCAACGAGAAGATGCCGAGGAACGGCACGCGGAAGAAGATCGTGCTCACTCCGGCGAGGGACAGCACGCTGCCCGCGAGCACCATCCCGGCCAGCTTCGCCGGTGCCGACACCTCCCCACCTCGGACCTTGCGCAACTCGTCGATGAGGCCGGTGGTGAAGATGACGAGCGCGCCGATGATGACGCCCAGCGGCACGGAGCTCGACTCGAACACTTCCTTGAACTTCCCGAGCGACGCGGCAACGCCCATGCCGACGAGCAAACCGCCGAGCATGGCGAGGCCGCCGATGTTCGGGATCGGCGTCTGGTGCACTGCTCTGATGCTCGGCGGGACCAAGATGCCGCGCCGGATGCACAACCGCCGAACCAGCGGCGTCAGCACCAGCGTGGTGAGGAACGTGGCGCCGAAGACGATCGCGTACGCCGCGGTCACGGGTAGGGAACGAAGCGAGAGCAGAGTGCAGAGACTTCTTCACGGACGGCGGCGATCTCGGTGTCGTCCTCGCGCCCGACGAGCACGCGATGGATGAGCGATCCGATCGTTGCCATCTCGGCCTCCTTCATCCCCTGCGTCGTCGTCGCCGGCGTGCCGATGCGCAGCCCGCTCGTGATGTAGGGCGGACGCGGGTCGTCCGGCACGGTGTTCTCGTTGAGGCTGATGCCGGCGCGGTCCAGAGCGAGACGTGCCTTCTTGCCGGACAGGTCGACGTCGAAGGTGCGCAGGTCCACGAGCATCAAATGGTTGTCGGTGCCGCCCGACACGAGTCGCAAGCCGTGCTCGGCCAGCGAACGAGCAAGAGCCTCGGCGTTGCGGACGATCTGCGCCGCGTACTCCTTGAACTCCGGCTGAGCCGCCTCGAAGAATGCCACCGCCTTCGCCGCGATCACGTGATCGAGCGGGCCGCCTTGGAGACCGGGGAACACGGACTTGTCGATCGTGCCCGCCAGTGCCGCGGTCGACAGGATGCAACCGGCGCGTGGCCCGCGCAACGTCTTGTGCGTGGTGAACGTCACGATGTCCGCACCGTGCTCGACGGGGTTCGGATGCTGTCCGCCGGCGATGAGACCGGCGATGTGCGCGGCATCGAACATGAAGAGCGCCCCGACCTCGTCCGCGATCGCGCGGAAGGGCCGAGGATCGATGATGCGCGAGTACGCGGTGGCCCCGGCCACGATCAGCTTCGGTCGTTCGCGCAATGCGACCTCGCGCACCTGGTCGAAGTCGATGCGCTCGTCCGACTCGGTCACGCCATACGCCACGAAACGGAACAGCTTGCCGCTGGCATTGACCGGCGAGCCGTGCGTGAGGTGACCACCTTGGTCGAGTCGCATGCCGAGCACGGTGTCGCCCGGCGATAGCAGCGCGAGGTAGACGGCCATGTTGGCGTTCGCGCCCGAGTGCGGCTGCACGTTCGCGTGTGGCGCGCCGAACAGCGCCTTCGCGCGTTCACGGGCCAAGTCCTCGACTTGGTCGATGACTTCGTTGCCGCCGTAATAGCGCTTGCCGGGATAGCCCTCGGAGTACTTGTTGGTGAGCACCGAGCCGGTGGCGCGTAGCACCTCGGGCGAGGTGAAGTTCTCGGAGGCGATCAACTGCAAGGTCGAGTTCTGCCGCGCGAGCTCGCGGTCGACGATCGAGAACAGCTCGGTGTCGCGCTCTGCGGGCCAGTGGGACTCGGTGTGCTCGGTCATGTTCCTGCGGGGGCTGCGCCCCCGGACCCCATCTGCGTGCGGCTCCCTGTCATGTTGTTCTCTCCTCCTCTTCGATCTTCGCCACCTGCGCGAGGCGCGCTTCGTGGCGGCCACCGTCGAACGGGGTGTCGAGCCAGACCCTCAGGATCTCGTCGGCCAATCCCGGCGCGACGATGCGTCCGCCCATCGACAACACGTTCGCGTTGTTGTGCGCACGCGAGAGGCGTGCGGTGAACAGGTCGTTGCAGAGCGCGGCCCGAGCGCCGCGCACCTTGTTGGCCGCGAGTTGCTCGCCTTGTCCGCTCCCGCCGAGGACGATGCCTCGATCGGCATCGCCGCGCACGACCGTGCGCGCCACACCCGCGCAGATGTCCGGATAGTCGACCGGCTCCTCGCTGTGCGTGCCCTGGTCGTCGACATCGTGGCCGAGATCGTGAAGGACACCGATGAGGTGCTGCTTCAGCGTGAAGCCGGCGTGATCCGATCCGATGGCGACCCGCATGATCAGGCGACCCCTTCTCGAGTCGCGGGGACGGGCCAGGCGAGGTCGACCAGCCGCGTCACCAGCCCGTCGATCTCATCGATGCAGCGGTCGTAGTTCACCCGCGCGCGCTGGTACGGGTCGGCCACGTCGTCGTCCACTGACGCGCCCATGAGCTCTGCCGGTCGCCGTGCGGCCGCGGCTCGACGAAGCCAGGCGGCGAGGGGTTCGTCCGCCGGTCTCGGGCCGATGGCGGTTCCGCGCCGCACGAGCTCTTTGAGCGTGAAGCACCTCTCGGCGGCCGTGCGATCGAGCATGAACACCTCACGGGCATGGAGCCGCTCCATCGCGACGATCAGGTCGGCGTCACGCACCAAGGCGGCGCTCATGATCCGGCTGCGATGCGGGCTGATGTCGACGCCGTAGGCGGACGCGGCCGCGACCGCATCCGGCGTGGCGGGCCGATCGACGAGTGAGAGTCCGGCGGATGCCACCGTGGCCACCACTCCCCTCTCCGAGAGCCGGCGCCGCAAGAGTCCCTCCGCCATCGGCGAGCGGCAGATGTTGCCGGTGCACAGCACGAGCACGTGGAAGGAACGGTCGATGGCGGCGATTGTAGGCAGCGATCGGGTCCCGCCTACCGTTGCTTCGTGGCCCCGCAATCTGCTCTCGACCCGCGCACGCCCGTGATCATCGGCACCGGTCAACGCAGCCAACGAACCGATCAGGGTGCGGAAGTGCTCGAGCCGGTGGACCTCATCGTGGCCGCCGCGCGCGAGGCGGCGGACGACGCCGGCACCGACGGTGTCCTCGGCGCGATCGACGCCATACGCATCGTCTCGCTGTTCTCATGGCGCTATCGCGATCCTGGCGCACTGGTCGCCGAGCGGCTCGGCGCTCCGGTCCGGTCCACGAGCCTGACGCAGCCCGGCGGCAACATGCCCCAGTCGCTGGTCAATGACACGGCTCGCGCCATCGTCGACGGCGACATCGACGTCGCGCTCATCGGCGGCGCAGAAGCGTGGCGTACGCGCATGTCGTTCCGCGCCACCGACGCGAAGCCCGACTGGACGGTGCAGGCCGACGACGTCCCCGAGGCCGAGGTGTTCGGCGGCAACTTCGAGATGATCCATCCCGCGGAGGTCAGTCGCGGCATCGCGATGCCCGTGCAGGTGTACCCGATGTTCGAACAGGCGCTGCGCATCGCGGCGGGGCGATCGATCGACGATCACCTCGTTCGCATCTCCGAGCTATGGGCACGCTTCAGTGAGGTCGCGGCGACGAATCCCAACGCGTGGATCCAGCGTGCGTACACCGCCGAGGAGATCCGCACTGCGGGACCGGACAACCGCTGGATCGGGTTCCCGTATCCGAAGCTGATGAACTCGAACAACGCGGTCGAACAGGGCGCGGCACTGCTGATGTGCTCGGTCGAGGCTGCGGAACGACTCGGCGTCCCGCGCGATCGCTGGGTGTTCCCCCACAGCGGCACCGACGCGCACGACACGTCCGCGGTCTCCACCCGGCGCGACCTGCACTCGTCGCCGGCGATCCGGGCCGCGGGCCGTCAAGCCCTCGAGCTCGCGGGACTCGGCATCGACGACATCGCCCACGTCGACCTCTACTCGTGCTTCCCGTCTGCCGTGCAGATCGCCGCGCAGGAGCTCGGCCTCGCGATCGACGATCCGTCCCGCCCGCTGACGGTCACCGGCGGGCTGTCGTTCGCGGGCGGCCCCTGGAACAACTACGTGACCCATGCCATCGCGACGATGGTCGACCGGCTACGGGCGCGCCCCGGCGAGTACGGCATGTGCACGGCCAACGGCGGCTTCATCACCAAGCACGCGATCGGCATCTACTCGACGGAGCCACCTGCCGACGGATTCAAGTGGGCCGACGCACAAGCGGAAGCCGATGCGGCGACGTCACCACGAGACGTTGCGGCGGAGCACGACGGTCCGGTCAGCGTCGAGTCGTGGACCGTCATGCACAACCGCGACGGCGAGCCCGAGAATGGGTTCGCCGCGGTGTTGCTGCCGGACGGTCGCCGCGCGTGGGGTACGACGCAGGATCAGGACATCCTCAAGGCAATGACGGTCGAGGAGTTCGCCGACCGGGACGCGCACCTGTCCCCGGACGGCAGCCTGGCCTTCTGACGGCGAACGCATGGGCAATGGGTCATCGAGTCGATGACACGACGCCCAAGCGTTGGCGCGGAACGAGGGGAACGGGGCGGATCGGCGGGATCAGGCGGAGTCGAGGTTGCGGAGGCGCTCGCTCAGCTTCGCCATGATCGCCCGGTTCGCCTTCGGCATCTCGTCGATGAGCGTGCGGAACCGCTTCGCGTCGAGGGCGAGCAGCTTCATCGGCGTCAACGCCCGCACGGTGCCCGATCGCGGACGGTTGTCGATGAGCGCCATCTCGCCGATGGGCTCGCCCTTGCTGATCGTGCCCTTGCGCTCGCCGCCGACCTCGAACGCCGCCTCGCCCTCGACGACGATGTAGCACTCCTGGCCCGGTTTGCCCTGTTCGGTCAGCACGGCACCTGACTCCGCGTCGACCTCTTCGACCAGTTCGGCAACCCGTTGCAGTTCGGCGGGGCTGAAGCCTTCGAACAGGTCGACCTTGGCCAGCCGTTCAGCTCCGTCGTCGATCTTCTTCCGGAACGGCATCGTCGCTTTCCCCCCTCGAGATGTGAAGTCACCGTAGCGCGACAGCCACGATGTGCTCTCGGCGCAATGGACCTTGGCGAAGGATCGGGAGGTCCGCATCGGTCCCGTCGACCACCGTCGATGCCATCCCCCCGCACGGTCCACCGACGACCACCAACTCAACCTCGCCGTCGAGCGACGTCGCCGCATCCATCGCAGTGGCCGGGGTCGGCTCGCCGTGCCGGTTGGCAGAGGTGACGGCGATCGGCCCGACCCGGTTCGCCAGCGAACGCACGAAGTCGTGATCAGGACAACGCACGCCGATCGTGCCGAGCCCGTCCCGTCGAGGGACCACCACGGTCAAGGGCCCGGGCCACAGGGCCGCCATCAACCGGGTCGCCTCCGGTAGCAGCGGTCCGGCAATCGACTCGACCTGTTCCGGCGAACCGACCAGCACCGCGATGGGCACGGCCTCGGGACGGCCTTTGAGCAGGTAGAGCCGATCGACCGCGGCCTCGATGCCGGGGAGCGCGGCGAGCCCGTACACCGTGTCGGTCGGCAGGACGATGACCTTGCCCGCTTGCAACGCGCGCTCGGCCGTCTCGATCGCGGAGGGGCTGTCGAGGGACACGAACTGCGGCACTCGACAAGGTTGGCACCGCCGCAATCGCCCGTCGCGCTCAATGCGGCGCCGCATCTGCCGATGGAGTGCCGCCACCTCCAGGAAGCCACTTCATGCGTCACACCAAACTGCGCTGCACGATCTGCGGCGCGAAGAATTCCCATCTATCCGTCGACAGGTGCCGGATCTGCGGCGGGATCTTGCCCGGCGCCGCCGAACGCAAGAAAGCCACCGCCGTTCACGGCGACTCCTTCAAAACCATCGTCGAGACCGAGATCGAGGCGTGGCGGGACTACATGGACGGCAAGTCCAACGGCACCACGCGGACCCGGCGGCCTTCGGAATTGCCGCCCGTGTTCACGCAGACGGCCGTTCCCGGCCAAGCGTTGTCGACGGCTCCGCCGGACGCAGCCCCGTCGCAAGTGCCGGCGGCCGCGGCGGTCGCACCCGTCGCGTCAGCGGTTGAGCCGGACGCGGCCTCAGAAGACGAGCCTGCCGGCGGCCGCCTTCGTCGGTTCCTCGGTCAGTAGCGCGCCACCAGCGCGCGTGCCTTGCCCGCGAGATCGGGATGCACCTCGACCTCGTCGAACCCGGCTGAGGTCGCGAGGGCCGACGCCTCGTCGGCTTGCGTCTCGCCGATCTCGACGACGAGCGCACCCGGCCGTGCCATCCACGCCGGTGCCTCGGCGATGATGCGCTCGATCGACTCGAGACCGGTCGGCCCCGCGAGGAGGGCTGCGCTCGGTTCCCAGTCCGCGACCTCGGCGGGCAGGACATCGGACGCGGCAACGTAGGGCGGGTTCGTCACGATGATGTCGATCGTCCCTCGCAGGTCGGGCGGCAAGGCTGCGAACCAGTCGCCCTCGACCATGCGAACGCGCGACGCCGCCATTCCGAGGCCAGCCAGGTTTGCGGTCGCGACGGCAAGAGCGCCCGGCGAGACGTCCGTTGCCCAGACCGACAGGCCGGGTCGCTCACACGCGAGCGACATGGCGATCACGCCTGAACCAGTGCCGAGGTCGACGGCGACACGAGCGCCGAGGTCGTCCGCGACGCGCAGTGCGTGTTCCACGACGATCTCCGTCTCCGGTCGCGGGATCAGGACACGCCGATCCACGTGCACGTCGAGGGCGCGAAAGCCCCAACGTCCGAGGACGTATTGCAGCGGTTCCCCCGTGAGCCGCCGTTCGACCATGCGTTGGTGACGATCGTGCGCGAGCGCCGTTGCGTGCGCATCCATCACCAGTACGAGGTCGGCCCCTTCGTAACCACACGCCTCTTCGACGATGCGGCGCGCCTCGGATCGATCGCCGATTCGCGCCGTCGCATCGTCGAGCAGCGCCCGCCAGGTCGGCCGGTCAGGCAATCGAGTCGGAGAGCCGGCGTGCCTGCTCGTCGTGCACGAGCGCGTCGGAGATGTCGTCGAGCTCACCGGCGAGCACCCGCTCGAGTTTGTAGATGGTGAGGTTGATGCGGTGGTCGGTGACCCGATTCTCCTTGAAGTTGTAGGTGCGGATCTTCTCGCTGCGGCCACCGCCGCCTATCTGACCGCGCCGCGCCTCAGACGCTTCTGCCTCTTGGCGCTCTTGCTCGAGCTTGAGCAAGCGGGAACGAAGCACTTGCATCGCCTTGGCGCGGTTCTGGATCTGGCTCTTCTCGTCCTGCATCGCGACGACGAGCCCGGTTGGCTTGTGCGTCACCCGGACCGCGGAGTCGGTCGTGTTGACGGATTGCCCGCCCGGCCCTGACGATCGGTACACGTCGACCTGCAGGTCGCGCTCGTCGATGGCGAGATCCACCTCTTCCGCTTCTGGGAGCACGGTGATCGTGGCCGACGACGTGTGAATGCGTCCTTGTGACTCGGTCACGGGCACGCGTTGGACCCGATGTGGACCGGCCTCGTGCTTCATACGCGTCCACACGCCGTCTCCCGAGACCAGAAACGTGATCTCGTTGTAGCCACCCATCGCCGACACATCGGATCCGAGTACTTCGAGCTTCCATCCCCTTCGCTGCGCGAACGCCTCGTACATCTGGAAGAGGTCACGGGCGAACAAGTTCGCCTCCTCACCGCCTTCCGCGCCGCGGATCTCCACGATGACATTGCGGTCGTCGTTGGGATCCTTCGGCAACAGGAGCATGCGCAGCTCGTCATCGAGCCGGTCGATCTCCGCCGTCGCGGCCTCGACTTCTGCGCGTGCGAAGTCGCGGTCGTCGCCGGTGGATTCCCACAGCATCTGCTTCGCCGCTTCGAGATCGTCGGTGCGTGCTCGCAACGCACGGGCCCTCGACACGATCGCGTCGAGCTCCTTGTGGCGCTTCGCGAGCTCGGCGTAGCGCGACTGATCGGAGAAGACGTCAGGGTCGGCGAGCCGGGCCTCGACATCGGCGAACTCGGTCTCGAGACCGGCGAGGCGCTCCAACATGACCGAAAGGCTACGAGCCCGGCGGCCTCAGCTGCGCCAGTCGCCGGCGACCGTAACGATGTCCGCGGGATCGCGCAGCCTCGCGGCCAGCGCGTGCGTCACCGGATGGTCGTCACGCTCGGGCACGACGAGCACCAGGCGCGCCCGCGGGTCGAGCGCCGCTCGGGCCTCGGCCGCAGCCGGAACGAGGTCGAGATCGATGCCGACGGAAAACACAACAACGGCTCCATCGCCTCTGGCGACGGCGATGTCGCGCTCGCGCATCCCCCGCCGCGCACGAGCGGGGGGCGCCGCCTCGATGCGGTCGAGACCGACGAGCGAAGGGTCATTGCGGATCGACCAGCGCAGCCATCGCTCGGGCACCAGCTGGTTCAGCGGATGGCGAGGCTCCCCGGGACGGCGCTTGTCGTCCACGATGGCGATCACCCGTCGCAACGCGTCCTCGGGTGACAGCCCCGCGTGCACCATCGCGGTGAGCTCACGGTCGGCTTCTCCTACGCCGACCTCGAGCCGGCCATCCGTGATACGCGCCACTTCGAGGCCGCGGCGCTCGCCGGCGAGGTAACCGTGCTCGACGACGACGTCGAGTCCCGAGTCGACGAGCAACTCACTCAGCTCGGGCGAGCTGGTCGGTTGATCAGGGAGCGAGGGCGGTTCCGGCGATGCCGGATGCAACTCGGTGCCGCGCAGCCACAAGACCGTGGGTGGATCCGTGAACTGGTCGGCTCGCGCCGCCAGCGCGCCGGCGTCTCGCTCGACGATGAGATGCAGGTCTGTGATCGATTGCCGGCGCGCCCACGCCATGACGTGGCCGAGCGAACGGATCCTGTCGTCGTCGACGAACACCCATGCGGTCGAGCCGCTGGTGCGCGCCGCACCCCCCGGAAAGGTTGCGGCCGAGGTGCCCTCGACACCGAAGTGGCGGGCGACGAGCGCGCCCAGACGAACGTCGAAGAGCGCGCCCGCGCGGTCAGGATCGAGCGAAGACGAAGCTACGACGACTTCTTGCGGCGCCCGTACCGGCGCTCGAAGCGGTCGATACGGCCGCCGGAGTCCACCAGCTTCTGCTTGCCCGTGTAGAAGGGATGGCACTCGCTGCACAGCTCGACGTGAAGGTCGCCCTTCGTCGAGCGCGTCGTGAAGGTGTTGCCGCACGAGCAACGCACCTGCGTCACTACATAGTTCGGATGGATGTCAGCCTTCATAGAGCGTCCTAGGTTACCGGGTTGGGTCTCGAGACGACTCAACCAGAGATGGATGGGGCCTTCGCCACTTCGGCGAGGAACTCATCGTTGGACTTGAACGTCTTCATTCGGTCGATCAGCAGCTCGAGACCAGCACCGCCGCTGCCGCCCCCTTCACCGTTCGACAGGCCCGAAAGCACTCGGCGCAGCTTCCACACCATGTTGAGCTGGTTGCGAGCGAACAGAAGCTCCTCGTGCCGCGTGGAGGACGCGTCGACGTCGATGGCCGGATAGATGCGCCGCTCGGCGAGTTTGCGGTCGAGGCGCAGTTCCATGTTGCCGGTGCCCTTGAACTCCTCGAAGATGTGCTCGTCCATGCGGCTCCCCGTCTCCACCAGAGCGGTGGCGAGGATGGTGAGCGAGCCGCCCTCTTCGATGTTGCGGGCGGCACCGAAGAACTTCTTCGGCGGATACAGCGCGCCGGCATCGATACCACCGGACATGATGCGACCGCTCGCCGGCGCGGCCAGGTTGTAGGCACGGGCGAGACGGGTGATGCCGTCGAGGATGATGACGACGTCCTGTCCCATCTCCACCATGCGCTTGGCACGCTCGATGGTGAGCTCTGCGACGATCGTGTGCTCGTCGGACGGACGATCGAACGTCGACGCCGCGACCTCGCCTCGCGTCAGCCACCGCTTCATGTCGGTGACCTCTTCGGGGCGCTCGTCCACCAGCAGCACGATCAGCTGCACCTCGGGGTTGTTCACCTCGACGGCGCGAGCGATGTTCTTCATGATCGTCGTCTTGCCGGCCTTGGGCGGCGACACGATCAGGCCGCGCTGACCCTTGCCGATGGGTGAGATCAGATCGACGATCCGGTTCGTCATGTTCGACGGGTCGTCGACCAACTCCAGCTTGAGCATCTCGTCGGGGAACAGCGGTGTGAGGTCCTCGAACTTGCGCCGGTTGCGCGCCTGCTCGGGATCCATGTCGTTGACCGAGTCGATGCGCAGCAGCGCGGGGTTCTTCTCGTTGCGCGACGCCGGACGGCTCGCACCCTTCAAGTAGTCGCCCTTGCGCAAACCGAACTGGCGAGCCTGCTTCACCGACACGTACACGTCGTCCTTCGACGGAAGGAAGCCCTTCAGGCGAAGGAAGCCGTAGCCCTCGTCGCGCAGGTCGAGATAGCCATGCACCTCGACGGGTTCACCCGTGAACGGCTCTTCGGGCTTCTCGCCACCTTGTTGACCACCTTGACCCTGACCTTGACCCTGACCCTGACCCTGACGGTCGCGATCTCGGTCACGACCGCGGCGCCGCCGCCTGCGGTTGCCGGGCTCGCCGTCGTCACGCTGACCTTGGCCGCCGCCCTGGCCCTGGTTCTGCGAACGTCCACCCTGACCCTGCTGACCACCCTGCTGGCCGCCACCCTGGCCCTGCTGGCGGTCCCGACCCCGGTCGCCGCCGCCACTCGGCCGCTCGCCGCCACTCGCCCTGTCGCCGCCGCCGTGATCCGTCGACGTCGAGGTCGACGTCGACGTCGACTCCGTCTCGTCAGCCGCCTCGGGTCCGACCGCCAGCTCCCATTCCGCGGGCGGCTCGGCGGCGGGTGCTGGCGGTCCGGCGTCGCGCTCCGGCGCAGAACGCGCGGAACGCTCCGGCGCCGCGATGCCACTCGCGGGCGCGTCGGAGTCCCCGGCGCCATCGCTGTGCTCCCCGTTGCCGGATCGCTCGGACGCGCCGGCCAGTTGCAACACGAGGTCGACCAAGTCGGCCTTCTTTGCTCGCGAACCGGCCTTGCCCCCCATCGCCTCGACGATGGCAGCGAGTTCGCTGCGGTCCTTCTGCTCCAGCTTCGAGCGTGAGAGTGCAGTCGCCTCGACGCTCATGATGCACCTCGTTTCTGAGGGGTCTGCCGTTCGTGCATTCACGCAACGGCCAAATCACCGACGCAGAGAGTTCCGACGTACGGTGGTTTTCCCGCGGGTCTCCGGGGTTCCGCGTGAGCAGTACCGCCAGAGGTATCTCGGCTGCGCCGGCACCGCTCTGAGTGGAGCGGTTGGCGCAGGTGCCATGGTAGCGACAGCCATGCAACACGAGCAACCACCTGAGCATTCCGTCACCCGTATTTCCACCGGTGTTGGGCAGGAGTTCGGCCAGACTGACCAAGTGGGGGCCGTCCTCGAAGCGCGCGGATTGCGCAAGAAGTACAAGGATGTCCAAGCGGTCGCGGGCGTCGACATCACCGTCGCGGCCGGCGAACGCGTCGCGCTGCTCGGTCCGAATGGCGCCGGCAAGACCACCACGTTGCTGATGCTGCTCGGGGCGGTGCTCCCCGACGAGGGTGAAGTCGAGATCCTCGGCCATCACCTGCCGAAGCACCGGTCGGCCGCGATGAGCGAGGTCGGCTTCGTCGCCGGTTACCTGCCGCTACCCGATCGGCTGCGCGTGCGGGAGGCACTCTCCGTGTTCGCCGGCTTCTACGGCCTCGACCGTCGCGAAGCGAACGAGGCGGTCACGCGCGGCCTCCAGCGATTTCGCATCTCCGGGTTGTCCGAGCGCATGTGCATGGAGCTGTCATCGGGACAGCGCACGCTGGTCGGCATCGTCAAGGCGTCGCTTCACCAACCGCGCCTGCTCGTACTCGACGAGCCAACTGCGTCGCTCGACCCCGACGTCGCGCACCGGGTGCGCAACGGGCTGCTCGACCTGTGCGCGACCGACGGCACCGCGCTGCTGGTGACAAGTCACAACATGGTCGAGGTCGAGCGGCTGTGCGAGCGGGTCGTGTTCATCGCCGGCGGCCAGATCGTCGCGGACGGCACCCCCGCTGACGTCGCCGCCATGTTCGGACACGGCGACCTCGAATCGGTCTTCCTTCAACTGGCCGGCACCGACATGGATCCGGACGAGTGACGAGCAAGTGATGAACGAGGGCGACCCACGATGAGCGAGCGCAGCGAGCTCATCACGGCCGAGCGACCGCGAGGGAGCCGGGCGTGGATGGGGCTCGGGGGCGCAGCCCCCGGTGTGCGATGAGCTGGCTCCGCATCAAGACCGTCGTGCGCCGGCACTGGTACGTGCTGTGGCGCAGCCCGAACCGTTGGTTCGACATCGCCGTATGGCCAGTCTTCGACGTGTTGCTGTTCGGCTCGCTCGGCGCGTTCGTCGCGCAGGAAAACGACGCGTCGCAAGCCGCGGCGCCGTACCTGCTCGCCGGCATCATGCTCTTCCACGTCCTGTTCCAGTGTCAGATCGCGGTGACGACCGGCTTCATGGAAGAGACGTGGTCGCGCAACCTGCTCAACATCATGACGACACCGATCACCGAAGGGGAGTACGCGGCGGGCCTCGCGTTGTACGCCTTCATGAAGCTCATCATGGCGATGCTGACCATCTCGGTCGTCGCGTTCGTGACGTACCAGTTCAACCTCGGCAGCATCGGGTGGGGGCTGGTGCCGATCGTCGGTGTGCTGCTGCTCGTCGGGTGGTCCGTGTCGCTGCTCGTGATCGGGCTCATCCTTCGCTACGGGCAATCAGCGGAGATCCTGGCGTGGGGCACCAACTTCGTGATGCTCGCGTTGTCGGGCGTGTTCAATCCGATCTCGGCATTGCCGGCCGCGGTGCAGCCGATCGCGCGGATCCTGCCGACGACGTTCGCCTTCCGGGCCATGCGCACGTTGCTGGCCGGCGGCGGTATCCCGTGGGACGACATCGCGTGGGGCTACCTCGGCGCATTCGTGTTCTGCGCGTTCGGCTACTGGTTCATCGTCCACATGCTCGACACGTTCCGCCGCCGCGGCTACGTCACCCGCTTCAGCTAACAGGTACGTCGTGCAACGCCCGGGCGTTCCACCACGACCGATGTGGTCAGACGCCCGGGCGTTGCGAGTGGACGAGCTTGGGCATGAGCGTGTGGCCGGGTAGCGGCGCGCAGCTCGCAGTGGCCGGCTCGGAGTACTCGCCGCCGGCGGCGTCGACTTGCGAGTCGAACAACAGGTACGGCACCGAGTCGGTGGTGTGCGTCTTCAACCGCACCGGCGTCGGATGGTCGGGTAGCAACAGCATGCGCCACGGGCCGAGCGCGTCGAGTCCGTCGACGAGATCGGTGAGGATGCGACGGTCCCAGTTCTCGAGGGCGTTGACCTTCTCTTCGAGGTTGCCGGCGTGGCCTGCCTCGTCGGTGGCCTCGACGTGCACGACGAACAGGTCGGCACCGGATTCGAGCGCATGGAGCGCCGCATCACGCTTGCCTTCGTAGTTGGTGTCGTACCAACCGGTCGCGCCCTCGACCTCGATGACATCGATGCCCGTCAATACGCCGAGTCCGCGCACGAGGTCGACCGCGGTGCACAGACCGGCCTGCAATCCGAACACGTCGTGGAACGACGGCATCCGCGGCTGGAACCCCTGGCCCCACAACCACACCTGGTTGGCGGCGAGACCGAAGCGCGCCACCACGTCGCGCGACGCGTCCATCAGCGTCTGCAACCTCGCCGCCGCGGGACCGGTCGGCCACACGGCCGGCTTGTCGCTGAGGTCGTGCGGCGGTGCGCATTCCGCCTCCGACCACTCGCTCGGCGCCACCAGAATGTGGCGGTACTGCACGCCGGGATGGAACGACACGCCGTCGCCGCCGAGCTCCTTGTCGAGCGCGGCGATCACCTCGGCCGCCGCTTCGGAGGACGGATGTCCGCCGGCGAAGTCGTCCATGGTGCCGTCGTCGCCGATGGTGACGAGGTTGCACCGGTACGCGACTTGATCGGCCCGGAGCCGCAGCCCGAGCGCGGCCGCCTCGATCGGTGCCCGGCCGGTATGGAACTGGGCCGGGTCATATCCGAGGATCGACATGTTGCCGACGTCCGAGCCGGGCGGAAGCCCCGGAGGTATGACCGCGGCTCGTCCCAGCTCAGCCCGCGCTGCGAGCGCGGCCAGCGTCGGCATCGACGCCACTTCGAGGGGCGTGCGACCGTCGAGCGCGTCGATCGGCTCGTCGGCGCAACCATCCGGGACACAAACGACGTACTTCATGTGACGCCAGTCTGCCCGGCGCGCGAGGCTGGCCATTCCGAATGTTGGTGCTCCGTGGCCCCTATCGGGGCCACGGTGACCCGGAGTTGGAAACGGATCGGGGGATTCGATGCCGTACGCCGAGGGACGCGTCTACTACGACGCCGACAGCCATCTGATGGAGACGAGCGACTGGCTCGTGGCCTACGCAGACCCGGACATGCGTGATCGCATCCGTCCGCTCTACCTCGGTGGCGCAGGGAAGCTGGCGGACGCCGCGGTGCGCGATGCCGATCAGCGCAAGGCCGGCGCGGTCGCGCCTGAGGACATCGAGGCCGGGCTGATGACCCGCAAGGGCTGGAGCGCGTACGGCGCGTTCGATTCGACCGAGCGCAGCCACGCGCTGGACATGCTCGGCTTCGACAAGCAACTCGTGTTCTCGACCTTCGCGCCGACGCAGTTCCTCGACGGTGACCCCGAACTGCTCTACGGCGGCACCCGTGCCCACAACCGCGCCATGGGCACCTTCTGTGGCGACGATGAGCGACTGATCGCGGTCGGCTTCGTCCCGTTGCAGGATCCGCAGCGAGCGGCCGAGGCGGTCGAAGAAGCACTCGCCTTCGGTTGCGGCGCGATCCTCGTGCCGTCGCACCCGCCACGCACGCACTCGCCGACCCATCCGGATCTCGACGGCGTGTGGGCCCGGCTCCAAGACGCCAACGTGCCGCTGATGCTGCACATCGGTGGCGGTGGCCGCCCGCTGCGCCCGAGCTTCCACGAGAACGGGCGACCGAAGCCGACCGACTTCCTCGGTGGCGGCGAGAACATCCGGTCGAAGGACTACATGGTCCTGCACAACCCGCCCGAGATCTTCATTGCGGCGATGGTGCTCGATGGTGTGTTCGAGAAGTTCCCGGGGCTCATGTGCGGCGTGATCGAGCAAGGGGCGCTGTGGGTGCCCTCGCTGCTTCGGCGCATCGACATCGCGCAGGGCACGTTCAAGAAGAGCGAGCCGCTGCTCGCCGAGCTACCGATGAAGGCGTCGGAGTACATCCGCCGGCAGGTGCGGTTCACGCCGTTCCCGACCGAACCGGTGGGCTGGCTCATCGAGCAAGCGGGCGAGGAGCTCTTCCTGTTCTCGTCGGACTACCCGCATCCCGAGGGGACGAAGGATCCGCTCGGCAAGTTCGAGGCGACGCTCGAAGGCATCGGCGACGACGCCAAGGAGCGCTTCTACTCGCGCAACTTCGCGGAGCTGTTCGCGCTCAGCGCGTGACGGCGGCGCGCACGAGCGACTGCACCGCGGCCAGGTCGTTGCCCGTGACGTCGTAGCGCTCCTCGCCGTCGAGCACTGCCGCCAACCGATCGGGAACCGGAGGCTCGACGCCCGTGGCGTGCACGACGGCGTCAGAGAATTTCGACGGATGCGCGGTCGAGAGACACACGATCGACTCGTCCGCGTCGCGACGAATGCGCTCAGCCGCCCCCACCGCCACCGCGGTGTGGGGATCGATGAGATACCCGTACTTCTCGTACGTCGAGCGGATCACCGCGACGGTCTCGTCGTCGTCGAGGCGAGCGGCCGAGAGCAACGGGTCACGGGGCACTTCGACCGAGCCGACCTCGCGGAAGCGCATCATGAGCTCCGCGGTGCGGGCACCGTCACGGTCGAGCAGCTCGAACAGCAGTCGCTCGAGGTTCGACGACACTTGAATGTCCATCGCCGGACTGATCGTCGGCACCACGGTTTCGGTGACCAATGAACCGGTGGCAACCCAGCGGGCGACGATGTCGTTGCGGTTCGATCCGATGATGAAACGATCGATCGGCGTGCCCATGCGCCGCGCGTACCAACCGGCGAGCACGTTGCCGAAGTTGCCCGTCGGCACCGCGAACGTGCACGGGCGACCGACGGCGAGCTGTCCGGTGACGTAGTAGACGATCTGCGCGAGGACCCGACCCCAGTTGATGGAGTTCATCGCGCCGAGCGACAGCTCCTCGCGGAACCGCTCGTCGGCGAACATGGCCTTCACGAGGTCCTGGCAGTCGTCGAAGGTGCCCTCGACCGCGATGTTGTGGACGTTGGGCTCGTCGACCGTCGTCATCTGCCGGCGCTGTACGTCGCTCACGCGGCCGGCGGGATGGAGCACGACGATGTCGAGGTTGGCGCGCCCCGTGCACGCGGAAATCGCGGCGGAACCCGTGTCGCCCGATGTGGCGACGACGATCGTGCGCCGTTCGTCGCGCTCGGCGAGCTCACGGTCCATCACGCGGCCGACGAGCTGGAGCGCGACGTCCTTGAACGACAGGGTCGGACCGTGCCAGAGCTCTTGTATCCAGAGGTGGTCGTCGAGCTGCACGACCGGACACACATCGGGGTGATCGAACGTGGAGTACGCGTCAGCGACGACGTCGCCATCGATCTCCGTGATCGACGCCGCGAGGTCGACGTAGGCGGCCGGCAACTCTCCCGGCAACTTCGGCAGCGTCTCGGGCACGTAGAGCCCGCCGTCGCGCGCCAATCCCTCGAGCACGGCGTCGGCGAACGTCAGCACCGGAGCGCGTCCCCGCGTGCTGACGTAGGAAGTCACGAGATGACTCGGAGCAGCGTGACCACCTGGTCGACGGAGTCGAGGTCGCGCAGGTCGTGCAGCGTGGCTTGCACATCGGCTTCACGGGCGGTGTGGGTGATGAAGATGAGCCGAGCTTCGTCGCCCATCCCTTCCTGCTCCATCGCTCGGATCGACACGTCGTGCTGACCGAAGACGCCGGCGACGGCCGCGAGCACGCCGGGACGGTCTGCAACTTCGACGTTGAGGTAGTACTCGGACGTCGCCTCGTCGATCGGGCGGATGCGAGCATCAGTCAAGATGCCGACGGATGCGCTCGAACCCTTCCGCAGGTTCGTCGCCGCATCGATGAGGTCGCCGAGCACGGCGCTGGCCGTGGGATGCCCACCCGCGCCGCGGCCGTAGAACATGAGGTTGCCGACCGCCTCCCCCTCGATGAAGACCGCGTTGTAACTCTCACGCACGCTCGCCAGCGGGTGGTCGAACGGAACCATGGCCGGATGCACGCGCACCCCGATCGAGCCGTCGATCGACTCGATGATGGCGAGCAGCTTCACGACGTACCCGAGCCGCTTGGCGAACCCGATGTCGGCTTCGGTGATGCCGCTGATGCCCTCGCAGTACACGTCGCCCGCGACCACGCGAGCCCCGAAGGCGATGGACGCGATGATCGCCGCCTTCGCGCCGGCGTCGTAACCCTCGACGTCCGCCGTCGGATCACGCTCAGCAAACCCGAGGCTCTGCGCCTCCACGAGCGCTTCGTGGTACGAAACCCCCTCCTCGGTCATGCGAGTGAGGATGTAGTTGGTCGTGCCGTTGACGATGCCCATCACGCGCGTGATGCGCTCACCGACGAGCGACTCGCGCAACGGACGGATGAGCGGGATGCCGCCGGCCACCGCCGCCTCGAAGAGCAGGTCGACGCCCGCGTCGTGCGCGGCCTCGAACAGCTCGGCGCCGACGTTGGCGAGCAGCTCCTTGTTCCCGGTGACAACCGGCTTCTTCGCGCCGAGAGCCTTCGAGATCAGCGAGCGTGCCGGTTCGATGCCGCCGATGACCTCGACGACGACGTCGATGCTCGGATCGTCGACAACCGCCGACGCATCCGTGGTGAGCACGTCCGGCTCGAGCGTGACCGTGCGTTCCTTCGACAGGCTGCGCACCGCTACCGCCGCGATCTCGAGCTCGACTCCGGTTCGCGCCGCGATCTCGTCACGGTGACGTTGAATCAGCTCGACGAGGGGGCCGCCGACGTTGCCGCAGCCGAGGATTCCGACCCGAACGTGATGGGCGCGGGACGCAGGGTCACTCACGCCCGGCAACCGTACTGGCCCCTGTCCCGGCGCCGGATGCGATATGCACCGGCGCCGGGCCATGGGTTCCGGCGATTCGGTCAGATGAGGTTGAGCAGCCCCAGCGGGAGCGGATTGCCACTCAGGTCGGCGGGAGCCTGGCTGCCGTTGAACGGCTGGGTGCCGAGCGCGAGCTGCACACCGCTGAACGACGAGTGCGAGTGCATGTACGCCAGCTCCTTCGACAGGTCGCCGACACCGTTGGCGCCCGGCGTGGGCGCGATCTGGAGCGTGCTGAGGATGCCGAGCGCGGCACCGTTCGAGCTCAAGAACCCGCTGCCGGAGTCACCGGGGATGCCGGGCGACGCGGTCACGACGTTGTGCGACCAGCCGCTGGGGTCGTCGCCCAAGCTGGTGCCCTCCTTCGGGCTGAGGACGGTGGCGCCGCCGCGCAGCTCGGAGTTGCCGTACGAGTAGACCGACTCGCCCTGGGTCGTGCCGCTGTTGTCCAGCCCGGTGGGGCCACCCCAGAACGGGACCGACGGATTGACCTTCGCGGCGTCCGCGGCACTCAGCTGGATCAGCGCCAAGTCGTTGAAGGCGCACGTGTTGGCGTCGGTTTCGCCATTGCCCTGCATCGTGGCCCATGAGCTGTAGACGATGGTTCCGGGCTGCGACGCACCGGTGACGTCGACAGGCGTGCCCACGGGCAGCGTGCCCGAGCTGCAGCCGTCGGTCTCGGTGTTGCCGCCGGTGCCGGCGCAGTGGGCCGCCTGGCCGATGTACACGTTGGTGCCGTCGGTGTAGATGAAGTTCGCGGTGCACTGGGCCCCGGCGGTGAATGTCTGCACGCCAGGATGGATCGCCGCGGTCGCCGCGGGTGCCCATGTCGGCGCGGCCTGCGCGCCTGGTAGTGCGAAGGCCAGCCCGGCGAATGCGACGAGGCTGGTGAGCAAGGCGACGATGCTGATACGACGGGTCAAACGGCTTCGCACCGGTTGCCTCCCAGGTTCGGTGGATGTGCCGTGTGTTTCGCCGCCCTTGCGCCCGTTCCTGCTCCGATCGTGGACTTTGTTACGCGGAGCGAGGATTCAACCGATATCAGTGCGGAGCAGGTCCTCGAGGGTTTCGCGGCGCACCACGAGACGGGCGTCGCCGCTGCGCACGAACACCACTGCAGGGCGCATCACCTTGTTGTAGTTGGAGCCCATCGAGTGGCCGTACGCACCGGTGACGGGAGTGGCGAGCACGTCGCCCACCACCAAGTCGCCGGGGACGGACGCATCGCGCACCAACCGGTCGCCCGACTCGCAGTGCTTGCCCACGATCGTCACGGTCCGGGGACGATCGGCGAACGGCGCGCGCGGCAGGAACGCCTCGTAGCCGCTGCCGTAGAGCACCGGGCGGGGATTGTCGCTCATGCCGCCGTCGACCGACACGTACGTGCGAATGCCCGGCAGGTCTTTCACTGTGCCGACCGTGTAGAGCGTGATGGCGGCCGCGGCCACGATGGCTCGGCCCGGCTCGGCGGTGACGCGAGCGCGGATGCCCGCGGCATCGGCTGCGTCGCGGACGGAGCGCGCCCACTGCGAGATCGTCGGAGCTTCCTCACCGTCGACGTAGGCGACGCCGAGGCCGCCGCCGATCGAGAGCTCCTCGAGATCGAAGCCATGCAAGAACGGCGCGACCACGTCGATGGCCTGGTGGAAGAAGTCCGCCACGAACACCTGGCTACCGATGTGGAGATGCACGCCGGCGAGGCGCATCGCGGCGCTGGCCGCGGCGCGTTCGATGGCGCGCGTTGCGGCGCCCGACTCGATGCCGAACCCGAACTTCGAATCGATCTGGCCGGTGCGCACGAACTCGTGCGTATGCGCTTCGACCCCGGGGGTGACGCGCACGAGCACACGGGGCGCCTGCGTTATCGACCGCGCCGCCCCCTGCGTCGCCCCGTCGCCACGATGCAGTGACTCGAGTCGATCGATCTCGTCGAATGAGTCGATGACGATCGTGGCGCCGACCTCGCACGCGCGCGCCAACTCGTCCTCGCTCTTGTTGTTGCCGTGCAACACGAGCTGATCGCCCGCCGCGCCCGCGGCGAGCGCGACATGCAGCTCGCCGCCGGTGGCGACATCGAGCACCATGCCTTCGTCGAGCGCGAGCCTCGCCATCGCGCGGCACAGGAACGCCTTCGTGGCGTACGCGACACCATCGGGAAAGGCGGCCACCGCCTCCCGGCAGCGAGCGCGCAGGTGGGTCTCGTCGTACACGAACAACGGAGTGCCGAACTCGTTCGCGAGTGCGGACGTCGAGCAGCCGCCGATCGTGAGCCAGCCGTCATCGTCGACGGCTGCGGTGTCCGGCAGCAGCTGCCGCGGGACCGGACGGCTCATGCTCGCTACATCGACTCCGGCGCGGACACGCCGAGCAGATCGAGCGCGATGGCCAGGCCGATGCGAGTCGATTCGACGAGCCAGAGCCGCGCCTGCGTCAACTCGAGCGGGATGTCGTCGCCGATCACGTAACAGTCGTGGTAGAAGCCGTGGAACCGGTCCGCGAGCTCGCGCACCCATGTCGTCACCTTGTGCGGCGCGCGATCCCTCGTCGCACTCGTGACGACGTCCGGCAGCTCCGACAGCGTCCGCAACAGTTCGAGCTCGCGCTGATGCTCGAGCAACGAGAGATCGGTGGCATCGAGTCGTGCCCGCTCGATCCCGACGCCTGCTGCACGTCGCGCGATACCTGCAATGCGCGCGTGCGCCATCTGCACGTAGAAGACCGGATTCTCCATCGACTGCGCGGTGATGACGTCGAGGTCGATGGTCTGGCGGCTGTCGAGCGACTGCAACAGGAACGTCAATCGAGCCACGTCGGGGCCGACCGCGTCGAGCAAATCGTCGAGCAACACGAGATCGCCGGCGCGCTTGGACAACCGCACCGGTTCGCCGTTTCGTACGAGCAGCACAAGCTGTCCGAGGATGATCTCGAGCTCGTCGGGGTCGTGTCCGAGCGCTCGGACACCGTTCTTCAGGCGGGTCACGTAACCGTGGTGATCCGCGCCCCACACGTCGATCAACAAGTCGTGCCCGCGCTCGAACTTGTCGCGGTGGTACGCGATGTCCGGCAGCAGGTACGTCGGCTCGCCGTCGGACTTCACGAGCACGCGGTCCTTGTCGTCGCCGAAGTCGGTGGTCCGCAACCACGTCGCGCCCTCGGCGTCGAAGGCCTCGCCGTGATCCCGCAGGTCCTCGAGCGTGGCCTCGACCAGATGGCGGTCGACGAGTGACTGCTCGCTGAACCACACGTCGAACGCGACGCCCATGCGCGCGAGAGTCGACGCGAGGTCGCGCTTCACCCGCTCGTAACCCCACTGCGCGGGATCGGCGCCGTCTGGCATCTCGGAGGCCCACTCCTGGATGTACTCGCCCTTGTAACCGTCAGGCGGGACCGCGTCACCCCTCTTGGCGGCGGCGAGCGACGCGGCGAACAGTCCCATCTGCGTGCCGCGGTCGTTGAGGTAGTACTCACGGGTCACGGCGTAGCCGCACCGCTCGAGCAGGTTCGACAGCGCGTCGCCGTATGCCGCCCACCGGCCGCCGCCCGCGTGCAGCGGACCGGTGGGGTTGGCCGACACGTACTCGACGTCGACGCGGGTACCTGCGCCGAAGTCGAAGCGGGCATAACCGCGCTCGCCCACGGTGACGACCTCACGCAGCACCTCGACAAGCCACGTCGGCCGCAGGTGGAAGTTGATGAAGCCCGGGCCCGCGAGCTCGATCCGTTCGACGTGGGGCGGGGGATTGTCGGTGAGGTGGGCGGCCAGCGCGGTGGCGAGCGCACGAGGATTGCGGCCGGCCGCCTTCGCCGACGCGAGCGCGATGTTCGATGACCAATCGCCGTGCTCGCGGCGGGCGGGGCGCTCGAGGTGCACGGCCTCAGGTGCGTTGACGCCGACCGCCGCGAGGGCGTCACGCAACGATCGTTCGAGACTGTCACGGATCACGGATGAGCTCCGGCCGGATCAGGAGGATCGCTTGGAGGCCCTCGCCGACAGCAACCGATTCACGCGGTCGACGAGGTCGAGGGGTTCGAAAGGCTTGGTGATGTAGTCGTCGGCGCCGGCTTCCATACCGGAGCGGACGTCGGCGTTCTGCGCCTTGGCGGAGAGCAGGATGATCGGGATGTCGCGCGTGGCGGGATCGCCCTTGATCTCGGTGACCAGCTCGAGACCCGACTTCTTCGGCATCATGATGTCGCTGACGATGATGTCGGGCTGCTCGCTGCGAGCCACCTCGATGCCTTCGTCGCCGTCGTGGGCGAGGATGACCGTGAACCCCTCCATCTCGAAGTTCACCTCGAGGAGCTTGAGGATCACCGGATCGTCGTCGACCACGAGCACCCTGCTGTCCGGCATCAACGCATCCTAGGGGACGACCCCGGGCTGTCGGGACCTTCTACGCAACTCGATCCAACACGACGACGGGGATGCGCCGTTCGGTCTTCTCCTGGTACTCCGTGAAGTTCGGCATCAGCGCGGCTTGCGCGGCGAAGAGCCGGTCGCGCTCACCGCCATCGACGACCGTGGCCTTGGCTTCGAACGTCTCGCCCGGCAGTTCGACCCTCACGTCGGGATGGGCGACCAGGTTGTGGAACCAGTCCGGGCTCGTCGGGTAGCCACCTTTCGAGGCGATGATCACGATGCGATCGCCGTCGCGCGTGAACACGAGCGGGTTGATCCGCTCCTTCCCCGACTTCGCGCCGGTCGTGGTGAGCAGCAGGATCGGCGCGTTCCCGAACGGCCCCGAGACCTTCCCGCCGTTGGTCCGGAACTCGTCGATCAAGTGCCGATTGAACTCGTTGATGTCAGCCATCGCCCCGACCGTACCCAGGCCCAACCGAAACCCACCCCCATCGCGTCCGTCTACCGTCGCGGAGACGTGCAAGACCGCGGCGGTCGCGTGAGCCGCGGTCTGCGCGACCGGCTCGCGCACAGGCCAGACGACGAGCTCGTCACGATGATCGGCGACAGCGGTGCGCTCGACCCGGCGATCAAGGCGACCGCGAAATGCGTGACCTTCAGCGCGCGTCCGGAGTCCCGATCTGAAGTGATCTCCGAGGTGGTCGGTGACGAATAGCGCTTGACCACTACGACGGAGGATCTCCGATGGGCGCAGCCGAGAACGAAACCAGCATTCGACGGGGGTACGAGGCATTCAACACTGGGGATGTCCCGGCGTTGGTAGAGCTCTTCGCCGACGACATCGTCTGGCACTTTCCGGGCAACAGCAAGTTGTCCGGCGCTCACATCGGCCGCGATGCCACCCTCGGCGTCCTCGGTGCGTATGGCGAAGCGTCAGGTGGGACGTTGCAGGCGAATGTCATCGACGTGATGGCGAGCAATGATCACGTCGCGGGCGTAGGACGTGACACGGCGTCGATCGCAGGACGAACGCTCGACGTCCGCTCGACGGTGGTGTTCGCGATGCGCGATGGCCAGGTCAGCGAGGCGTGGCACTACTTCGATGATGTGGCGGCTGTCGACGCGTTCCTCGCTGGCTGACTGTCAGACCGAGCGCAGCACGGACCACAGTCCAGCCTCATTCTGAGCGGAGGACGAGGGCGGCGGGGGTGCGGGCGGCCACACGGCCCGGCAGCGCGGCGACGATCAGGACGAGGCCGAGCGTGCCGACCGCAACGAGGAAGAGCGATGCCGGCACGACGGGTTGAGGAACGGCGTAGATGTCGCGGGCAAACAGGGTCCAGAGCCACCGACCGGCGGCGATGCCGAGCGGTAGCCCGATGGCGACGCCAACGATGCCGGCCACCAACGCTTGGCAGGCGATGGCGACGCCGAGTTGTCGTTTCGTGAAGCCCAATGTCTTGAGGAGGGCCAGATCGCGGCGTCGTCGCCGGACCGAGGAGTACAGGGTGAGGCCGAGCGCGGCTACGGCGCCGACCGCGAGGCCGGCGGCGAGGACGACCGGCGTGGAGCCGGTGGCGGCATAGTTCACGATCTCGGCTGGGTGTTGCACGGGGAGCACGTCGACCTCGGCGCCGGCCGCATTGGGATCGGCGGCGAACGCGCTGTTGCCGGCGTCGGCGACGCGCTGCAAGTCGGTCTGCGCGGCGTCTTGGCTCACGCCGCCGCGCATGCGTACGAACACCAGCGGTGGGCCGCCCAGTATTGGGTCGGGGTTGGCCTGTTGGCCGATGAACGCGTTGGACAAGATGGCGCCGGAGCCCATGGTCGTGTGGTCGGCGAAGCTGCCGGACCCGACCACCGCGGGCAGCGTCGCGGTGCCGACGATGGTGACCCTGGTCGGTGCGACGTAGAAGGGCGCGTTGGCCGGTGTGCCGAAGCTGCCCACGAGGCTGTCGCCGACCTGCTTGTGGAGGCTGGCGAGGGTGGCCGCGCCGAGGACGATCTGGTTGTCCGCGGTGAGACCGTGGCCTGAGAGGATCGGTGGCGCGACCTTGGCGTTGATGGGGCCGAGCAGGACCGGCACGTCTTGGCCATCGAGCTGCGCGTGGGAGTCTTGGTAGCTGGCGTAGCCGTCGACTACGGGGTCGCGGTCGAGGAGCTGCAGTGCGGGCGGGGGCACTCCGTAGATCGACGACAGCCCGAGCGTCCAGTTCCATCCGTACAGGCTGGGCTTGGCGACGAGCGTGCGCAGCCCCGCGCCGAAGGTCAGTGTGGAGGCGACGACCGCGACCGCGAGGATCGACCCGATCAGCGCGGAGCGCACGGGCACGGCGGTGCGGCCTTGACCCGGCTCGAGCGCGAAGCGAAGTCCGACGACCGCGGGCGCCGGCATTCCGGCACTCGCGGCCATGGTCGCGACGTGAGACCCGCGGGCGGGAGACGACACCGACGACTCGGCGGCTCGGCGGGCGCCGAACCGGTGCGCGACCACCGCGGCCACGGCACCGAGCCCGCCCACGAGGACGACAAAGCCGGTCGCGAACACGGTCCAGTCGGCCGCGATCCCGGGTGATGGGTAGACGCGCCGCACTGGCCCGAGCGGCGCCAGCGGCGAAAGGGCGACCGCCATCGCGACCGCCAGTAACGCGCCGATCACGATCGCGGCGAACACGCCGACGGCGCCATCGACCAGGGTGGTGCCGGGGCTGGCGCCGAGTGCGCGCAGCACCTCGAGGTCGGGATCGGCGGCGCGGACCTGGCGGTTGACCGCCTGTCCCGCGATCGCCAACGCGGCCAGCGCAGCGATCGCACCGAACGCGCCGAGCGCGATGGACTCGGGCCTGATCGCGCGCTCCACCTTCGCGTCAGTGATGGACGTCACCCGGAAGTTCGGGACCTCGTCCGGCGGGATCACCCCGAGCAGCGCCTGCTCCACCGCGGCGACGTCGCGGTCACCGTGCACCAACTGCATCGCGTACCAGGTGCCCTGCACCGCGCCGTCCGCGAGCAACGATCGCGTCAGCGCCGGCGTATACAGCACGTTGGTGGGTACCCGGTCGACGTCGTCTTCGATGACCTCGCTGTTGAACTCGACGATGCCGACCAGCGTCATGTCGATCCGCCGCAGCGGAGGCACGCTGGCGGTGCCGAAGCCCGGCTGAGCGAACTGGTCGGGTCCGTACAGCCCGGTCGGGATCACCTGACCGACATGCGCGCCGAGCAGCTGCGCGCCCAGCGCGGTGGTGACGAACTCGTCCTCGCGACCCGGATCGGCCATGCGGCCCTGCACCGCGGTGGCCCGATCCTCGTCGAAGAACAGCCCGTCCACACTGCCCACCGGGTTGAGGCTTGACTGCATGTCAGGAGCCCCATCCGGCTTCAGGGTCGCCACGCCTGCGCCGACCCAGCTCTCGACGTGCTTCACCTGCGGCAGACGCGCGATCGCGTCACCGAGCGCGGCGCTGTAGCCCGACGCTCCGGCGGCATTCCCGTACACCGACATCGTGACCGTCGACGGGTTCGTGCTCGCCGCGAACGCCGGAAACGCGGACTGGGTCCTACGACCCGCCGCGATCGATGCCATCGCGACGCCGCCGAGCAAACCGACCAGCAGCACCAACGCGAGGTAGTCACCACGCCGCCGCGCGAACGTGACCCGAAAGCGGTACGCCACCACCCGCGCAAGCTGTCGCGTCACACCTCTGCCTCTCCCGGCCGGACTGACAGCCGCGGCGCTCGATGCCGCGGCCGGCGTCCGATCACAGTGCACCGTTCCCAGCCGGGTGGCCAGGATGCCAGCGCGCTCGACTCGTTGGTGCTACCACGACACCGGCACACTGCGAGGGCGCCCCCGGGGCGACTCGAACGCCCGCACACGGCTCCGGAGGCCGCTGCTCTATCCGCTGAGCTACGGGGGCAGGGAGCGAAACCCTATGCCATCAACACGACACGCCCGGCGGTGCTTCTCCGGGTGTGATGCCGACGACGGTGGTCGTCGTCGGCGGGATCGTCGTGGCCGTGGCACCGTCGGACGCCGTCGACGGCGCGGTGGTCGACGTCGTGTCGGGGTTCGCGGGCGGGCGCGGGGTCTGCATCACCGTCGTGAAGTCCGTCCCCGTGACGAGGGTGACGTGGTTGGCATCGAGCGACGGATCAGCGACCTGACTCGACGGTGCCGTCAGGTGCCGCGCCAGCAGATCCGCGGCCTGCTCCGACCCTGGCGCGTAGTGGATGGCGGTCGTCGGTACCGCCGCGGAGTTTCCGGCGGGACCCACGGCGAAACCGACGGCCGCCAGCGCTTGGCCGACATCGCGGGCTTGTCCGGCGACACCGGTGCCGTTGAGCACGCTGACCGACACGGAACCTTCTGCGAGCGAGGCGGGATCCTTGCCGCGGAATATGTCGAGGATCGGTTGGGCCTGCGCGTCCTGCAGCAACAACACGGCTGCGCCGGCGGCGGTCGTGTGGTTCGTGACCGGCAACGAGAACGACTGGATGTCGTTGGGGTCGAGCGACTGGAACCGTTGGCGCAACTCGTTGAGGTCGCCACGGTCCAACGTCTGGTCGATCGTGACGCTGTTGGTGGCGACGTTGAGCAGATCGAAGAACGTCTTCGGGTTCGTGATCAGACCGATGGAAAGCGCCTTGTGCAGCGCCCTGCGAACGAAGATCTGCTGGCGGGTGATGCGGCCCAGGTCGCCCGTGGGATCGTCCTGCCAGCGGCCCTTGCCGTCCTGAAACTGGAGGTGCCGCGATCGCGCGAACGCGAGCGCCTGATCGCCGTCGAGGGTCACGCAGCCTGGTTGTTCGATGTCGAGGCCGGTGTTCGCATCGCGCATCGCGGTGTCGAAGTACATCGGCACGCCGTTGAGCGCGTTGACGAGATCCTTGAAGCCGCGGAAGTCGACTTCGATGTAGTTGTTGACGACGACCCCGAAGTCCTTGCGAATCGTGTCGACGAGCACTTGCCGGCCGCGCCCGTACGCGGCGTTGATGCGATCGTTCTGACCCGTGTCGGACAGCGGCACCCAAAGGTCGCGGGGGAACGACAGCATCTTCACGGTCCCGGCCACCGGGTCGATACGAACGAGCAGGATCGTGTCCGACCGCTTGCCGGCAGGCTCACCCGGCCCGAGGAACGCGCCGGCCGACGGGTCGTTGGGGTCGACGTTGTCGCGACTGTCCGATCCGATGATCAGGTAGTTGCGCGGCTGGTTCGCGCCGGCGCTGTCGAGTGTGAGATCGGCGCGCGCGAACCGCCCCGTCGCCCAGAACACGTAGCCCACGAGGCTCGCGGCCGCGAGGCAGAAGATGGTGAGGAGGACGCCGCTGCCGATGGCCAGACGTTGGAGCCAGCTACGACGCGAGCGGCCGGCCATATGTCTGGCGCCGGTCGACATGTCGGCTCATGACCGTAGCGCGACGACCCCTCGAGAAGCAGTCAGGGCACAGCTGACCAGCTCCGGACCTGGTCGATGGTGATCACGATGGCCGGTCCGGCGGGCCGGATGTCCTGGTAGTGGTGATACTTCGCCACGAGCGGGGCCACGACGTCAGCCGCGGGTTCGTCGACGACGATGGCGGTTCCACGAATGCGGACCCACCACAACGTCGACCAGTCGTCGGAGTAGTGGTCGACGAGCACCGTGACCTGCGCATGCGCGCGGACATTGTCCAACCGCTGCAAGCGGATCGTGCGCTTCGGCTTGTGGTCGACAGCCGTCACGATCGTGTGGTCGTCGACTGCCGCGAAGGTGATCGGCACGAGGTCGACCACGCCCGCCGGGTTGAACGTCGCGAGGCGGGCGACGGGCTCGTCCCGCCACTCCAGGGTCAACCCGGCTTCGGTTCCTTCGCGTCGAGCGTCAACCCGGCTTCGGTTCCTTCGGGAGGCCGAGCACGCGCTCGCCGACGATGTTGCGTTGGATCTCCGCGGTGCCGCCCCAGATCGTCTCGGATCGGGAGAAGAAGAACGAGGCCTGGAGGATCGACACCGGGTAGTCGGCGCGCCCGTGGCGGCGGCCGTAGCCGGGGACGTACTCCTCCTCGTCGGTCACCTTGCCGGTGAGGATCTGGCCGTAGGGACCGAGGATGTCGAGCGCGAGGTTCATCGTGTCGCGATGGGTCTCGGACCAGAACATCTTGTTGGTCGCGCCGAGCGCGGCGACGCCGGGATCCTTGGTGCCCTTCACCGCGGAAGTGAGCGTGCGGTAGCCGTTGATCCGCATGATCTGGATCTTCGACCACTGCTTCGCCACGGCTTGGCGGACAGAAGGGTCTTCGATGCGACCGTTCTCGCGCGCCTTGTCGACGATGGCCTCGAGCTCCTTTTCGAAACGGCGGTGGCTCGTCGTGGCGGACGACCCTCGCTCGAAGCCGAGGGTTGTCATCGCGACCTTCCATCCGTTGTTGAGCCCGCCGATGACGTTCTCCTTCGGGCAGCGGGCGTTGGAGAAGAACACCTCGTTGAACTCGGCGGAACCATCCGGCTGCACGATCGGGCGCACCTCGATGCCGTCTTGCTTCATCGGCACGAGGAGGTAGCTGATGCCCGCGTGCTTCGGCGCCTGCGGGTCGGTGCGGGCGAGCAGGAAGATGAAGTCCGCGTACTGGGCCTGCGTCGTCCAGATCTTCTGGCCGTTGACGACCCACTCGTCACCGTCGAGCTCGGCTCGTGTCTTGAGCCCGGCGAGGTCGGACCCGGCGTCGGGCTCGCTGAAGCCCTGGCACCACGAGATCTGTCCCGAGAGGATCTTCGGCAGGTAGTCCTGCTTCTGCTCCTCGCTCCCCCATTGCAGGATCGTCGGCCCGACCAGGGTGTCGCCGAAGAAGTCGGCCCGCAGCGGCGCGCCGGCCCGAGCGAACTCCTCGTTGAGGACGACGTTCTGCATGATCGAAAGGCCCTTGCCGCCGTACTCGGTGGGCCACGAGGCACAGATCCAGCCGCCGTCGAAGAGCTTCTGCGTCCACTCCTCCTGGAACTTGCGGCGCTCCTCCGACGTCATCTCGAAGCCTTCGTCGAACCATCCCGCCGGCAGGTTCTCTTCGAGCCAGGAGCGAATCTCGCCCCGGAATTGCTCGGCGTCGGCGGGGTAGTTCAAATCCATGAGGAAATCTTGACCCGCCGGTCAAGCCAGGGTCTAGTTGCGGTCGTGCCCTCCTTCGAGGACGTCCACGCCATCTCCGCGCTCGTGTACCGCTACGCCGAGCTCATCGACGCCGGCGATCTGGACGCGCTGGCGGCGATGTTCGAGCACGCGACGTGGGGTGCTGGTACCCGGACCGAACGCCTGCACGGCACCGAGCAAGTGCGGCGCGGGTACGGCGGCGTGATCCTCTACGAGGAAGGCACACCACGCACGAAGCACGTCATCACGAACCTCGCCGTCGATGTGGCGGACGGCGCCACCCGCGCGACAGCGCGGTCGTACTTCACGGTGCTGCAGGCGACGGAAGGGCTGACGTTGCAGCCGATCATCGCGGGTCGTTACGACGACGAGTTCGAGAAGGTCGACGGCACCTGGCGATTCCGCGAGCGCATCATCCACCCCGATCTGCATGGCGACCTGTCGAAGCACATGCGAGGACCGACCCGGTGACCGACACGGTGACCGACGCTGTGGCCTACGCGATGACACGTTAGTTTTCGTCCGATGGCGATCACCGACGAGGCTCCCGCACCAACGCGTGAACGATGGACCGCGCAGTGGAAGGAGCTGTACGACGAGGTCGTCGAAGGCGGTCTGTGCACCGGCTGCGCGGGATGCGTGATCGTGTGCCCGCACGACGTCCTCGGCTACGACGACACGCTCGGACGCTACAAGCCGTTCCATGTCGAGGACGAGCTCGGGCCCGGCGACTGCACACACGGTGTGAAGGGCTGCACGAGCTGTACGCGTGCCTGCCCGCGGTTCCGCGCGTGGGAGCCCGAGGCGGATGCGCATCTGTTCGGTCGTGTACGCCAGCCCGACGAACCCTCCGGCATCTACCAGGACATCCTCCTCACGCGCGCCGGTGACGATCACATCCACGAGACGGGTCAGGACGGCGGCTTCGTGTCTGCCATGCTCATCTGGCTGCTCGAGAACGACTACATCGACGGCGCGCTCACGTCGTACCTCGAAGGCGAGAAAGGTGATTGGAAGGCCATCCCCGGTGTCGCGACCACGAAGGACGAGGTGCTGAAGGGGGCCGGCAGTCGCTACACGTACTCCGCCAACACGATGGCCGTGTACGAGGCTCGCGAGCGCGGCTTGTCACGCCTCGCGCTGGTGGGCATGGGCTGTCAGACGTCGAGCCCGCCGATCATGTGGCATCGCAAGGTCGGCAAGTCGTCGAAGCCATTCGTATTCACGATCGGGCTGCTGTGCTCGAAGAGCTTCGACGACGCCATTTTCGAAGAGCTGTTCGAGACCAAGTACGGCCTGCGCAAGCAGGACATGGTCAAGATGAACATCAAGGGCGTGTTCCAGATCTGGATGCGCGACGGCAGCTACCACGAGATCAACTTGAAGGAATGTCACGCGTGGACGCGTGACGGCTGCAACACGTGCCCCGACTTCGCGGCTGAGCATGCCGACATCTCGACCGGCGGCATCGGCAAGTACGCCGACTGGACGCTCACGGTCGTGCGCACCGACCTCGGTCGCGAAGTGATGAGCCGCATGATCGCCGACGGCGCGGTCGTGGCCCGGCCCGGCGACGAGGATCCGGGCGCGATCGCGCTCATGCACAAGCTGTCGAAGAAGAGTCGCGACCGCTGGCCAGCGGCGGCCGTCGACTTCCCGAGGTAGCGCGCCTCAGCTCGACGCGTTGTCCGAGCGATTCGAACCACTCGACGACGACGAACCGGTCGACGACGAGCCGGATGACGAGCTCGACGCGGACGAGTCAGTGTTCGGGTTGCTCGAGCCGGACGAGCCGGTGTTCGAGCTCGAGTCGCTCGAGCGAGAAGCACAGTCGGACACGATCTGCATCAGCTCGTCGGGCACGGCCTTCGGGTCCTTCTGCAGTTCCTTGTCGAGCTCGACGTAGCTGTCGAACGGAATGCGTTGCGTGATCTCCTGGTAGGTGCAACGGCACACGGCTTCAGGTTGCTGCTGCTTGACCGCGCATGACTCCATGAACGCGCCCTCGGTGTCATTGCCATAACCATGCACGCCGCCGGAGCACGCGGCGACCAGCGTGAATCCGAGGCCGACGGTGATGGCGGCGGCAACGCGGCGCAGAGTCATCCGGCGGTCGACGTTAGGCGACGCTCTCGCCGAGTCGGCGCGCACGCCGGAACACATCGTCGAGCATGTCCGGCGTGAGCTTCCGGGTGAAGGTGTTCTGCTGGCTGACGTGGTAGGAGCCGAGCAGCGTCTTGGCTTCTGGCAGTGGCGCCTCGGCACCGTGACCGAAACTGGGCTTCGGTCGGACGCGGAAGTGCGTGCACACCGCGTCCCATCCGAACTGGCCGAGCGCGACGACGACCCGCACCTGGGACAGCATCTCGATCTCTCGTTCGAGATACGGACGGCATGTATCGCGCTCGGACGGCAGCGGCTTGTTCTGCGGCGGCGCACACTTGACGGCGGCGGTGATGAAACAGTCCCTCAGCGACAAGCCGTCGTCGCGATCCTCGCTGGTCGGTTGATTGGCGTAACCGCTGCGGTACAGCGAGGCGAACAGGAAGTCACCCGAGCGGTCGCCCGTGAACACTCGGCCCGTGCGGTTGCCGCCGTGCGCGGCCGGTGCGAGCCCGACGATGAGCAGCCGCGCATTCGGATCACCGAAGCCAGGTATCGGCTTGCCCCAGTAGTCCCAGTCTCTGAATCGAGCCACCTTTTCGGTCGCGACCTGCTCGCGCCACGCCACGAGACGCGGGCAGGCACGGCAGCTCACGACCTCGCGCTCGACGGCCCGGAGGGAGTCCATCGCGCGCAACGGTAGGTTGGCTCGTCATGGCCCGAACCAAACCCGCGCCGCCACAGGGGACGCTCGTGCTGTTCGTCCGTCATGGCCAGACACCGACGACCGGCACCTCGCTGCCGGGACGGGCGAGCGGCTTGCATCTCGCGGACAAAGGCAACGAGCAGGCGGTCGCGGTTGCAGAGCGGATCGCGCCGTTCAAGGACAAGGTCGCGGCGATCTACGCGTCGCCGTTGGAGCGCACCCGAGAGACGGCGCATCCCATCGCGAAGCAGCTCGGTCTGCGGGTGCGGGTGTCGCGTGGGTTGCTCGAGTGCGACTTCGGGGACTGGACGGGCCAGGAGCTGAAGGCGCTGATGAAGCTGCCGGAGTGGAAGCAGGTGCAGCGGTATCCGAGTGGGTTCCGTTTCCCGGGTGGCGAGTCATTCGTCGAGATGCAGACGCGGATGGTCGACACGGTGGCGCGCCTCGTGGACGCGCACCGCGGCAAGGTCGTGGTGGCGGTGTCCCACGCCGATCCGATCAAGGCGGCGATCGCGTACGCGATGGGCGCGCATCTCGATCTGTTCCAACGCATCGTGGTGTCCACGTGCTCGGTCACCGCGATCGCGTACGGCACTGAGAGCCCGGTCGTGTTGTGCGTCAACTCGACCGGACGAGACCTCACCACGCTGGCCCCCTCGTGATGCACGCGACCACCGCATGAGCGAGCACAACGAACGAGCGTCGTTCGATCTCGCCGACCCGATGGTGTTCACCACCGGCACGGTCGGTTCGCCGGGTAAGCGCGCCTTCTATCTGCAAGCACAAGGCGACGGTGTCGTCGTCACCTTGAAGTGCGAGAAGCAACAGGTCGGCGCGCTCGCCGACTACCTCGCCGGGTTGCTCGCCGACCTGCCGACGGTCGAGCCCGACACCGTCCCCACACTGCTCGACCTGTGCGAGCCGGTGATCCCCGAGTGGGCCATCGGCACCCTCGCCGTCGCGTGGGACGAAACCAACGATCGCATGGTGCTGGTCGCCGAGGAGCTGCTGGCCGAGGAGGAGCAGGATTCGGTCACCGAGGTGGCGCGCGCGCGGTTCCAGCTCACCCGTCCGCAAGTGGCTGCCTTCGTCGCTCGCGCTCGCGAGCTCGTCGCCGGTGGGCGCCCGCCGTGCCCGCTGTGTGGCGGACCGCTCGATCCCGAAGGTCACGCTTGTCCTCGGCTGAACTGATCGAACTTCTCGAGCACGGCGACATGACGGTCAAGGGCCGCATGCCGTGGAGCTCGAATGCAACGTTCCTCGTCGAACTGTGCAGTGCCTCGACCATGGGCCTCGGTGTGTACAAACCGGCGCGAGGCGAGCGGCCGTTGTGGGACTTCCCGTCCGGCATCGGACGGCGCGAGGTTGCGGCTTATCTCCTGTCGGAAGCACTCGGTTGGGGTCTCGTCCCGGAGACCATCTGGCGTGAGGACGGACCGATCGGGCCCGGATCGCTACAGCGCTTCGTCGAGGCCGACTTCGAGCACCACTACTTCACGCTCTACGAGGACGACACCGAGCGCTGGCACGACGAGTTGCGCCGCCTGTGCGTGTTCGATCTGCTGGCCAACAGCACGGACCGCAAGAGCGGGCACTGCTTGTTGGTGCCGACCGAGGGCGACGGCGGACGGATCTACGCCATCGACAACGGGCTGAGCTTTCACGCGGAGTTCAAGCTGCGGACCGTGATCTGGGAGTTCGGCGGCGAAGACATACCCGGTGACCTCGTCGACGACGTACGCCGCTTCGTCGCCGCGGGCGTGCCGGACGAGCTCGCGTCGCTCCTCGATCCGTTCGAGCGCGACGCGTTGTTGGCGCGCGGCCGTGCCGTCGTCAGCGACCGTCGCTTCCCCATCGACGGCACCGGCCACCGCTACCCATGGCCCCTCGTTTGACGACGGACTCCGGATCCGCATGACCGGTGACCCCGAGCTCGACGAGCTCCTGCGTGAAGTCGATCGGCTGTGCGCCGCTCGTAATTGGTCGGAGTTGGTCGCGTTGCGGTCGCGGGCTCGCGCGTCACACGAGCGCGGACGTCAGCACTGGCCGGCGGCCGAGTACGCGGAGTACCGCTTGGCACTCGACGCCCCGGGCTCGTTCGCCGCACAGGTGATCGTGGAAGAGGCAGGGCGATTCGGGCTCGGTCCGTTGACGGAGGTCGCGGCCTCGACGCACACGTGGGCGGACCTGGCGCCGCACCTGTCACCCGGACCCTTGAGTGCCATCGCCGCCCACGAGCGCGTCATCCGCGGTGACGACCTCACGAACGACGATCGCGTCGACCGTTCCGTGCTCGCGGTGCCATTGGTGCTCGAGGAATGGGAGACCTCGTACGCGCCGGCGACCTACCGCGTCGACAAAGCCGACTTCCCGATGCCCGATCTACCGCCACTGGCGCCGATCGACCTGCCGCGCGCGCCCCACGAGCACACGACCGATGTGGACGAAGCGCGTGCGTTGCGTGGACTGGCAGCGACGTGGCTGGCGGAGTCGAACGGTCAGGCGTTCGCGGTCGCGGTGCGCGGGTTCGCCTTACAGGCAATCGCCGCGCTCGACATCACGACAGCACGGACCGCGCCGCTCACTCCGGGGCAAGCATTCGCGGCGATGGCATGGGCCGGCGCCAGCGGGGGTGCCAACGGCCGGCGGCGAGGCATGGCGTGGGGGCGTTACCTGGCTTGGGAGTGCGCGTCGATCCTGTTGCAGATCGAGATCGAGGACGTCGGCGTCCACGTCGACGAGCTGGACTGGTTCGCGTGGGACGCGTTCGACGCGCAGACCGGATGGGCGTTGCGTCTCGCAGTCGCAGATCCGATGAACGACTGCGCGTGGGCGGTCGTCGCCACCGATCAGGTCTGAGCGACCGACCCGAGCACGCGATCGAGGTACGGGTTCGTGAACCGACCATCCGGATCGAGCTTGTTGCGCACCGACTGGAACGAGTCCCACCGCTCGTAGCGCGGCGCCAGTGTGGCAGCGGTCTGGAAATGCATCTTCCCCCAGTGCGGCCGGCCGGCGTAGTCGTTCATGATCGCCTCGACCCCCTGGAAGTACTGGTCGTAGGGCGTGCCCCAGTACACGTGCACCGCGATGTAACCGGTGTCGCGTCCGTACGCGGTGGACAGCGGGATGTCGTCCGGCGCGACCACGCGCACCTCGACCGGGAAGCTGATGGGCACACTCAAACGGTCGACGAGGGCGCGCACCCGGTTCAACGCTTCGGGGATCGCAGCGCGCGGGATGGCGTACTCCATCTCGTAGAAGTGCACGAGCCGCGGGCTGGTGAAGACCTTGTCGCTGCGATCCGTGTACTCGACCTTGCTCGACGCCGACGGGATGATCTTCGCCAGCCGCGGGATGGCGCGCGGCCATTGGCGGCCGAGACGGCACAGCAGTCCGAAGGCACCGTTGGTGAGGACGACGTCGTCGATGTACTCCTTGGTGCGCTTTCGCGGCGCGGGTGCGTCCTGCGTGCGCGTATTGCGCTTCGTCAGCGCCCACCGCGTATGCGGCACCCAGTAGAACTCGACGTGGTCGGTCGCGTTCATGAAGCCGTCGAAGTCCTGCAGGACATCGTCCACGGGAATCGGCTCTTCCACTGCGTGCAACCGGAACGACGGCACGCACTGCAACGTGACCGTCGAGACGATGCCGAGCGCGCCGAGCCCGACGCGGGCGACCTCGAACACGTCGGGGTTGACGCCACTCGAACAGTCGAGGACCGATCCGTCCGCGGTGACGAGACGCAAGCCGACGATGCGGCTCGAGATGTTGCCGAAGGTCGTGCCGGTGCCATGGGTCGCGGTCGACGTTGCACCCGCGATCGACTGGTACGCGATGTCGCCCATGTTCTCGAGGGCGAGACCACGGCGGTCCAGCTCGTCACACAGCTTCTGCAGCGCGATGCCGGCCTCGACGGTGACCGTCCCCTTGGCGGGATCGTGATCGAGGACCGCGTCGTAGTGCGAGAGGTCGACGAGATGCCCGTCGGTGCAAGCGATTCCCGTGAACGAGTGACCGGCGCCGACGACTTTCACCCGCCGCTCCGCCGCGGCGGCGCCCTTCACGATCTCGACGAGCTCGCCCTCGCTCGCCGGCTGTTCCTGCGCGAACGGCGCGCACGCCTGGTTCTTCGCCCAGTTCTTCCACAGCTTCGGCACCTTGCGCGGCATCGCCCGCATTCTTGCGTGATCCACCCCCCCGCGCCCACGCCACCTCACCCAGCCCGCCCGGCACCGCCCCCCGTTTCCGCACATTGTCGACTGAGCCACGTGGAGCGTCGTTCAGTCGACCCAGAACGGACGTGGGATTCAAACGTGTCGACTCAGCCACGTGGACGGTGGCTCAGTCGACCCGGAACATCAGCGCGCGAAGGCGTGACCGAGCTGTCCGAGCTTCAACAGGATCTCGGTCGCGACGCCTGATGGGTCGCGAACCACGCTGTCCCACCCGAAGCGCAGGATCGTCCATCCCGCCAGCACGAGTTTGTTGGCGCGGTCGTTGTCATACGCAAGGGACTCCTTTGCGGCGCGCTGCTGATAGCCGTCGACCTCGATCGCCAGCATCACGTCGGGATACGCAAAGTCGATGAAGTACCGCTTGCGCCCGACCCGCACCTCGTGCTGGTAGCTGTACGCCGGCAGTCCGTAGCGAGCGGGGCCGATGGAGAAGCGGAACTCGAGCACGCTGTCAGCGGGCCGGTCGCCGATCATGATCAGGTCGAGCGCCTGCCGAGCGACCACGATGCCGGTCCGTCCGCGTCGGGCGTAGCGGTCGATCGTGGCCTCGACGTCAGGGATCGTCAGCAGCTTCAGCTGGCGTCCACGGATGATGGCATCGCCGACCTCGACGGGACCCAGAACCACGCCGAGGTCGAGCACGGTCACGAGTGGCTTGGTGACGCGGATGTGGTCGCGGGTCGTGACCATCGAGGGGTTGAGCGCCCGTGACCGATGCACGGTCGCTCCGTTGATCAAGCGCAACCGCCCGTAGGGAACGACGACTTCGGGCGTTGCCGGGTGCTCGTCGCGCAGGTTCCACACGGCGGCAGACGAACGCGCCCACCCCGCGCAGATGCGGCCGCCGGCGGCGACCGCGGCGGCCAACTCCTGTGCGCGTGACCGCGGGAAGGCCGGGTCGGCGTACACGCCCTTGTGTCGGCGGACGAGCGTGCCGTCCTCGCAGCACAGGTCCGTCTGCCGCTGCGTCAGCTCGAGCTCAGCTCGAGTCGCGACGCCGTGGTGTCGTGTGGCGCGTCGGATCTCGCGCAAGGTGTCGGCCCTGGACATTTGTCCGTCCCTCTCGTTGATTTTCAATCAATAAGGGGGAAGTTCAGCGCACGATAGATCCGGGCGATGGGGTCCGCAACCTCAGATGATCTGTGTCGACTCAGCCACGTATCGCGTGGCTTGGTCGACACTTTTCGCGGCGCATCGCGTTCTGTGCCGACTCAGCAACGCCGCCACGTGGCTGAGTCGACAACGTGCAGAACTGCGGGCGCGGACGTGGCTGAGTCGACAATGTGCAGAAGTGCGGGCGCGGGCGCGGCTGGACGACTGCGGCGCGGCGAACGACTGCGGCGCGGGCGGCGGGGGTGGGGTCAGGTTTTGGCTTGGAGGGCTTCGATCAGCTTCGGGACGACCTTGTGGACGTCGCCGACGATGCCGAGGTCGGAGATCGAGAAGATCGGGGCCTCGGCGTCCTTGTTGACAGCGATGATGTTCTTGCTGCCCTTCATGCCGACCATGTGCTGTGTGGCGCCCGAGATGCCGAGGGCGATGTACACCGTCGGCTTCACGACCTTGCCGGTCTGACCGACCTGGTGCGAATAGGGAACCCAACCGGCGTCGACGATCGCTCGTGACGCGCCCGGCGCGCCCTTGAGCAGCTTCGCCAGCGTCTCGACCATCTCGTACTTGCCTGCCTCGCCGAGACCGCGTCCACCCGACACGACGATCGCGGCCTCGTCGAGCTTCGGGCCGGTGGCCTCTTCGAGGTGACGGTCCACGATCTTGGCCGAGCCTGTCGCGCCGAGGTCCGGCACCGACAATGCCTCGACCGCGGCCGCGCCGCCGCCGCTCTCCTCCGCTGCGAACGACTTCGGACGGACGAGCACGAGGTTGGGCGCACCCGCGGTGAGCTTCGTGCGGACGATCTGCGTGCCGCCGAACACCGGCGTGCTCGCGACCACGGCATCGCCGTCGACCGTGATGTCGGTGTTGTTGCTCAACACGGGCTTGTCGAGCTTGACCGACAAGCGAGACGCAACATCGCGGCCGTCGTAGGTGGTGCCGAAGAGGATGAGGTCCGGGGCGTTGCCGCCCGTGATCGCCGCTGCCATCGCGGAACCGACTGCGACACCAGGAAGGCGCCCATCGAGATCGCCGGTCGCGTGAACCTTGGTCGCGCCGTGCGCACCGAGTGTTGCGGCGACCGTGTCGCCGTCGCCGCCGAACACCGCCTCGACGGTGTCGCCGAGCTCGCGCGCCTTGGCGAGCATCTCCAGGGTGATCGTCTTGACCTTGTCGCCGTCTGCTTCGGCGTAGACCCAAACCTTGCTCAGTGACATCAGATGACCTTCAAGTTCTCGAGGTACGCAACGATCTTCTGGAAGCCCTCGCCGTCGTCTTCGACGATCTCACCGGCTTCGCGCTCTTCCGCCTTGTCGACGGCGACGATCTCCTGGCCGGCGCCGGCCCAGCCGACGAGCGATGCATCGAGGCCGAGATCGGCGACCGTCACCGCGTCGACCGGCTTTGACTTGGCCGCCATGATTCCCTTGAAGCTCGGGTAGCGGGGCTCGACCACGCCGGCGGTCACCGAGACGACTGCGGGTAGCGGCGCCTCGACTTCGTCATAACCGGCTTCGGTCTGGCGCTGCACCTTTACCGTTCCGTCGGCCACTTCGATGTGCTTGGCGAAGGTCACAGACGGCAGATCGAGCACCTCGGCGATCTGCTCGGGCACGGTGCCCGTGTAGCCATCGGACGACTCGGTCGCGGCGAGCACGAGATCGAACTCGGTGCGCTTGATCGCGGCGGCGAGCACCTTCGCGGTGTCGAGCGCGCCCGCACCCTTGAGCGCGTCATCGCTCACGAGCACTGCTTTGGCCGCTCCCATCGCAAGTGCGGTCCGCAGACCGGACGTCTCGCTGTTCGGGGCCATCGAGATGAGCGTGACCTCGCCACCACCGGCCTTGTCGACCAGTTGCAAGGCCATCTCGACCCCGTAGGAATCGGACTCGTCGAGGATCAGCTTCCCATCGCGCTTCAACGTGTGGTCGGGATTGAGCGCCCCCGGCTCGGCCGGATCGGGTATCTGCTTCACGCAGACGGCGATGTTCATAGCTTGGGATGTTGCCACCGGCGGCGCTGATCCAACCAAATTGGGGCGCGGTCACAACCGGGTTGCCGGCCGGGGAAGCGCCAGCGTCGGGCCGCCCGGCATGCGAAGGCAGGAGCGAAGCGACGCCCGGAGCATGTAGAGATACAGCGTGCGGATGCTGCTCGTCGTGAACGCTTCGGCTTCCTCGGTGACGGCACGCGGTCGGGTCGTGATCCAAAAGGCGCTCTCCGCCGATCACCAGGTGACGGTGGCCGAGACCAACCGGCGTGGTCATGCCACCCGGCTGGCTCGCGGCGCGGCCATCGACGGCATCGAGGTCGTCGTGTGCCTCGGAGGCGACGGCACGCTCAACGAGATCGCCAACGGGCTGGCGGGGACGGACACCGCTCTCGCACCGCTGCCCGGCGGTTCGACCAACGTGTTCGCCCGAACCATCGGCCTCCCCAACGATCCGATCGAGGCGACTGGCGCGCTGGTCGACGCGCTGGCGCATGGGCACATCGAGCCTGTCGGGCTCGGCTCGGTCAACGGTCGCTACTTCCTGTTCCACGTCGGCGTCGGGTTCGACGCGGTCGTCGTGCAGCAGGTCGAACGGCGGGCCGGGCTCAAGCGCTACGCCGGCCATCTGCTCTTCATCTACGCGACGTTCAGCGCGTGGTTCCGGCACTACGACCGCAGCCGGCCCCGATTCGCGGTGCACATGGCGGACGGCACCGTCGTCGACGACGGCTACTTCGCGATCTGCCTCAACACGAACCCGTACACGTACCTCGGCAACCGGCCGTTCGATCTCACACCCGAGGCGACGTTGGACCGTGGCCTGTCGATGCTGACCCTGCGGTCGCTGGCGTTGCCTGCGCTCATCGGCGCCGCCGCCGGGGCGCTCGGCGCGGGCCGCGACCTCCGCCACCAACGCAAGGCCGATCTCCGCACCGATGTCGACAAGCTCACCGTGCACGGCTATGGGCCCTTCCCGTACCAAGTCGACGGCGACTACCTCGGTGAGGTCGAGCACCTCGAGTTCCGCCACGAGCCGGACATCCTCCGCCTCGTCAGGCCCTGTTAGTTCTCTCGCTCACTCCCTCCCGCGCGCTGCCGGGTGGGCCCTACAACTAGCCGGCTCCTTGTTCCTGCAGGACGTCGCGTGCGATGTCCGGCACGTTGGTCACGATGCCGTCGACGCCGAGCGCGGCAAGCTCCGCGATGCGCCCGGGATCGTCGACCGTCCACACGTTGATGGCGAGACCGCGCTCGTGGCACAACGCGACGAGCGTGGCATCGACGGTCGCATCGAACGGATGCAGCGCCACGTGTCCGGCGCCGACCGCGTTGTCGACGGTACGAGCTGCGTCGGTCAACGTGAACGTCAGCAACGCGGTAGCCACCGAGGGCGCCGCCTCGCGCACACGGTCGAGCGTCGGCGCGTGGAACGACGACACGAGGATCGACTGGGCTCGTCCGTCCAGCACCGCGGCCACAGGTTTGACGATGGCGCAGGCGGCATCGAAGTCGGGGTCGCCGGGGAGGTTCTTGATCTCGACGTTCACGCCCAATGGCCGACAGGCGTCGAGCGCGGTCGTCAGATCGGGTACCGACGCCGGCAGATCATCGGCGTCGAGCTCGACGATCGCCCGCCCGTCAGGCAGGTGCGCATCGTGATGGACCGCCAGCCTGCCGTCGGCCGTGCGGCGCACATCGAGCTCGACCCAGTCGGCCCCGAGCTCTCGGGCACCGCGGAACGCGTCGACCGTGTTCTCGGGATATCGAGCGGATGCTCCCCTGTGCGCAACGACCAGTGTCACGAGATCGACGACCGGCGAATTCGGACGAAGTGCTTGCCGCATACGCCGATGCTTGTTACCCTCAGCTCACTTCCAGCCGCACCCACGTCACCTACCCCTGGGCGGCATGTGAAGAACGTCACAAACGCCGAAAGTGACGAGCATCTCCTGGAGGATCGTTGGCGCTTCCCCTGTCCGTTGAGCCCTTTTCGATTGAAGACGACGACTGGCGCGACTACGCCGCTTGTCGAGATACCAACCCTGACCTCTTCTTCCCAGTCGGCACGACCGGCCCGGCGATCGAGCAGATCGACCAGGCCAAGGCCGTGTGCAGGGAGTGCCCGTCGCAGGTTCCGTGCCTCGAGTTCGCGCTCACCACGAACCAGGATTCGGGCGTCTGGGGCGGTACTTCCGAAGAGGAGCGCCGCAAGCTCCGCAAGCAGTACCTCGCTCGCCAGCGCCGCGCGTCCTGACCGAGACACCAACACCGTCATTCGTCGTCGCCGGCGAGCGGGATCCGAAGCTCGGCCACCGTGCCGGGACGCTCGGTCGACCCCTCTCCTGACCACAGCCTGATCGAGCCACCGAGCTCGGACGTGACCAGCGTCCGCACGATCGACAGACCGAGGCCGGTCGACCGATCGAGGTCGAAACCGTCGGGAAGTCCCGCGCCGTCGTCGGTGACCCGTACTACGAGCTCGCCGCCGGTTCGCTGCAGCCCGACGATCACCTGACCGGCGTCGAACTCCTTTTCCTCCGGGTACGCGTGGTCGAACGCGTTCTGGAGCAGTTCGTTGAGGACGACGGCAAGGGGGGTGGCGACTTGCGCGGGAAGGTGGCCGATCTCCCCGTCGACCCGGCACCGCACGGGCCGCTCGGGCGAATGGAATGCCTCCTCGACCATCCGGCTCACGGGGCGGACGATGTCGGCGAACGGGACATCCTCCCCCGCC
>DASXPN010000119.1:0-3961 GCA_036493595.1 Acidimicrobiales bacterium | reverse complement strand
TTGCTCATGGCACGCAGCCGAGCGTGCCGCTCAACCGGCGGTAGATGACATCGGCGCTGGCCGACTCACGTTGGCCGTCTGGGAGCGAGACTCTCGGTGATGCCGGTCCATGCGCTTTGGAGCGCACCGAGATCGCGTTCGACCGCGTTCTTCCGATCGATGGTCGAACGGGGTGATCTCCTCGCACTCCACGAACCGCTCGAAGGGCTGCACTTCATCGGCCCGCTCCAGATCGACGGGCAGACATTCGAGTCGCCATCGGGACTGTTGGCCTGGCTGGTGGAGGACACGAGTGGCCGAAGCGTCTTCCTCAAGGAGACGGTCAATCCGCCCGTACAAGAGAGCGTTGTCGACGATCAACGCTTCCTCGCCGAGGCCCGCCACGCCTTCCTGATTCGCAGACCGGAGGAGATCGCCGCTTCATGGTTTGCCCTCGAGCACGACATGCGAATCATCGACACCGGGCTGCGGCTGCTGCACGACCTCTTCGTCGCGGTGCAGAACGCTGGCGGGCACCCTCCGGTCGTCCTCGACTCCGACGACCTCGTGGTCAACCCTGCCGGCACGATGGCTGCGTATTGCGCCACTGTCGAGCTTCCCTTCATCGCTGATGCGTTGAACTGGCAGCCAGGCCAGCGCTCCGAGTGGGCACGCTCGTCCCGATGGCACAAGGACGCAGCCGCCAGCAGCGGCTTCGAGACGCCCGCTCGCCCGGACCGCCACGGACTCGCAACACACCCCGACGTCGCACGGTTCACCGAGCGCCACACCCCCTTCTACGAGGAGTTGTGCCGCCATCGGCTCGACATCCCTTCAGCCACATGAGTCGAGCTTCTGCCAGTCGTCCTCGAGCCGGTTCGTAGCAGTCTCGGGCCCGCTAGCTCCACCAGCGCGCTACTCCCGCTCGATCACCTCGACGCCGCGGCTTGGATGCCACGACTCGACGCGGAGGCGGTCGCCCGCGTCGTTCAGGCGGGTGAACACGACCTCGTCGATGTCGATGCGAAAGCGGTGAGAGGAATCGTCCTGGGCCACCTCGACCGCTCGACCCGCGACCTTCGCCTCCCCGATCCACTCCTTCGGTTCATCGGGTGGATCTGCCGTCGGCCCGTGGATCGCGACTCGAGGATCACGCAACAGGTCGAGCGCCTTGCGCGCCTGCGGCATGCTCCCGAGCCACAACTCGCCGTCGCTCACTTCGAGCTCCGTACCGCTGATCCGCGGAGCGCCATCGGCGCGAAGGGTGGCCATCGTCATGTGCTTGTTGCGTGTGAATGCCTGTTCGACGCGCAGTGCAAAGTCGGGCGCGTCGCGAGTGATGTCCGTCCAACTCACCATGGTCCAATTGTCTCGCAGACCTGATCGCAGGAACAGGCGGACTGCCGCCGCCACGGAATCAGGCACGAGTGCCCGCTGATCGGCGCAGCGAAGCGCCGTCGACGTGGCCTACGATCGGGCCGTCGACCTGTCAGGGGGACCAATGGTCGAGGCGGCATGCGATGGAGGCGGACTCCACGCGCTCGGGAGACGTCCGGCGGCGACACCGAGCGATCATGGACAGCTACGTGGCGCCCGCTCACGATCGCGCTCTCGACGGCACGACACACGTCATCGACTTCGAGTTCAGGTGATGAGCAACGAGCAAGGGAGGACCTCATGAGGCAACGTTGGTGGTTCTTGAGCGGTGTCGGCTTTTCGATTCTGCTGGTGGTCGGCTTCATATTGGCGACGGGGACATTTCCTGAGGACAACAAGGCGCCTGACGCCGACTGGATCAAGGTGTTATCCAGCAGCAGCGACCGGGCCAAGATCATCGCTGGTGCGTACGTGATGTTCGTGGCCGGGCTGCTGTTCTTGTGGTTCGCCGCGTCGATCCGTGCTGATGTTCGCGCCCGACAGAGCAAACCGAGTGTGCTCTCAACGGTGTCCATCGCAAGCGCGATCGTGTTCGTCTCCATGCTGTTGATCGGCGCGCTCGCGGTCGCCGCAGTCCCGGCCAGCATTACCTTTGGCGACGGTCCCGTTCCGGGCGCCGACTTCATTCGTCAGTTCTCCCAACTTGGGATCGGAGCCATACTTGCCCCCGGCGGGTTGGCGGCTGCGCTGTTCGTGGCGTCGACGTCGAGGCTGGGGGTCATCGCCGGGCTGTTCTCGCGAGGCCTCGCAATCGTCGGTTACGTCGCGGCAGTGCTGTGGGTGTTCGGCGCGATGTTCCTCCCGTTCCTCGCCCTGCCGCTGTGGGCGATCATCGTCGGGATCGCTCTGGCCCGTCAGGCAACGCCCGCAACCGCGAGCGAGGTGCCGACGTCGTCCGCTTCGACTACGACTGCCGTTTGAGCGACACGCCGGAGCGCCCGATGTCTGTCGCGAAGGCGCCGATGCGCTAGCTAGCGCCAGGTGCCGATGGGCTGCCGGGCGGCATCGTGCTTGCATTCCGCCAGCGAGTACTTGGACACGTCACCCGGCGTGTTGTGCGGTCCGCGCGGCGGCACGCATGCGATGGCGTTCTGGTCGCCGCGTTCGAGCTCGCGCGCGGCGCTGACCGTCCAGCTGCCCTCGGCGCCGGTGATCTGATCGCGTGAACCTTTCTCGGGGTTCACGTACAGCGTCGGAGACGCAGCTGCCTCCTTGACCTGATCCGATGCCCAGTTGGCGGATGACGAGAGCTTGTTGGCCACGGGGAACGCGGCAATCAGGAGCAACACGCCGACTCCCACCGCAGCCGTGGGAACCCGGCGAACGACCGGTGCAACGATGCCCACGAGCATCATGGCGACGCCGATCGACGCAACGGCGTCGATGCGATCGCCGAGCGCCTGCAGGTTCGACCCCGACTTCAACGCGGGGAGGAGCCCGAGCGCGATCACGACGAGTCCCGCCACCACGAGCTTGTCGTCGAGCATCTGCGAGCGAACGTCGGCGCGGACCAAGCGCACGATCGACATTGCGGCCAGGATGAGTAGCACCGCGATCGACACCTTCCCGAGCGCGTCGGGAACACCGAGACCGGTCCCGAACTCCGCTTCGAGCACATCCTTCGAGTGCAACGCAGCTTGCTGGAGACTGTGCGCGGTGCTGAGGAACGAATAGGCGGCCGCGACGACGACGGGCGCGAGCAGCGCGGTGATCCGGCGCCAACCGTCGCGCCAATACAACAAGACGATGGCTACGCCCGCCACGCAAAGCGTGATCTCGTACGTGAGCACCGATGCGGTGAGCAGCGCGACCCCGATCCACACGCTCCGGTCGTCGTCGCGCTTCGCGACGAGATGGAGACCGATGATCGTGAACAGCACCGCGAGTTGCACGTTGAGCGTCGAATCCCACAGGTACAGGGCGGTGTGGTTCGGAATGAGGACCCACACCGCGGCGATGCCAGCCGCCCGGGCGAGCCCGAGGCGCGGCGTCAGGGTCCACACGAGCGCGGCAGCGACCGCGCCGTTCAGGCACGCGAGGATGAAGTACAGGACGCCCGGGTGATCGCCGACAAGTCCGAACGTCAGGAAGTAGCTCAACCACGCGCCGGGGCGGGAGCGCAGCTGCCACCATCCTCCTGCCGCGAGCGGCCCGTCAAAGTGAGCGTTGCGGAGCCACTCCCAGTCATCCGCGACGAAGCCGTGCCCGTGCCGGCCATACAGGATGACGTCGAGCAAGACGGTGGCCACGAAGGCACCGACCACCGCCCACAGCAGGCGCCGTGGCGCTCGCTTCTCGGAAGCGACTCCCACCGTCTGATCGCTGTTCTCGACTCTCACTGGGTCTCCTCGTCACGAGACCGCTGTCAGGAGATGACCGCGCCCGTCATTTACGTCGTGTGCACGCCCTCGAGATGCGAAGACTCGAAGGGGTCCGAGTCATATACGCCCATCCCCGACCACCGCCTGATGCGAATGAGGTCGGTAACCATTCGAACCGAGTCGTTCGCGATGCGCACTGTGGACGTGGTTCGGTTGGCGACGGT
>DASXPN010000118.1:0-18516 GCA_036493595.1 Acidimicrobiales bacterium | reverse complement strand
CGGCGGCGGAGGCGGAGGTGGTGGCGGCGGCGGCGGAGGCGCGGCCGGGGGTGGCGACGGGACGGGGGCCGGTGGAGCGGGGGGCGGTGGCGGCGGTGGAGTGGGAGGGGGCGGCGGCGGCGCCGCCGGCGGTGCGGGCGGGGCGGGCGGCGGTGGTGGCGGCGGCGGCGGAGGTGGAGGAGGAGGAGGCGGCGGAACCGCGCCGCCGGGCTCGGTCGGCCACGCTGTCGCAGGCTGTGTCTCCTCGCCGGACTGGTCGCTCATGGTGCAAGCCTCCTCAGTCCGCTGACATTACGGCTTTTGCGTCACCCGGATCGCACGTTCGACGAGGTCACGCGCTCGTTGGTCGAGCGCAAGACCGAGCGCCGTGTCGATGCCCTTCGCGCTCATCTTCTGCAGGGTCTTCGCGATCACGTCGACCGACTTGTCGTCGCCCAACCGATCCGCCAGCTCGTCGAGTTGCGTTTCGAGGAACACCAGGCACAGCGCGTCCTCGTGGGTCTGCACCGCGGGATCCGTCTTCAGACCCTCCTTGCGGATGATCCGCTGCACGCGATCAACCGTCTCCTTCGAGTAACCGACCTCGGTGAGGATGGCGGCGACCTCGGTCGCGTGCTGGCGATTGAGGGTGGTGCGCCAACGCAGGTAGCCTGCCCGCCCGTCGGGAAAGGTGGCGCGCGGGATCGACCAGCGGCGCAGGTGATGGGCCCGTGCCGCGAGCAACTGCGCGTCGTCCGCCGACGGATCGAGTCGTTGCACCCACTCGGTCATCAGCACCGCGTGTGCCTGTTCCTTCGCACGGCGTTCGCCCCGTACCACGATCGTCTCGGGGTCATCCGCGTTGGCGCGGTCGATCGCGTCGAGGGCGCGCGCCAACCGGTCGTCTCCCATCGGCATACGTTCGCGCGGCTCTTGGTGTCAGCCCGCGGGCGACGGTCGCAGGTCGATCGTGAGCGTGAGCACACCGCCCGCGATTGAGCTCTTCGCGTCGGCGATCATCGCGAAGTCCTGGAAGTCGAGTTGCGCTTGGCGGATGAACGCAACGCGCTCCTCCCCCGCGATCGGTGGCAGCGGGCGGTTGCGCACGGCGACCGCACGATCGTGGAAACGCTGGATCATCGCGTCGACATCGAGGTCGTCGGCCATCTCAATTCGCTCCTGCAGGCTCGTCGGACTTGGAGGAACCCAGTCGGGTCCCGGTGACCTCCGACTCATCACCCGTCTCGGCGTTCTTGCGCCTCAACTTCGGCTTCGGCTGCGTCTCGGGCTCGGGCTCGGGCCCGTTCGGGGGCCGCGGCGGGCGCGTGTTTCGCCAGAACCAATACGTCAGCAGCGCGATCAGCAACGCCACGACGAGCAGGCCGGTGATCACGAGTGCGACGACAGTGCCGGTGTTGTCGCTGTTCTTGACGTCGTTGCCCCCGCTCGCGGGCGCATCACTTGCACCTGGTACCAGCAGCGGGCCGCCGTTGGGCGCGGTCTGCCCGGGGGCGATCGGGGTCGTGATGGTGAGATCGGTGCTCGGAGTGGTCGACGTCGCCGAGGTGGCGGTCGTCTTGGCCGTGCTCCGCTTGGTGGTCTGCGTCAGGGCCTGCACCTCGGCCGCCGCTCGCGATGTGTGGGTGACGGCAAGCAGCACGATCGCCACGGCGGCCGCACCGGCAATGGCCACGACTCGCTTGGCCGCGGTCCGCTGCATCACATTGTCCAAAGCGCAGTTCCCCTCGGGTTCGACCGGCGATCGTAGTGGCAGGCGATCAGGCGTAGGTACGCACGAGCTCGAGCACGGCGGTGGCGTCCGGTCCGTCGCCGGCAAGGGTCGTCGCCTCGGGCTCGACGCGGCGGGCGGCGACCATGCAGAGCTCGACGCCGTCACCCTTGATGGTGGTGACGGGATCGCCGTCGGGCACGAAGTCCCACGGGTCGCCTGAGGGTCCGCGCAACTCGAAGCGCACCGGTCCCTTCAGCTCGCGTCCGGCGCGGGCGAACGCGTAGGGCAGCGTCCGCCAGGCGAGGCGGGCGATGTGGCGCAACCGTTCGGCCGGCACGAGATCGACGCCGAGCGCTTCCGCGACGTCACCGGTGTGGATCCACGTCTCCGCGAGCCGCGTCGTCGTCAGCGTGCGGACCGAGAGTTGCCCGGCGACCCAGTCGACCCGTTCATGCGGATCCGCCTCGGCCAACGACGAGTGCAGTGCGTCGGCCGCCCGCTGCCACCGATCGCGCAGCTCTCCCGTTGGTCCGCCGCGTTGGTGACGAACCATCAGCTCTGCGCCGTCGTCGACGTCCCCCGCCGGACCGAGTCCCTCGGTGAGCTCGTCGAGCACCTGGCCGAACCGACCCTGCGCGCTGCCGATCGCCATCTCGTTGGTCTGCGCGAGATGCAACACGACGTCCGCGACGTCCCAGCCCGCACAGCGGGTGGGGCGGTGCCAGCTCTCCTCGTCGAGCGGCCCGAGCAGCATCGACAGCTCGGACTGCTGCTCCCTCAGCGCGACCCGCTCCGCGGCGAAACCGTCCATCACCGGACTGTAGACATCGCTTCGGACCGGACGCGATCCGTCAAGCTCAGGCTGATACGAGCGGCGACGCATCGCCGCGGAACTGGCTCATGTAGAGGTCGTGATAGAAGCCCTTCGCGGCCATGAGCTCGTCGTGACTGCCGACGTCGACCACTCGGCCATCGGAGATGGCGACGATGACGTCGGCGTCGCGAATCGTCGAGAGCCGGTGCGCGATGACGAAGCTGGTGCGCCCGCGCATCATCTTGGTCAGCGCTTCTTGGAGCTTCTTCTCGGTGCGGGTGTCCACGCTGGACGTCGCCTCGTCGAGGATCAGCACCGGTCGGTCGGCAAGGATGATGCGAGCGATGGTGACGAGCTGGCGCTGCCCCTGACTGAGGTTCGACCCGCCGCCTGCGAGCACGGTGTCGTAGCCATGCGGAAGCGTCGCGATGAATGAGTCCGCGCTCGCCGCCTTCGCCGCGGCGATGCACTCCTCGTCCGAGGCGTCCAAGCGCGCGTACCGGATGTTCGCCATGACGGTGTCGGAGAAGAGGTAGGGCTCCTGGAGCACCATGCCCACTCGCTCGCGCAAGGTCTCCTGCGTGACGTCGTAGATGCTCGCGTCGTCGACTCTGATGTCGCCGGCCTCGACGTCGTAGTAGCGCGTGATGACGTTGATGATCGTGCTCTTACCGGCGCCCGTCGGACCGACGAGACCGATCTTCTGGCCCGGTTGGGCCGTGAGCGTGACGTCAGTCAGGATCCGCACCCCTGGTACGTACGAGAAGTCGACGTGATCCATCGCGACGTGACCTTTGATGTCGGTCACCTTCGTGGCATCCGGCCGGTCGACGATCTCGGGTTGCTCGTCGAGGATCTCGAACACGCGAGACCCGCCGGCGCGCGCCAGCAGGGCCATGTTCAGTATCTGCGCGAACTGGTTGAGCGGCCGGCTGAACGTACGGGCGAAGATGAAGAACGACGCCACCGTTCCCACGTCGACGGTGCCCTGCAGCGAGAGGTAGCCGCCGGCGAGCGCGACGAGTGTGATGTCGAGATTCGACAGCATCGCCGACAAGGGGCTCGCGGTGAGCGCGACGAAGTTCGCATGCTGCCCGGCTTCGCGTGCCTCGTCGCTCAGTTGCTCGAGCTTCGCAAGGGCGACTTCCTCGCCTCTGTAGGCCTTGATGGTCCGGTCGCCCGTGATGAGCTCTTCCGCCGCCCCGTTCAGCGCGCCCGTCCGTTCTTGCAAGACGGCGAACGCCGGCCCGGATCGCTTCGACGTGATGCTCATCATGAGGAGGATCACCGGCGCGATGAGAACGACGGCGAGGGAGAGCTGCCAGCTCACGATGAACATCAGCACCGTCGTGCTGAGCAGTGTGAACACTGAGTTGATCGCCGTGTACAAACCCTTGTCGAAGAACTGGTTCACCGAGTCGAGGTCGTTGGTGACCCGACTCATCAGGTCGCCGATCGGCTGGCGGTCGAAGAAGCGCAACGAGAGCTTCTGCGTGTGCTCGAACACCTCACGGCGAAGTTCGTACATCGCGTTCTGCGCGGCCACTGCGAGCAGGCGGCCGCCGAACCACATCGCGAAGAATCCGCCGACCGCGACGACGAGCAGCACGACCAGATCGACGGCGAGCGCGGATTTGTCGCCGTCGGTGATGGGCCCGTTGATGATCGAGCCGACGAGCACCGCCGGGAGGATCGCGAGCAGCGTGCCCACGAAGCTGAAGACGACCACCGCGGTGATTCGCCCGGGCGACCGCCACACGTACGACAGCATCCGAGGTAGTGACTTCGGCGGAGTCGGCGTCGCCGCGGAGGAGAGGACTTCGTCAGACATGCTCCGGCACCGCCCCCAGCTGCGACTCGTAGATCGAGCGGTACTGCTCGCTCGTGTGGAGCAACTCTCGATGCGGGCCCTTGGCGACGATGCGGCCTTCCTCGAGCACGATGATCACGTCGGCGGTCAACACCGCGCTGATGCGCTGCGCGACGAGGAAGATGGTGCTGTCGCCCATGAGCTCGCGGATTGCATCCTGCACCCGTGCTTCGGTGGCGACGTCGAGGGCGCTCGTGGTGTCGTCGAGAATGAGGATCCTCGGGCGCCGCACGAGTGCTCGGGCGATCGCGAGCCGTTGACGCTGCCCGCCCGAGAAATTCGCGCCCCGCCGCTTCACCTCGCCGCGGTACCCGTCCGGCCGATCCTCGACGAACGGCGCCGCCTCGGCCGCCTTCGCCGCGGTGACGACGTCGACGTGACGGGGATCGTCGGTGACGCCGAATCCGATGTTCTGCTCGAGTGTCCCGCTGAACAGGCTCGGCTGCTGGAGGACGGGCGTCACGACCTCGAGCAACGAGGACCGCGTCACATCACGTACGTCGACACCGTCGATGGTCACGCGACCTGCGGTGACGTCGTACGCGCGGATCAGCAGGTTGACGAGCGTCGACTTGCCGGAACCGGTCGCTCCGAGGATCGCGATCACTTGGCCGGGCTCCGCAACCAGATCGATGCCGTGGAGCACGGGGTTCGGGTTCGGCTCGCCATCCGGTCCGAGGTAGCCGAACGTGACGTTCTCGAAAACGACGCGGCCGCGCACCTCACCGCCGGCGGCGTCGAACAACGTCGCGGCATCGGGTTTGTCCGGCACGTCGGGAACCTCGTTCAAGACCTCGAGGATCCGTCCCACGGAGGAATCCGCCGAGGCGATCTGCGGCAGCAGCACTGACAGCAGCACGAGCGGGATCATCACCGCCACGAGGTAGTTCAGCAGCACGAAGACCGCGCCCAACTCGATGTCCCCGTCGATCACGAGCCCACCACCGACCCACAGCGCGCCGGCCAGCCCGAGGTTCACGATCAGCAGTAGCGCCGGATTCAACAACGCCGCGCCGCGCTGCGCGGCAGTGGCTGCATCCTGGAGGATGTTGTTCTCGCCGTCGAAGCGGTCGTTCTCGTAGTCCTGGCGAACGAAGGCCTTCACCACGCGGACACCGGCCATGTTCTCCTGCAACACCTGGTTCAAGTTGTCGAACCGCGCCAGCACCGCGCGATACAGCGGTGCGCCCTTGCGTTGGTAGAACCACAGCACGCCGATGACGACGGGTAAGAACACGGCCATCACCAGCGCGAGCCGTGCGTCGATGGCGAGCAGGATGAAGAACGCGCCAATGATCATGAGCGGTGCGCGCAGCAACGTAGTGACGCTGTTCATCGTGACCGTTCGGACTTGGTTGACGTCAGCGGTGAGGCGGACGAGAAGATCGCTCGTTTCCAACCGGTCGACGTTGCCCCACGACAGACTCAGAAGGTGGCGGTACTGCGCGACGCGTAGGCGATGGCCGGCCGCCTCACCGACACGAGCGGCGAAATAGGCATTGGCCGTCGCGAACAGCATGCTGGCGATGGCGAACACGGCCATGTACAGCGACCCGCGGATGACCCAGTCGAAGTTCCCGCCGATGATGCCGTTGTTGACGATTCCCCGAATCGCCTGCGGGATCAGCAGGTCGAAGAAAACCTGGCCGAGCAGGGCCCCTTGCGACCACAGGAGCCACTTGCGGCCCTGGGGGTCGCTCCAGATCGCCGCGAGCAAGCGGCGCAAGTTCGTCAGTTTCACGAGGCCGGCTCCGCGCTCAGTTGGAGTGAATGCTGGTGATACCGGCGTCGCTTCCACGCCATGTCGAGACCGACGCTCATCGCCAAGATGACTCCCAAGGCCAGTGCGGTCGCGGGCTCGTCGACCAACGTCGTAAAGGCGAAGGTCAACAGCACGACCGCGGTCGAAGTGACGGCAATGCCCAGCACGAGCGGATTCGCGCCCGTCTCGTGACGAACCCGGAAGTGTCCCGCGCTGACAAGGCTGAACACGATCAAGGCGATGGCGCTGCCAATCGACGCGATCGAGCTGAGATCGAAGCCGGCGGCAAGGACGATCGCGACGGCACCCGTGAGCAGCAACCCTGCTGGTGCCCGGCCGCCGAACCGACGACCGAGCAGAGGGGGGAACTGCTCGATCGTCGCCATCTGCTCACACAATCCGCTCGCGGGATAGAGACCTGCGTTCGTCGCGCCGGCCGTCGAGAACAGTGCGGTGACGCTCATCATCCAGTAGCCGAACGATCCGAGCGTCGGCTCCGCCGCGACGGCCAAGGCGGTGCCGCCCGAGGCGATCACCTTGTCGACCGTCAACGTGCCGAAGACCCCTATCGCGATCGCGATGTAGATGACCGTCGCGATGCCGAGCGCCAGATACATCGCGCGCGGCAGTTGCTTCCGTGGGTTGGAGAGGTCCTTCGCCGTGAACGTCACGACGCCGAACCCGAGGAACGCGAAGAAGGTCAGCGCCACGCTCGACACGATGTCGCGCACCGATGGGTAGCCCGAGAACGCGAGCAGGTGCGGATCGATGTTCGCGAGTGTCGACACCGCGAAGATCGTGAGCATCGTCAACACGACCACGACGACGACCGACTGCGCGCGCGCCACCGCTTGCGAGCCGACGATGTTCAAACCGGTCATGGCGACGATGAGTACGACGGCGAAGAACTTGATCGACGCAGTCCCGCCGTCGGCGAACGCGCCACTGGCGTAACTTCCGAACGACACCGCGACCATGCCGGTGACGATGGCGTTCGCCGCCAGTATCAGCCACGCGAGGATGCCGGCAACGTGGCCGTCGCCGTAGCCGCGCACGACGTACTCGAGCAGTCCGGCCGCCGACGGGAAGCGGGCGCCGAACTTCGCGAACGAATAGCCCTGCAGCAGCGCGATCGCTCCTGCGATGGCGAACGACAGCCAGACCGCGGCACCGGCCACCTCACCGGCCGCGCCGAGCAGCGAGAAGATGCCGGCGCCGACCATGGCACCGACACCGATGAAGGCCGCCTGGCGGACGTTCAGCGACGTTGCCCGCGTCGCCGCAGGCTCGGTTTCCGAGGCCGGGACGTCAGTCATCGCGCGTCGGTCATCGCACCTCGGCCTCAGAGGGCGAGGATTTTGGCCTTCTGCGCGCTGAACTCCTCCTCGGTCAGGATCCCCTGATCCCTGAGCTCCGCCAGCTCCTTCAGCCGCGTCATGGGGTCGGGCTCTGCGGGCGGAGGTGGCGGGGCGGGCGCCGGCTCGTAGTACTGCTCTTGCGCGGACTGCTGGTCGGACTGGCCGGCCCAGCGATTCGCTTGACGGCGCGACACACGGTTCGACACTGCAGTTGCCGTGCCTGCGATGGCCGCTGTCCTCGCGACTCCTCGAAGTAGTCCTGGCATCGATGATCCCTCCTGGTTTGCGTTCTGCTGCTCGACTCGTCAGCTGTCAGTGGCGTCGAGGGAGGCCAAGAGGGCGTCCTGAGGGATGTAACCCGCGGCCACGAGCTCGCCCCCACCGCGCCGCAGGGCATCGGTGAATTGCGCCGCCCAGCAGTTCTCGAAGATCAAGATGCCGGCCGACGAACCCGGCTCGATCACCGAGGCGGCGTCCGCCAGATCGCTGTCATCGAGCAGGCCGGACGCCGCGCCCTCGAACACGGTCAGATCGAGCTCGCCGTCGTTGTCGAGATCGGACAGCGCCAGCGCGCGCAGCGTGCCGTCGTCGTCGCGGGTCACGAAGGTGAGGTCGAGGATACGCACGACACCTCGATCGACGAGATCGATGAGCGCCGGGAAACCTTCGCCCGTCATCTTGTTGCCGGGAAACTCCGCGATCAGATAGCTGATCGGTCCCATTGACTCCGCGTCACTCGACATTGGATCCCCTTTCCTGACCGAAGCCAGCTCAGCTCGCGATGCGCCCGCCATGCGCGGCGAGTGCATAGATGGCAATCATCCCGACGGCCACGTACGTCAGCGCCCAGATCGGGTAGTACGGCATCCACGCCATCGCGCTGACGGTCATGAGCAGTACCGCGACGAGCCCGACGATGCGCGCGAACTGCGAATGCGCAAGGACGAGCACGCTCGAGGCGATCAGCAGGATGCCGATGCCGAGCCACACCCACCCGTAGGTCTTGAGGTCCGAACCGAGTACGCCGTCCTTCAGGTTGTCGGGCAGCGCACCCTTGTAGTGGAACGCCCACAGCGCGTCGACGATTCGCATCACGCCGGCGAGACCGAGCACGGTGCCGGCGAAGAACAACCAGCCGTAGCCCGCCTCGTCCTCCCCCACGAAGATGCTCGAGTCGGTGCCCCGGGGCACCGCGCTCTGATCAAACCCGGTGGTAGCCATGGTTCCTCCTTGCACAAGCACCGCGCCGCGAACCGTCCGGCTGCGGTCGACGGTACGGCGGATGCGGGTGGGCGGAAGCCACCCGGCATCGGGTGGTTCTCGACACAGTCATCGGTACGCAGGTACCGGCTCGGGCTCGGCCATCTGTCCGCGCCGCGACAGGTACACGGGAATGCCGAGCAGCAGGGCACCGCCCGCCATGAAGAACGGCGCCCAGTAGACCCAGAAGCTGTTGCCGGTGTTTCGCGAGTACACGATGAACAGGATCGAGAACGCGAGCGAGATGCCGGCGACGACGGTGTCGCGGATGAACCGAGGTGTCTCGAGCGTGCGGTGGTCGATCCAACGCCACTTCATCTGCGCGAGCGCGGAGAAGCCGTACGGGATGGCGGCAGTGATCCCGGTCATCAACACGAGGGTCGTGAACACCGTCGAGCCACTCGAGCCCAAGTAGTTCACGATCATGGCGATCGATGCCAGCACCGTCGACGCGATGATCCCGAAGGCAGGGACACCTTTGGGGGAGATGCGCTTGAAGCGTGCCGGGAACAGTCCGTCCTTGGCGGCGGCCAGCGGCATCTCGGCACAGATCATCGTCCATCCGTTCAGCGCGCCGAACCCCGAGATGATCACGGCAATCGCCATCACGTTGCCGGGCCAGGTGCCACCGAACATCGCGTTCGCGGCGTCGGAGAACGGCGCCGTCGCGGTGGCGAGATGGGTCGTCGGGAGGATGCCGAACACCGCGATCAGCGAGAGCATGTACACGACCGCCGTGGCCAGTGTGCCGAAGATCGTCGCCCGCGGGATGTTGCGGTCCGGATCACGCACCTTGGCCGCCGCCACCGCAGCGGTCTCCACGCCGAGGTAGCTGAAGAGGGCGATGGCCATACCACCTCCGATGGCGGCGATCGCACCTTCACCACTGACGTTCCACGGGCTGTAGTTGGCGTGATCGATGTAGAAGAGCCCGACGGTGGACATGAACGCGAGTGCGGCGAACTTCAGGATCGTGGTCCCGACCTGCACCGCGCCCATGTTCTTCACGCCTGACAGGTTGATCACCGCCGGTATCCAGAGACCCACGAGCACGAGCAGGATCGAACCGAGCCGATTGTGGCCCTTGTTCACGAACTGCTCGACGTAGAGCACCCAACCGACCGCGATCGCGGCGTTGCCGGCCCAAGCAGTGATCCAGTACGACCACGCGTTCACGAAACCGATGCGATTACCGAACGCAACCCGCGAGTACGCGTACGGTCCCCCATCCGCCGGTAGCCGGCGGGACAGCGCCGCGAACAGCAGCGCGAGGACGAGCGCGCCGATGGTCGTCAGGCCCATCGAGACGAGCGTGATCGGGCCGTAACCGGCGAGCGACGTCGGCAGGTTGAAGATGCCGACGCCGATGATGCTGCCCATGATCAGCGCGATCGCTTGGATCGGGCTGAAGCGACCGCCGTCGTCGCCTCGCTCGCCGACCTCGCCGAGCCCGCTCGGGGGCTCGGTCGGCGTGGCCGCTACTTGCACGGGCCGATCCGCGGTGTTCGTCATCAGTCTCGCAATCCCTACGCGCTAGATCGGATCACGCAGGACAGGGCACGTCATGCAGTGGCCGCCGCCGCGGCCTTTGCCGAGCTCGAAGCCCTCGATCTCGACGACCTCGACACCCGCCTCGCGCATCTTGGCGATCGTGTACGTGTTGCGTTCGTACGCGACGACCACACCGGGCTCGAGCGCGACGACGTTGTTGCCGTCGTCCCATTGCTCACGCTCCTGCTGGTACTCGTCGCCTCCGGTCGCGACGATCTGCAGCTTCTTCACGCCGAGCGCGTCGGCCACCGCGCTCACGAAGTCCGGCTCGACGGTGACATGGAAGTCCCCGGGCTTCGCTCCGGGACGAAGGCTGATCGCGCCCGCTCCGTCGACGACCTGTCGGTACGCGGTGGCCTTGTCGCGGTCGAGCAGCGTGAACACCGTGTCGAGGTGCATGTGGGCCCGGTCCTTCGACATCAAGCACGCGATCACGCGGTCGGCGGCGCCCTTGGCGAAGAGCGAGTTGGCCACCTGCTCGATCATCCGACCTGAGGAACGCTCGCTCATGCCGATCAGCACGGCACCGTTGCCGATCGGCATGACGTCGCCGCCTTCGAGCGAGGCCATGCCGAAGTCCTGCACGTCGAACGCACCGTCAGGGCCTTCGTGCGGATACCAGAACTCGAAGTCCGCACTCGCGAACATCGGGTGGGCGCGGTAGACGGCGGCAACGTTGTACGCCTCCCGCCGGCGTGCCGGCCAGAACATCGGGTTGACGGTGACGCCGCCGTAGATCCAGCACGACGAGTCACGCGTGAACAGCGTGTTCGGCAACGGGGGCAACACGAACGCACTGGTGTCGTCGACACCGGCGGCACCGATGAGCGACACCTTCGACGCGACGGCGAGGTCGAGTCCGGACTCGGCGATCGTCAGGCCGCCGATGAGATGTTCGGCGAGCTTGTCGGGCTTGAAGTCCGAGAGCAGCTGGCGGATCTCGTCGACCAGCGCCCACCCGACCGTGTGCTCCGACGCCACCAGCTCGATGAGCCGCAAGCGCGCTTGGTCGTCGGCGATGAGCGCTTCCGCGAGCAGCTCCTGGAGCAGGAACACCTCGACGCCGCGCTCACGCATCTTCGCCACGAAGCGGTCGTGTTCGTACTGCGCTCGCTCGACCCACAACACGTCGTCGAACAACAGCTCGTCATGGTTCGTCGGCGTCAGCCGCTTGAGGCTCAAGTCCGGCCGGTGCACGATGACCTTGCGAAGCTTGCCGACCTCCGAATACGCACCGATCTCAGGCATCGACCCTTCCCTTCATCCGACCTTCACGGCCGCGGGCACGACCGAGGTGCCCGCGGTGCCCTCGACGATCTGTTCGATGTCGCGGAGCGATCCGATCGCAGCTCGCCGTCCCGTTCGCTCCACGAACTGGATGGCGGCGTCGACTTTCGGACCCATCGAGCCGCCCGCAAAGGGGCGCTCTCGCAACTCGGCCGGCGTCACATGATCCAGCCGCCGCTGGTCGTCGGTCCCCCAGTTGTCGTAGACGCCGTCGACATCGGTCGCCATCACGAACAGATCAGCCTCGATGTCGCGCGCCAAGAGCTCGCTGGCGAAATCCTTGTCGATCACCGCTTCGACGCCACCGAGTGTGCGATCCGCGCCGGGTACCCAAGTCGTCGGGATCCCGCCGCCACCCGCGCAGATGACGATGGTGCCGTGCTCGAGCAGCCATCGAATCGGCCGGATCTCGAAGATCCGTTTGGGCGCCGGCGAAGGAACGACACGGCGAAGGTGGTCGCCGTCGCGCTTGAACACCCAACCCTTCGCCGCCGCGAGTGCGGACGCGGCGTCGTCCTCGTAGATCGGGCCGACGAACTTCGTCGGGTCGTCGAAGGCCGGATCGTCGGCGTCGACCTCGATCATCGTGAGGACCGTGGCGAAGGGCACGTCGGCGGGCAGCAGGTTGCCGAGCTCTTGCTCGATCAGGTAGCCGATCATTCCTTCGGTCTGCGCATCGAGCACGTCGAGCGGGTACGCCTCGACGTCCTTGTATGCCGCCGCTTGCAACGCGAGGAGTCCGACCTGGGGGCCGTTGCCGTGCGTGACCACGAGCTGATGCTGGGACGCCAGCGGCGCCAGCGATCGCGCCGCGGTCTGCACGTTCGTCCGCTGGGCCTCCGCGGTCATCGGCTCGCCCCGCCGCAACAACGCGTTCCCTCCGAGGGCGATCAGGACGCGCACGCAGACGGCCTCAACTTCCGAGGGTTGCGACGAGGAGCGCCTTGATGGTGTGCAGCCGGTTCTCGGCTTGGTCGAACACGATGCTGGCCGGCGACTCGAAGACCTCGCCAGTCACTTCCAAGCCCTCACGCATGCCGGTGTGTTCCATCATCTCCCGGCCCACCGTCGTGTTCGGGTCGTGGAACGCGGGCAGGCAGTGCATGAATTTGACCTTGCGGTTGCCGCTGGCATCGAGGAGCGCGCGGTTCACCTGGTACGGCTTGAGCAGCTGCACCCGCTCGGTCCAGACATCCTTCGGCTCACCCATCGACACCCAGACGTCGGTGTGCACGAAGTCGGCACCATCGACGGCGTGCGCGGCATCGTCGGTGATCGTGATGTTCGCACCGGTGCGGTTGGCAATGTCCTCCGCCACCTTCACCACGTCCTCCGGCGGGTGCAACTCATTCGGACCGCCGAGCCGCACGTCGGCACCCATCAGCGCGCCCATCACGAGCAATGACCGTCCCATGTTGAAGCGGCAGTCGCCGACGAACGCGTACGTCAACTCGTCGTACGGTTTGCCGCAGGCTTCGTGCATCGTGAGGAAGTCCGCCAGCATCTGGGTCGGGTGCCACTCGTCGGTCAGGCCGTTGTACACGGGCACGCCCGCATAGCGGGCCAGCACTTCGACGTCGTCCTGGCGGTTGCCGCGGAACTCGATCGCGTCGTACATGCGGCCGAGCACCCGAGCGGTGTCCGCCACCGACTCCTTGTGCCCGAGTTGCGAACCGGAGGGATCGAGGTACGTGACGTGCCCGCCCTCGTCGAAGGCACCGACCTCGAACGCTGACCGTGTACGGGTCGACGTCTTCTCGAAGATGAGTGCGATCTCCTTGCCTTCGAGATGCTTCGCTTCGGTCCCGGCGTACTTCGCGGTCTTGAGTGCCTCGGAGAGTCGAAGGAGATGCAAGAGCTCGCCCGGCTCGAAGTCGATCTCCTTCAGAAAGCTGCGATTCCGGAGGTTGAACACGTCCGGAACGTAGAAACGCGACGGGTGGACTCGAACCACCCGAACACGGGTGGTTCTTCAGACCACCCGTCACCGGGTGATGTGCAGCTGTTCACCCACCGCGCAGTGTTGACCGATCTACAGCGCCTTTCCACAGGAGTCGGATTGACCTTGGATGAGGCACGAAGCCAGCGGAGCGATCTCAGCGGGTTCGCCCCGGATCTGATCCAGTACCTGATCGTCGCGGTACCGGACCGCGCCGCCGTCGCGCAGCTCCTGACTGCACTCGCCCGCCTCGTGGGCGCCGAGACCGTCCGCATCCTCGACCTCGTCGTGCTGGTGAAGGACGACCTCGGGGCGGTGACCGTCGTGGCCTCCGAGGAGATGGACGAGCTCGCCGATGCCGCTCAGATCCACTGCGAGGCGAATGGGCTGCTGACCGATCACGACCTCGAGCTGGCGTCGTTCTCCGTGCCTCCGAGCTCCGCCGGGATCATGGTGGTCACCGAGGATCGATGGGCCCAGCCGCTGTCCTCGGCCGCACGGGAGGCCGGAGGCCGGATCGAGGCCGGTGAGTTCGTGCCAGCACAACGGGTCGGGGCTGCGCTGTTCGAGGACGCAGAAGATCTGCTGGCTCGTCCTCCGTTCGGTCACCGGGAGGTCGCGTGCGGGTGGGGTGAGATGCTCATCGACCCCGTCGAGCAACTGAAGGCGCTCGCAGAGCTGCGGCGCGCCGGTGTGTTGTCGGACGACGAGTTCTCGCGACAGAAGGCGAAGATCGTCGGCGACGCCGGCTCTACCGGTTGAGCATGTCGCGGACGATCTCCACCGCTTCTGCACGCGACCGCACATTCAGCTTCCGGTAGATCACTCGCAGATGGAACTTCAGCGTGTTCACCGAGATGTACAGCTCGCTCGCGATCTCGCGAACCGTGAGGCGGCTGGGTAGGAACCGCAGCACATCGCGCTCGCGGTCGGTCAAGGTGTCGAGGAGGCGGGACGCGTGCACCGGGATGCCCGACCGGCCGGCGGCGCGCCGCAGCCGATCCATCCAGAGCTTCGGCACGTCCCACGCAACGGGCTCGAGCATGGCGATCACGTCGGGGCCTTCGGAAGCCACGGTCTGCAACATGCTGTTACGGACCGCGCACTCCAACGCCGCGATTGCATGTTGTTGCGCTTCGGCGGCGGAGTCCGCCACGCGCGCCTGCAGGAGATTCACGACGACCGTGTGATGTGGACACCGCGGCACTGCGGTGGCGAGCGCCGCGTGTGCTGCCGCGAGATCGTGCTCGGCCAGGTGCACTCGTGCCATACAGACGCCCGACCAGAACGGGTCGTCGACCTCGGTCGCCCAGCGGCGCGCCTCGTCGGCTCGACGGCACGCGAGGTTGACGACCGTGCCGACGCGGGCCTGCCAGTTGCGCAGGCCCGTACCGAACCCTTCGCTCACCGTCAGGTCGTTGACGGCATCGAACGCGGCGGCCGCACCATCGGGATCACCGTCGTCCAAATGCAACTGCGCGAGCTCGAGGCCGGCGGCGACCTTGGCGTAGAGCATCGGCTCGGTGAAACCGTCGAAGAGCACGCGCAACTCCTCGTGAGCCTGCTGGCGCTCACCGATCTCTCGATGCGCGAGTGCCTCCGCCATCGCCAACTCGACGGAGAGGATCGTCATGTTGGCGATCTTTTCGGTCTTCCGTATACCGCCGATCACCCGCAGCGCGTCGATCGGGCGTCCGGCCAGCGCCTCGCCGATGGCTCTCGTGCCTTCGAACGCCAGCCTGCGCTCGGGATCGCGTGCCAACGCCGCCTCGAGCTCGCGCACCTCGCCCGCGGTCTGGTCCCAGCGTTCTCCGAGCGCGACGTCGCGAGCGATGATGTTCCAGCTGAACCGAACGAGCGGATCGCGCCACGAATGCTCACCAAGCGGGTCTTGCGCCGCCCGAGCCCGCGTGGCACCTGTTGCCCAGTCGCCATGGATCGTCGCGTCGAACGCGCGGAGCATCAGGACCCGTGATCGCGCCGGCTCTTGGAGCTTCGTCTGCTCCGCTCGCCACTCGAGATGGTTGACGATCTCCGAGAACTCGTGCCGCCCCGCGAGTAGCCGGCACCACGCGAGCTCGATGATGGCATCGACGTCGCCCATCGCCACCCCGGCGGGGATGGCGGAGATCGTCTTTCGAATCGCCTCCTCGTTGCCCCCGTCGTACAGCTCGGCGTGCCTGGCTGCGAGGAGTCGCAGTGCTCGACGTGGTCGGTCAGCGAGCAGCAGGTGCTCGAGCGCGGCGGGCACCTCGTCAGCGCGCTCGTACCAGTCCGCCGCCCGTCGATGCAATGACTCGACGCGATCCGGGAAGCGAGTCGCGAGCACGCCCTGCATGACCGTTCGTACGAGCGAGTGCATCCCGTACCAACCCGGCGTGGCCACCGGCGCCACGATGCTGCGGGCTTCCGCAGCTTCGAGCCAGGCGGCGGCGTGAGGCAGATCGACGAGCGCTTCCGCAAGACTGGCGCTGATGCGGTGGACCACCGAGAGATCGGCGAGCACCTCGAGATTGCTCGGTGACTCCGAGCCAAGGACCTCGCGCATCACGTAGTCGCGCAGGAGCCGCTCGTACGCCGCATCGAAGTCCTCGAGTCCGGCCTGGGCCTCCGTCGACCGCGCGGCAGGAACCGCCAACTCCAGCGCAGCCGCCCAGCCATCGGCTCGCTCGATCACCGACGCGACCTGGGGCTCGGACAACGGCAGGTGCTCGAGTCGCAGCAGCTCGGTCGCTTCCTGTGCGGAGAACTGCAACTCGCGGAAGCGGACCTCGACGACCAGCCCGCGCGCCCGCAGGCGGTCGAGCGGCAACCTCGGCTCGGTCCTCGAAGCCAGCACCACGTGAAGCCACTGCGGCAGGTGCTGCACGAAGCGCTCGATCGAATCGGTGATCTCCACCGCGCCGTCGACGAGATGGACATCGTCCACGAGGAGTACCGACGAGCTGTTGTCCGCAGAATGAAGATCGTCGAGCAACTGGGTGATCGGATCCTGCAGCGATGTCGAATGCTCGAGCGTGGCGGACGCGCGGTCACCGCATCCGGGACACACCTCGCCGAGCGCCGATCCGACACCGCGCCAGAACTCCTTCCCGCGCGCTCCGCTGTTGACCGACAGCCACGCGGTCGGCGTCGACGTTTCTTCGGACCAGTCGGACAGGAGAGACGTCTTTCCGGTGCCGGCGGGCGCCACTACCACGGTAAGTGGTGCCTTTGTAGCGCCTTGTAGCGCATGAAGCAGACGTGGGCGATGAACATGGTGTGCAAGAGCGCGTTCGGGCGTGTTCCCCCCCAGCGACCCTGAGCTCAGTGGGATCTGATCGCCAGCTCCGTCGAGGGAGCCCATACGCGGTCCGCCTTCGTGTCGCGCAATGCACTCTATTTCCGTCTCACGCAGCGTGCGCGACATTCGCACCGGTTCCGGCGGGGAAATGTTCCACCCGCGACCGGGTGATGCGGCACCACCCCGCCAGCCACCACGGTCGGGATGGCTTCGATGGAGGTGGCGAATGTTCGTTGCAGAGTTCGGAACGGGCCAGGTGTTCTGGTCGATGTTGTGGTTCTTCTTGTGGTTCATCTGGCTGTGGCTGTTGATCGTGGTGTTCGGTGACATCTTTCGAAGTCGCGATCTCTCCGGGGTCGCAAAGGCGTTGTGGACGATCTTCGTCATCGTTCTCCCGTATCTCGGCGTCTTCGTGTACCTCATCGCGCGGGGAAACAAGATGCAGGCGAACGCGGTCGCGCAGGCCCAAGAGCGCGACGCCGCGTTCAAGCAGTACGTCCAGAGCGCGGTGCCCGCGAACGGGAACAGCCCTGCCGACGAGATCGCGCGGCTGGCCGACCTGAGAACGCAGGGCACGATCACCGATGCCGAGTTCGAGCAAGCAAAGGCGAAGGCGCTGGCATAGGTGGCGGCGCACACCAAGCACAAGCACCGCCAGCACCACAAGGAGAGGCCTTCGGCGAACGGGGAGCGGCCGGCGACGACCGGGCCGATGAAGCGTGCGGAGTACGAGCAGGAGCTGCGGCGGCTGCACGGTGAGCTCGTCTCGATGCAGGAGTGGGTCAAGGCGACGGGCACCAAGATCTGCGTCGTGTTCGAGGGGCGGGACACCGCCGGGAAGGGCGGCACGATCAAGGCCATGACGGAGCGCGTCAGCCCTCGCGTGTTCCGCGTCGTGGCCTTGCCGTCACCGACCGATCGGGAACGGTCGCAGATGTACCTCCAGCGGTACATCTCGCACTTCCCCGCCGCGGGCGAGGTCGTGATCTTCGATCGCAGTTGGTACAACCGCGCCGGCGTCGAGCGGGTCATGGGGTTCTGCACCGACGACGAGCTCGCTCGGTTCTACGGGTCAGCGCCCGGAGCCGAGAAGGCGATGATCGAGTCCGGCATCCTCCTGTTCAAGTACTGGCTCGAAGTCAGCGAGGACGAGCAGACGAGGCGACTCGAGCGCCGGATCAAGGATCCGCGCAAGATCTGGAAGCTGTCCGACATGGACCTCAAGTCGTACAGCCGTTGGTACGACTACTCGCGCGCCCGCGACGAGATGTTCGACCTGACCGATACCCCGTGGGCGCCGTGGTACGTCGCGCACACCAATGACAAGCGTCGCGGGCGACTCAACATCATCACGCACCTGTTGAGCAAGGTGCCGTATGTGCCGCAGGACGCATCGGAGATCAAGCTGCCGAAGCGGCAGCCCCCTCACGGCTACACGGAGTCCGATCGACCCGTGCGCGAGGTCCCCGCCGTGTTCTGAGTACGCGCCGCTGGCTTCTGAGCGCGCGAGAAGGGTGGAGAGCAGATGACTGCGGCCAAGGCAGTGACGGCAGAGCCAGAAGCGCCTGCGGACGAGACCGTGTGGCACACGATCACCGCGGCGCAGCTGTTCACACTGCAACACGTCGACGAGCACGTGGGCCTCACTGCGCAGGAGGCAACCGCACGGCGCGAACGAAGC